>NZ_BBJB01000001.1 GCF_016584665.1 Pseudanabaena sp. lw0831
AGCCAGTTTACGCCCATCGACTCAGCACGTTCGATCATCATTTTGCGAGCGCGTTGCTTGGCTATGTTGAATAAAGGCGCGATCGCTAAGATGCCATTTACTAATCGAGAAGCTAATCCAATTTTGGGGTTAGGAGCTGAAGTGGTAACAGTCATTTTAAATTTTTTAATTATAACCGCAGACATTATACCAATCTGATCAGAAACTTATTTAAGAATTGAGCTAGATCCCCCCCAGCCCCCCTTGTAAAGGCTACGGTGTACACACAAGTCATAAAACCTAGCTAAGTCAACAATTATCTGCCCCCTAGCCCCCAATTCTGGGGGAACAAGAAAATAAAATTCTTTCAAAGTCCCCCAGAATTGGGGGATTTAGGGGGCTTAAAGAGATCGAAACGTAGACAATTAGACTTGTGTGTACACGGCAGCTTGTAAAGGGGGGAGAATTAAATTCTTCCCCCTTTACAAGGGGGATTGAGGGGGATCTCTTAGAGCTTTTGACCGCAGAAAGTAATTCTTAAATGGGTTCTGAAGCATGACTACACTTTCGGGCGTTCGACATAATATGAACCAAGCACGATCGCATCCATACCAGTACGCAAGAAACAGGCGATTGCCTCATCGGGAGTTCTGACCACTGGCTCATTTTCGTTTAAAGATGTATTTAAAATCATGGGTACACCAGTGCGCTGAGCAAAAGTATTAATTAAGTCCCAATACAGTGGATTAGTTTTATAGCTAACACTCTGTAAGCGACCAGTTCCATCGACATGAGTCACCGCAGGGATTTGCGATCGCTTTTCAGATTTGATCTTAAATACCTTTTCCATAAACGGGGCAGGCGCATCGATCTCAAAATATTCACTAACTTTTTCCTCAAGAATACTTGGAGCAAAAGGTCGAAATTTCTCACGAAACTTAATTTTTAGATTGATAATATCTCGCATATCAAGACGGCGCGGGTCGGCAACCAAAGACCGATTCCCCAATGCTCTTGCCCCAAACTCCATCCTACCCTGATACCAGCCAATCACCTTGCCAGCACACATCGCGTCCACAACTTTCTCTAACATAGCTTGGCGATCGCTTGGTTGACTTAAAGGCAAATAATGCGATCGTAAATTCTGTTTAGCGATCGCCTCTAGACACTCAGCCTCACTAAATTCTGAACCCCAATAGCCATGCTCCAGTACAAAATCACGCGGCTGCTTCAGAACCTGATGCCACACATAAAAAGCTGCACCAAAGCAAGTCCCATTATCAGCAGCCCCAACGGGGGTATATACCTGCTTAAATGGAGTCTTTTGCGTGATTTTGCCATTGGCGACTGAATTCATTGCCACGCCACCAGCAAGGCAAAGGTTATCGCTTTTGGTGCGTTCCCACAAACGATTGAGGATATGAAAAATGATTTCTTCGGTAACAACCTGTAATGATGTCGCAATATTCTGGTGTTTTTCCGTCATCTCCTCTTGAGGATGGCGTGGAGCACCAAACAGTTCTTCTAATTTTTGACTATGGAATGGTAAAACGGTCGGGCTTCCTCCAGTCCAATTCATTGATATCCCCTTTTTATGATGATTGAAGTAATCAAGATTTAGTTCTAGACCATCTCCTTTAGGATAGACAATTTGACGGAATTCTTCTAAATACGCAGGTTCACCATAGGGAGCAAGTCCCATAACTTTATACTCATCCCCATAATTAGGAAATCCTAAATAAAGAGTAATGGCGTTATAGAGATATCCTAAGGAATGGGGAAAATAAGTGCGCTCAAAATATTGCAATTGGTTTCCATTCCCCATACCAGAGAGAGTACTGACAAAATCTCCCATACCATCGATTGATAGAATGGCGGCTTCTTCATATGGGGAAACAAAGAATGTACTTGCAAAGTGAGTGGAATGATGCTCTAGGGTGTGAATTACAGCTTTAATTTTCTCAGGTAATATATTGCAGGCGATCGCCAAATTATCTCGAATCCCTAAGCTTTTACTTTGTTTGCCGAAGCGATCGATTAATGAAGATAGAGAAGGATGTTGTTGTAATGTAAATAATAGTTTGCGGTTTAAGTTAGCTTTGGGGTTATAAGACACCGCAACATGATCTAACTGGGTAGCATCAATACCACCAACTTGTAAGCAATAACGAATTGATTCAGAGGGAAATCCTGCCCAATGTTTGATTCTGGTAAAGCGCTCTTCTTCAATGGCAGCAACCATTTGTCCATTTTGGATTAGGCTTGCAGAACTATCACCGTGATATGCATTGACACCTAAGATGTTCATTAATATTTCGTTACTACAGCAGTTATTGTCGCAATCAATGTTGATTGCTATACAATATTAGAGCTTTTTGAATGGTCGAGTTTTTTCTATGCAAGTTTGGGTATTGCTGTTTAACGCTAACACCGATAACGAAGGTATTTATACTCTAGAAATTGAGGGCAACAACATTATTGTCGCCTTTGAGCAAGAGGATGACGCGATTCGTTATGCAGGTCTATTGGAAGCACAAGATTTTTTGTCGCCTACAGTTGAACGCATCGACAAGCAAGATTTAGAAGAATTTTGTGAAGAGGCAGGCTATGACTTAAACATCGTGCCAACTGATGCGCTGTTGGTTCCTCCTGAAAAAAATGTTGATAAAACTGATTGGTCTAGCGATCGCGATTTACCAGAATCTGATGATGAGGATGAGGTAGAAGATCCCGTAATTGCCATGATGCGTCGTCGTCTAGAGAATTTACTGTAGTGATTCTCAATTTGTTATAGGTATTACCACTATGTCAGATCTGCCTTCCAATACTTTAACCAACGTCATTACCAAATTTGAACCACCTACTGAAGACAATGAAAGTGATGGTTGGTTTAACTATGCAGTGCGTGTTTATCCACATCACACCGACTATGCAGGCGTAGTGTGGCATGGCACTTATCTAACTTGGATGGAAGAAGCACGGGTAGAATGCTTGCGAACTGTTGGCATGAGCTTTGAAGAGTTAGTCTCAGCAGGTGTGGACTTACCCGTTGCCGAGATGAACCTGCGCTATCACCGTTCAGCGCGGATGGGAGATGATGTGCTAGTGATGACTAGGCTTGTGCCAGATAAAGTGCGTCTGAACTGGGAATATCAAATTCGCACTGAAACAGATCTATGTGTAACAGCAGTGGTTACCCTCGTACCTGTAGATTTTGAAAAACGTAAGTTGTTGCGATCGCTACCAAGTTCATTAGAAGGGGCGATCGCCAAACTTACAGGAATTTAAAAACACTAAGCTATGGTGCGGCGCGAAGCGCCGCACCATAGCTAATTCATTGAGGAAATCAATCAAATCATGGCAAATTGGCAAGTAATTACAGGCGGCGTGACCGCAGCAAAGGGCTATAAAGCCGCAGGGATTACAGCAGGACTAAAACCATCGGGCGCACCTGACCTAACTTTGATCGCCTCCGATGTCCCTGCGATCGCCGCAGGTGTATTTACCAAGTCTTGTGTCAGAGCCGCCTGTGTGGACTTTAACCGCGAAGTATTAGCTAAGGGCGGCTACGTTAGCACGATCCTTTGCAATGCGGGTCAAGCCAATGCCAGCACAGGCGCAGAGGGCTGGCGCAATGCCGTTGAATGTGCAGAACTTGTCAAGAAAGCTTTGAATACCGCAGACGGCGTTTTGGTGGCTTCTACTGGTGTCATCGGCAAGCAATTGCTGATGGACAAGATGCGGGCAGGCATTGCCAAAATTGTGCCATTAATTTCGCCCGATGGTGGTGAAGATGCTTCGCGATCGATCATGACCACTGACACTGTGCCCAAAAGTATTGCCTTAGAAACTGCGATCGATGGCAAACCCGTTAGAATTGGCGGCATCTGCAAAGGATCAGGGATGATTCACCCGAATATGGCGACGATGCTTGGCTTTGTTACCTGTGATGCTGCTGTAGAGCCGAAGCTTTGGCAAAAAATGTTGTCTAGTTCTATCGATGCGAGTTTCAACCAAGTTACTGTCGATGGAGATACCAGCACCAATGACATGGTGTTGGCGCTCTGCAATGGTCAGTCTGGCGTAACTGTTGATGATGAAAATTCTGATGCAGCACAGCAACTACAGTCCATGCTAAAGGAAGTCTGTATGAGTTTAGCCAAGGAGATCGCCCGTGATGGTGAAGGGGCAACCTGCATGATCGAGGTTAATGTTACAGGTGCATCTAGCACTGAGGCTGCTCGTCAAATCGCCAAGACCATTGTCGGTTCATCGCTGGTAAAATCCGCAATTTTTGGGAACGATCCTAACTGGGGCAGAATTGCCGCCGCCGCAGGGCGATCGGGCGTTGATTTCAATCAAGATCTGTTGAATATTCAACTGGGTGATTTTGTGATGATGAAGGATGGCACACCGCAGGAATACGATCGCAGCGCCGCTAGTGACTATCTCAAAAATGACACTGTAATTATCAATGTTGGTGTCGGTGATGGTAATGGCGATGGCACTGCATGGGGCTGTGACCTCAGCTACGATTACGTCAAGATCAACGCTGAATATACAACTTAAAAAAGAGGCGTGCCAAGCACGCCTCTTTTTTTTATACACCACAAACAATCGTGGGTTGCTTTTTGAAAATTAAGGTTTTTGAGATCGCTAATATAGCAATGTACTTGGTACAAATAGCCCTTTCGGAGAACTGCTTTTGGGGAAAGCAGTTCATAGCAATGCCCCACCGCAGCTAGATCCACTTCCTGCGGTGCAACCATAGCAATAATCATCGGTTTGAATTTTTTGAATGATATCTAAAGAGCCTAGTTCTAAAATTTTTGCCACGGTCAGATATTCACCATTAGGCGATCTCGCTGGCAAATTCTCCATTTGATTAAAATCACAATCATAGATATTGCCTTGATAATCAACGGAAAGCTGGTTTCGACACATTAAGCGATCGAGAGTGTCAGGATTAAAATGAGATTCTAAAAACTGCGAATATTCTTCTTCTAATTTGCGATGACGCAAATGAAACTTAGTTCTGCCAATGGGAAGATTGGCAATTGTAAATAAGTTATTAAACACAATTCCAAAATGCTCTTGCAGATGGGTTTTATAAGCTATTTCTAAACCTTGTTGCTTGGGAGCAAGGGCAAATTTATTAGAATTGGGAAGTGGTGGATTGTATACCAAATCTAAAATTAAGTCAGGATCAGAACCATAGCCAAGGCGATTTAACCATTGCAAAGCCTGAATTGATTGATCAAATACACCTTTGCCTCGCATCTTATCTACATTGTCTTCAAGATAGCAAGGCATAGAAGCGACAACACGCACTTGATTTTGAGCAAAGAATTCAGGTACATCGCTATATCCCTTTTCAAAATAAATTGTCAAATTAGAACGTGCGATCGCTTCTTTGCCAAGTTCTCTCGCCGCCTTAACCAATGCACGAAATCCATACAACATCTCTGGAGCGCCCCCCGTCAGATCTACTGTCTGAATCTGTGGAAACCGATGAATGATTTCAATTAACTGTTGGCAAATATCTGGCGTTAATTCTTCGGTACGAGTCGGACTAGCTTCGACATGACAGTGAGTACAAGCAAGATTACAAATTTTACCTAAATTGATCTGCAATATCGAAATCTGATGTTTTAAAAATGGAGCTTTCAGTTTTTGAGAAAATGGCGTGATCGCGATCGCAGGAACTTGCATAGATTAGCAATCTAGTTAATGTGTGATCATTGTGCCATAAACTCAAGGATAAGGGCTTGGATCGCCTTAATTACCTCATCATATTCATTATTCAGGAGATTTAAAACATCAGCAGAAACTGTGATTTCTCCTGTTTTGCCAACTTTTTCTAAATACTTACTGATTTGAGACAGTCTAGTTGCCCCAATGCTGGTACTAGTCGATTTTAGAGAATGTGAAGCAATTGTAAATTTATAAGCATCTTGTTCAGTAAAAGCAGCCTGAATTTCATCCATCAAATTTTCGGCTGAATTAAGATAGATCGTCACTATGTCTGAAAAGATTAAATCGTCGCCAATTGTTTCTCTCAAGTCTTGAAACAAGGCGATATCCAGTGTTTGTAAATCTATAAACTCTGGATAATCATGCAGCAGATTAATTGCCTTCGCGATCGCATTATCCGCCACATTCTCAAGCATGGTCTTGTTCCCTGATGTAACAATTAAATGGTATTTGGCAAGACTTACCCCGCTTTGCAATCAAACCTGAAACAATAAACTTTTTAAGAAATTAATTGTAGTTCTTTTGATCGAAAGCTTGTGTAACTTAATTATTTTTGCTAAATCCAGTAATCCGAATTTAAGGATATAGCGATTTTCATTTTGCCGTAGGCAAAATGAAAATCGCTATATCCTATAGATTGAATTTACGCAGGTTTTCGACCGCAGCTTCAATTGTGCTATCTTTTTTGGCGAAACAGAACCTTAAGCCATTTACCTTGTCACGATCAGGTTGACTAAAACAACTACCTGGGACAGCAGCAACTAAGGCTTCTTTGGCGAGGCGAAAAGCTGCACTTTCTGCATCTGGCGCGATCGCGGAGCTATCAGTCCAGATGTAATACGCGCCTCTAGGCATTACAGGAGATAGCCCTAGTTCCACTAAGGCTGGGTAAAGCATATCTCGCTTACGTTTGTAATCTAATGCTAACTTGGTGAAATATTCGCGTCCAAACTCCATGGCAGTCAAGGCTGCATGTTGCAAAGGTGCGGGGGCGCAAATCGTAATAAAGTCATGAATCCGCCGCATCGCTGCCGTCAGTTCTGGATTTGCGACGGTGTAGCCTAGCCGCCAGCCTGTGATACAAAAAGTTTTTGAGAATCCATTCACGACAATCGTGCGATCGCGCATTCCTTCAATGCTCATTAGGCTAACATGTTCGCCTTCATAGATGATGTATTCGTAAATTTCATCAGTAATTGCATAGACATCATACTGTTGGCAGAGCTTAGCGATTAGTTCTAGTTCTGTCCTCGTCCAGACTTTGCCCGTGGGATTGGCTGGACTATTAATGATTACAGCTTTAATTCCCTTCTTAAATGCAGGCTCAAGGATTTCTTGGGTGATTTCCCATTGAGGTGGTTGCAGCGTAATAAATTCAGGAATACCGCCAACAGTCGCCAGATTGGGGATGTAATTTTCGTAAAATGGCTCAAAAATTAAGACGCGATCGCCTTGATTGATCAGTGTCATCAGGGCAATATTTAGCCCTTCAGTCGCACCACAACAAACGGTGACTTCTGTATCAGGGTCAATGGTGATTTGGTTGTCGCGTTGCATTTTTGCAGCGATCGCCATGCGCAACTTGTCCCAGCCCCAACTATCAGCATATTGATTAAAATCCGATGCGATCGCTGCTCTTGCGGATTCTTTGATCGCTTCTGGAGCAGGGAAATCGGGTAATCCTTGAGCAAGGTTAATTGCCCCAAACTTTTCACAATAGCGGGAAGCTTCGCGAATTTGTGATTCTTTAATTTGAATAGCGCGTTGTGATAGCGAAACAGTAGTCAAGGTAATATCTCTAAACTTCAAAAAGTAAAAGCGGCGCGATGCGCCGCCTTTACTCAATCCTAAGCGAAATTGCTATGGCTGGTCAAGGATTGAATTTTTCTAAAATTTTGGCTTATTTAAGTAACAATGCTCATGGTTAACACATCGCACCTGATCGCCCTGTAGTAAACTGACTTTAAAAGGATCTCTACAATAAACTTTGCGTTCAAACGCGACCTATGGACTTTGCATATCAATACGCATGGCTGATTCCCTTGCTGCCACTCGCCGCAGCATTGATCATCGGCACAGGACTGATTACCTTTAACAAATCCACCAACAAACTGCGATCGCTTTGGTCTGTCCTCAGCGTATCCGCCACAGGCGGCGCAATGGTGATGGCTATCAACCTACTCTGGAGTCAGATTCAAGGGCACGATCCTTATCTCTACACCTTTGAGTGGGCTCAAGCAGGTAGCTTTCATCTGAACATGGGATTTGTGATCGATCACCTCACTGCTCTTATGCTAGTGATCGTCACCACAGTCGCATTTTTGGTGCAAATTTACACCGATGGCTACATGGCGCACGATCCCAGCTATGTCAGATTTTATGCTTACCTGAGTTTATTCACATCCTCCATGTTGGGCTTAGTCGTTAGTCCCAACTTGGTACAGATTTATATTTTCTGGGAACTAGTGGGGATGTGTTCCTACTTGCTGATTGGCTTTTGGTTCGATCGTAAAGGAGCCGCCGATGCTTGCCAAAAAGCATTTGTCACGAACCGCGTTGGTGACTTTGGGTTACTACTTGGTTTACTTGGTCTGTATTGGGCAACAGGTACGTTTGAATTCACCGAAATGGGAGCACGTCTCAGCGAACTAGTTGAGTCGGGAGCAATAAGTGTCGCTCTCGCCACCCTCTTTGCAATTCTTGTATTCATGGGGCCCGCAGCCAAATCAGCCCAATTCCCTCTCCATGTGTGGCTTCCCGACGCAATGGAAGGTCCCACACCGATTTCAGCCTTGATCCACGCGGCGACGATGGTTGCAGCTGGTGTATTCCTTATTGCGCGGATGTTTCCAGTATTCGAGGAAATTCCTGCGGTGATGAATACGATCGCTTGGACGGGAGCCTTCACTGCCTTTCTGGGTGCAAGCATCGCGATCACCCAAAATGACATCAAAAAAGGTTTGGCTTACTCCACCGTATCCCAGTTGGGTTACATGGTGATGGGTATGGGAGTAGGTGCTTATAGTGCAGGCTTATTTCACCTGATGACTCATGCTTATTTCAAAGCGATGATGTTCCTCGGTTCTGGTTCCGTCATTCATGGCATGGAAGGAGTCGTGGGACATGATCCCGATGTTGCTCAGGACATGCGCGTGATGGGCGGCTTACGCAAGTACATGCCAATTACCGCGATCACTTTTTTCATTGGTACTCTGGCGATTAGTGGTATTCCTCCGTTCGCTGGCTTCTGGTCAAAGGATGAAATTCTCGCTTCCACCTTTAGAGCCAATCCTGCACTCTGGGCGATCGGCTTTGCGACGGCGGGGATCACAGCTTTCTATATGTTCCGTATGTATTTCACCACCTTTGAAGGGGATTTTCGCGGTACTGACAAGAAGCTATTAGCAATGGTCAAAGCCGAAAACTCTGCTGGAAAAGAAGCTCAAGTAGACGATGGACATGGGGCTCATCACGCCAGCAAGCCTCATGAATCAACAATTACGATGACTTTCCCTCTGATGGCTTTGGCAATTCCTTCGATGCTGATTGGTCTAGTTGGTACACCACTAGGCAATTACTTCGAGTACTTTATCCATGCCCCATCCGAAAAAATCACCGAAGTTCCAGTTGAGGGCTTTACGCCTGAATTTCTGTTGATGGGTGGTAGCTCTATCGGTATTGGTTTGATTGGGATTTCTCTTGCCATCTTGATGTATATGCAAAAGAAAATCGATCCCAGTGCGATCGCCAAATCCATCGAGCCTCTCTATAAGCTCTCGAAAAATAAATGGTATATTGACGAAATTTACGAAGCTGTGTTCGTAATCGGCTCACGCCGTCTAGCACGTCAAGTGCTAGAAGTCGATGCCAAAATCGTCGATGGTGTGGTCAACCTTGCAGGTTTCGTGACTGTAGTGAGTGGCGAAGGTCTGAAGTACTTTGAAAATGGCAAAGCACAATTCTACGCTCTTGTTATTTTCATCGGAGTTCTTGGTTTCGTAATTGTTACTTCGATTTAATTTCTGATTTGACTTCTAAATAGCAAAAAAGAGCGATCGCCTATTGATTTTAATTAATAGGCGATCGCTCTTTTTACTATTTAGACACAGAAGCAAATCGCCTGCTAAGTAGACGATTTGTTTCTTTAGGTTTTATAGGTCTATGTACCTTTGTAGGCGGCCCAACCGCCGAGGTGAGAGATATCAATCCAGTTGAACTTTTTAATTAATTCTTGAGGATAGAAAAAAGCGGTGAGAACTTCTCCATCTTCTAAGTAAACATCCGTAGGATACATATGTGGAGGTTCATTACTGGCGAGATATTCAAATTCATCATCTTTCATCTCATAGACTTCACCAGGTATAGAAATTCCACCTGTCTCTACTTCACAGATTGCAGGATGCCAGCCATCACCTGCAGCATGGAGTCGATAACGTGGCTGAGTCTGTGCAGGACGGATGAACTTTGCGTCCTGTAAATTCCCATGATCAGGTTGTCCGCGCAGAGCCGAACCACAAATAAATACTCGTCTTGTCCCATTGGATACAGTCATAAATAGGGCTTTTGAATTTATGGATTAGTCTTGAATATATTACTTTAATGTATACAGTATGCAGCTGCAAGGTGCAATATTGTTAAGAGCCATTGAAAATCAATGACTCTTACAATCCTAAACCCGTAAAGTTTCGCCCCGCAGGGGCAAAACTTTACGGGTTTAGGTAATTTTGTTGAGTACAAGTACTTATTGCTAAAAAAACATGTCTGGAAAACTCTCAACTCATGTCCTTGATACGGTAAATGGATGCCCTGCCCGAAATATGCAAATTGACCTATCTACGATCGCAGATGATGGACAAAAAAACTTACTCAAAACCCTATATACCAACCAAGATGGCAGGACAGATGAACTATTACTAAATGAAACTGAGATCAAAGCTGGTATCTACGAAATTTGCTTTTATGTCAGTGACTATTTTGCAAGTTGTGGAGCATCCCTACCACAGCCTAATTTTTTAACCACTGTTCCTGTGCGCTTTGGCATTGCCGATGAGAGCGATCGCTACCACGTTCCTTTACTAGTATCACCTTGGGCTTACAGCACCTATCGCGGCAGTTAAAACCCAAATTAAAGAAAGGCGGCGCGAAGCGCCGCCTTTCTTTAATTTGGGTTTTAACTCGCGAAAGGGCTTTGTAATCTGCAATACAGAAAGCGATCGCAACTCTAAAGTTTAATCGCAGTAATTTGGATACTGTATACAGTATCCAAATTACTGCGATTTCCCGTCTGTCGCTCATGTAATTGGTTTGAGGATTTATGTCTAAGGCTCTCAATAGTTCGCTTTCATGTCTAGCGATGTTTGTCGCGCTCTCTAGTTTGTACGACGCACCCGCAAAGGCTGCGCCTCAAGCTTCAGATAATTTATCTAAGGATTCATCAGCTAATTTATTGACGACAAATTTATCAATAAATTCGTCTCCAAAGACTACTTCATCGATTAGTAACTTAATCGATCGCCAAGAGAATGCTGTCAATCTTCAGCAGAATCTGTCCACTGGTTCACCAATTAGCAATTTAGAGGTGAATAAACTTGCTGAGACTGCGGATGTTGCTCAAGTAACATCTGTTTCACAGCTATCTGATGTGCGCTCAACTGATTGGGCTTTTACGGCGCTACAATCCTTGGTAGAGCGTTATGGATGTATCGCAGGTTATCCAGACAGTACTTTTCGAGGTGCTAAAGCTTTAGCGAGATATGAGTTTGCGGCTGGATTGAATGCTTGTTTGGATAAGATCAATGAGATTATTTCCGCAGGATTAGCCGATAAGGTTTCTAAAGAAGATCTTGCCACTTTGCAGAAGCTCCAAGAAGAATTTGCGGCTGAACTAGCTACTCTTCGAGGTCGCGTAGATGCTCTTGATGCGAAGACTGCAAAGCTCGAAGCACAACAGTTCTCAACTACTACGAAGCTAAGTGGTCTTGCTTTCTTTAACGTTACTGGAGCAACAGCCTCAGGCGATGTGATCAGAGAGACAGGTGCACGCGATCCTATAACTGGACGACCTATAACTGCCACGGCAACGCGCCCTAATGTAACCTTTGGTTACTATCTATTTCTCAACCTGACCACATCCTTTACTGGCAAAGATGCGTTAGTAACTCAACTGGTAACAGGAAACGGTAACTCTCCAGCCAATAACTTTGTCTCTAATGGTTTCTTCAATTCTTGGGGAACTCCATTTCTTGATCAGACAGGAGTTCCGACAGCAAATCAATTCAATATCCGTGAATTATTTTATAGTTTTCCTGTTGCAAGTAATGTCAATGTCGCGATTGGACCTCGTGTAAACTTCTATCGCTATTTTGATCAAAATCGATTTACTAGTTTCCTAACAGGCACAACCAGCTTTAACTCGAATGGAAGCACTTTATCAAATGCTGTTGATCGCGGTTCGGGTGCGGTTGTCATTTGGACTATTAATCCGCAGTTTAGACTAACGGCTGCTTATCTTGGTGAAAACACGGAATTTCTTTCTTCTGCGAATCCTAACTTCAATACTTCCAGCAATCCCCAGCAAGGTTTGTTTGGCGGCACAAATACACTGACAGCAGAGTTAGTATATTCGCCAAGCAAAGATGCTAACTTCCGATTCTTATATACGCGATCCAATATTAAAACGACTAACGTTGGAGCTGCTAATAATCGGATTACTGGTGCAACTGCCGAACCTCTTCCATACGGCGTTGCTGATGATGGTCAAGGTGGTGGAATCAACAATGCCACAGCCGATACAATTATCTTGAACTTTGACTGGTTGCTTTCTAAAGGCTTTGGTGTATTTGGTCGCTATTCCTACGGTAGCACTAATATTTCACCTCTAAACCCTGCGGTACAAGGCGGTAGCGTTAATGTTAATGCATTTCAATTTGGTCTAGCTTTCCCCGATCTATTTAAAGAAAGTGCATTAGCTGTACTGTCTTTTGTGGTGCCGCATAGTTATAGCAGTGGACGCAATTTCCTTTCTTCTGGTGGTGGTGATGGCGCTACTCAATACGAGTTAGAGCTTTCTTACTATTATCCAATCAGTAAAAATATTGCGATCGTGCCTGCGTTCTACGCGATTTTCAATCCAAATAGCTTCTCTACAAATCCAGCTGTATTTGTAGGTAATATTCGCACTCAGTTTAGTTTCTAGTTAACTAATACCAATTTTCAAAATGGCAATGCCATTTTGAGATCCAAAAGAGAGAGTGGTAGCGCAAAGCGCTACCACTCTCTCTTTTGTTTTTGGTTTTGCCCTAGCTCGGATAGCGACAGCTATATTGTTTTGAATCTCTCTGCTATAGCTGTTATGTACAAAAATAGGATATAAAAAAGTCATCAAATGATGACTTTTTTATATATTGGATTAAATTGTAGTTTATAATACAAATATGAATCGTAATTTATGGAAGACAATATGAAAACTACTCGTCAAGATCAGCAACAGCAAAAGTATAGCGATTACCGCGATCGCCAAATATCTGAAGATGTGCTAGAGAGCCATGAACCAAAAGACCATTTACACCCAAACTATTGCCATTGGGCATGGTTGCCAAAACCTAAATAGTTTTGCAAACAATAAAAAAAGGCTCGCTAAGCGAGCCTTTTTTTATTGTTTGCAAAACTATTTATCTTGCCCAGAAAATAACCTTCTTCTCTATGGCAACAAATAAGGTGTAGAGCATTACACCTAATATCGCTAGTGTAATCAGCGCTGAAAAAGCAAGAGGGACATTAAAGTCTGAGGCAGCCTGTACGATTAGATAACCTAAACCCGCATTAGATGCGATCGACTCAGCGATAACCGCTCCGATAAAGGAAAAAGAAACGGCTATCTTGAGAGATGCAAACACATATGGCAAAGTATGTGGCCAGCCAACCTTGATGAATATCTCAAGATCTGAAGCACCCAAGGCTCGCATAACATCTTTCATTTCAGGTTCGATGGTTTCTAGTCCTAGCGCTACGTTCACAGCGATCGGGAAGAAAGCTAGAGCAAATGCAGTTACGATAGCAGGAATAGCGTTTGCACCAAACCATACAGCTAGTAGGGGAACTAAGGCTGATTTAGGAATGGTATTAAATGCAACTAGTAATGGATAGAAAGTTAGATAAATAAATTTGGAATAACCAATCAGGAATCCCAATATGATGCCAACTACACTGGCAAGCACGAAACCCGCAAAGGTCGTCCAGACGGTTCTCCAAGAGTTTTCTGCAAGTTGCGGTGCAAATTTGATTGTCGCTTCGAGAATTTTAGAAGGGGCAGGTAAGTTAAAAGGTTGAATTTTAAATATGATTACTGCCAATTCCCATAGTACAAACAGTACAACCGTAGCGATCGCAGGCAAGATAATCGTCGCAGTTTTTGTATTTAGAAAAGCCTCAAAATCAAACTTTTTATTCACCCGCCTTGAATTGTCAACAGTTCCCTGCATATATTTTCCTCATTACTAATTGCAAAAACTTGTGAAGACAAAGAATCTGGTTTAGCCAGATTCTTTGTCTAACTCTTATGGATATGACGACGCAACTGGGCGGCGAGATGAGCAAATTCATCACTAAGACACATTTCTAAGGTTCTAGGACGAGGTAGATCGATCTTCAGTTCGAAAGCAATCTCACTAGGTCTAGGACTCATTACATATACGGTGTCAGACAGAAATACTGCCTCGCGTAAATCATGAGTGATTAGCATTCCCACGCACTTTGCTTCCATCCATAGGTTTTGGAGCATCACCCACATTTCTTCACGGGTAAACGCATCAAGTGCGCCAAAAGGTTCGTCTAATAGCAAAATCTCTGGTTGGTGAATCAGAGATCGGCAAAGTGAAGCTCTCTGACGCATCCCACCTGATAACTGCCAAGGGAACTGCTTCTGAAAATCTTTTAATCCCACTGCTTTCAATAGTTTTTCAGCCATCTCTAGATAGCGAGCGCGATTAACTTTAAAGTCTCGCTTGTAGGGTGATACGATTTCTAGTGGTAGCAAGACATTATCAATGGTGCGTCGCCAAGGCATCAATACAGGATTTTGGAAGGCGATGCCAACATTCTTGAGCGGCTTTTTTACGGCTTGTCCATGACAGCGCAGCTCACCGATTTTGGTAGGACTTAATCCTGAGACCATTCTCAAAATCGAGGTTTTACCACATCCACTAGGACCAACAAATGTAACAAACTCTCCAGGTTGCACGCTAAGAGTAATTTCCTGAATGATCGTCCGCATCGATTCTTCAAACGGATATTCTAAGCCGATGCGATCAAATTCTAGTATGGGTTTAGGAGAAACGGATGTTTCAGTAAATGAAGACGTTACAGGCTGAACCATTTTTCTGTACCAATTTATTGAGTGTGGACTTTTTTAAGCCAATTATCAAGTACATGAAAACGATTGACTAAGCCAATCGTTTTCATGTATTTGGGTTCGATTTACTGCAAAGGCTTGCGATCGCTAGTTGGTGGAACCATGCGTAGTTCTTTCGCAGGCAAGAACTTATCTGTGAAGACATCAGCCACAGTAGCGGGTTTCAATTTAAAACCTTCAACTGTCTGGTTAATACTCTTTTCTAGACGTTTCATGTCCGCACCACCGAAGCCAGCCGCTTCGACTTCTGGAGTCACATACATCCGTTCGATCGCCAATTTCAGACGTAGTTTTTCAGCATCGCGATCCATCAACTTACTTTGATCGGTGGAAACGACTAGGTCAAGAGCTGCACTAGGATCTTTGACGACCTCCTGCATTCCTTTGAAGTAGGCTTTGAGGAAAGACTTGATTGCTTCAGGATTCTTGTTCATGAAGTCTTGCTTGACTAAAATTCCATTGCCATAGAAGTCAAGCCCAAATTCGTCATAAAAGAAAATTTGGATGTCATCCATAGTCTTACCACCTTTGATCAAAGATGGAATGACCGAAGTGTAGAAACCACTGACCGCATCAACTTTACCCTGCAACAAGAATGTCTCACGCAGCTTGGGTTCCATCGTGTCCCAAGTTACCGAATCAGGAGAAATTTTTATTTCTTTGGCAAAAAGTGGAAAAAGTTTTCGAGGTCCATCACCTGCTGGTGCACCGAGTTTTTTGCCAACCAAATCGGCAGGGGTCTTAATTCCATTTGCTTTAAAAGTAACAATGGAGAAAGGAGCTTTATTTTGGTAAAATGCTACGGCAAGTATCTTATCATTAGGATTTTTGTCATTGAATTCCATGGCATTGTAGACATCGCTAAAAGCCATGTCATACTTGCCAGTACCAAGCTTACTGATTGTGTCAGCATTACCGAAACCGCGCTCATAACTGACATCCAATCCTTCTTCAGCAAAGTAACCTTTTTCGATCGCCCAAATCAGAGGTGCATCAAGGCTTTGTTTCAAAAATGGCAGTTGTACGCGAATCTTTTGTTTTTCCTTTTTGTCCGTACTACCAGTTTGGGGAGATGATGCAGTAGTAGGAGCAGTAGTCTTGTCTCCAGAAGTAGTGCTTGTAGTACTTGGAGGTGCAGAATTACAAGCAGCAAGCAATGCTGTTGAGACGGCAATAAGGAGAATTCTATTTAACTGTTTCTGGAAAGTATGAAGCATTATTGCCCTGTTAAATTTGAAAATGTATACTGTATACAAAACTAACTTTTATTTAAGGGGAGTAGAAAAGAAGTTTCTGTATATCTCAATACAAAGAATTTTCCCTCTCAAAGCAATCTTAATCCCGATATAGAGGCAATTAATTGCTGTAATTAAGCGCAACGGTTTGTTAAGACTTCAAAACTTTGATGTAAAGTATTCAGTACTAAAAGTTTGATATCAATTTGATGAGGATGTTTACTAATGACTGGTATATCGATAGATTTGGCGGCAAAGTCTCCTCTTTATGTCGGTTTGTTATTTGGTGGACAGTCAGGCGAACATGATGTGTCAATTACATCGGCAAAAGCGATCGCCTCAGCCCTCAGCCAAAATCCTCGTTATTACGTTCAGCCTTTCTATATCCAACGCGATGGCACTTGGCGCAGCCCCGATGTGTCAAAACAAGTTTTAGATGCTGGTAAAGGTTTACAGGATTCAGAACTATTAACCAACGCAGCCTTTTTCTTGCCAACAGAAGTTCAGCAAGTTGATCTGTGGTTTCCTGTCTTACATGGGCCAAATGGTGAAGATGGGACGGTGCAGGGGCTATTACAGTTGATGCACAAGCCCTATGTTGGCAATGGGGTGCTTGCCTCTTCGGTGGGAATGGATAAGATTGCAATGAAGGCGATCTTTGCAAATGCTGGCTTACCTCAGGTCAAGTATGTGGCGCTAAATCGTTGGCAATGGCAACAAGATGAGCCAGCATGGAGTGAACATATCGAAGCTACTCTCGGCTATCCCTGCTTTGTGAAGCCTTCTAACCTTGGCTCCTCAGTTGGTATTTCCAAAGTACGCGATCGCGAACAATTAAAAGCAGCGATCGCTAGTGCCACGAGCTACGATCCGCGTATTATCATCGAGCAAGGCGTAGTTGCCCGTGAAATCGAATGTGCTGTCCTTGGCAATGAACAACCCCAAGCTTCTGCGATCGGCGAAATTACTTTCGCTAGCGATTTCTACGATTATGAAACTAAATACACTGCTGGTATGGCAGATCTGATCATTCCCAGTAAGCTGCCTGACAACGTGACTCAAGCAGTGCAGTCAATGGCAGTAAAAGCATTTCAAACTGTAGCTGGTTCAGGTTTAGCCAGAGTTGATTTCTTCTATGTAGAAGCAACGGGAACGGTTTTAATCAATGAAATTAATACTTTCCCAGGGTTCACCTCGCTAAGCATGTATCCCAAATTATGGGAATACTCTGGTATTCCTTTTACAGAATTATGCGATCGGCTTGTAGCGTTGGCACTTGAAAAGCACTCTTAAGAATCCACAAAGATAACCATCAAAATATACTACTTGACAAGTTCTCGTTTTGAGAACATAATGTTGGTTATTGATTGCATCTTGCACAACTAAAACAAATTAATCAGCTAAGTAAGCTAAACCAACTAAAACAAATTAATCAGCTAAGTAAGCTAAACCAACTAAAACAAATTAATCAGCTAAGTAAGCTAAACCAACTAAAACAAATTAATCAGCTAAGTAAGCTAAACCAACTAAAACAAATTAATCAGCTAAGTAAGCTAAACCAACTAAAACAAATTAATCAGCTAAGTAAGCTAAACCAACTAAAACAAATTAATCAACTAAATCAAGAAGGAGCAATCAAGAAACCCATATGAAACAGAATGGCAGGAAAAAATGCACGTTATTTCAAGAAAAGCGCTGCTTGAGTTTGGTGAGCGCTATGGTGACTCCAGAGTTGCTTTAGATGATTGGTATCGAATTGTTCGTAAGGCGAAATGGCAGCATATTAATGATGTTAAATCTGCCTATCCATCTGCGGATGCTGTTGGCAATTTCACGGTTTTCAATATCAAAGGAAATAAATATCGCTTGATAGTCAGTATTTCCTATAAAACGCAGGACGTTTATATCAAATACGTCCTAACACATACTGAATATGATTCAGGAAGTTGGAAAAATGACCCTTACTTTAAATAAATCAGAATATGGAGCGCTATTAGTAGATATTCAGCCACGAGTTATTACTACTGAAGACGAAAACGATCGCGCTTTAGGTATTGTTGAAAGTCTGCTAGCTGAGAAAAATCTGTCTCCAGAAAAAGAGCAGATACTTCGACTTTTAGTTTCGCTGATCGAGAAATTTGAAGATGAACATTATCAGTTAGCGGCTTCAACTCCTCACTCGATCTTGTTGCACCTAATGGAAGAGAGAGGACTAAGACAAACTGACCTTGTAGGTCTAATTGGCTCTCGTGGCGTAGTTTCTGAAGTTGTCAATGGCAAAAGAACTATTAGCAAAAGTCAAGCTAAATCACTTGGTGAGTTCTTTCATGTTGATCCAAGCTTGTTTATTGATTTTTAGTATTAAAAGAACCAATAAATTTTTCAAAAGTTTTGCTTCGCAAAACTTTTGAAAAATTTATTGGTTCTTTTAATCAGGCGATGCTGCTACGCTTGCGGGACTCTTTGTAGGAAGTGGTCACATTGCGTAAACCAGACTTCACCATTTGCTGCTCTAAAATTGCAAAGAAGCGGCGGCGATCGCTACCAGTGACAACCGCCTGATTATGTGCCTCAGCTAGGGCAACAGGATAGCCATAGCCTTTTTGGACTTGAGCGAGAATGATTTGCAAAGCTTGCGATCGCAGTTCTATATCCAATGCAGTCCAAGCTGGCATCTCAATTCGGGCGATTTCTGTCCCGACATGGAGATAGCAAAAATAAATTTGATGTTCTCCATATTCCTGCAAAATCCTTGCATGGCTTTTCCAAAGAGGACTGCACTCTCCCACTTTTAACAGCCGACTCCATAAAGTCCCGTCACGCAATGGTTGAATTTGACTGCATGGCGCAGAATCAAGAGGCTTAGCATCACAATGGATCTTGCAATCAGGTTGCTCAAAAGGACAGATTTGCAAGCGCAAAAAATTAGTGGCTTCCGCAGCACGAGGAGCGCTGATATATCCTGCTAATGGAATTCGTTGAGCCTTTAGGTCATCCCAAGCAGTCAGAATATCTGGCAAAAGTTGCGATCGCGCATCAGCAGGCATCTCATCAAATTCCCAATGAACTAAAGCTCCATCGGTGAAAGCTAACATCGGTAGATTAGGATAACTAGCAAGTGTTTCAATAGCTAAATTCGCTAGGGCAACATTTTCTGCAACCGTGCGCTTAAAAGTCATCCATTGCTCAGTCTGAATTCCCCATTGACGAGCTTTATATAGATCTTCCGTTTTATAAAATACCTCAGGAATATTATCGAGTAATGGATAAATTCCAGAGTTATAGTAAATTGCGACTCGACCAATATTAATCAAATAGCAATAGGCGATTTCATGGCGGCTTGGTGCTATTTGCGATCCATCGGTGGCTAATACGATATGGGGTGTAGAGATAGGAGATATCGCTTGAATTTGCGAAAGCGGCTCAACTGGTTCGGCGCAAGTAAAAATTAGGCGATCGCGATATTGCTCGATTTGTTGATTGAGCGATGCTTGATTTACAACTGCTTGATGAAATATGGTTTCTGCGCGATCGAGTTTGACTGTCAATTGCTGAGTTTCTCTCTGCAATTGTTCAGACATCCCTTGCATCTGTCCCATCAATTTCTGTAAATCCAGCATAATAGCCTTTAAAGTTAATGGGAGCGGGGCGGGAGATCCCATAACCCTGAGCATAGTCTACTCCAATCTCCCGCAATTTTTCTAAGATAGTCTCGTCTTCGACAAATTCAGCCACAGTTTCAAGATTCATGGCATGAGCAATACGATTAAAACCTTCAACGATCGCTTGGGAGATCAAATTATTGCTAATATTTTTAACAAAAATGCCATCAATTTTTAGATAATCAACTGGTAAATTCATCAAATAAGCAAAGGAACTCAACCCGCTTCCAAAATCATCTAAAGCAAACCTACAGCCAATCTTTTTGATTTCGCTAATAAAATGTCTCGCTTGGTCAAAATTAGCGATCGCGGCGGTTTCGGTGATTTCAAAACAAATAGTTTGTGGGGGAACTTGGTAGCGAGGAAATTGTTCGATTAAAAACCTTAGAAACTGATTATTGCCAATACTTGCGCCCGAAAGATTAATCGTGTATAAGCTTTCGGGCAAACCTTGCTGGTCTAAATTTTGATAATTTGAGAAAAAAGTTTCGACTACCCAGCAATCGATCTGGGTTATCAAGCCATAGCGCTCGGCAGCAGGAATAAACTCATTTGGAGAAACTAATTCTCCATTTTCGTCTAGCATTCTTATCAAAATCTCATAATGCTCTACTGGGGGTTTAGCGGTAATAGAGATAATCTTTTGACTATAGAGACAAAAACGATTGTGCCCCAACGCCCGACTGATTTTAGCAATCATCTGCCTCTCGCCACGTTGTCTAATTAGTTCGTCATCATCTAGACTATAAACATGAACGCAGTTGCGTCCTTTGGCTTTAGCGGCATAACAAGCTGCATCAGCTGCACCCATAATCTCCATCAAATCTTGGCTAGCTTGGTCAATGGCAACAACTCCAATACTGACACCGATGATAAAGGTTTTGTTATTCCAAACAAACCGAAACTGATGTACTAAATCCTTGAGGGTTTCCGCAATCTGGGTTGCTTGGGAGATTGGACAATGAGTGAGCAAAAGACCAAATTCATCACCTCCCAAACGAGCCAGCATGTCATTCGCACGGATTCCCTTATGTAAAAGTGCAGTAATTTGGCGCAGTAGTTCGTCGCCAGCAACATGACCTGCAGTATCATTAACGACTTTAAACTGGTCTAAATCTAAATAACAGAGTGCGTGCTGTTGATTGCTATTTTGGACAGAGGCGATCGCATTAACTAGTTCCTTCTCAAATCCTCGACGGTTAGTTAAACCCGTCAAAGCATCGTGACTAGCTTCCCAAGAGAGTTGATTGGCAAGATAGCGTGATTCAGTAACATCATGAAAGACTATAACTGCCCCAATAATTTGACCTTGACGGTCTCTAATTGGTGCGGCTGAGTCCTCAATGGGATACTCTGTCCCATCACGAGCTATGAGAATAGTATGGTTAGCTAAGCCCACAATTTCCCCATATAATAGGGCTTTGGTCACGGGATTATCTGCTGGCTTTCTCGTTATTTCATTAACGATTTGGAAAACTTGAGACACAGGAATTCCTTCTGCATCTTTAGCTTGCCAACCTGTTAGTCGCTCAGCAACGGGGTTAAAATATCTAATATTCGCTTGGACATCAGTAGTAATGACAGCATCACCAATCGATTGCAATGTTACCTGAGCCAACTCTTTTTCGTCAAAGAACATATCTTGGAGGCGTTGATGTTCTTCTATCTCTTGGATGAGGCGTAAATTTTGTGTATGGAGGCTTTTTTGGAGTCGTTGGATGGTTAGATGGATTTCGACACGTGCCAATACCTCTTCGACTTGAAACGGCTTAGAAATATAATCTACCCCTCCCACAGCCAGCCCTTGCACCTTATTAAAAGATTCATTGAGGGCACTCAAAAAAATTATGGGAATCCCTGCGGTGCGTTCGTCAGATTTTAATTTTCGGCAAACTTCATAGCCATCCAGATCGGGCAATTTAATGTCCAGCAAAATCAACTCCGTCGATGGAGATAGAGCGGCTCTAAGTGCCATAGCCCCTGTCGTAGCACTACGAACCTTATATCCTTGTCCGCTCAACGTATCCCTAAGAAGTCGCAGGTTATCTGGTAAATCGTCAACGATTAAAATGTCACCTCGATATATGATCGGTGGATCGCTAACCATACTGAATTCTTAAAAAGCAATAGTACGTACATATTAAGTATAGATCGATAAATAAGTAATGTAGTTAAGTAATAGAATTTAAACGTAGTTCAACAGCCAAAACTCTCTTTAATCGCATCCCAAACAACAAATCCCAATAAAAACCGAAAAAAAAATTGATTTGTTTGAGAACAATTTCCTAGCCCATGCGACCTAACTTATGAACATTATATGAATATGCGTATTTCTCAAATCGCAGGGCTGCTCATAATTTCCATCGGGGTAAGTGTAATTCTCGGTTGGCAATTTGACATATCCCCACTCAAAAGTGGATTTCCTTTCATACCCGCAACCATGAAGGCTAATACAGCGATTTGCTTCTTATTTGCGGGACTGTCTTTGATTTTGTTGCAGCGTCAACGATCAGCTCGATCGCATTATCGAGTTTCTCAAGGGCTGGCGTGTACGATTGTTGCGATCGGGCTGTTGACTCTGGGCGAGTATCTCTTTGCGTGGGAACTGCACATTGATCAATTAATCTTTCGAGATGTTGCGTCTTCAGTGACTCCTTACGCAGGACGCATGGGTATAAATACAGCCTTCAATTTCGTACTGATGGGTGTAGCATTGTTGCTGCTAGGTCGCAATTGTCAACGGAATACTTGGTGGGCGCAGATTTGTAGTAGTATTGCGGCTTTAATTTCTCTGTTAGCATTATTTGGACATATCTTCAATGTCGGCGTTCTGACAAGTCTTGGCGCACTGGCAACGACTCAAGCAGTAAACTCAATCCTCAGCTTTTTTATCCTCTATGTAGGGATTTTGTATCTTCGACCTAAGGAAGGATTAATGCAAACATTAACCAGTCCTCTAGTCGGCGGAGAGATTGCTCGCAGATTGTTGCCTTGGGCGATTATCATTCCAGTAATATTAGAATTATCTACTTTTCATGGGCAAAAATTAGGCTGGTATAACCGTGAATTTGGCTATGCATTGCGGGTAACTCTTTTAGTTTTTACTTTCTCAGTACTAATTTTGGGAACGGCTCGATTTCTCAATCAAGTAGATAGAAAACGCCAACAAGCCGAAAAAGAACTCAAAAAACTTAACGAGACCTTAGAAATTCTTGTGGCGGAACGGACAAAATCTTTGCGAACCAGTGAAGAGCAGTTTCGCCATGCTTTTGAAGATGCCTCGATCGGGATGGCGATCGTCGCACTTGACGGGTACTTTCTTAGGGTCAATCCTGCATTATGTCAGATTCTTGGCTACTCGCCAGAAGATTTATTAACGCTAACTTTTCAAGATATTACCTATCCTGACGATTTAGATGTGGATATGAGTTATGTCCATCAGCTATTAGCTGGAACGATTTCAACTTACCAAATGGAAAAACGCTATTTCCATAAGCAAGGACATATTGTTTGGGCTCTTCTAAATGGATCGCTAGTACAAGATGAACAGGGACATCCGCTACATTTTATTGCTCAAATCCAAGATATTACGGTGAGAAAAGAAGCTCAAAAGACGCTAGAACTTCAAAGTATCATCATGAATAACATGGCAGGGGGAGTCTGTTTAGTCAAAGCCGCAGATCTGACGATCGGTTACACCAATCCTAAATATGATGCGATGTTTGGCTACACCGAAGGCGAACTAGCGGGTCAATCCGTTGGCATCTTGAATTATGTCGATACACAGGTTACACCAGATGCAACTGTCATGGATATAGTCACTCAACTCGATCTCTATGGGGAAGCGAAATATGAGGTTCACAATCGAAAAAAAGATGGCACACTTTTTTGGTGTAGAGTCCATACATCTAGGTTCGATCATCCTGAATACGGAACAGTATATGTTGCTGTTCAGCAGGACGTAACCGAGCTGCAACTAGCTCAGAAATCCTTGCAAGCTAATAAAAATCGCCTTGATTTTCTTCTCAACTATAGCCCAGTCATCATTTTTAGTAGTAAACCTGATGGTGATTATGGCGCAACATTCATTAGTGAAAATATCAAGGACATATTGGGCTACGAAACCAGCGAATTTTTAGAAGATTCTAAATTTTGGGTGAATCACTTACACCCAGATGATACAGAACGAGTACTTAATGGCATAAAAAATCTATTCGTCGGTGATTTTTATTCCCATGAATATCGTCTTCTTCACTTTGATGGAGATTATCGTTGGATACTCGGTCAACTTAGACTAATTCGCGATCATGCAGGTAGACCAGCAGAAATTTTGGGGTATTTAATCGATATTAGCGACCGAAAACAAGTCGAGGTAGAGCTTCAACAAGCTAAAGCAACCGCTGTAGAGGCAAACAAAGCCAAGAGTATTTTCCTATCTAATATGAGCCACGAACTCCGCACTCCTCTCAATGCCATTTTGGGATTTACTGAATTGATGAGTTTCGATCCCTCTCTGAGTCCTGAGAACCAAGAAGATCTGGCGATCGTTAATCGTAGCGGTAAGCATTTATTAGAATTGATTAATGACATTTTAGATTTAACCCAAATTGAGAGCGGAAAGTCAATCCTTAATCCTTCTGACTTTGAACTAGAAAACTTGTTAAATTCTATTGAAGAACTGTTTCAAGTTAACGCCCAATCTAAAGGATTAAAATTAATTGTCGATTTAGATCCCAATCTTCCCAAATTTGTGAATACCGACGAGAGAAAACTGTATCAAGTCTTAGTCAATCTGCTCGGTAATGCGATTAAGTTTACCAAGGAAGGAATCATTACTTTAAGGGTTAGACAAGTGGGAATAGCTAATCTCGATCAATCTCAACTCTTTTTTGAGATTGAAGATACAGGCGTGGGAATTGCGCCAACAGAAATTGAGAGCATATTTAAGTCATTTGTGCAGGCTCAAGCTGGAAATAAATTGAATCAAGGTACTGGGCTAGGTTTAGCTATCAGTCAAAAGTTTGTCCAACTTATGGGTGGTCAGATTCGGGTTCAAAGCACTTTGCATCAGGGCAGCATTTTTTCCTTTGAGATTCGGGTCAAGCTACCTCAAGCAGTCTACCTTACCGCAGAACCTCTAAAACAAAGAGCGATCGGTTTAGCTCTTGGTCAATCAAAGTATCGCATCCTTATCGTTGAAGATGTAGAAGAAAATCGCCGCCTATTGGTCAAACTCCTTACCTCAGTTGGTTTTGAGGTGAACACAGCAACACAAGGACTCGAAGCTATCTCACTGTGGGAAAGCTGGTCGCCACATCTGATTTTGATGGATCTGCGGATGCCTGTCATGGATGGCTATATAGCAGCCAAGCGCATTAGAGAACATCCTAAAAGCAAAGAAACAGTCATTATTGCTCTAACTGCTAGCGTTTTAGAAGCAGAGCAAGAGAAAGTTCTCACGGCTGGCTTTGACGGCTTTATCGGCAAGCCATTTCAGGAAAGCGTTATCTTTAACGTTTTAACTCAACATTTAGGAGTGCAGTTTATCTACGAAGGCGTAGGACAATATCCCCAAAAACTATTTGTGGAAAGGCTCTCTCCAGAAGATCTAGCTGTGATGTCATCTCAGTGGTTAGAACAAATGTATCAAGCCGCTTACTATCTTGACACCGAAGTTATGAACGATTTAATCGCGCAAATTCCCGAATCGAAAGCAAGTTTATCCAAGGCTTTGAACGATTCCATCAATAACTTTAATTCTGACCAAATTATGGAGTTGATTCGACCTCTACTCCCAAATCCACTGTAGTTTAGAGGGAAATCATTTGTTGCCTCTTTTTTATGTTTTGGTATTAGTTAGAATTACCGAATATTAATTTTGGTTTGTTTTGATAAAGAGGAGATCAGCTAGAATATATTACAAAACTACACATTCGCAGGAATTTTATGGATACCATCGACTTAGAAAAGCTTTTTCAAAGAGGCTACTACGTTACACTAGGAGCAACTTCATCATTACTTGAAGTAATCCAAGACCCCTCTAAGCGCGAAGAAAATTTCAGAAGGTTGGGGCGCAGTTTTGATGAAATTACTCAAGAGCTTGCTGAAAAGGGTGTAACCACTGAAGCTGAGGCTCGTAGCTATGTTGATAATTTTATTGCGCAGCAAGTAAGTGGTACTGGTAATACTACTAACTCTGAATCGGCAGGCTTAACCACCGTAACCACAACTGCTAAGACCGTCGATGACAATGCACCTGAGAGTTCATCTGAGAAACCTGATAAATCAGTTAAAGCAAGTATGCGTGATGAGATTCAAGAACTTACGCAACAGCTAGCAAGTTTGCGATCGCAACTAGAGCAATTGCGCTCAAACTAGAAAAGAAGAAGCGTTTTAGCGCTTCTTCTTTTCTACAAATCAATCGTAGCGATCGCCTGTCACAGTTATGATTTTGATAATTACAGGATATTATATTACCATATAGTGATATAATCAAGAAAAGATCGCCAATCGTCATCTATAAAAATACATGATTAACTTATCCAATACCGCGCAATTAACCGAGATTGATGCCATATCGCTCAAACAGAAGCTCGATTTACAAGAGGTTATCTTGGTCGATGTCCGTGAGTCGGGCGAATATGCAACTGAACATATCGTGGGTTCTATTTCTAGACCTCTATCAACATTTGACCAAAATCCGATCGCTAACATTGAGGGCAAAACCCTAGTAATCTGTTGTCAATCGGGAATGCGTTCTAGTGGAGCCTCTCAGAAATTATTAGAGAATGGATACGATCGTGTGATACAGCTTAAAGGTGGTCTATTAAGCTGGAAAGCCGCAGGACTCACAGTACAAGGCAATCGCAATGCTCCCATCAGTCTATTTCGTCAAGTGCAAATTGTCGCTGGTTCCCTTGTTGCCCTAGGAACTGGATTGGGTATATTTGTATCCCCTTGGTTTTTACTAATGAGTGGGTTTGTTGGCTGTGGCTTGGTATTTGCTGGAGTTACTAATACCTGCGCTATGGGGATACTTTTGATGAAACTTCCTTACAATCAAAGAACTTTACAATCATGAAACCAATTCGTATTTTCTATTTCTCAGATGTTTTTTGTGTTTGGGCTTACATTGCTCAAATTCGGTTAGAAGAACTAAAAATAGCTTTTCCCGAAGATATTGTCATTGATTACCACTTCGTCTCTGTTTTTGGCAATACGCGTGAGAAGCTAGAGCATGGATGGCGCGATCGCGGCGGATTAACGGGTTATCAAAATCATGTCAAGGCAATCGCCAGTAAGTTTGAGCATATTTCTGTGCATTCTGATGTTTGGTCACGAGTTCCCGCTTCTTCAATATCAGCCCATTTATTTCTGAAGGCTGTTCAGATGTTAGAGATAAAAGGTTTAGTTTCAGAATCCGATAAGGTTTTAGAAAAAACCGCTTGGGCGTTTCGAGAATCATTTTTTACGAAGCTTGCCGATATTAGCGATCGCAAGGTACAGTTTGCGATCGCTGAAGAATTAGGGCTAGATATCACGCTAATTCAAAAGCAGATCGATAGTGGTGAGGCTTACGCTCTGCTATCCAAGGATTTTGACTTAATCAAAGAGCATCAGGTCTCGGTAAGCCCAACGTTGATTTTTAATGAAGGGCGGCAGAGACTGAACGGAAATGTGGGCTATCGAGTTATTGAAGCCAATATTCGGGAATTACTGAATAATCCGCCCAACGAACAATCTTGGTGTTAGGCGATCGCTGGTTTGCAAAACTTGCTGTTAGTTAGCGCGTTCCCACAGACGTTTGATTTCTGATAAAAGTTCAGTATTAGGCGAAGTGATCGCTTGGACATTGGGTTTGACTTCCACGCCAGGAATATTCTGATTCCAAGGACTATTGGGAGCGGCTTTTAAATCAATATTGCCACTGACAGGTCGAAATCCGTATTGCACAAATACCGATTGTTGTTCGGGTTGGACTAGGAAATCAATAAACTTACGCGCTGCTTCCGCTTGGTTATTATCAATATTGCGCTTGGCGATCGCTGCAGTGGAAACGGTTTCTACGGTAGGACTAAAGTAATAGATCTGATAGGGTTTACCTTGCGAAGTATTAGATTGTTGCCAGCGATAGAGAGCCACGCTCTCATAGACAATGCCCAAATCAGCGTCGTTAGGGCCTTTTGCAATAAATTCTTTAAGTAAGGTATCAGTCGATGCTGACGGTTGATATATTGATCGCTTTGCGAGACCAAATAGAGATGTGATATTGGCACTGTTGAGATTGGCGGCGGTTGGAGTTGTCCCTAGCTTAGACTGCGCCCACAATGCAAGCGTAAGCTGTCCGCTATTGGAGCGAGTGGGATCGGTGGTTACAAAATCAAAACTACCCCAACTAGGATTACCGCCAATCGCTTGCCAATTGCCGACCTGCATCGCCTGTTCAACCCGACTCCACTCAAAGTTGCCTTTAGGAAATAGAACATTCCCCCGTTCCGACCATGAGATGCCAACTAACATGGTTTTGGCGATCGCTTTGGGCTGTTCGTAGAATGCTTCACTGCCATTTTGTGACTGCCAACGGGTTTGGAGTTCCTTGAGGCTTTCAGCATTCGCGGGAATGAGAACTGTCGGTGTAAAGTCATTCTTATTATCAATATAGCGATTGACAATATCTTGAGAACCTTGAAATTTTAGTTCTAATTGAATATTGGGGTTGGCTTGTTTAAATTTTTCTTGCAATGCTTGTAGGGGTTCTTGTAACTCAGTTCCAGTCACTACCACGATCTTTTGGCTTAGCCACGGAATTGGCGCGATCGCTATAGCTATAGAAAAAGCGGTAATCCCTAACGAGACAAATAGATGCTTTTTTTTCTGTGCCGAACTAAAAGGAGCAAGCTTGGAACTAAAGGAATTTGTTGACATAATTGTTTTGAGTATTTTATTTTGAGTATTCTATTTTGCTAGTAATAATTCAGCATTTTCTTGGAAACAACTTAACTCGTCGGTCAGCGATCGCAGTTCCGCAGTTTGCTGTAAATCTGTAAGATTTACCACGCGCAATTTATTTTGTAATTCTTGTAATACGCCCGATGCATCGACAATTAAGGTGGCTAAACTTGCCACCTGAGCCTGACGCGCACTCTCGCCGCCACGCACCAGATCGATGTTGCGTTGCAAACCTGCGGCAAGGGTTTGCAATTGCGTCTCGGCAATACCCGAACTATTTCGCAGCTTTTGCTTGACTTGCATCAGTTGCTGTTCTAAATCTTGAATCGATAGCAAAGCATTGCCTCCCTTTAGTTTTTGCACCAGAAAATCAATTTTACTGGGGAATTCAGAAGCGCGATCGCAGGCGTACTGCACGGCGACCAGCAAATCCATCTGCTCAGCTTCGGTGAGTAATTTGCCTGACTCCGCCCTAAGTACCTGAGCCTGTTGGGTTAGCGTTATTGCTTGTTGCTTGACAGCAATAATTTCCAGTTCGAGTTCGGGATCGCCAATCCCTAAGGATTCAGGCTCATGGCGCTTGAGAAAGACCGCGCCAGAAGTGGAGATTGCCGCCGAAATCGGGAGCGCCACCGCGATCGGCAAACTGGCTAACCGCACGCTGAGTACTAAAAAAACACCGCCAATAGCAACTGCAAGCGGATAGTAGAGAGGATTTGCTAGTTTCATGCTTTGAGAATTATTCATTAAAATTCCACTTGGATGTCGGCTAAAAGACGGGCGATCGTCTCAGGTTCGCCTTTGGTATAGTAACCTGCATTTTGCTGAGCGATATCCTGCAAAGCCTTAGGATTAAACTCTTTCTCATCACCATAACCAATTGTAAAAACTGAAATTCGCTGCTCGGTTTCAAAGCCACTCTTTTTCAGTTCTCCGAGCAATTGGTCGATTTTGACAGTCGAACCAGAGTCTGCGCCATCAGTCAGAACGAGAACCGCATTAATGCTATCTTTTCTGAGATTCTGTTGCAGCCAATTCCGTCCCGCTAAGGTCGCATCATAGAGTTTTGTCTGTCCAGCCGCCTTTAGCGAAGCAACATATTGCAAACCCTTGGCTTTCCCTTCTGGGGTTCCTTCTATTAGGACTGGTGGATTAATTACAGTATTAAAATCCATCATCGCGATCGTATCTTTTGGAGTCAAGCTATTGACATAAGCTTGCAGCGTACTTTGCATAGCTGCAATTCTCGTCCCTTTCATCGATCCCGAAGTATCGATTACCACCATCACCAAAGATGGCTTTTTGGCTTGTTCTTGCCAACTTTTGATCATTGCTTCCACAACTTGCGGCTGCGGTGGACGATAAGAATCGTACTTAGCCTGCGGATCGACCCCAAAATCAGCAGTAAACTTCGCGCCTAACGCCACACCTGGAGTGCCAGGACGCAAGCCTAACTCCGTAAGAATTTGTTGGGCTTCATTAGATTGCAAATAAGTGACAACTTTCTGGGCGGCGGCTTTTTTGTTGGCATCCAGCCAAGGAGCATTGGGAACGATCGCCCGCATATTCGATGAGAAGGTTGATTTGGGATAGACCGCCTGATAGCGTGGTTGCCCTGCTTGCAGATTGGAGTTTGCGATAATTACCGAAGATTCATATACCGAACCGATCGCCGCCCAAAACTGCCCATTAGTAACCATAGCTTTAGCTAGGGCATTGGTGGAAATTCCGTAGCGAGTAACTTTGCTTTGAATCTGTTTGACTTGATTTTGATAAGCCTGCACGTCAGCAACAGTGAGCTGTTCGGGGCGTTTGCCAGAAACTTCGGCATATTGAGCGACTAAACTTTGCAGCCCTGAATTGGAACGAGTTGGCGCAGTATGCACGTAGGTAAAGGGAATCGCGCCTGCGGTTGGCGAAAGATCTTTAAGAACATTGGCGTTCACAAATGTCTTAAAAGGAGTATCCAACTTGCTCAAACCTTGAGCCACTTCTGGCGAGGTCATAAATACCATTGGACTGCTGGCAATTAGTGGCGAATCGGCGATCGCAGGGATGTAATTCTGCCCTGGGAAAATTTGATCGATTTGAAAAATTAACTGATTCTGATAAATCTCGCCATCCACGGAGATTATGCTAGGCAACTCAGGCGCACCTGCCGCTAACTTACCTGCTTTAAACATCTGTGACTGAGCCACCACATCAGCTACAACGTCACCACTGCCTTTATTCTCGCAGGAAATATAAAATTCTTGACCGTTATCTAATTTGGGTTTCTGTTGATTAAATTTAACGGCGGCTTGCTGACAGAAATCGCTGAGAGCACTCCCAAATAAAAGCTTAACTTGAATTCCCGTATTCGTACCTGTCGATTGATTGGTCAGCTTGTTGAATTCTTTGCAAGATGAAAACAATAATACAGAGGGAAGTAGAAATGCGGAAATGACTGCTCTTGTATTTAGCTTTACAAATAAAGTAGAAAGTATTGCTGTTTGCATATTTGGTTGGCTTGGAAGAATTGGATTCTGTGGCAAACTTGAGGGTATAAGCAGATAAATGTTGCGATTAACTCGAATATTAACTTTGGTGTTAATTTAGATATTAAAATTCAGCATTAAAATACTCTGATCTTAATCGACTTCATCAAGTTTGTAAATGTATCGCAGCATACTAATCTGCCTCCTACTCCCTTCCCACCCAATAATTAGCGGTGCGGCGCGAAGTGCCGCACCGCTAATTATTGGGTTTTACTGTCTATTTTTAAACTGAGAAGAAAGTAAATCAGAAAAACTATTTGATAAAGCCAATTGGAAGGTTCGCCTCGCCTTTTTTGTAGAAACTGCTGATGTTAGCGATCGCAAGGTGTATGAAATTGCCTAGGGATTAGGGCTAGATGTCACTCTAATTCAAGAGCAGATTGATAACGGTGTGGCTTATGCTTTGCTGTCTAAGGATTTTGACTTAATCAAAGAGTATCAGGTTTCTGTCAGTCCGACGATGATTTTTAATGAAGGAAGACAGCGACTAAATGGCAATGTCGGTTATCGAGTAATTGAGTCAAATATTCGGGAATTACTGAATAATCCACCCAACAAACAATCTTGGTGTTAGCCCGTTACGTTGTATATCGTATTCAATCAATTCATACACGAAATCAGACAACTACCAAGCATAGTAATACTTTAGAAATCTGAGTAAATAAAAAAGAAGCCTCTTATGGACACAATCAAAATTGAAATCATGGGTACAGGCTGCAAAAAATGCCAACAGTTAGAAGAAAATGCTAGAGAAGCCGTCGCAAATCTCAATTTAAGTGCAGAGGTTTCACATATCACCGATCCCATTGAAATTGCTAAAAAGGGGGTGATGTCTACTCCTGCAATGGCGATCAATGGCAGGGTTGTCAGTAAAGGTCAATTAATCAGTACAGAGCAAATTCAGCCACTATTACAACGTTAAAGGGACAAAGCTATGTTCGATCCCTTTTATCCCTTTGATTGGTTAGCCACTCAAATTGTTACAAAACTTTTGGGATTAGAAATCGCCTCACATTTAGGATCGAGTCTGCACTTTTTTCTTTACGATGTACCAAAAGTCTTAACATTGCTAATTGTGATTAGCTTTATTGTTGGCACATTGCAGAGCTTTTTAGAACCAGAGCGAGTGCGTTCATTATTAGAAGGAAAGCGCACCTTTGCAGGAAATGTCTTGGCGGCAATGGTGGGAATTGTCACTCCATTTTGTTCCTGCTCGGCAGTTCCCTTGTTTATTGGATTTTTAGAGGCAGGTGTTCCTTTAGGTGTGACCTTTTCTTATCTAATAGCTGCGCCAATGGTGAATGAAGTCGCGGTGATTTTGCTATGGGGATTATTTGGAATTAAAGTAACGCTAATTTACATCGGTTTTGGTGTGAGCTTAGCGATTGCTTCTGGATACATCATCGGACTACTAAAATTAGAAAAATGGGTAGAACCATTTGTTTGGGAACTACAAAAATCTCGTCAAGAATTGCCTTTAGAAAATGAAGATAACCTAGAACCTGTGGCAATTACATGGAATCAAAGGTTTGAGCAAGGTAAATATCAATCCTGCGAAATTGTGCGATCAGTATGGCTGTATGTTGTGGTTGGTATTGCGATCGGTGCTGGAATTCATGGTTATGTGCCCACCGATTTCATTATTAAATATGCAGGTGCAAATAATCCTTTAGCAGTTCCGATCGCCGTAATTTTGGGTGTACCACTTTATGCCAACATTGCGGGGGTAATGCCTATTACTGAAGCCTTAGTTAATAAAGGAATGCCTATGGGTACAGTTTTAGCCTTCACGATGGCTGTAACTGCTCTATCTCTCCCTGAAATGGTAATTCTCAAAAAAGTGCTGCGTCCTCAACTATTAGCCGTATTTGTTGGACTAATGACAGTTGGCATAATTAGTATTGGTTACATCTTCAACGCGATTTTACTGTAAAAAAAAGATGCCACAATCACACCAACCACTATGGGCTTTGACCTTTGAAGAGGTTTATGAATCTTTAGGTACTACTGCCAAAGGATTATCACAAAATGAAGCTCAACAGAGATTAGAGAAGTTTGGCGCAAATGAATTGCCAGAACCTGTGCAGCGCCCGTTGTGGCTAAGATTTGCCGATCAATTGACGCATTTTATGGCTCTGTTGCTTTGGGTAGCAGGGATTCTTGCGTTTATTTCCCGTACCCCTGAACTGGGGTGGGCAGTCTGGGCAGTAATCTGGATTAATGCCATCTTTAGCTTTTGGCAAGAGTTTCAAGCAGAGAAAGCTCTGTCAGCTTTAAAGAAAGTTTTGCCGATGCAGGTGAAAGTGTATCGAGATGGAGAATTAAAGCAAATTCCTGCGAGAGAATTGGTGCGCGGCGATGTCATGCAATTGGAAGAAGGCGATCGCATTTCCGCAGATGCAAGGTTGATATCAGCAGAAAGTTTATATCTTGATGTCTCCGTGATGACAGGGGAATCTTTACCTGTAGCCCGCAGTCCTTACCCTGTGCGCCTGCGTGAAGCGGTTTCAGTACGTGGCGGTAAAACTATGCTGCGTCAAGGCGAACAACCGATGCAAGAAAAGGTGAATCCATCGGAAATCGCTAATCTTGTCTTAGCAGGTTCGACCGTAGCCGCAGGTCGGGCTGTCGCGGTGGTCTATGCGACGGGTTCTGAAACTGAGTTTGGACAGGTGGCACATTTAACTACGGTGGTAAAGCGCGAACCCAGTACGTTAGAAATCCAAGTAGCGCGGATTGTGCGGCTAATTACAGCGATCGCCCTCGGTATGGGAGCAACAGTATTTGCACTCAGCTACTTGCTGATTGGAATGAATGTGACCGAGAGCTTTATTTTTGCGATCGGGATTATTGTGGCGAATGTCCCTGAAGGTTTATTGCCGACTGTAACCCTAGCTCTAGCCCTCGGCGTAAAGAGGATGGCGCGACGTAATGCCCTTGTGAGACGGCTATCGGCAGTGGAAACTCTGAGCGCGACTACCGTAATTTGCACTGACAAGACTGGCACATTAACTAAAAATGAAATGACCGTGCGCTATCTCTGGCTACCTACCGCGCCAACGCAATCTGACAATCCAAATCCCAAGCCTAATGGCGCTAATGATGTCCTAACAAACAGGCTAATTGAAGTTACAGGTGCTGGTTACGATCCTAGTAGCGGCAAGGTAAATATTCCTCACGATTCGGAAACTGCTTGGAAAGCCAAAGTTTTACTAATTGGTTCGGCGCTTTGTTCTAATGCTAAATTAGTGCATCTTAATTCTCCAAGTCGTTGGCAAGAAATTGGCGATCCCACCGAGGCGGCGCTCCTAGTGGCGGCAGGAAAAGCAGAATTGAATTTAGAAGATCTTCAAAAGCAATATCCACGCTTACGCGAACTTCCCTTTGACTCACGCCGATTAATGATGACAGTGGTTTTGAATTGGCAAGATTCAGAACTATGGTCAAGTCCATCCCCTAATCTTGCTTTCACTAAAGGCGCACCATTAGAAGTTCTCAAACATTGCCATTGGATTTTACTCGATGGCAAATCTCAAGAGTTAACCCATGACTATTGGGATGAAGTTGTCAAAGCCAATGATGACTTGGCAAGGCAAGGGTTTCGAGTGTTAGGGCTGGCGGCGCGGCAAGGCGGACAGGAACTTCTCGATCTCAAGGCTCAGGATTTAGAACAGGATCTGATCTTCATCGGATTAGTTGCCATGTTCGATCCACCGCGTGAGGAAGTACCCAAGGCGATCGCCCAATGTCATCAAGCTGGCATCAAAGTCACAATGGTTACAGGAGACTATGGACTAACTGCGGAAGCGATCGCCCGTCAGATCGGATTAGTCAGCGACAAGGTGCGGGTGGTCACGGGTGAAGGTATGGAACATCTCTCGGACGCACAATTAAAGCAAGTGGTGAAATATCGCTTTGGTTTAGTATTTGCAAGGATGTCGCCTGAGCATAAATTGCGATTGGTGCAAGCGTACAAAGATGTTGGTGAAATTGTGGCGGTGACAGGGGATGGTGTAAATGATGCCCCCGCCTTACGGGCTGCGAATATCGGTATTGCAATGGGACAGAACGGTACGGATGTCGCACGGGAAGCGGCGGATATCGTGCTGACCGATGATAACTTTGCCACGATTGTGGTAGCGATCGAGCAGGGTCGCACAATTTATCAAAATATTCGTAAGTTCATGACCTATATCCTTGCCTCAAATACCCCAGAAATTGTGCCGTTTTTAGGAATGGTTGCTTTCAAGATTCCGCCTGCGCTAACGATTATGCAAATTCTGGCGGTGGATTTGGGAACTGATATGGTTCCCGCGCTAGCATTAGGAGCGGAAACTCCCGAAGCAGGGATTATGGATCGTCCACCCCGTCCTAAGCAGGAATTTCTGCTCAATGTCCCCGTACTAATTCGCGCCTATCTATTTCTAGGTGTAATTGAGTCAGTTCTATCAATGTTGGGATTCTTTATCGTTTGGTGGAGCTATGGTTACTCGTTAGCAGATTTGCAACAAGTGACACCGATGATTCTCAATCATACTGCCGATCCCACGGTGACGGGCATCTATCGCCAAGCAACAACCATGACTCTAGCCGCGATCGTCGCTTGTCAAGTCGGCAATTTATTCGCCTGTCGTTCATCTTGGGGTTCCATATTCCGTCAGTCCTTATCAAATAACAGTTTGATCTGGTTAGGAATCACTGTGGAATGGGTGGCTCTCTTCGCCTTCATCGATTTCCCTCCCTTCAGACAAGTATTTGGAACTGCCTCATTAGCCAATTGGCATTGGTTGTTTTTGCTAGCGTGTCCGCCGATCTTGATTGGTTTAGAAGAGCTTCGCAAGCTACTACTTCGTAATCGGAGACGAGGCAATGCTAAATAAATTTTTTACTTGATTTGCGTACCATTCTATCCAAATGTTGCGGCAGTACTTCCCATTGGAGATGCTTTAGTAAATAAGATAATACCTTTGGGAACGGTGCTATCCTTCGCGATGGTAGTAGCATCTCTATCTTTGCCACACATGATGTAAAAAACATTGAAAATCAATAAGGTTTCAATCACGTTATATATCGTATTCAAACAACTCAATCAAATCATTCTCGAAATCAAGCGATCGCTTGCTAGAGTCAAATAGATGCAATTGAGTATATTGGCTCACATCGAGTTAAAGAATCTGTGGAAAGCGTGGTGCGGGTCAAGAAACAGTAGCGTTTGTCCAAATAGTGAGATTTATCATGCCGAGGAGTATTTTAATCTCCTGACTTCACCCCACAAAGAATTGATTTGGTTTGAACATTCAGGTCAGAGTCCTTGGGTGAATGAGTCAGCCAAATTCATTGATGTGATGGTAAATGAGGTTCTGATGCATATTCCAGCCACGCAATGAGGTGTCTGGTGAGCCAACAGATAATCAATGCGGAAGCGATCTAACCGACAACCCATTAGGAGATTAAAAATGGAGATTAAAAATGGAGATTAAAAATGGAGATTAAAAATGAACGCGACACTCAACTCACCCATAACTCGACAAACAGCGATCTCATTGGGCTTTTGGTCGGCAATATTTGCAAGTGTGTTTACGATTTTATTTGTCTTGATTGCTGTCGGGACGAGCCTCATGTTCCCAATGAAAGCATGGAATGGAATACAAACTTATGCCGAGAATTTTAACTTGTTCGATATGGCAAGCTTTATCCCCGCCTTCTTTCTTGCCCCGACTATGGTCATCTTGATAGCTTGTATCAACGCGATCGCACCTGAATCGAAGAAGATTTTTAGCCAAATCGGTTTAGCATTTGCGATCGTCTATGCCGCTATTATCCCGACCAATTACTACCTCCAGATATTTGTAGTGCGCCTGAACCTGCAAAGCGGCACATTGGGAGGATTAAGCATCCTCGCTCAGCCCAACTTACATTCCATATTTTTTGCCTTAGAGACTCTTGGTTATGGGTTTCTAAGTTTGGCAACCATATTTATCAGTTTGGTTTTTACTAGTGGAAAATTAGAGATTTGGATACGATCGCTATTTATCGTAAGTGGGGCGGTGGGAATCTTTGGCGTATTAGTTGCTCCATTTAACCAGCCATATCTCATATTTGCAGGATTGGGACTGTGGTCTCTCGCCTTTCCGATCTCCACAATTTTGCTAAGTATTTTCTTCCGTAAATATCTAAAATAAAGCATCTCAGGTTGCATTTTGTATCGTTTTCAATCAATTCAATCAACTCATTCAGGAAGTCAAGCGATCGCCTGTCACAGTTAAAGCTTTGCATGGAGAGATCTATGATATTCAGAAATATAATTCAAAGAATATTGCTGGGATTAGCTATATGTTTCTGTCTCTTGATTGGTATTGATCAAAGCCAAAGTCTAGCCGCCATTCGACAACTAGAGGAAGCACCTGAACAGATAGTCTATCAATCTCGGCAAAACCTTAAAGATCAGCATGGAAATAATTGGCAAGCGATCGCCTTTAAACGCATCAGAAATGATGGGGAAACAAGCATTTTTCTGCGCTTGGTGGGATTTCCTAACGTAGCTGAGATAGATCGCAGTCAACCGCTTACACTGACTGATTCACTCGGAAAAATCCTCACAGCTAGCGACTCTTCCAATGATATTTTTACTGATTCATTCGAGCCTCAGCCTAATGTCGGACAGTATAATCTCCAGCCCCTTTTATCGCAGTTGCAAGCCGAAATACCGTTAAAATTATCACTGCCGATTATTGGGGATGAAGCTATTAGCTTATCTGTGCCACCCTCTTTTGTCGAAGAATGGCAAACAGTTGGTAACTATAGATAAATCAAATGGAAAGTAGAAATAAATCAATATTGTCGATGATTAAAAACTACTACTATCTAATAGTGGGGATTCTCTCAGTTCTTTTCTCTTTCACACATGCATGGAATGGACAAACTACTGTTTTGCCTATAGTTAATGTAAGCAATATTGATCTGGCTACAAAAACGACGATTTTTTATGTTTGGCATATTCTTACGGCTGAAAATTTTATTTTTGGTGTCTCATTTCTTGTGATGGCATTTTACAAAGATTTATCAAAAGTAAAATTTACGGCTTGGTTCATCGCAGTCATAATCATTGCTCGCTGGGGAGTCATTTTTGGGAGCACATTATCTAAAAATATAAACAGTCTCACAGATACTTTGTCCGATCTAATTGCAATAATTATTTATGTCGGATTAATAATATTAGGTACAAGAATAAAAGACAAAATTTAAGATTGAAAATCATGGTGTTTGGAACGTTGATTCAGACTAAATTAGCGTTGATTAAAATCATTCACACTGCAATCTGGATATTCTTTAACTTTGTAATTTTCTATATGCTTTATGCCGCGATCGCAAATAAGCTCGATATCTGGCTCTGGATTAGTTATGGCTTTGTATTTCTAGAAGGGCTAATCTTACTCGCATTTAAATCCCACTGCCCATTAAATCTGATGGCACGAAAGTACACAAGTTCAACAAATGTCAATTTCGATATTTATCTGCCAGATTGGCTAGCCAAGTACACGAAATTAATCTACACAACTATTTTTGTGATTGTTATCACCATCACCTTCTATCAACTTCTAAATTGAGAAACATGACACTTATAGAAACACATCAATTCATTATGGTTACTAATCGAGAAATTCAATGAAAAACAAGTTGATTTACCGTTTGACTTTATTTTTAGTATCTTTAATTGTATTTACAGGCTGCTCTTTTAGCTTGTTTGGAATTAGAGGAGATGGGGTCTTCAAAACTGAGTCTAGAGAAGTAACTACGTTCTCGTCTATTTCCTTTGAATCCGTAGGCAAGCTTAAGGTGATACAGAATGGAAAAGAGTCTCTTACGATCGTTGCCGAGGAAAATATCCTGCCAATGCTAGAGAGTCGCGTGTCTGACAAAACTCTGTATATTAACAATCAGAACAAGTCAAGCATCGATCCGACTAAGCCTATTGAGTTTGTTGTAGAGGTTAAGAATCTAGAGAGATTGTCCGCAAAAGCGGTTGGTAGCATCGAAGTCAATGGGATTCAAGGTAAAAGTTTGGCGGTTTCGCTTGATGGCGTGGGCAATGTAACGATCGCAGGAAATGTTGATGTATTAGATCTCGAACTTTCTGGAGTAGGAAGCTTTAATGGTGTGGATTTAAAAACAAAAGAGGCTAGAGTTCGCAATAAAGGAGTAGGCAGCGTTGTAGTAAATGCGAGTGAACAGTTAGATGCATCTGCATCAGGAATAGGGTCGATAGAATATATCGGTTCTCCCCAAGTCAAAGAATCTGTTAAAGGAATGGGAGTGATTAAGAAAAAATGATATCAATCACATGGAAATTTGTAGTCCTCATACTAGCTGGATTTAGCATAAGCTTAGGTCTGTTTATGAGCTATTCGTTGAAATTACCACCAATAGTCATTGGTCTCGTCTTGATCGTCGCTTTGTTGGCGATCGTTGCGATGTACGGTAGCGATCGCTGGCAGTCTGAGACTGATAAATTACGAGTCAAAATGACAAATGGACAGCAACCGATTCAGCCCAAAACCTACGATCCAAAAGAGATTACAGGTCTACCAGAGCCTGTACAGCGATTTTTTAAAGCTGTTCTTCAGGCTGGACAAGCGATCGTAGCAAAGGTTGAACTCTCTCAGCATGGACAGTTTCATATGAATGAAACAGAAGATAAATGGCATAAGTTTACTGCTACGCAACTTGTGATTACACAAAGACTAGGCTTTGACTGGGATGCAAAAATTCAGATGATTCCATTCATAAAGGTATTTGTCCATGATACATATCTGCTAGGAGAAGGAACTCTGCAAGCTTCAGTACTTGGTCTTTTCACGGTTGCCAAAATGCACAATACTCCTGAATTAAACCAAGGCGAATTATTGCGTTTCTTTGCGGAAGCAGTTTGGTATCCGACATCGTTGCTGCCTAGTCAGGGTGTGGTCTGGGAAGCGATCGATCAGCATTCTAGCCGAGCCACTTTGACCGATGGCAAAACAACTGCCTCGGTCGTGTTTCAGTTTGATGCTGAAGGGTTAATTACCAGTATGCGAGCTGAATCCCGTTGTTATAGTGTAGTTGGTGACAAATTGATGTTTATGCCTTGGGTAGGTAATTTCAGGGAATATTCTGTTCGTAATGGAATGCGGATTCCCTTAGAAGGTGAAGTGGGCTGGGAGCATCCAGAAGGGCTTCGACTCTATTTTAAGGGGGAAATCACCAAGATTAGCTATGAATTTGCAGCGTAGGTATTGATCTAGAGTGTGGGAGGGGCAGCGCTTCGCGCTGCCCCTCCCACACAGCATAGTTTAGAAGATTCTAATTAGGTTACATTTTATGAAAAAAACACCTTTTTTCAAGCATCGTTTATTTCTATTAGGAGTATCTTTATCGCTATATATAATGGGACTAATTTTCCCAGCACTTGCCTTTGAGATCGTCAATTACAAAACATCACATTCAGGTGTCATGATTGATATGAGAGGGATTGAAGTTACCGCTTGGGGTGTACTCGGATTGTTATTTCTGCAAATACCCGCGATCGGCTGGTTAGCAAATCCACTCTATTGGCTTTCCTGCGTATTTTTTGTAAAGAAGAAATATCAGTTTGCTATAGCTGCTGCCCTTACCGCAACTATCCTCGGATTTATAGGAACAATATCTGCATATTGGTTTGCTTTACCTAATGGAAGTAGCCCTGATAGTCAAATTCTATTAACTAAGTTGTTACTTGGTTTTTGGTTATGGCTTGCTGCTCCTACATTCCTGATGCTTGTTAATTTTGTCTATTTGCAATATAAGAGTCACCCCAATGCACATGAATAAAGGAAGAAGAAGCATAAAATTAAATTTGTACAAACTACCAATTTTGTTAGTAGCGATTATTTCTTCTTTGCTTATTTTTAAAGATAAGGCGATCGCACAAGAAGCCGATGTGCCGAAACCTAATGGTAACGGAGACTTTAATAGCATATTTTTACAAGGAAATCGTGGTTATTATGCTGTTAAAAAATGGCTAGTTATTCAGTTTGTAGAATCAGAAATGAATGGTGGCGTTGTAAATTGTCGATACACCCCGAATGGAGAGATAAGGTCGCGCATTCCTAGAGGGGCTATTCTTACGGCTGTTTTTAATCAAACTGCAAATGGTCGCGTACCCAATCCGCATACCTCAGCCGATGATGCCATTGTTTTAGATAATAATGGCTCACCTTGGTTGCGGGTAATCGGCACAAGAGAGGAGTTAGCTTATCCCGTCCGACCTCTAACTTTCGATGATTTAGGAGAATGCTATGTGAGAGCCAATTTAAAATATATTGCTCCAATTAATCCCGATGCGATCAATTATTACGATCAAAAAATATCTCGTTCTTACTGTATTAGTAAGCCTTTGTATTGCTTATCTATCATCTCTCGATGGCTATCACTAAGATAGTTTTTTTCAGGATAGGAACAATATCCGCATACCGTCTTGCCTTACCCATCTAATGATTGTTGATTTTGTCTATTTACGATACAGGAGTCTCCACAATGCACATTAAGAACAAACAGAATTTTTCAAGTTGATTGATAAAATATTTGGCGATCGCGAAGATAAAGTTGAAGTTAAAAGTATGTTTGCGAAGTTTTACGGGGTAAAAATGAGCGGAAAAGCTCTAAGTTCCTTGAGGCTGAATCACCAACACGCGGACTTTAGAATTAGTTGTGGCAATATCTAAATCTGTTGGATCGTTTTGATTTTGTTCTAAGTCAAGTCTTAATCCCAGAAAATTCAGGGATTGGCAAATAAGTTCGCGGATGATCTCTGTATTCTCACTTAATTCAGCTGTAAATACCAAACCATCCATACCACCTAAACTCATCAACATGGAACCAAGGCACGATCGCAAACGCTGAATGTAAATATCCAAGGCTTGTTTTGCTCTAGAATTATCCGTTTCAATCTCAGATGCTACCGATCGCGGGTCTTCTGACGCTTGAGCAACATCCATTAAATTCGATTCTTTAACCACTTCTCGCTTTGAAGAATCATCTTTGTTGTTATCTTGCCGCATCATTTCACTCAAAACACTTGGGTCAATTGAGCCAGAGCTATAATCAATCATCAAACCTTCTAAAGGCGTGAATCCTTTAGCCGTATCAATGATCTGACCATTGTGGATTGCGGCAAGAGAACAACCACCGTCTAAATTGCAAGTAATCAGACGCAGTTCGTTGAGATTGCGCTCTAAGATTTGGGCAGCTCGTTCAGCGCAATACTGGTGAACGCTTTCATTAAGTCCAAAATGTCGTTGATCAACATCTACAGGAACGATAGGAAGTGAAGGGACTGTAGCAAGATTAGAACTCTTAGAAGCTACCGTAAGTTCATCAGCAGTAGTATCTTTAGGTTCTGCTGGTGGATTGGAAGCAATCTCTCGCCAATCTAAATCTAATTTTGCACAAATTTCAAAAAAGGTAAACCGCTCAACTGCTTTCCCTGCAAAAAAACGATAAATCGGTTGACGTGTTTTTATACCGACTTCAATGGCAAGATACTCTTGAGTCCAACCTTTACTATTAAACTGCTGCTTGGCTTGTTTAATTCCTGCTGGTGATGCATGTAGGGATCGCTTAGAGATAGTAGTAAGTTCCTATTTATAACTCGTTTTCATATTATATTATCTCTAATTAATGCTTTAGTGATTCAATATATATATTTTTTTAACAAAATCAAACACTTGGAAAACACATTGCTCGATAAAATATTCCGCGATCGCGAAGGCAAAGTCGTTCTCGCTCAGATGCCCAACTTACCTCTCATAGTTTGGATTGTGGCTAGTTTATTGCGTCTAGTTTTTACAACAGGCAAAGTTAATATTGGATTAGAAGCGATCGCTTTTGGCTCTCTGTTTACTTGGGCTTGGGAAGAATTATTTCAAGGAGTTAATTACTTTCGGAGAGCATTAGGGCTTTTGGTGCTTATTGGTCTGATTGTGTCAAAAATTCAGTAGCTTGGCGAGACTAGCGATCTCGACACGAAAAAAAAGAAATGATTAGCTGTGCTTTGCATAGCCGATTGTTTTTACTGTAAATATTTGTTATGTTTTCATGCAACTTATACAATTTATACGGAACTAAACCACGATTTTAAACAACAGAATAACTACGATAGTAGTTGTAAATGAGACTTAGTAGGAATCTCAGAAGATCTACTTTAATTTTATTAGCATAGGAAAATCAATATGGATAAAGAGATTAAAGCTAGTTCAGATGCATTAGATAATTCAATAAGTGCCAAAGCAGTTCCTCTTAAAAATGTACTCGATCAAAGCGAAGAAATCAAAGCAAATGTAGAGGAGGCTGCTGGGCAAATTGGTTCGGTGAATGCAGTCCTTACAAATGATGCTAAGGTCATGCCCCCATTTCCGACTATCGATGAGGTGATCGCTCAGAACGAAGAAGCCGAGAAAAAGGTAGTAAAAGCTGCGGAAGATCTGCAACAGGTTAATGCCGAACTCACCAAGCAAGTGGCTGAGAGAATCAACATCGAATCTGAACTGCGGGAAACAAAAAATGACCTACTTGAGGTACGTGCAGATTTATCAAAATCCCAAGAAAAAGAGAAAGGTGCAATACATATTGCACTTCACGATCCACTAACGGGACTTCCAAATCGTTTGTTACTAGAACAGCGTCTCGAGCATGGATTGACTCAATCAAGACGGTATGATAGAAAGCTTGCCCTCATGTTTATTGACTTAGATAAATTTAAGAACATTAATGATTCCTATGGTCATGCCATTGGGGATAGAGTCCTAATTACTGTGGCAAAACGTTTACAAGCTTTTATTAGGGGAGAAGATATCGTTAGTCGATGGGGAGGAGATGAGTTTGTGTGCGTTTTATTAAATATCAATCTTGAATCCGATGTGATTAGTCTTGCTGAAAAGATGGTTAATCGGATTTCTGAGACTTGTGAGTTTGACGGAATTGTTCTTTCAATAAGTGCCACTATTGGAATTGCCATATGTCCTAGAGATGGAGAAACGGCTGAAATTCTTTTTAAACAGGTTGACAGAGCTATGTATAAATCTAAAGGCACAGATCAGCGAGTAATGCTGTTTAACGCATCTATTTTAGATAGTCCTGACGATGGATAAATACTTTGGATAGTATAGTCAAAGATAAACTTTCTCACAGATGGAGAGTGCGATCGCGCTTAATTTTATCCATCCTTGTTGCTTTAATCGTGTTAGTTTTACTTCCATCTTGGTTTAGCCTGTCCACAAAGATTCTCTGTGTATGGGATGCGGGGATGATCAGTTTTTTAGCCGCAACTTGGGCGTTAATGGTGCAAGCAAAGCCAAAAACAATGCGCCGTAATGCTCAAAGCCAAGATGAAGGACGATTAGTAATCTTGAGCATAGTTACCACTGCTTCATGTGCCAGCATATTTGCGATCGCATTTATCTTAAAAGAAACAAAAGGAAAAGATATAAGTATCTTAATTCCCCATCTAATTCTTGCCGTGGTCACAATTATTGGCTCATGGTTACTCGTTCACACGATTTTTGCAATGCACTATGCTCATGAATATTATCAGGATCACCAAACTCAAAGTGAATGTAAAGCAGGAGGACTAGCTTTCCCTGAGGATATTGAGCCAGATTATTGGGATTTTTTATATTTCTCTTTTGTGATCGGTATGACTAGTCAAGTTTCAGATGTCCAGATTACTTCGCGATCGCTGAGGCGTTTATCTTTATTGCATAGTGTGCTCTCTTTTTTCTTCAATACTGCAATTGTGGCAATGAGTATTAATATTATTGCTGGACTAACTCAGTAACTATAGCCAATCAAGTCAAGATATAAAAACCAAAAGAGAGTTACGGTGCTTTGCACCGTAACTCTCTTTTGGTTTTTGGCTTTGCCCTAATAGCGCCAGCTATAGCTATATAGTTAATTGTAAAGACTTGTATGATTCTAGTACAATCCATTCAATTTATACGATGGTTAAACACTATCTAAAACCGTAAGATGTCAAGATAAATATACAGCGTTGAAGTGCAGGTTTCTTTCCCAGCAGAAGGTAAGAAAACAAACTGAAGTACCTCGCTTACTTGAAAAGAGCAATAGAGGCTCAGCGTAATTACAGGGAGGCATTATGAATACACCAGTTGACAGCTTTACTAAACTACTTCTTGATAATTTAGAAGTGATTGAAGATTCTGCAAAATATTTATATCTTTAAAAGGATAGTATTCAGTCTGCAACGAAAAATCATCAATAAGTACCTTGGCGCAATTAAAACCCAGATTCAAAACTTATGCTGCCGCACAGCAGGAGGTATGGGTTCAAGATTTTATATTTAATTGTGCTTACCTACTTACTTTACACTTTGTAGCAAGTTATGAGGATTAAATAAATGAGTGACTTAACTTTTGAAAAACAATTTTCCCATGCCATGTTTTGCCAACAGGTTGAAAATATTGACATAGATACCGCTAAAAAATTGTTAGCCGATTTACATCTGCTCTACTTAGGACAGCAAGCGATGTTTACAATGCTTGTTAAGCAAGATGGTTTCATGGAGCGCGTTAGCTAGATTGCTTTAGGGACTTACACAAAATAATAAAAACCAAAAATGTTGCGGCGGGC
>NZ_BBJB01000002.1 GCF_016584665.1 Pseudanabaena sp. lw0831
CCCGCCGCAACATTTTTGGTTTTTATATCGTGGTGAAGTTGGATTAGATGAAGATTTGTATCGTATTCAATCAATTCACACAGAGCATCACACAACTACCTGTCATGTTAGGACTAAGGCTAATAGCTTTAGTCCTAACAAAAAAATCAATGGTTTAAAAATGAACGACAATCAACGGGATGAAAACAATCTTGAAAGACGGCAAGATCTAAGACAAGACGAAGAGACTTTTCGTCTTAGACAAGAGGAAGATCGTCTAGGAAAGGCGCAGCGCAGTGGTATTTATTATTGGATAGTTAATACTATTTATTGGCTGGGAGGAATAATAGAACTATTACTGATGTTAAGGTTTGTATTGCGTTTGTCTGGGGCTAATACTCAAAATGAATTTGCTAGATTCATTAATAACTTATCCGCACCATTTATTGCTCCATTTTCTACTTTATTTATTAGCCCTACTTCAGATGGTGGCGCGAACATATTTGATTTGAATATTATAATTGCAATTATCGCCTATGCAATTTTGAGCTATCTGCTGATTTCCTTAGTCAGATTTATTTTTTATAATAGAGTATAAGCACAACGTTTCGCGATTTACAGCAATTTACGATCAACCGAACCACAATAATTTTTTTAAAAGTGTTGCTTTACAACACTTTTAAAAAAATTATTGGTTCGGGTTTGAGCGCAAAGCGCTATAGGAAAATCCTAATAACTTTATTGAAAATATTGCTTAGCAATATTTTCAATAAAGTTATTAGGATTTGTTTAACAGAAAAATTTTGTGGAGGAGTGTGAATGCAAGATATAAAGATAGGGAGGCTAAATTGCTAGATCACTCATTTTGGTTTTATGGTGTTGCTTTTTTTGGAATTATTCTCGGCAGATATTTTCTGGTGGCGGGGGGAACGTATTTGTGCTTTTATTGGCTCTTGCGTCAGTCTTTAGAGGAACAAAAGCTACAACAGAATCCTTCTTGGCAATCGATTAAACGGGACATTGAACTTTCTGTACTTTCGGCAGCCGTGTTTGCGATCGCCTCAGCATTGATCGTATCGGGATATGGTTGGAACCTCACACTCATCTACAGCGATCCACAACAGTATGGACTTTGGTATCTAGGTATAAGTTATGGTCTAGTGTTGATTCTGCAAGATGCCTATTTCTATTTCACTCATCGCTTATTTCACCACCCATCACTTTTTCATTGGTTACATCAGGGGCATCACCGATCTCGCTATCCCACTCCTTGGACATCCTTTGCATTTGATCCTTTAGAGGCGATCATTAGCTCTCTTTTTTTAGTCGGTATTGTCTTGATCATTCCACTACATTTCATTACTCTAATTGCAGTGCTGACTACAATGACGATCTGGGCAGTGTTAAATCATCTAGGAATTGATCGATTTCCTCTATCATTTCCTCACCATTGGCTAGGTAAGTGGTTCATTGGTCCAGCCCATCATTCGATCCATCATCTCAAGTACACTTTCCATTATGGTCTTTATTTCACCTTCTGGGATAGGTTCTTAAATACTCAAGACGCTAGTTATGAGAGGAGATTTAATGAACAATCTTCTAAGAAATAATATGTAGCTAAGCAAAATTAAATCAAAAACCAAGACCAATAACTGTACCGCCCACTGCGCGGGCGGTACAGTTATTGGTCTTGGTTTTTGATTTTGCCAATGTACTTAAAGAGTGATGTGCATAACACATCACTCTTTATTTAGTGATTACGATTTGTATCGTATTCAATCAATTCATTCAGAAAATCAAACGGTCGGCTGTCACAGTGGTCTTAGAACTCCAGAGTTATTAATTTGACTCTGGCAAATAGTTCTCAAACCAAATTAAGGAGTCAATCATGAGTTTAGAAGATAGAGCTAAAGCAACAGCTAAAAATGTTGAAGGCAAAGTGCAAGAAGCAGTCGGGGATCTGACTGGTGACACTAAAAATCAGGTAGAAGGCAAGGCAAAGCAAGCTGAGGCAAAAGTTCGCCATGCTGCTGAAGATGTCAAAGACGAAGTCAAGAAAGTTATTGACTAGTAGTTTTTTGCTATAGCATCTTGCGGTTCAAGATTGTGTCCCCGACTTTGACGTGGACACAATCTTGAATATCTCGATCGCAATACTAATTCCCGAAAGTATGATTGTCTTTCAATAAATTAAAACCCTTGCTGGGCTTGGGTTTTAATTTATTGAAAATAGGATTGTCATTTTGAGAATTGGTATAAAACCATCCCATCATAATTATTTTTTATGACTAAACAGAAGTTGACGGACAAAGAAATTACCACAGCGATCGCAAAACTACCTGAGTGGAAAGTTGTTGATGGAAAGCTAAATAGAGCTTTCAAGTTTGATAGCTTTGTCGCTGCTTTTGCCTTTATGACCAAAGTGGCTTTTGCTGCCGACAAAATGGATCACCACCCCGAATTGTTTAATGTCTATAACCGTGTAGTAATTGATTTAGCTACCCATGATGTAGATGGCATCAGTAATCTAGATATTGATTTAGCTCAAAAAATCAATGATTTGTAGATGAGATGGGTGGCGCTTTGCGCCACCCATCTCATCTACAGGATATTAAATTTCTATCAATTCACTCTAACTAGTAAAGAGAAAATTATGTTAAATCTAATCTGGACTGGCGTTGGTGTACTTCTTATTCTCTGGGTTTTAGGATTCTCAATCAACATTGGTGGCGGCTTAATCCATATACTTTTGGTTTTAGCCGTGATTGGAGTTGTCTACAACTTATTGATAGGGCGAACAATCTAATCAGCGGGTATTCAACTAGAGGTTAGGATAGGCAGCGCAAAGCGCTGCCTATCCTAACCTCTAGTTGCTGCCATATTAAGTAATACTAGGAAATCATGAAGACTAATACACAAAAAGCATTTGAGTTGGATGGAAAAGTAGTTGGAAAGATACTTAGAGGATCTGAATTTCCTCAGTCTCCCGATCGTCCAGATCCAATTGGAACCCTATCCACCGATATTTCTTTTGAGGGAATAGTGATCGAAAAGGCTGAGAAAGTAGTTTTTAGAATTACTGAGGTCAATGATCATGGAAATAAGCAGATTGATCAGGTTCGAGAGCGAGGAACACAAGCTATTAACATTGGTCAAATCTTTTCTGTAGATGAGTTGACTGGATGGGATATTCGAGCTGTTTAATATAAATAAATCAAAACCAAAAAAATAATGGCGGCGCTTCGCGCCGCCATTATTTTTTTGGTTTTATATCCTAGACAAAATTTGCATTGATATAACAAACCCAGTAAGTTTTTTGAAAATTGGTAATATTTATTATTTCTCGCGAACGAATAGTAAAGGAATAACAGCTACTAAACGCAGAATTGCGGAGAGAAAAAATACACCAAAGATTCCTTCATAATGAGCGTTCTGCGCTAAGATTCCACCTACTGTCGTTCCTAGAGCACTACCTATACCTGCGATCGCAGAGGCGATCGCAAAGAACGTTGCATGATGTTGAATCGGGGCGATCGCAATCTGGATGTTATTACTTCCTAAATCAATTGCCGCCCAAGCTCCACCCAAAAAGAGATGAAATATTAGTAAATAGATCCATAACTGTGATTGGACTTGGGGTATTCCTGTGAACAACCAAAATAACGGCGTAATCGCGATCGCTAGCCCAGCAAATATTAATAAAGGTCGATTGCCAACGCGATCGCTTAGTCTTCCCCATACTAATAACATCAGCATATTTGCACCACTGCCTAGACTGCTAAACAGAGTTACCCAAGTTATATCAACACCAAGATTTTCTAACATATAGAGATTAAAAAATGGTGTGCTGAGGTTAACCGCAAATCCCCAGAATGCGAAATAGATTAGAAAAACAATCAGATTGCGATCTTTAAATGGAGAGATTAAATTATTAATCAAACCATTGAATAGATCTGCTAGATAATTCGTTTGATCACTTTCAGGCTCGTATTCTACTTGACAGGGAGTTTGATATTTTTGAGGATTAATATCGATCATAAATTGCTGACAGGCTAAACTCGCTAAACCTGCGAGGATGCTAATACTTAAGACAATTCCATAACCTGCGATCGCACCACCTTGCCAATAGGAAACAACAAAACTCGCGATCGGTAGACAAAGCAAACTCACGATATTACTGACAACATTACGAATGCTGTAATATCGCCCACGCAGTTTTGACGGAACTAATGCCGCCAGCCAACTCATCCAAGAAGCGCTACCTAGCGCTGCAAAAATGCTGGAAGCAACAACCAAAGTTAAGGTCAAATACACAAGTTGTTCGGAGACCCCGGCATTTGCACCTTTAAAGATAAGACATACAAGTAGAACTAGCCAAAGTAGTCGAGATGGTAAAAATGTCCAAATTCCATAATCATGACGACTATAAGAGCGATTAGATAATAATGCTCCTAGCGGCTGTAAGAGATTTGCTAGCATTGGCAGAGACGAGACCATCCCAATTTCAAATGGACTCGCGCCCAAATCCAGCAAAAAGCTACTCAGTAAGACACCCCCAGTAATATTACTAAAAATTGTTGATAAACCACCATCAATAGTCGATGCTCTGAGGCTAGTGCGAACTGATACTTTATGGTCTTTGTCTACTTCTTTAGTGTGCGTTTCAATTGTCAAAACAAACCTACAATTGCTCTTATCTAGTTTAGGACTTACGCAAAAATGGCTTAAAATCAGCATTTCATCGTAGGGGCAATTCATGAATTGCCCCTACATTTCGTTCTTTTGCGTAAGTCCTATAGTTGCTTCGACAGAATCAATTCTAATTCTAATTTTTGGATTATTGATAAAGATTTACAACATTCTCATACAAATCAAGCAGTTCCATCGTTCTTAAACATCTGGATATACATTATGTCAAACATCTATCTGTAACGATACGTTTGAGTACGTAAATTTTATGTGTCATTATTTAGGAGATCTTAATATATGAACAGTAGGCAACTACCTTCAACATCACGGCGTTCCCTAATCAAATGGGGGATTTATGGACTTGGTGCTCTAACGATCGCGGTTATGCCTAGAGCAATTAATGCCCAAACAAGCAGCCGTGGCAAGACTCTTACATTTAATGCTAATGACATTGGTATTCTCAACTTTGCCTTGTTATTGGAAGAACTAGAAGCTGCTTTTTATGCAGCCGTTGTCAGTTCGGGCAAAATTACCAGCAGCAAAGAAATGGAGTATATGCGATATTTGGGTGGTCAAGAAGCCGCTCATGTCACATTTTTACGCAGCGTTCTAGCTGACCAAGTTCTATTTACTACTCAAGATTTAAGTTTTAACCAATCCACCCTCAATAATCTTCTGGCTAGCCGCGATAGTATTTTAAATACTGCCGTTACATTAGAAGATGTTGGTGTTCATGCTTATAACGGTGCAGGGCCAAGCCTAACCAACCCCGTATTTCTTCTCGCTGCTGGTTCGATCGTTTCTGTAGAAGCCCGACACGCGGCTGGTGTGCGCGCTTTACTCAGTAAACCAACCACAGAACCTGATAGCGATCGCCTTGTTAAGGATGCAGACTTAAATTCTACACTCAATCCATTTAAAGGACGAGCTTATGACGAACTATATACGCCGAAACAAATTGTCGCCATTGTTGGTTCGCTAAATATACTCAACAATTCTATTGGTGGGTCTCTAGTTGCTTAACTAAAGCGCTAACCATGGGTTCACCCTCAAATTATTCACTTCCAAATACAGTTGCAAATATATTCATACAGAAGGTCGCAGACGATATGACATCTTACTACGTCACTTTGAGAATGAGCCTCAAGAACCTAGCTTGTAGAGCCATACGCCCTATCAAGTTCAGCTTGGCACTTATTCCTTTACTATTTTTGTTCTTGTTCTTCAGTCCACCTGCTCCAGCCTATGCTCAGGATGCAGTGCTAAGCCCTAAAGAAGTAGCAGAATATGCGCTCACCTTAGAAAAGCTTGAAGCAGACTTTTACCGCCGTGCTGCTGATGCGTCTGTAAATGGAGGTTTAGTCTCGGCACCTCAAATTGCCAAAGATGCGATCGCTTCTTATGGCGAAGATGAAGCTAAACATGTAACTGATCTTTCGGCTGCATTACGCTCTATTGGTGGTCAACCTGAAGCAATTAAAATTCCTGCAAATCCCAACTATAGTGCGATCTTAGGTCGCGATCCTTTTGCTAATCCTACCGATTTTCTATTGGCAGGTCAATATGTGGAAGATCTTGGCGTGGCGGCTTATAAAGGACAGGTTCAGAATTTGCTTGCCGCAGGTGATGCAGGTAAACCGATTTTAGCGGCTGCCTTGGAAATCCATAGCGTAGAAGCTCGTCATGCTGCTGGCATCAGATTTTTACGCCAGATGCTGTTAGGAGCAGATGTACGTCCTTGGATTGCGACTAATGCAAGTCCTAGTGAAGTGATCTATAACGAGAATCGCTCTGGTTCTCCAATTCCATTTAATCTGGATGCTTTTGATGGTTATGCGACTAGAGATGAGGTACTTGCTTTAGTCGGCCCCATTTTAAATGTCGCTACTAATCAACCAAGTGAAGTACCCACCACTCCAACTACAAATGAACCTCCAGCACCAGTTCGGGGTTTATGGTAAGCAATAGCCGTAGGTGCTATTCATGAATAGCACCTACGGCAAAACTCTTATATAACATGGGAAACATTAACTATGCCTAATCCAGTTAAAGAAAAGATTACAACCAATCTCACCAAGGCAAAGGGAGAAGGTAAGATTCGGGCTGAACACATTCGCGAAATTGTCAAAGATGCGGTCGGACAGACAGTAGCTGAGCTAAGAGAAGGCAGTGGTGAGATCGGTTTGATTGTCAAAGATGCTATTTCTACGATAATTGCTGACTTGAAAGGAAGTGGAAAGGACACCACCGAGAAAATCACGGCTTCTATTGAAGGAGCCATCGAAGGAAGCACTTATCATCGACAGCAAGCACTCAATCAACGCCGAGCGAAACTGTTAGAGATTCAAACTCAATTGGATTGGCAGCAGGAACAATTGGATCGCGAAAGTAGTGAAATCCTGATTGATATCAAAGATTCAGAATCGAATAATCTGATTGATGACGATTCAGCAGCGATTAATCTTGCAGTCGATACTGTCCAAGAACATCAAGAGTCGGGAATTTTGCAAGAGCAATATCTCAAGCTCAAAGCTCAACTTGCCAATTTAGATATAAAACTTGCCATTCGTTATGGCGATCGCTACAACGAGATTAAGCAACAATGGGAAAACGCTAAAACTTGGTATGGCAAGCAAAAGACCGAAGCAGAAGCAAGCGATACAACGCCTTTGCAGCAAAAAGTTACCGATATTGAAACTAATATCGGTGAGCTTGGTACAGCCGCAGCCCGTAAAGAGCAAGAAGTTAAACAGCATTTACAAGACCTTTGGGAAAGTAAGGGTGTTGGCATTAAGCATTGATTTAGTAGGGGTAATTCATGAATTACCCCTACTAAATCAATTAGCCGACAACTAATATTTTTGTTAAAAGTACGGCTTCGCAGTACTTTTAACAAAAATATTAGTTCTGCTTTTAGCGCAAAGCATTGTAATCGATCAATCAGATTAATTCCATTTCATTGCAAAGAGTACTCAACTATGAAACTAATCCAAATTGTTTTCGCAATTCTACTTCCACCCCTTGGGGTTTTCCTAACTTACGGCTTCAGTACTACTTTTTTAATCAATATTGGGCTAACTCTATTGGGTTGGGTTCCAGGCATTATTCACGCTATTTGGGCAATTACTAAACAGCAAGACCAATAGATCGTGCAGCATGAAGCGCAGCATGATCTTCACCTTACCAACAAACATCGGGAGAAAAAATATGGTTGGATACTTTGTAACGATACTGGCAACGGCTCTAGGACTTCTAGTTGTCGATATGGTTGTGCCAGGTGTAGATATTGCGAATTTCCCAGCGGCTTTAATCGCAGCGGTCGTGATTGGATTTGTCAATGCTTTTATTGGACCAGTTGTTAAACTTCTGTCTCTACCAATCACCTTTATTACTTTAGGATTATTTTCGTTTATTGTAAATGGAATATTACTCTGGTTGGCTTCGATTATCGTTCCTGGGTTTACGATGAATGGACTATTAGCCTTGATTTTAGCTCCAATTGTTCTATCTTTTGTTAGTACTTTCTTGAACAAGTACTTTGTTGAGAAAGGAGTCGGCTAGTATGAACATTTTTTATTATGTTCGGAAAACATTATTAGTCTTAGCTTTAATGCTGATTTTGACCTTCACAAGTGCTTGTGGATCTTCTCAAACTAAAACTTCTAATCCAGTAATGACGAATCAGAATTCGGAGTATAGTCAATTAGAGCGCGGCAATTCTGCCGCAGGTCAGGATTTTGGCGATTGGGTGATTAAGACTGGTCAAGGCTTGATTAAGGATGCTTATGTGCGCGATCGCAACAAGCTAGGAGTCGTGATTTCGCCTAAAGTTTTACCAACTGAAGTAAAAGCTTTAACCAAATCATTAGTCCAAGGTTTCCGACACAATTCCCCTAATCAAGACCTAACTATTTTAATCTATGCTCCTGATAAGAAGCTAATTTTAACTGCTCGATATGATACTCAGTCCCAGCAAATTGATTATCAGCAAGCAAGTTAAGAGTAAGTAATGTGAGGCGCAAAGCGCCTCACATTACTCAATTTTGATTGATATTTTACTTGAGATAAATTATGGATAATCAAAACACAACTTCCATTAATCCCAATGATTCCTATGATGCTTATTGGCGAGAGAATCATGGTACTCGTCCTTACATTGACAAAAAGACTCCCTATGCAGACTATCAACCTGCTTATCAAACTGGGCATGAAGGCTACGATCGCTATCTTGGCAAGAGCTTTGATGAAGCTGAAGCAGAACTCAAACTAGACTATGAAGCAATTTTAGCCCAAAAAGCTGAGACGGGATTAGCTTGGGTCAAGGTTATAGATGCAGTTCGAGATGCTTGGGACAAAGCAGGAACTACTTAAGAAAGCATTTGAGAATTACTTTCTGGCGCTAAAAACTCTAAGAGATCCCCCTCAAACCCCCTTAAAAAGGGGGATTGAGGGGGATCTAGACAATTCTTAAATGGTCTCTAAAGACCCAGCAAGGTTTTTGAATCCTCAAAATGGCAACGCCATTTTGAGGATTGGTATTAGCTCTTTTGAATCATTTATTAACATAATAACTATGCCAAACACTAGCGATGAATATAAAAACCAAGTCATGAAAGATTTGGCAGAGGGAAACAAAGAAATTCTCCCTGAAGAGTCAGAAAATTATCAAAACTTTGATGATTTTGCCCAAAGATCTTCCCGCGAAGAACGCCGCAATCTATTTAGCGATCTCTTTCAGAAAGATCGTATTACTCCAGCAGAAATGGAGCCAGAATTACAAAAGGCGGTCGCAGGGATTCACCCCAACCAACGAGATGACGTAGCCAGAGAATTCTTCAAACATCTAAAAAAGCGTGGTCTGAATGAGCGTGCTATTGAACAGCAATTAGGATTGTCTAGCCATAATCCTAGCCGCATGACATCAGATGATGTTGCTAAGTTGGCTAGTTTTACTTACCACTCGCATCCTGATATTTTCCAAGAAGTTTTGGCAATTCAACCTGCACTTGTAAAATTCCTGAGTAATCCTCTTGTGGGAGCTGCGTTAGGTGCGATCGCGGCTAAATGGTTTGGTCGGAAATAACCCCAATCTTCAAAATGGCAACTCCATTTTGAGAATCCAAAAACCTTACTGAATTTGATTTTTGATCCTCGAAACTGTGGCCACACCTTCGAGGATTGGTATAACCACTAGTGACAGAAAATGCGTTTTCCCTCATTCAATTTTGTCAATCTATTCAGAGGCTCAAGGAATACAATTCCTTCGGAAAATGGAAGTGCTGACATTAGCAATCACCGTATTGATGCTTTAGTCGATGCTTTTTTCGCGATCGCATTAACTCTGCTAGTACTAGATATCAAAACATTTCATGTAAATTCAGATGCCGAATTGACTCAGGAGCTGATTGCACTTATCCCGAAGTTTTTCACTTACTTTCTTAGTTTTATGATCTTGGGGCTACTGTGGTTTGAGCATCAAATGGTATCGCACTATATTTCACGATCTGATCGTGCTCATATTTGGCTCAACCTATTATTTTTGATGTCAATTTCATTAATTCCTTTTTCAGCATCATTGTTAGGAGAAAACCTTTCTCATCGTTCAGCAACTACTTTTTATGGCATAAATCTCTTCGTTACTGGAGTAATTCAATATTTAGATTGGGAATATGTAACTCGAAAAAATCGTTTGATTGATGAAGGTCTAAATCGAAGGCTAGTCCGCTCTGTCCAAAAAACATTTTTATTGGTTCCACTCAGCTATGCGATCGGGATTGAAGCTTCATTCTTTAGTATTTCAGTGAGTATAGCCCTTTACGGTTTAGCCACACTTGCAGGAGCATTAAGAATGAATGCAATTTTTCATCAATCCCACAAGTTCGATCAACAAAACCAAAAAGAATGAAAGTGCGGCTTTGCGGCACTTTCATTCTTTTTGGTTTTGAGCACCTAAGCTTCGATGATTACGCGGACATTGCCGCGTTTTTTGCTGACTCGACATGCCGTAGTATCTCCAGAACGCTCAAACTCTAGATCTAGCAAGGTCTGTCCAATCCGTAAATTGTGAATCGATAGATGGCTAATAGAACTTAGCAAACAGGGATCGATAATGTGAAGTTTATTATTGGGAGCATCAGGTGCAAAATTGACCATGATCGAAATCAATTGAAATATTGTTCCCGTTGCCCAAGCTTGGGGTGAACAAGCGACAGGATACTGCACTGGCAAACTAAAACCATCATGCTCATAGCCACATAATAGCTCAGGGGGACGGTTATAGGGTTGGGCAATCGTCATATCAATTAAGCCTTGCGTAATCCGCAGTGATTGCTTCACCAAATTATGCGATCGCATACCAAGGGCAATCAGACTATTATCATGGGGCCAGACAGAACCAATATGATACCCCATCGGATTATAGGCAGGAGAGAGACTACTAAGAGTACGAATTCCCCAACCATTAAACATATCAGGCGCATTTAAACGCGCCGCTACAGAGATCGCTTTTTCGTGATCGAAGATGCCTAAATTTAAGCAATGTCCGGGGTTAGAAGTAATACTATCAACTGGTTTACCTCGTCCATCAAGAGCCAGAGCGCAATAATCTTGATCGAGCATCCAAAAATCTTGATTGAACCGCAATTTTAAATCTCTTGCTTGCGATCGCCAGAGTTCAGCTAAATCAAATAATTGCCTTTTCTCGGCCACCTCACTCATGCGGATCTTTGCCGCATAAACATAGCCCTGCACCTCACAAAGGGCGATCGCCCCTTCAGCAAGTTCTCCCTTGCTATTGACAATACAATTCTCAGAATCTTTCCAGCCTTGATTGAGTAAACCTTTTTTAGAGGCGCGATGGTAAATGAGATAGCCCGTTTCTTGACAGTTGCGATCGATCCACGCCATCGCTGAAAGCGCATTTGGCCATAGCCGATCTAACGTTGTCTGGTCAGTAGTCCAAGCAAAATATTCGGCATAGAGCATTAACCAAAGAGGAGTAGCATCAACAGTACCATAGTAAGGAGTATGGGGGATTTCGTGACAACGAGCCATCTCTCCAAGCCTGATTTCATGGAGTATTTTCCCTTTCTGTTCATCGCGCCATTCATTATCAACTTTGCCTTGGAAGTGAGCTAAAATCGAGAGTGTATCACGGGCGATCGTGGGGTCTAAAATTAAGGTTTGAGATGCCGAAATGATCGAATCTCTTCCAAATAAAGTCGAGAACCAAGGAACTCCCGCCGAGAGAAAATTATTCTTTTCTGATGTTTGTCTTAGCAAATAAATATCCTGTACAGCGCGATCAATCACTTGATTCAGAGATTTATTATCAGTTTGAATTTTGGTGATTTGCTCCGTCCAGAGTTTCTCTTCTAATAACTCCTCCGTTTTTGCCTGTGCAAATGTTTCAGGGATATTGACAATTGAAGTCGGGCGATTATTAGTAAATAAATGAATCCGATATCCCAAAGTTCTAGATTCATGAGCCGCCAAATCTAAATGCCAGATAGCCGTATAGCTTTGAATTTCTTGAGGCTGAAAAGAACTAAATTGAATCCGCGATTCCATCAAAGAACCATCTAATCCTTCATAGGCGAGAACTATTTCTTTAGGTAATGCTTCAGAAGATTTCTGATCTAGATTTGGCAAATAGTGTAGGAAACTGCCCCTTTTCTCACGCTTAGATCCTCGCACTTCAAATAAATCTAAGAAATCAGCATCAAAGCTTAGACTAAGGGTAAAACTAACTGGATGTGTATTGTAGTTAGTTATTGTGGTCTCCTCAAAAAAACCACCTTTGATCACAATTTCTCGATGGATGTCTATGGTTTCTGCTTTAATTTGACCATCTTTTTTATTGTCAATCTCCGGATTTGAGCACAAAACTGTCATCGCAAAGCCTTTGCGAGCCGTGCTGCTAAAAGCAATAGGCGATCGCCCATCAATTTGTAGTTCTAAACGACTAAGAAACCTTGTATCGCGACAAAATAAGCCCATGCTGTCTTCAAGCCCACCGATGCGACAGCTAAGGTCAGAAATATTTCCCAATGTATCAGTAATCAAGAATAAATCATCATCTTTCAAGGTCAGCGTAGAAATAGGATGTTCACCAATTACACAAATCCATGGTGTAATTAGCGTTTTATCGATAGGAATATATTTTCTCCCATCAACTTCAATTGTAGCGATTTCAATGGTTTCAGGCATTATGTTGTGGGGATATTAATTTCTTGATTTTAGAACTCATATAAGAATTGTCTAGATCCCCCCAGCCCCCTTAAAAAGGGGGGAGAATTTAATTCTTCCCCCTTTTTAAGGGGGATTGAGGGAGATCTCTTAGGGCTTTTGACCACAGAAAGTAATTCTTAAATGGTTTCTTAAGAATTAAGATTGTCGGCGCAAAGCGCCGCCAATCCAGTTCAGGCTGACTTATTCATGATTGGCATTTTGTAACTCCAAGCCTGCTCATGCATAATCGATCGCGCCAAAACATGACGATAAAGTTCACTCAACTGAATGGTTACTCCAGTCCAACTAAATCGCTGATTGACATTTGCTGATGCTTGCTTCCGCATTTTTCTGACCCATAACTCATCAAAAAGAATCCGATGAATACCGTTAGCAAAAGCTTCGACATCTTTCGGCTCAACTAAAAGCCCAGTTTCTTCAGGAATGATCGTGAATTTCAAACCACCCACATTTGAAGCGACCACAGGTACACCGCAAGCCATTGCCTCGATCGCCACTAGCCCAAAGGGTTCATAGTGGCTAGGAATCACACAAACATCAGCGGCAGTATAGTAAAGCGGCAAAATATCATGCCCAATCCTACCTGTAAAAATCGTGGAATCCGTCAATCCTAATTCATCTACAATATTTTCAATCCTTTTTCTCTCATCACCATCAGGCATATCTATGGAACTTCCACCGACAATGATCAGCTTGAGATTTTGGATATCCTGTTCTTTTAATAGCGCAAAAGCTCTCACCAAAGTCTCAATACCTTTCCGTTCATCAAATCTACCAACATAGAGAACTACTTTCTCAAGGCTCCCTAATTTCAATTTTGCCCGTGCATGAGTTTTAGATGTCAACCGAAAGTTATCAGTATCAGTTCCGCAAGGAATAATCTCAATTTGACCAAGGGTCGAAACAAGCGATCGCAAAGTTTCTTGCTCTTGAGGACTAGTTGCCACAACACAATTAGCCCGTTCTAGAATCTCGCGCTCAATCCTCAAACGAATACTCGCAACTTGCGGGATTTTAACCTGAGATTGATATTTCACGGCTCCTAAAGAATGATAAGTATGTACCAACTGGATACCACTAGTTTTTTGCAACTCCATTCCAGCCCAAGCAGACAGCCAGTAATTAGTATGAACCAATGGATAATTTAAACCTTGAGTCCTTTGAAATGATTGAAATGAACTCACAAACTCTGGCATATGTTCAAACAATTTATCTCTAGGAATATATGCTTCGGCTCCAGCTTTGAGTCGGATCGTTCGGCAATAAGGCGAATGCTGAACAATATCTTGATCGTCAGCACAGACTTTGCGAGTAAACATATCCACCTGCCAACCCAGTGCGGCAAGAGTCTCGCCAATATGGCGCACATATACATTTTGTCCGCCCGCTTCTTCCCGACCAACATCTGCCGCAGGGTCAGCATGATCGGAAATGAGTGCGATCGCCTGTCTATTTAAACTAAGCATAATATTTCTCTCCTTTTTTTATTTAGAGACTGGTCAGCGCAACGTGCCGACCAGTCTCTAATGAGTTCCTATTGCATTACTAGATCTCGCTTTTGACCGTTTCGAGAGTATTTTGCTCCCAAAATCTTCTGATAGACAGCTTCATATCCATCTGTCATCCGTTTTACGGTGAAATTAATCAGGACATGTTCTCGACAGTTATAGCGATCTAACTTGGCTACCTTCGCGATCGCATCTATACACTCAACAACGGTATGGCAAAGAAATCCACTCACTCCATCGGCAATCACTTCAGGTGCTGAACCCAAACTCATCGCAATTACAGGTGTCCCAGTGACCATCGACTCAATCATCACTAGTCCAAATGGCTCTTTCCATGTAATCGGAAAGAGCGTTGCTACGGCTCCACCCATGAGAACGTTTTTTTGCTGATGATTAGCCTCGCCTAGAAATTCGATCTGTTTTCCATCAATATGGGGTCGAATTTTTTGTTCAAAATATTCTAAATCTATGGGGTTAGGATCGATTTTTCCAGCCATCTTCAGATGCCATCCAGATCGTTTCGCAATTTCAATTGCTAAATGCGCTCCCTTTTCAGGTGACATTCTACCCAAAAAAGCCAGATACGGTGGATGCTCTGGCTGGGGATAAAAGCTAAAAGTGTTCGTGTCAATACCGTTATAAATGGTAGATACATAGTTTAGCCCTAAACTCATATCCCTCTGTGAATTAGAAATACTGATGAAGGGTTGTTTACGCACATGAGTAAATAGCTTCTCATTATCGGCAGTAAAGATACCATGCAGCGTATGAACTGTAGGCGTTTTTACTAGATTTGAGTAGGGAAGCGCTACGCAACCGACATGGGAATGAATAATGTCAAATTGATCGGCATTCTCATAGACCCGCGCCATATTGAGCATGTCGTAGATAGTTGGATCTTTAACACTAGTATCTAAACGCAAAGCTCTGGGATGAACTGATTCTAATTTTGCTGAGGTCGTAGAGTCACCTGACGCAAATAAAGTGACCTCATGTCCACGCTTGACTAGCTCTTCTGTAAGCAAACTTACTACGAGTTCAGTGCCTCCATAAGCTGGGGGAGGAACCTGCTCCCATAGTGGTGAAACTTGGGCAATTCTCATTATGAATCTCCTGTTTATAACTTTTATCACAGGCGATTACGGCTGCTTCTAAAGGTTGTTGTCTTACTTAAGGAAACTATATCTGAGCAATGTTTTAGATAATGTATATCTAAAACATTGGATTATATGAGTTGTATATGAATGTATTAAAACTTTATAGAGAAGGAAATCTTAAAGCCCAAAAAAGCAAAACGCCCGCTAAGCGGGCGCTTTGCTTTTTTGGGTTTTAGTCTTGTATTACGCCAAGGTACGCAACTCAGATTTGCTTTTCAGCCGTCACAACTCCAAAAATACCATTGGGTTCCATTTGCACCTGAAAGTTTTGAAAACCAGCCGCTTCAGCCCATTGGCGAATGAGTTCCCAAGAGCGCACCCGCATTACCCAAGGAAGTCCAGTATGAGCTGGCAAAGTGCGAGCAATCATTTCTAGCTGAGGATGTTGCGGCTGAATCGTGAAAATCAGCGTTCCTGATGGATCGAGAATTCGATAGAGTTGCCGAAAGTGATTTTTAATCAGTGCGTCATTTGGCAAAATCTCATGTAGTCCTGAAACAATTACCAAGTTTGGTCTTGGCAACACCCGATCAAGATCTTCGTCATTGAACGCATCAGCCTGTTCGATCTGAGCGGTAACTCCGAATTGCGTCGCTAACTGACGAGCCTTGGTAACATTCTCTAATTTGTAATCACGCAAGGTGGCAACGATCGCATAATTTTCAAATTCTTGCAACACCTCTAGATCGTAGCGACCACCACCACAAGCAACATCCAACAAATGACAAGGAATATTTTGTTGTTGATAGGACTGTAAAACATTGCGAAGTGTGGTTTTCATCAACTGCGATCGCGATCTAATGCCGCGCCATCCCTGAGAGTTGAGATAGAACCAGTCAATGAGAGTTCCTAGAGGTGTAAGGCCCTTGGGCTGATTTTTATAAACATACTCCAGCATCACACCAGAATCAAAGCCATACTGAAAGCCGATCTGAATGCCTTGCGATAGTTTGCCAATGGTTTTGAGAGAGAGATTCATCAATCCGTAGTACCAAGCTTTAGGATTCCAGATCGGTAGGGGAAGCAAGAGTTGTTCGTAGGTGGGGAATGATTTTTGTAGCATGAAAACCTCTGGGGGGTGAAAAAGGAAAAAGGAAAAAGGAAAAAGTAGATTGAATAAGGCTTAGTAGTAGCCCTGCACTCAAGTGCGGGCTAAAAGCTAAAACCCGTTGAAACGGGTTGAATTTCTTCAGTCGGTTTCAAACGACTTTAGCTTTTAGCCAAGAACTTGAGTTCTTGGTTTATCTTTCTGCTGATAGCGCCTGTACACGCTCTGTTAGTTGCTGGAGAAAGGTTTGTTTTTGTCCATTCCAGTACATAGCTTCACCAATGCAGATCGAGCAGAGTAATGGGACGATGAGGAAGTCGCCTTTGGGGAGAGCTTTGCCGAGACCATGAAGAAAAATGGGAACAATCGGTACATGAGGATGTTGCTTGGCTAGATGGGAGATGCCACTTCTAAACTCACCGATGCTTTCAGGAGTGCCTCTAGTGCCTTCAGGATAGAGAATAAGAATCTGATTTTCGGCGATCGCATCGGCACAGTTTTTAAAGAAATTGCGATGGTTGCAGCTATTGTCTCGGCAGTTACCCGATTCAGTTGAAACGGGAATAATATGTAGAATGTGACGTGCAAACCATGCTAAGCAAGGATTTTGTTGTAGAAAATATTCTTCATTGGCGACGGGACGAAGATACTGCACCTTTGACAAGGGGAATAGCGACAAGAGAACAAGGGTATCCAGATGGCTATTGTGATTAGCGACTAGAATTGCGGGGCCAGTTGTGGGCAATCTCTCCCGATGTTGGATGCGCAATCCTAGTAAGACTAAGACGATGATTTTTGTGGTCAGAAAGAAGATGACGCTAATAATTTGTTTCATAGCAATTGTCCGTGGAAGTAAAAGTAAACTGTGAAGTGGAAAAACAGAGGAGCGGTGTAAGTGAGGCTATCAATGCGATCCAAGATGCCGCCATGTCCTGGGAGCAGATTGCCACTATCTTTAATGCCCAAATCTCTTTTTAGCGCAGAGATATTCACATCACCGATGAATCCTGTCAGGCTGAGCAGTAGTCCTAGAAAACCAGCATGGATTAAATCAAAGGGAGTTAACCAAGGTGCTAATGCGATCGCTAATCCTGTGGTTGTCAAAATCCCTCCTAGCAATCCTTCTACAGTTTTATTGGGACTGACTTTGGGAATGATTTTATGGCGGCCAAATAGCTTGCCGAAGATATATTGAGAAATATCGTTGATTTCAGTCAGCAGTAATAAATACACTAATAAGCCTGTACCACCGGCGATCGGATTGCCGCTCAGTGGCAGCATGATTAGGTAAGAGAGATGGCTAATCGTATATACATTCAGCATGAGTCCCCAATGAATTGTCCCGATCGCATTCAGAAACCCTTCAGTCTCGCCGTTGAGCAACATGCGCATCGGTAGGAACAGAAACATATAGATGGGAATGAAGATTAAAAACATTCCGTACCAGCCAATGTAAATCCAAAAATATTGGAGGACTATGGCAAGGTAGGCCCAGAGTAAAACTCGGCGATCGCTAAAGCGCGTGGGAATTACAGAGAAATATTCTCGGAGAGCGATAAAACTGAGAAACATAAAAAAGATGATGGAAACGGGATGTTTCAGCAATATGGCGAGGCTAAAAATAGTCACCATCACCCACCAAGATTTGATACGAGCATTTAGTTCGCTATAGTCTGTATCCCAATGACTTAAAGCTAAACCGAGGACGGTAAGGGTGGCGATCGTAAGTAATCCAAAAATTCCAGCGAGAGTATATAACACTGGTGCAGCTAAATTTATTTCCATGATTCAACCTCCTGTAACATTCCTTGAGTGCGATTAATAATTGTCCAAATTTGCAGAAAAATCACTCCAATTAAAAGGATGTTGAGCCATTGAGAAGGAGCAACCCCTAAGCCAAGGAGCAAACCAATTAAGCCAAATACAAAGGCGCGATCGCTTTTGCCCATTGGGCCTTCGTAATGGCGTTTATGGTCAATCTCATAGCCCAAGACCCCGACCATTTCCGAAGCGATCGCTAATATTACAATTCCAACAATCAAGGGAGCAGAAATACCAGCAATTAGAGCAAATGGTAGATAGAGAAAAACATCAGATATGACATCTCCCATCTCATTAAGAATGCAGCCCAATGCTGATTTCTGATTATGTTCGCGAGCCAGCATTCCATCGATCGCATTCAGCCCCATGCGTACTAATAAGGCGATCGGCAGAGAGCAGAGAACCAGTTGCGTCGTGGGCAAAAAAGGATTCGCGAGTTGTGTACTTTGCACAAGTACTAGTCCCGTAACCCCTGACAAAAAAATCGCCGCTCCCGTAACTTGGTTAGGAGAAATTTGCCATGTTGCCAATTGGGTTACTAATGGACGGAGCAGATTTTGAAAGGCTGATTTGGCTTGGTAGATTGAAATCATTAGCTTCTCCGAAAACTCATGAGCTAATCATGCAACCTGTCCCCCTGTAATGAGAATGACTTGATCGAGCAGACTGCGATCGCCTCGAAGTAGATCGAAGTAGGGCGAAGTTTTTTAAATATGTTTATAGACTAGGCGATCACAATTTTTGTGAATAGATCAGCGCCCTCGGTACAAATATATACAAAAGCTGAAAATGGCTACGCCATTTTCAGCTTTTGAAAACCCTTACTGAGTTTGTTTTTTAATTCTCGAAAGTGTCCCCACACCTTCAAAAATTGGTATTACTTGTTTTTTTTGCTAAAATAGCAATCATCATTAACCTTATCTTTTTTTCCTTTTTCCCTTTTCCTTAAAACGTTATGCTAAAACCTATCTCTAATTATTTCACCATCGAAACTGAACAAGAAGACGATACTCGTTGGATTGCTGAAATCTTAGAAATTTCAGGGGTTCTTGTGTATGGCAACTCTCAACAACAGGCAATAACTAAAGCTCAAGCTCTAGCTTTGAGAGTCATAGCTGATAAATTAGAACATGGAGAAATGGCTTTTGGTTTGACGAGTTTTGAATTTGTTGCAGCATAGAGAATTTATCAAATGAGTCACTGGTCATCAGTAAAAGCCAGAAAAGTATTATCTGGGCTAGAAAAAATTGGATGGAAAGTCAAACGACAGTCAGGATCTCACAAAATTTTAGAGAGAGAAGGTTGGGAAGATTATGTTTTTGCTTTTAGAGACAGCGATGAAATTGGGACAAAAATGCTTGCTCGTATAGCGAAGAAAACGGGACTGAAACCAGCAAACCTATAAGTAAATATGCCAATCTCGCCAGCAATTCGTCCCGAAGCCCTTGAACAGTGGCTTCCAGAAATGATCCAACAACATTATGTAGTGTTGCTACTACGGCGTATCGGGATGACGCGGCGCAGAGCCGATTGCTTTGTGCGACTAGCGCTCTACTTATTTTTAAAAGATTGCCAAGCGCGAAAGGTGCTTCCGAAACCACCACTTACAGAGTTATCGTTTCCACAAGGATGGGTTGAATGTAGTTGTCTCGAAGCCGCAGATGTGTTTTACAGCGACAAAGATCGCGGAGGCGATCGCTCGGCGGGGATGATGCTTAATAAGTTGGTTGATCTGGGGCTAATTCAAAAACAGTTTGACGGCAACTGCACCCAAGTAAAAATTCAACCACTGCCAGATCTGCTTAAAAGTGAAACTCTCAACTTAAATATAAGCTTTGAGATCGAGCCATTTGACCCTCGCAGCGATGCAATTCCGATCGCAAATTTGTTAGCTAGTAACTACAACTGGCTCAATCGCAATAACGATGCAGTCACCTATCGCATTGCCAATATTCTCCGCGATTGGGCTAGTCAATATGCGACAGGCTTACGAGTATTGCGTCGTGGTGACAATCAAAACCCTGTTGGGTTTTATGCTTTCTATCCGACTAAACGGGAATCAGAAATAAAGTTTTTTGAGCCTCCTAGTCGCGGACTGCATTTGAGTCAAGTTTCTGATATCGATCCTTTTCAGATGGCTTTGGCAGGAGATGAAACCTGTCAGTCTATTTTTGTGAGGAGTTGGGTGATTGATAGTGAATATCGACAGGCATCTCAGCCTAGCCTTTTGCTAGATTCTCAACAAACTCTCCAGAGAATGCAGCAAGATTTCCCGAATCTATGGGATATGTACACTTTAATCATTCACCCCAATTATGCCGCGTTAGCTGGAGCTTTAGGATTTCAGAAGACTAGTTCCGATCCGAAGATGCCTCTCTATTGGATGTATCAAGCAGTAGATCGCTTTCTCAAACTTGATATGCAAAAATTATAGCCGTAAACCCAAAAGAGAGTGGCGGCGCAAAGCACCGCCACTCTCTTTTGGGTTTTATGTTTTGACTTCAACCATATATTGAATACGCTTTGAATTAAGATCCCACTCTGTCGCCTTAGCCATCAAATCTTGACCAGTGAGAGCAGAAAACCACCCTCCTAAAAAACCTGCCTCCACACTAAAAGATTTAACCTCAGCGTTAGTATTGATTTTCAATATTCCTGAATTCTCGATTGTCACTAGCAAAAGTCCATCTTGAGCATGAGTGAAATCAACAATGATTTTGCCTAGCCCATGTACTCCCCAAAGCTGCTGTAAGATCGCGAAAAACTCTGGAGCATTCATATTTGCGATCGCAGTTCCATAATAACCTTCAATTTCCTTAGAAACTCTAGAGTAAAAAGACTTGCCCCAACTATATCCAAAGGTGTAAAAAGCCATCGAAGCAGCTTCCCCAGCCTCAGCCAATAACGTTTCATGAATGCAATTGAGCAAGACTTCTGGAATTGCGATCAAACGTTTTCCATCTCGATTGGCTAAAAGCCCAGAGGCTGAGTCAGACTGTACATATGCTCTGGGTGAAAAGTAGTTGGAGGGTAATGACGCAGGACGTACTTTGGTTGAATTCATGATTATTTTCCTTAGAGATTTACAACAAAAAAGAACTATTTTTTTGTGGCGCGGCAGAGATGCGCCACAAAAAATAATTATTCTTACTTACCACTCATCATTTCATGAGCCATTTGCACATAGGGAGTCATCAATTCTACTTGATTTTCGGGCAGTCGCGCCTTAATTGCCTCCCCTAGAAACTTGTAGCCTTGATAGTTTAGCTGCATAGCCAGAAAGATATTCTGCTGCCAGTAAAGCACCCGATCTTTAAGCATTTCTGCATCTTCAAAGAGCATGGCAAGAGCAAGGCAGCGCAATCCCAAGGTCATATCACGTTGGCATCGATCTACACCCAGTGTATCCATCGGTCTAGCTTCAAAGCGATCTCCATTTCTCATAGCTGTCACGGCATGGCTAATGATTTCTGACTCCTTGCGCTCTATGGCGCTGTAGGCTAGTTTACGAGCCTGCCAAGTGGACAAAGTCTTGTCTAAAAGCTGAAAATCTTTAGCGTCAACGTAGTTTCCATCAGCATTCTTCAGTACGTTTTCTAGTAATGTAATCATTTTTATTACCTCTGTTTAGTTAATTCTTAAAACTTGAAATAGACTTGAAATCAAACTTCTTCATACAATCTTAAAAACCTATGTCACCTTCTGCGCCATCGGTGCAGGTTTTGGATTTGGCTTTTAATGGTGTCAAGACACTTAAAATCATTTAATCCCAACTAATCTTATCCTTGACGTAAGATATAGTCGATGAATTAGAAGTTTGGGTAGTGGATTGCCACTTCACTGTTGCAAATAGCTTCTCAACGGTCAGAGATTCAACATTATGTGAATTGCGAACGCCAACTAGTGGGGAAACATGCAGAACAACCCTCTTTTGCTGACTTGCTCTTGTACGGATATCAACAACAGTACTTGGGCGTTTACCAGTACTAGGGTTGAGCGATCGCTTAATCCAACGATTAAATCCACTCCAAATCCCCTTTAACCACCGCCACAACAAGCCCGATACATCTGTCTTCAAAATATTGACGGAACTGGGACTATTTTTCTTTTTCATGATTTATCCTGCCCAACTTAGGCTTTAACTAAAAGGTCAACTTCAAGGGGGATTTCTTCAGCACTGAAGCGTTGTTCGATCTCCGAAACAGTTGCGCCTGAAGACATCCAGAACTCGGCGGCGCGAATACGTTTCGCGGAGCCAACTAAAAAACGACAATAATCATTACCCATGGAATAGCATTGAACCTCTGTACTACTAAGATCTTTCTCGAAGATTACACTGAAGAATCCTGCTAATAGACCAGCATAAAGATGACATACTGGCTTACCAATTTGCCCCAAAGTCTTTGCCACAGCAGAGTCAAAGAGATCGACAAAAATAAAACCTTCTTTTAAAGAACTCATGTCTAAGCTCCATGTCCCCCAACCTTGAGCCGTTAGCGGCCACCACCAAGTTTCCATTGCAAAGGCAAGATTAGAGGTGGCTAAGGTCAGGTTGTAGTATTCCTTGAACCAGCTTGCGAACGCGATCGCATCTTGCTTACCCCAGTTTTGACCGATCATATAGAGTAGCCAACCAGCAGAGTCGCCCACTTCATGCTCTAAACCCTTCAGTAAGGAAACGATAAAATCTTCACCTACCAAGAGATTGCGTTGCTTGTGATAGTCTTTAATCTCTCCTTCCTTCATATTAAAATCAAAAAAGGTATAGCGGCTGTAATGACATACTTGCCATACTGATGGCATAGGCGTGGCTGGAGTCCGAAAGCTTGTAATCTCAGGCATGATCTAAATTTTCCTATTTAAAATTAGTTTTCAATTAAGTCCCTCAGCATAGTTAAGGAGTAAAACCAGAGCCTGTACTGCGCGGGTGGCAAAGGCTTCTAGGTTTTGCTTAGCTACTTATTTGATGGCACTGCGGGTTAGTAAAGTTCCCATCTCCCTCTCAAATTCCCGATCAACCTCTTGCATCCTCTGTAAAGCGGAGCGTAGAATTAACTTGCCCTCATATACGAGAGTCTCCCCAGTAATCGGGTGAATCAGAGATTGTTGCGCCTTTTTACCGACCAATGACTCTAGCTCAGCTTCAGAACCAACATATTTGCCTTTGGGGATTTCAACCACCAATCCAGCTTCAAGGATTTTACATTGACAGGCAAGACGAGCATTAGATTTCTCAATCCGCATTAGATTTAAGGTAATCAGTTCTTGCTCAGTTGGTGGAGTGAGACATTCCATCCCTTCTTGAACAAAAACATGGCAGGTAGCGCAACGACCTTGCCCCCCACAAGCTTTTAAGATCTTGGCATGGTTGCTGAGCAAAGCACTGAGCAGGCGAGTACCTTTAGCAGATTTGGTGGATTTCCCATCGATTGTGAGTGCGATCGCATCACCTTTAAGACTAGGAGCAGAAGATGATAAAGATAAAGCTTGCTTCTGGGCACGAATTACACTCGTCACATTTTGAATTACCTTTACAAATTGATTATGGTTGGCGGGGTCACTGCTGACTACATCATTAAACCCTTTCTTTTCCATAATCCAGTTACGGTAGAAGTCAGGGATCACAGCATCATGAGACACCATAATCACTGGCAAATCTTTCCACTCTTGGTGACAGATACGATAGATTTCAAAACAGCTACTCTGATCGACGTTACCAAGCAACAATAGATCGGTGGAACCAAAAGACATGGTTTCAATTAGTTCTGTGTATTCACCACAGATATAGATATTCCACTTGCCAATGTCTTGCACAGTCTGCAGCAACCGTTGCAGCACAATTGGATTGGATTCAGCAATCACGATCCTCAAGGTAGGATTATAAGGGCGATCACTCATTGAATTGTTGGAACTTTGCCCCGAACTTGACTGGTTTTTACTTTCGATATGGTTAACTTGGTTCATAATATTTGCCTTTTTTTAGATGGTTTCGCGATAATCTTGCACTATATTTAATCAACTTATTAACTAAATCAAGGCGATTGCTTGCAGTTGAGAAGACAGTTTACTCCGCTGACCTTGGGCGTTCAGGATCATCGCCAAGACGTAATCGGTGGGAATGGGAGGACAAAATAAGTACCCTTGGTAAGTATCACAACCCAAATAAGTTACTTGTTCGAGCTGCTGAAGTGTTTCCACACCTTCAGCAACCACTTCTACTCCTAACTTTATTGCCATATCAACAATTGCCTCTAATATAATGGAAACTGATTTTTGGTATCGAGAGTCTTGATGCACAAGCCCTTGAATGAATCGCCGATCAATTTTGATAATGCTAGTGGGCAATTCAGATATGTATTCTAAAGAGCAATAACTAGTACAAAAATCATCTAAGGCAATCTTAATCCCAAGTTCGCGCAGCCCCTGAAGCACAAATTTAATATCAGCCATATTCGTGATTGCGGAACTCTCCGTAACTTCAATGCCAATGCATGACGGTGGCAGATTATATTCTTGGAGTAAGGTTGCGATCACGGTCAAGCATTCCTTTTCTTGTAAATAACGGGTGGAAAAATTTAGGAATACGGGAACTGAAACGCCAAGCTCTTGCCAAGTCACAATTTGAGTAAGTGCTTTGCGAAGTAGCCATTTGTGAAACTTGGCAACTAAACTAGTTTCACTAACCTCTAAAGCTCCAATAAATTGTGCCGTATCGACATTGCCAAGAGCAGAGGATTGCCATCGAGTTAGGGCTTCCATACTAACGATTTTATTGCTGCTGACACTACTTTGAAGCTGATAATGTAGAAGCAATTCATTGTTGTTTATTGCTTCTTCGATTAATTGGGCGCTAATCTCATTTGTGTCTTTCATTTTGGGAATAACTGTTAGATGAATGATTGGATTGATTTGGGTGGGTAAAGATGGGTTCTCAGTGCCAAGTTAAGGCTTGTAGTTAGCCAAGAGAAATAATTTGATCGACTTGAATGGATAAATTACTACTCAGCACGATCGCAACATAACCACCAATGATGCGATCGCATTCCTTGAGAAATCCTCTAACCCAGAGCTTTAAACTTTGATACTGCTCATCAGTAAGTTGCTCGTCGGGAATATCTTCGCTGAAGTAAGAAATGCCCCCCGTATATTCAACTGACCAGCATCCGATCCAAGGATGCTCTAGTACAGTAGCAGTAAGAGCTTTTTTCCAATAGTTACCCAGCACCATTTCACCGAAGTATTTCTTGCTAAAATCAGTGAGTTGGTTAAGTGCAGATATTGCTTGCTGATAGGTTAAACCTTGAAGAGATGCTTGTGGAAGAATCGCAGTAGCTACTTCTACAAATTCGTTAACGTTCTCTTTGCCAAGCAACATTTGTTGCAGTTTTGCTTTTATCAAATGTATATTCTGAGGAGAACTGCTTAAAACTTCATAGACCCCCTTAGAGATTACCCAGTCTCGAAAAAATTGGTTGACGCTAATTCCATCAGTCAACAAAATTATCGGCACATTTTGAAATTGATTGGCATATCTACGATACGCTTCTAAAATACTGATTTCTGGCAAATTACCGAGAATGAATAAATCAGGAGTTTGTAAACCTATGGCTTGATCGATCTCCTCACAATTGCCACAACCCATAACCAGATGATGATCTTTTGTTAACGCATCAACCATTGAACGGCGAATTGACACATTTGATTCGGCAAGAACAACTACAAGCGATCGCTGATTAGTTGCACTTATAGTTACATTTTGGCTTTTTTTGCTTAGTAGTTGCATTTTCCTGTATTCCTTCCTTAGCTCGACTGAAAGAATCATAGGGTAGCAACTGGATAAAGCTTTAACTCGTTTTTTACAAATTAGTCGATTTTTGACATAAGTTTTCAACCAACAAAAAAGAGTTGCGGCGCGAAGCGCCGCAACTCTTTTTTGTTGGTTGAAAACTTACTTGGCTATAACTATACTTTGAAATTCTTTAGGAGTAACGCCCACCAACTTTAAGAAATGGCGGTTAAATTGGCTGTGAGTCGTAAACCCACATTCCAGAGCCACATCGTTAATTAGTTGATCCCGCTGTTTTAATAGGAGTTTTGCTTTTTCGATACGTTGCTGAATAATATACTGGTATGGTGAGCAACCAATTTCTTGACGAAAGAATCGACAGAAGTAAGCAGAATTCATGCCAATAGCTCCAGATAGCACATCCAAATTAATTTCATGGTGAAGATGATCTTCAATATAGACAAGCGTAGATTTTAGACGATAGCTAGCAGAAGCTTTTTCAGCTAAGGATTGATCTTTTTCGAGTTCAGATTTATTCTTTTGAGCCGCATGAGTCGATAGAGCTACTGCTATTGAGGAAAGAAGTTGTTCACGGCGAAAAGGCTTGAGTACATACCCCATAGGGCTGGTGAGTTGCGCCCGTTCAACCGTTTCGCGATCGCTAAAAGCTGTGAGGTAAAGGAAGGGAATATTGTATAAAGATTGAATATGGGCGGCAGTTTCGATCCCATCAATTTCTCCCTTAATCCGAATATCTAGCAAGATCAGATCGGGCTGTAATTCGATGGTTTTTCTAATTGCGGTTTGACCATCAGATGCGATCGCACAAACACAATATCCCTCATCCTGTAAAAGTTGAGAAATATGCTGAGCCACCAATCTTTCATCTTCGACAATCAATGTTTGAATGGGCATATTCATTCATAAACAACTTTTTTGAAATTACCGCACATCGCAATTATATCACTTAGATAGCATTGAAAGTTCTACATGTTTTGGCGCAGCAATAACCAATTTTGGGATTTGCTGCGCTAGCGGTGCGGTGATTTTCCTTTATATTACGCAAGATTTGGGAAAGAGATCCGAATCATTAAGCCATTTTTGCCATCATAGATCAAATTCCCTTCTAATTGTTCGGTTAAGCTTTGAATTAGTTGTATTCCCAAACCTTCCGAATTTTCTAGCTCGAAACCCTCTGGTAGTCCCACCCCATTATCAGATACAGTCAGAATTATTTGGTGGGTTTCTTGAATGAGACTAATCTTGATCTGACCATGCTTTTCAGAGAAAGCATACTTCAAGGCATTGGAAACTAGCTCATTAATAATTAAGCCCAATGGGATCGATTGATCTAGAGATAGAAAAATATCTCCAACCTCTATCTCTAGATGGATCAGTTCTACGCTAATTCCGTAGCATTCAAACAGGTTGGCAGTTAAGTTGCTAATGTAGTTATGGAAATCAATATGTGCAAGATCATCACTCCGATAAAGTTGTTCGTGAATCAGTGACATAGCGAGAATACGATTTTGATATTCTTCGGTAAGGATCTTAATCTCAGATGGAGCATTACGGAACTGTAAGTATAGAATACTAGACATGACTTGCAGGTTGTTTTTGACTCTATGGTGAATCTCCTTGAGTAAAACTTTTTTCTGGTTCAATTCATTCATCAGTTGCCGTTCAAATTGCTGACGATTATGCAATTCGATCTGGACTTGTTCATAGAGACTAGCTTGTTGAATCGCGATCGCTAATTGATTGGCAATTTGTTTTAATAAATCTACTTCCTCTTGTTGCCAGTGACGATATTGAGCGCAGGAATGAACTATTAATAGTCCCCATAACTGATCGTTTTTTTTACAATCAGCACGATTGATTTCTTGAGGCTTTCCCGAATCAGTATATTGGATTATTGGAATAACAATTTGAGATTTAATGCTAGCTAGTTTAACAAACTTTTGGGAGTATTCATTTGAAGTTACATCTGAACCATCTAGTACAACATCGCGGCTGAAATTAAGGTGGTAATTAATGGACTTAACGGCTATGTCAGAAGAATAAAGGGCAAGATCGTGGTTAAGATTAAGGTGATAATTAATTGCCTCAATCGTAAAATAATTATCTGCGATATCCATATCAATAATTGATAGATATTCGGGGTTGACCATTTCTTTCACAACTTTGGTAAAACCATCTATGAATTGAAAGATAACAACGCGATCGCCATTTAACAATCTTTTGATTTCATTAACAGCGGTGGTCAGGATCTCGTTTATATTGAGGGATTGGTGAATTTGTTGGGTAATATGTGTCATGAAGTGTTGACGCTCCATTTGCTGCTTTAATGTCGCCGCTGTCTGGCTCAGAGCTTCTCGGCTTTGGGTTATTTCGATTTCGATTTGTTTGCGCTGGGTGACATCTTGAGCAAGGGACAACATAGAAATCAGGTTTCCATTCTCATCCATAAGTACTGAGTTGTACCATTCGCAATGGATGACTGTGCCATCTTTTTGGTAGTTGCGATTTTGGCAGGTTTGAGGAATGCCTTTCATCAATAGTTCTGCAATCTTTTTTACATGTGGTATATCATCCTCAAAGATGAGTTGGCACTCATAAATCCCTTTGCCTAAGACTTCCTCGGCTTTCCAACCAAATATTTTTTCAGCTTGCTGTGACCAGTATTCCACCCGAAATTCTCGATCCCAACGAATAGTTGCTAAAGGAGAGTTCTCAATATGATAGTTCAATTCTTTTTGCGATCTTGCTAACTTAAACTCAGCCATTTTGCGATCGCTAATATCTCTTTGCGCGCCAAAGTGTCCAGTTATTCTACCTTCTTGATCGTATAAGCAGATATAGTCTCCTTCTACCCACATTTGAGAACCATCAAGTCGCCTTTCGGTTGTATCTACATACAATCTTCCTAGGTCAAAAAGACTTCTCCAAGCAGCTTTACCTTGCTCTATATCATGAGAAAAGAAATCTATAGGAGTAGCACCTAAAAGCTCCTCTTCCTTTGCCTTATACTGATCGAGCATGGCTTGGTTGGCTCTAGTTATCCTGTGGTGTGAAAAAATATAATCAAGCGCCGCTTCTTTATCAATGCTGTTATCCCAAGTAATTGGCTGATCTAACATCATAAAGAAAAAGCCTTCTAAGGAATTATTGAAAAACAAATCAAGCAACTGTTTGCTCTCAGCAAGAGATCTCTCAGCTTGTTTGCGATCGCTGATATCAGTCAATGTGCCAATGTAGCCAGTTACAGTACCACTAGCATCAACTTCCTTTGCTACTTGAACGTAGTACCAATTAATGCTGCCATCTGGACGTAAATACCGTCCCTCACTTTGATTAATAATCGCACTGGAAGAAGCAAATCCTTCAGACCAATGGGCAATCATATATTCTCGGTCTTCTGGTGGTAAGGCTTCCATCCATCCAAAGCCTAATGCAGATTCTTTCGATCTACCTGTCATCTCAGACCAGCGATCATTGACATAGATGCAGTTCAAAGGTTTATCAAAACGAAAGATCCCCACAGGACTAAACTCAGAGAGTACTCGATAGCGAGTTTCACTTTCTTGGAGAGCAATTGTGCGTTGCTCCACCCGCATCTCTAGTTCTTGATTTAATAAATGTAACTCTTGAGTTGCGCGATCGCGCTCTAAAGCAATTCCTGCAATATTTGCAGCTAGTGACACAATTTCTAGTTCTTGGGCTTTGGGAGTATAAATTTCGCGGTGATACACTCCAAAAGCACCTAAGATAAGACCTTCACTGGTTATGATGGGAAATGACCAACAAGCACGTAATCCATGCTCTAGAGCCAATTCCCTATAGTCCTTCCATAGGAAATCGGTGGCAATATCGGAAACAATTACAGGCTCTTTGCGAAAGACTGTCGTACCACAGGAACCCACACCCTCGCCAATAGATATGCCATCGATTGCTTTCATATAGGATTCTGATAACTGAGGAGCCGAACCGTGGTGTAGTTTTCCATGGCGATCGCAAACTAAAATCGAACATAGAGCATTACCTAGCTGCGACTCGATCGCGAGAACCAACATATCTAGAATTTTAGAAAGCTTTTCACCTTTAGCAATCTTTTCTAAAATCGCATTCTGAATTTTCAACAAATTCTCATTAGCTTGGCGATCGCGTAGTTCTTTATGCAACTGCCTCGATAACAAGTTATGGATAGACAGTAGAAAATCACTGCTGTGCTGAGGTTTCTCTACTCCTCCAATTTCATGTTTTTGTAATTTGAGTTCTGTTTCAGCTAATTTTTGTTTTAGTGCAGCCTTTGCGATCGCCTGACCAATGGCAAAAGATATTAGTTCGGGAGTCAGTGTTTCTTTAGCAAGACAATCTTCAGTATTTTGGCTAACGATATCCGCATTCTTGGCTTCACATAAGATCACCACAGGCACAAAAGCTATGTTGATTTGCAGGAGTATCTCTCTATCAATCGGGTTGGATAATTCCCAATCTAGGACAATACATGCAGATGGATCTTGTTGGTAGGTGGCTAAGGCTGCGGCGGCTGACTCGCATCGCTGGATTTGATCGGAATATTGGCGATCGCTACTCCATAGATGACTGTAATCAAGGTTACTTGTAACAATCAAAATCCTAAAATTATTGTCAGCACCTAAACTAATCATCGCAGAAGCCCACCGTAAAAATAATATTGTACTAACTACCGCAGTTAGTGGTACAAAGCCAAAACCCAAAAGATAGTTGCGGCGCTTTGCGCCGCAACTATCTTTTGGGTTTTACCGCTGAAATTGCGATAAAAACTCTAACATCAACTCCTCTTCTGTCATTTGCTGCTGCATCAAATCAGTGGGACCTCTCAAAAACTCTTGAATCGTGATGCGGCGATCGCGAAAATCAAGCACAAATTTATGTAGTTGTTCAACGACTTCGACATGAGCCTCAACCTCAAATAAAGCCTCACCAATAGGATCGCCGCCATATTTAGTAATCTTCTTAAAAACAGCAGTCATTTCACCCTGTTGAGTTTTCTTTGTGAGTTTAAGTTGCTGCTTGAGAGTAGTAAGCTGCTCCTTAAGAAAAGAATTTTCTGACTCCACTTTTGCGCAATGTCGGGTCAGATCATCGGAACTATCGCGATCGATCAGTGCTTCCAGTTCTTGCTGCTTCTCAATCTCCAAAAGTCTCGCCAAGTCGCCATTTTGATAAGCTAGATTAATTTCCTTCATCACCTCAGTCCGAAAAGCTTTTTCCACTTCATCAGTAACTTTGTCAGGATGAAAGCGATCGGCAAGACGCAAAAAAAGCTGGCGAATTTTTTTTAGATCGTCGCGATCGGGTCTTGCAATATCTTCCATGACTTCCTGATGAGATCTCCCCTCATAGCCTCTCCATTCCGTCTCTTCCTCAGAATCATCAACTTCCACATCAGCACTAGAGGGTAACTGCTGAGGACTGATCAGCCCATCTGCTTGGAGATGGTAGTAAACTGACTCAATATCTTTTCGAGATTTCTTCCCCAACTTTCTAACAGCAAAGATTTCCTTAAATACATCATGGATTTGGCGATCGAGTTCCAATATTTTTTGACGAAAAGGGGCGATGCGCTGAGCAATCTGAATCCCAACGTCCTTAATGCTATCGTTGAGATTGTTTAACTTAGTACGGTTTGACTCAATTTGTTTGAGTAATTTCTCATTTTCTTTTTCCAGAAAATTGAGCCGATTCCGCAAGTCAGAAAGACCAAGGCTACCTTGAGAAGGTATAGCTGGAGAAGGATTAGAGGTTTTAGATTGTCGCGCCATAGAGTTTAAATGAGGAAGAGCTAAGTGTCAAAACTGTCATCCAGTAAAATCGTACCATCTGTATCTACGATCGCATTTTAATTTGCGATCGCGATCCACCTTTCCACGCTTCTTTTATCTAACTTCTTTGTTCTTTACCAAAAAAGTAGTATGACAAGAATTGGACTGGAGCAAATGGCACTGGTCGGTTAAGACGTGAGGGAAGTAAAGCCTCGCAATGATAGCAACTCCAGCATAGAAATCGGTCGATGATATAGTCCGATCCCCATAGCTGGAGTCTTGTTTTTCGGAAGGCTATGGTCAGAAATGAGTCAGCGCGTAATTCTTGATACTGGTGTTTCATCTAAAAAGATCGCTGATCGCCTGTCTAAAAACCTTGTAAAATATTGTGAATCTGATCGATTAGGGTGAATTATGATTACGTTTGAAAGTGCGCTTGATGCGGTTAGTCAGTTGTCAATCGATCAGCAGGAAATGTTAATTGATATTCTCAAAAAACGTAATGCTGAGGTGAGAAGGCGGCAAATTCTGGAGGAATGTCGTGAGGGATTGGCTGAGTATCGCTCTGGTGGATTAAAGGCTCAGACTGCGGAGGAAGCGATCGCCGATCTGCGTAGTTATGTACAATCTTGATAGTGATTTAGTGAGGTCTTGCGAATGAAATATCTAGCGCGAATTACATTGGATTCTCAAGTGATGGGTGGTAAGCCTTGCATTCGGGGAATGCGGGTGACTGTGGGTACATTGGTTGGACTATTGGCAGTTGGACATTCGGTTGAAGAAATTTTAAATGCTTATCCTTATTTAGAGAAGGAGGATATTATGGCGGCGTTGTCCTATGCGGCTTGGCGGTCTGAGGAGGTTGAGGTTGCTTTGGTGTCGGCATGAAGATCTTGATTGATATGAATTTGTCGCCTGATTGGGTAAATTATTTTGCAGCATCTGGAATAGAAGCTATACACTGGTCAAGAGTGGGTAGCGCATCGGCAAAGGATCGAGAAATTATGGAATATGCTCCAGCCAATGGTTTTATTGTGTTTACGCATGATCTTGATTTTGGGGCAATTCTGGCGGCGACTCAGGCTGATGCGCCTAGTGTGTTACAAATTCGTACTCAGGAAACTTTTGCTGGTGTAATTGGAGATGTGGTAATGGCTGGTATCGCACAGTTTCGTGAAGAGCTTGAAACTGGTGCGTTAGTTTCTATTGATATGCAGCGATCGAAGGTAAGAATTTTACCAATTCGCAAAAATTAGCCTTATCCTAAAAACAAACTTTTTCCTTTTTCCTTTTTCCTTTTTCCTTTTTCCTTATGAATGATGCAGAGCTATTGGCAATAATCGCACAAGCAGAACGTGAGGGCTGGACAGAACTCGATCTATCGGGAAACGATCTGTCCGAGTTACCTATGGAAATTGGAAAGTTAACACAACTTGAGACTTTGATTTTGGGAAAGAGGCTTGAAGATTCTGAAAAAGTAAGAAATCGCTATCTTCAAAAGATTTCGGGCAATAATTTAAAAATGCTTCCACTGGAACTATTGAATTTGCCTAACTTACGTAAGTTGGATCTAAGTGGCAACCCTTTGGAGAGCATTCCGATTGTGATAACTCAAATGTTGCAATTAGAAGAACTCTCTTTACTTCGGGTAGCGCTAAATAAAATACCAGATGAGATATCCAACTTAGTCAATCTCAGACAGCTTGACCTCCGTTACAACAAAATCACTCAGATACCAGATGCATTAGCAAATTTAGCTAATCTCACACAGCTTGACCTCCGTTCCAACCAAATTACCCAGATACCAGATGCAATCACCAACTTAGCCAATCTTACACAGCTTTACCTCAGTTCCAACCAAATTACTCAGATACCAGATGCAATTGCCAACTTAGCCAATCTTACACAGCTTTACCTCAGTTCCAACCAAATTACTCAGATACCAGATGCAATTGCCAGCTTAACCAAGCTTACACAGCTTTACCTCAGCTCTAACCAAATTACTCAGATACCAGATACGATCATCAACTTAGCCAATCTTACTAGCCTTGACCTTTCTTATAATCAAATTAAGGAAATTACAAAGCAAGTTTTATTATTACCAAATTTACAGAAATTTTATTTGGAAGGAAGTCAGCTTCTCGAACTAACAAAACTATATGCACAAAAAAATAATCTTACTATAGCGCCAGAAATTCTTTCGTCAAGTAATGATAATGGACAAAGTGCATTTGATTATGTCAGTCAACTAATACTAGTAAGTAATCGACCACTACATGAAGCCAAACTCTTACTGATCGGACAAGGAAGTGTCGGCAAAACATCTCTAATGGAAAGGTTGATTCGCGATCAATATGACAAAAATCAAGTTCAAACTGATGGACTCAATGTCGAAACTTGGAACGTCGAGGTCAATAGCAAAGACATTCGCCTCAATGTTTGGGACTTTGGCGGACAGGAAATCTATCATGCCACCCATCAATTTTTCCTAACCAAGCGTAGCCTCTATCTGCTAGTTTGCAACTGTCGCACCAGCGAAGAAGAGAACCGCATCGAATATTGGTTAAAACTGATCGAAAGCTTTGGCGGTAAATCACCTGTGATTATTGTCGGCAACAAAAAAGACGAACAACCCCTCGACATCAACCGCAAGGCTCTCCGCGAAAAATATCCCAATATCAAAGCAATTATCGAAACATCTTGCTCAAAGAATGAAGGAATTGATGAACTTCGCGCCGCTATTTTGAAGCAAGTTGGCGACCTCAAAGAAGTCTATGATCTGCTTCCCTTGACATGGTTTGAAGTCAAACAACAACTCGAATCCATGCCCGAAGACTTCATTACCTACAATCGCTACCTCAACATTTGCCACGAAAATAAAATCCCCGAAGAACAAAACCAAGAACAACTAATTGACCTGCTCCATCGTCTCGGCTTAGTTCTCAACTTCCGCGATCACCCCATCCTCAAGGATACCAACGTTCTTAAACCCAACTGGGTGTCAGAAGGCATTTATGCCCTGCTCAGCGATGAAGAACTCAAAACCAAAACCAAAGGCATTTTCACCCCCGCAGACCTCACCCGCATCCTCGATCCAGAACGCTATCCCACCAAGCGCCACACCTACTTAATCGAATTAATGAAAGAATTCGAGCTTGGTTTTGCATTAGCCTGTCACCCACCTCAATTCCTAATCGCGGGACTATTGCCAAAAGATCAACCAGACAAAACCGAACTCCAAGGCGAAACCCTCGAATTTCAATACCATTACAAAGTTCTCCCTGAAAGCATCATCTCTCGCTTCATCGTCAATGAACACGATCGCATTCACAACCATACCTACTGGCGCAGTGGCGTAATGCTGCAATACCAAGAAAACAACGAAACCTACAACATCGCCCGTATTAAAGCCGATCCTGAAGACAAAAAAATCTTCATCGCCATTAGCGGACGCAAAGAAACCCGCCGACTATTTTTAGGTGTTCTCCGCGACACCTTCAAAAGAATCCACAACACCCTCCCTAACCTCGAAATCACCGAATGGGTTCCCGTCCCCAATCATCCCAAACACGATCCGCTCAAATACACTGAACTCCTTGGACTTGAAGCAATGGGTGAAACTAACAAAATAATTGGTGAACTCAAACTAAAACTCGATTTACGTCAATTACTAGACGGCTATGAATCCTTAGAATCTCGTCAAAAAGTGATCAGAGGTGATGACATTAGTAGTATTGAAGATAGGCGATCGCGCAATGAAAAAGCTGAAAATCGAGGCGACACCTATCACTTCTACGCAGAAACAGGACAGGTAATTACGGGCAGTGTAAAACCCGCAGGAAACAATATTGGAACTCAGAACAATAACCTCAGTCAAAACCCTGTACCCGAAGTATCACAACCAAATAAAACCAACAGCGCAACTAAACCCATGAAAACAATCCTCATGCTAGCGGCAAATCCTAAAAATTCAGTCTCTCTACGACTACAAGAAGAAGAACGCGACATCAAAGAACGTCTACGCCTCGCAGGTTATGGCACAGAACCCATCAAAACTGCTGTGGCTGTTCGTCCTAGAGATATCCAGCAAGCCATGCTAGACTTCAAACCGCAAATCATTCATTTCTCAGGGCATGGAGCCGATGAAGATGGATTAGTATTTGAAGATATTAATGGACAGTCTAAATTAATTGGTGGAGAAGACTTAGCCGATCTCTTTGACTTATTTAGCGATCGCATTGAATGCGTTGTCCTCAATGCTTGCTATAGCGAAACCCAAGCCGAAGCAATCCGCCAAAACATCAAATATGTAATTGGCATGAATCAAACTATCGACGATCTCGCCGCCATTGAGTTTGCCGTTGGTTTTTATGCAGCGATCGGTGCAGGAGAAACTTACGAGTTTGCCTTCAAACTAGGCTGTAGCGCTATCCGCCTAGCAGGAATTAAGGAATATACAACTCCTCAGCTTTTGAAGAAATAAATGTAGGATGGGTTAGCGATCGCGTAACCCATCAACCTCACAACGCAGCTCCAATTTATCGATGAAACCAAAATATCCCTTTGAAAAAAATATATATGAGTGAAACCAGTCCCAAACTGATTAATGAAAACATTTCCATTACTGTAACCCTTGAGGATAACGGTTACTATCTTTGCCACTTATCAAACCCATCACCAGATCCATCCCAAAACACCATTAATTCCTACGGTCAAACCCAAGAACACGCGATCGCGATCGCCCTCGAACAATTAGCCGATAAATATCGCCAAATTGCCGAAGACCAGCAAAATATAGATATACTCACGGTAGAGCGCTCGCTTGATGGCGAAGCAATTAGCAAGCTCTACCATGTAACACTTCATTTTGAATGCACTATTGACGCAGAATCGAAATTTGAAGCAATGCACGACACAATAATGGGCAATACTGTAGTAGAAAATGGCAAAATCACTGTCATAGAAGTTGCTGAAGATCTGCCATTTGCAGATATTTTAGAACTTGGTGCGTAGTTAGAACAAAAAAAAGAAAAGCGCGATTGCACCTTTCTTTTTTATGATGGTAGTCATGCCAAGATTTCAAAGCCGACTTTTTAATTGGATTGATACCTCCTTACCCGCCCAAATCGGACGCAGCGTAAGGCGATCGCTCGATCAAAAAATTCGCCAACTCGCAGGACTACCGATCCAAGAGTTGCCACGCTTGCTAGCCTATCAAGCAGCCAAAGCAGCGCTATATCCCATATATCTGCTCACCTCGACCACCAAACGCATTTTCCCAGCCCTCGATCGCAGCAAAATTGATCCCAAAGAAAAACTGCGATCGCAACCAGAAGCAACAGGGCTACTACCAAAATCTGCAAGCCAAGAACTAGATCAAACAACAGATCAAAAAGTAGAGCCAACTAATGACCTACCCAAGCCAGAAATCCCATTATTTTTTCGTCCATTAGCTAAATTTTTAGACTGGATCGATCGCACCAAAGCGCAATTAGATCGCAAAATATTTGCGATCGTGAAACGACAGCCAGAAAACCTCTCAACCACCAAAGCCTCAGAACTAGAACCAAAACTAATCGCCAATCGTCTCTTTGCTGAAATCTGGCGGCAACAGATAGACCAAGCCCAAGCAGAACAAAACTCATTAAAAGAAAATAACGGACTATCTGAAAATGTCGCTCTAGGCAAAAACAAAAGACTAGAGCAATTACGACGCTTGATAGAAGCTGCGATCGCCTACTTCTTTGGCAATCAAGAACAGACTCAAGATCAAAGCATAGAAAGTAATCAAGTAGACGCAGAAATATTCGGGACAGAATCCCCAGAAGTGTTGTCAGATAGCCCCAAGCTCAGACGGCGACGAGTCACTGCGGCAAAATCTGGAAAGCTCAAAGAAAATGCACCTCTAGCCGAAATCAACAATCTCGATCGGTTGCGAGATCTTATAGCTGCCGCAATTGATTATTTTATTGGCAAGCGATCGCTAGATGGCGATCTTGATGGCAATCCAGCTGCCAATGCTGATGGCATCAGTGGAACACAGTCCGACCTGCTGACAGAAAAAATAATTGATAAGATTCAGTCCAGAGTTAGCAGTTATCCCAATCGCGCTCCAAATCCTGAGTTAGAATTTGATGACGCTCTCAAACTCGACAATCAACTCGAACGTCTCCAAAAGTTAATCGAAGATGCGATCGCCTATTTTTTTGGTAAGCAGCGATCTCAACCAACCCTAGATGAAACCTCGGACATTACTCCCAGCGCTGAGGCTTGGTTAACGATGGAGGATCTATTTGGCGATGATAATGGACCCTGGCCGCTCCCATTGGAATATGAATCCATCGCATTTAGCAAATCACCAGATCGGACAGCCATCCATTCATCGAGTGAGTTACAGAATTTTGAAACCACGACCACCCAAATCTCCCAAGATCAACTTGAAGGTAGTCTAGTTTTTGAGGAAGAATTATTGATGTATCAATCGCAAAGCTCCGACAGCGATAGCGATCGACCTCTACGAGCATGGATTGAAACGAAGGCAAATCTTTGGGGCTACGCCAACAATCCTGTAATGAGATTACTCATTTGGATTGATGCGATCGTTGTCAAGATCGAAAACTTGATTATTAAATTATGGAAAGGATTAATCAATTTTCCGAAACGCCTAATTAATTTCATCCGTTATGGAAAATTTAGATAGAAGCCCTGCACTCAAGTGCAGGCTAAAAGCTCAAACCCGTTGAAACGAGTTAATTAGCCTACATTCAGTAGGGAATCGGGACTAAAGAATGAGATTTGTAGGGGCGGGTTTTGCCGATATACCCTGCTTGCAGTAAAGAATTATCAACTAAACCCGCCCCTACAGCACTACTTATAAGATGTTCTTTCTAAAGCACAGCGGCGCATAATTTTTGCCAATGCTTCCAAATGATCACCATTGCCATGGTGTCAAGGCGGCAATATTGATAGAGTAATTCTTTCCATTGCGATCGCATTGCTTGATTGTGAAGCCCCAGATCGCGATTTTCGCCAAACATCAAGTCTTGATAGGCAAGCATCGCGCCAGCGCCCTCATTCACAACTTGAATGAGATCGCCTATTTGCAATTGTGCTAATACATCATAGGGATTGAGAATCTCGCCATCAACTTCTCGATAGTATTCCTGAAAATAAGGGATTTCATGCAAATAGGGATTGGTTTTCCAGATCGCAGGCAACACACATTTTAGAGAAGTGCGACCTTTCATTAATGGATGGAAGTAATGCTTAAGGGTGATAGCATTCATATCGACTAAATTGGATTTGCCCTTAGTTCCTAGTTTGGCAGTATTGGCAAGCCATGTTTGTAACTGAGGATTGTGATATCCATAGGTTTGCATTTGATAGTAGATATCACGCAACACACTATTCTCATGGGTTGCCCATGTCAGAATAGTACCGCGATCGCCAAGGGCTTCCATCAACGATTCAGCGAACTGGAAATTTGGAAAAGTATTTTCTAAATCAAGCCATTCAGTTTGAACAGGGAGCGCATCTGGCTCTGCGATCGTGTGACAACTCCACTGAAAGGCAACCTGCTCATAGGTTTGCATCCCTGCGCGATAGGGGATGACCATGCGTGAAGTTTCAAAATCAATAAAATGAATCGGATATTCAACCTGTTTGATAATTGTCGGGAGTTGCTCAGAAATCCATTCCTTATTCTTTTGGGTATATTCAATCTGAATCAATTGGCGATAGCTATAAGTATAATCATCGAGTGCTTCTAAGGGAACGTCAAACATACTTGCTTTCCCTTGCAAAATTAACTCATTGACCAGAGGAGCCTCATGGCTACCAATTCTCCCCATTTGATAGAGTTCTAGTACATGATGTTCTACATCAGCAAGATCGCCCCAACATTGCTTAAATCCATCGCGCTCATCGCGATCGTTAGCACGATATTCGCAGCTTTTACAGCCCTTACTAATCGGTGCAAAGATTTCAGGAGATCGCTCGATTAGGTAGTCTAGATATTTTTGAGCAGCGGTAATCGTTGGCTCGATTAATTCAGCAACTTCAGTTTCGATGCTAACCTTGGTAAGAAATTGATCTTTTTCTAGTTCCTGAATATCCCCAGTAAAATTAACAGCAACACCATTGAGTTTGGAAAAGGAATTTCGATGGCTGGATAGACGCTGAATCTGAAAATAGGAGGCAAAATTGTCAATTGCGGTGGTTTTTGTGCGATCGGGAACCAGCAAGTAAGGCGAAATCTCAACCTTGAGATCTGGTAAATGCTGAGCTAGCATTTCTTGCAAAATCCCGACTTGGTAAGCGACATCTTCAATGATGTATCTCCATTCACCGCCGACTTTACCAGTACGTTTATTACGAAAGAGCGAAAGATTGCGATATTTGACTAAGTCTTCGTGGGTATTACTATCAAATCCCTTAGATCTAATTTCAATAATTTCAATGCGATCGCCTTGCTTCACCAGAATATCCGCACGGGCAAGCTTATGATTGTGATAAAGAACAGGCTCAAAGAGAACTACATTCTCTTGTTGTAAATAAGCGATCGTTTCTTGGGCAGCATTGACTAAGCTTTCCTCAGTTTTGAGGTTTGCAGAAATATAGATCCCATCTGGATAAAGCAGGTGGGCAATCTTACTAACAATAAAATTTCCGTCAGCTAATATTCTGGTATACCCATCAACGCGATCGACAGTAGGATAGCCCAACTTCTTGTAATAAAGTTTGGTTGTACAACTGCGGGCAGTCTTAAGATCGGATTTCGTTAGATAAATAGGGTGAGACATACTGCCAAAAAAACTTCGCAGTATAAATTTAGCACGAGAGAGCTTAAACCCCAAAAAAGAAAAGCGCCCGCTTTTCTTTTTTGGGGTTTTGAGATTGCATCACGAAATCGTGATTTTAGGGCTGTTGTACCAATTGTAAGTTGGACTGTCAGGATCGTCATCCACACCCAACTTACTCTCCGCACCATCAATTCGCATCCGCACCAAATACTCACCCGCCTTGACATTCGTAATTAGGATCTCAATTGTGGAGCTAGTATCAGGTAGAGGTGGACGATCGAATAGATAGACAGAAGGACTATCAGCCGTCCATTCATTCAGGGCTAAAACTACTTTCTGCTTCTCCCGCACTAGCACATCTAACTGCACCACCACCACCGCCGATCGCAAGTCTTCTTCGATCGCTTCTAGTTGAGTCACAGTCACACTCACAATCGTCGGACATAGTACAAATGGCATCACATTCGAGGCGATCGCATTGGTAATCAATGGCGAAGTGCTACTAATGCGATGGATGACTTGCAAACTCTGTACTCCCGCTTGGATTTGTGGTAGAACCATATCCGCAAGCGAAAAAGTGATTTCGCGATCCTGCACCGAAGTTGGCGTAATTACCAAATCCCCAACATGGATTTCTACAGTCTGGCTCTGGAGAGATCGCCCACGAACGATCATTACACTACCGATCACAATCGGCTCAAATCGACTGCCCTGAGCCACAACTTGCTCAATATAGGGCGAAGCAGGAAACGGAACCAGCCCCGCGGGTGAAGCATCGCGAATTGGCAAGGCTCTCTGAAAGTTTTCCCGACCTTCGACAATCACTAGACAAGCTCGATAGGCGATCGATAACACATAGGGAACTTGATAAAATACTGACCAAGCTTTAGATAAATCTTCAAGCGAAATATCTATTGGCACAATATTGATCTGTTGAATCTGATCGGCAAGATCGGAATCCAACAGAAATGGAAATGTCGAATCATTGCAAGTCGAACGAATCATTTCAGTGGTAAGAATTCGTTTGTCCGCAAGGGTGCTTACTACGCTTCCTAATACTCTTTGTGGCTGTAGTTCTGCATCATTGCCATAGCAACTCATCATGTAACAAAGATCGACAGCCACTTGACGATTGAGAGGATTGCCCTTGGTGCGATTGGGCGTAGAGTCATAGTTGGCTAGTGAAGGATTGCTGGTTACTTGGTATAGAAAGATATTTACTCCCACCTCAGGCGCACCTGTGGAAATCCCCCCTGGAGGTAAAGTAGTAGCTCGCGCACCTTCAATATCCTGTTGAATGACTGACTGCAATACCCGTTGCAATGTAGCCGTTACCGTCGCGATCGCTAAATAATTACTCATCTCCACTCACCAAACCTAATTTCAACGCCCTGACGATCGCCTGTGTGCGGCTAGCCACACCTAACTTCTCAAATACACTAGTGAGATGCGCTTTGACTGTGGCGATCGTCACATGTAGATAGCGAGAAATATCTTCGTTTGATGCTCCTTTAATGAGCCAGTTCAATACCTCCTGTTCGCGATCGGTAAGATGGATTGTGGAATGCCCCTGTAGCGATCGCCCTGCATAAAAATGAAAAATCCGAAAGAAGCTCGTTGCAATATCGGGTGGCAAAAAGATTTCATCATTCATAACCGTCGAGATTGCCTCATAAAGTTGACTGCCAATGCGATCTTTCGCCACATACCCTCTTGCTCCCAATTGCATTGCTCTAAATACTAATTCATCTTCACGATTCGCAGACAAAATTAAAACTTTGCCATGATAATCTAACTTTTTGAGATCCATCAGCACTTTTAGCCCACTATCTTCGGGTGATTTTAAATCCAGTTTTACATCTAAAAGAATTAATGCAGGCTTCTGCTCGACTACCAGTTTGATTGCTTGGTCGCAAGAGGTAGCTTCCCCAACAATTTTAAACTGGAGATAACAATCATCACTATAAAAACTTAGCAGTGTGTGTAACCCGCGACGGAAATTGGAGTCATTTTCTACCAATAAAACCGATACTATCTGAGCCGTTGTTGTCATAGATCATTTGCTATAGATCTTTATCTAGAAGTAAGTAGCTAAGCATAATTAAATATAAAATCCCAAAATCTGTACCGCTCGCGTAGCGGGCGGTACAGATTTTAGTTTTGGTTTTTTAATTATGCTGAGTTACTTATTTAGAAGTATAGACTAAAGTCTAATAACCCTTAATTTTGATCATCCCTACTGTATACGTCTATAGACATAGTTATTACGGGTGGCATATGGCACTAGACTACTTCGCCCCGGGCGTATACGTCGAAGAGGTTGATAAAGGCAGTCGTCCCATTGAAGGCATCAGCCTCAGTGTGGCAGGTTTTATCGGGTTTACCGAAGACGTACGCGGAGATGCTGAGCTTTTTAAACCAATGATGGTCACATCATGGGATCAATACCGTGAATACTTCGCAGCCCCTGGTTCCGATGGATACACTGACTTTGATGCTTACTTGCCCTTCGCCGTTAATGGTTGGTTCGTTAATGGTGGTGGACGTTGCTGGGTGTCTAGCATCGGCACAAAACTTCCCGGATCTGAGCCTCCAGCCCCTGAGGCAACTGCACTTCGGATTGGCACATCGAACAACAAGCCCACCTTGATGTTTAACATCAAGCCAGCCCCAGCCTCTGAAAGCCAGTTAGCGCTTCCTTCGACCAGCGATCGCATCAAAGTCATCATTCAAGAAAGCACTCCCAAACCCTTGCCTGAAGATGCTCCTGCCGATACCGAGCCACCCCTAAATACTGGTGAATTTTTCAACGTAATCGTTGTCCAAGGTGGACAAGAACTGGAAAAATACGAGCATGTCTCGATGAATCCACAGGTAGCTACAGCTGTCGCTGACTATGTTGTAACCGCGATCGCTGATTCAGAATATGTCACCATCGCCGATATCTCCACCAGTGGACAACCTCTCTCTCGTCGCCCCGCCAATGGTGCTTATGAAATTGCACCACCGCCTTATATTTCCTCGATCGATCGCTTTGCTCGCGACTTGCTAGGACAAAGAGACGATCGCACTGGCATTCAAGGCATGTTTGAAATCGATGAAACGGCGATGATTGCCTGCCCAGATCTAATGCGCGTCTATGAAGCAGGTTTGATCGACATCGATCAAGTACATGGTGTCATGGAAATGATGCTCAGCATGTGCGAAAACTCCTTCCCAGGTCCCGCCTTCCGCATGGCAGTAATCGATCCTCCTCCGATCAAGCCATCCAAAGGCATGGAAGCTGTATCTCCCGATCGCCAAAAGCCTCAAGACGTAGCCCAATGGTTGAGCATGTTCAACCGCCGTTCCATGTTTGGCGCACTCTACTACCCTTGGATCAAAGTCGCCAACCCTCGCAAAGGCGGCAAACCATCCTACGTTCCACCCTGTGGACATGTTATGGGGCTTTGGTGTCGCACTGACCAATCACGCGGTATCTTCAAAGCTCCTGCTAACGACACCCCTAGAGGCGTTCTTGGCTTAGCCTACGAAACCAATATGCGTGAGCAAGAAATGCTCAACCCCATCGGCATCAATTGCATCCGTAACTTTGCCAGCTACAATCGTGGCTTCAAGGTATGGGGCGCACGCACCTTGGTCGAGCCAGACAACATTCAATGGCGCTACATCAGTGTCCGCCGCTTGATTAGCTATATTGAGAAATCGATTGAAATTGGTACTCAATGGGTTGTCTTTGAACCCAACGACACCGACTTGTGGGCAAGAGTAACCCGTACCGTCAGTAACTTCCTCGAAGGACTTTGGCGGAATGGAGCATTATTTGGCGGCGCATCATCAGAAGCGTTTTATGTCAAATGTGATGCCACTCTCAATACCCACGAAACCATGATGATGGGTCGTTTATATATTGAAGTCGGTATTTGTCCTGTCCGTCCTGCTGAATTTGTGATCTTCCGCGTCAGTCAGTGGTCACCTAACAGTTAACGATTTATTAAGAAGAACACCCATAGGGTGTTCTTCTTATATAAACCCCTAAAATTTGTGTTAGTCATGCAATGTAATTGTGTTGTGAGCGCCTCGCTCCCGCAACACAATTACTAAAAAAACTACTTTGCAACACTACCAAATTTATTTATCGCTTTTTTAAGATTTATGCTGCAATTCTTACCGATTGATAGCTTTAGATTTTAAAATAGTTATTTATCAGCACAAACCTGTAAATCAGATTTCAAGGAGGAAGAATGGCAGAACTTAAACCAATTCCTACTAGTCGATACTATGTAGAATTTGCTGGGTTGGAAGAAAAACTAATTAAAAGTGTATCTGAAGTTAGTTTTACAGGGCAAACCGCAGGGCATGAAAAGCCACTAGCATCCACTAAGGGCGGCAAAACCCTTTGGCAAAGTACATCGGCAGGTTTTGAAGAAAACCCCAATGTTACGATTGAAGTCTATGTTACCGAAGGGGATATGTCCTTCTACAATTGGTTCCTAGCCACCATGCCTAAAAGTGAAGGAGGCAAAGGAGAGTGGTCAAAGAACCGTAAGAATGGTTCAATCACTGCTTACGACAGCGAAGATGCAGAGGTAATTCGTTGGGATCTAATCAACTGTTGGGCTAAATCTTACAAAGTAAGTGATTTTAGCTCTGAAAGTAAAGATTTAGCGGTCGAAACCTACGAAATTATCGCTGAACAAATCAACCGAGTGAAGTAGATTCGCTTACATTTCGTCTATGGCATTATTAAAATTTTGAGGGCATAAAAATATGGCAAAAGGTGAAATTTTAGCCTCTTCTAAATATTACTTTAGCTTAACGGGGCTGGAGGACTTGGTTGTGAAAAAGGTGAGTGGTATTGGCTCCACTCTCCAAACGGCAGGAGACAGTAAGTCCTATGGAGTATCGAAAGGCGCTAAATCAGTAATTCAAGCTACTGTTACAGGTTCAACTAATAGCAAGCTCACTGTTGAGTTTGTCTGTACTGTCGGTGACGATCGCCTGATCAAATGGTACAGTAACTCGCATTCTGAATCATTTGCAGGTGGTGGAACTCAAACCAAGGGCGAGCGCAAAACTGGTACAATTACTCTTTACAATCAGGGCGGTGAGGCTGCTGCGACTTGGGAAGTGACTGGAGTCATGCCTGCCAGCTACAAGTCAATTAAGCTAGAAGCTGGTTCTGAAGGACTAGCCACCGAGACGATTGAATTTGTATATGAGACTTTGCACCGCAAAACTTAAAAAACAGGGATGAGTGGTGCTGAGCATCACTCATCCTAAAATTTGCAAGAAGGTAATTTCATGGCAGACGAACCGCAAATAGAATTTTTAGCTAATTCTAAATTTTATGTAGAAATTACTTTGCAGGGTAGTCTCGAAAAAATTGACGGCTACTTTATGGAATGTAGTGGGTTTTCGCGCAGTCAGGAAGCAATTGAAATTGTTGAAGTCACTCCGCAAGTATGGGGCAAGAGCAGTTCGACGAAAGGACGCGTTGTCCGTACAAAGCTACCTGGAAATGTCAAAAGCGAGAATATTACGCTCAAACAAGGGCTGAATATTTCCATGACCATGTGGAATTGGTTAAAAGCCGTTGAAAATGGTAACTGGGCGCAACAACTCCGAGATGGTGATATCACTATTTACGATCAATCTTCTACAGAAAAAGCAAGATTTCGATTTAATGGCGCTTGGCCGATGCGTTACAAAGTGTCAGACTTTAAAGCTGATGGTAGCGAATTTGCGATTACTGAGGTAGAGTTATGCGTCAGGGACTTTTTACGCATTAGTTAATAGATTAATTAAACGCTTATGGTTAAAATATGGTTCAAATATGATTCAAACAGAGTTTGAATTTACGTTACCCAAGGGTTATGTGGATGGTGATGGCAATCTGCATCGTAAAGGTGTAATGCGTTTGTCTAGAGCGATCGATGAGATTGTACCAATGCGTGATCCGCGTGTAAGGAGTAATCCTGCTTATGCAACTGTAATTATTTTAGCTAGAGTAATTATTAAATTAGGGGGATTAGAAGAAATTAGTTCGATGGTAATCGAAAATTTATTCGCTAGCGATCTCAGTTATTTACAAAAGTTTTATCGACAGATTAATGAGCTAGAAGATGCAGAATGGAGTGGGTTACCTGAAGAGACAGAACATCCTGCTAGCTGAGATATCTACAAAAGATAAGATATAGCACTTTGTCCAGATCTTATCTTGCAGTACTTTCCGATCAAATGAATCACAATAAATTTTTAAAAGTGTGGCAAAGCCACACTTTTAAAAATTTTATTGGTTTGGATTTGAGATCAAAGTGTTATCAGAAACTTTAGCGATTTCTTGTAATATCTGGTCAAACACTTTCCTTAAGATTAGCTTTTCCGTGGAAAACACATGGGGAACTTCATCGACATCATCCAAAGAATTACTATCTAAAACTAGACAGCTTTCGCAATCAGCCATCAGCCATTCTAGTTGGAGTAACGCCTCGCGATCACCTAATTCGCTGCTATAGCCCTCTCGAAATTCAAGCTCTATATCTGAGTCGTAACCATCAACGGGAATAAAAGCAGTTAATTTTGCATGATAACGAAGATTAAACTCTACAGCATATCCCAGCTTGATTAAGATCTTTTCTAACAATGTATAAGTAAGCATATTAAGGTTGATCCTAAACTGGTGGGGCTCCATCGATCGCATCTTCAGCTTTACTATTATATCGTGGCGATCCCCTTTATAAAAAATCCTCAATTGCGCCTAAAGCTTTGAGTGTAGATTTTTGAGCCTCAGTCAATCCCTTTACCTTAGCAATATTTGTATCTTCATAGGGTCTAGGAATTTTCAGCAATTTTAAACTCTTTCCAGTTTGAATATTCCAAAGCCGATTAGTCCCATCTTCGCCGCCACTAGCTAAAATTTGTCCTCCAGCACTAAAAATCACATCACCCATATAACCAATCCCAAAATCTTCTTCCAAATTGGTTAAGTATTGATGAGTCTGTAAACACCAGAGCTTTATCCGTAAGGTATATCCACTGAATGCGAGGATCGGAGAAGTTGGACTTAGAGAAAGCGTCCAGATCGGAAACTGGCTTTGTATTGTCTTAGTACAAATTCCTGTTGCTAGATCCCAGAACTTGATTGAGCGATCTACACTGCCACTAATTAACATTCCCTCTTGACTAAAAGCTAAGCTTTCGATGCGATCGCTATGTCCCGCTAAAGTCATCAGACATTCAGGCGATCGCAGATCCCAAATTTTAATCGTGCCATCCCAACTGCCACTAGCAAGGATTTCACCATTGGCATGAATCACTAAGGCTTGGATCGGACTGATATGACCGCACAAAGTATTTAAACATTCTCCCGTTTGCAGATGCCAAAGCTTAATTGTGCGATCGCCACTTCCTGAAATCAACATCTCGCCATTAGGAGAGAAAATCACAAATCTCACCCAAGTAGAATGTCCTTGGAGGATTTGGGCGCAGGTTCCATTTTTACTGTCAAAAATCTTGACCGTATGGTCATAGTTACCACAGGCAAAGGTTTGCTGGTCGGGGCTAAAGGCAACTTGCATCACTCCCGATGTACCCAGATCGAAATTTCTCAAACATTTTGCATTCTGCACATCCCAAACCCTGATGCTCTGTTCTTCATAACTAAATGAGAAGAGAAGATCGCCATCAGGACTAAAAACAACAGGTTTAGTAGCTCTATGATACCCCTGAATGGTTCTAATACATTGACCAGTTCCCACATCCCATAACTTCACAATCCGATCGTCGCTTCCACTAACTAACACCTTCGTATCGGGACTAAAGGCAACCGACCAAATGCGATTTTTGTGACCATACAGAGTTCTAATTACTTCACCCGTACTCACTGACCAAAGCTTCACCGTTTCATCATCACCCGCACTCGCTAGCATTTGACCATCGGCACTGAAAGCGATCGCCCAAATCTGTTTCTGATGCCCAGCGATCTCGCTCACAATTTGCCCCGTATTAACATCCCAAATCTTGATCAGACCATCTTCACCAGCACTAGCAAGCTGTCCTTCTAAACTATGAGCTTCGATTTGTGGCGCAAAGGCTAGGGAATAGACCGCATTAAAATCTACAATTGTCCGCCGACATTCTCCAGTTTGCACGCTCCATAGTTTAATGGTTCGATCTAAGCTGCAACTGGCAAGCATTTGACCATCAGGACTAAAGGCAACCGATCTCACGATCTGCTCGTGTCCCTCTAAGGTCATCAAGCATTTGCCTGTCTTGACTTTGGTAAGTTTGACTGTGCGATCGCCACCACAACTAGCAATCAGTCGATCGTCAGGACTAAAGGCAATGCTAGCAACCCCAAGCGCATGGGCTTCCATCGAAAGGAGACATTCTCCTGTTTTGACTTTCCACAGCTTAATTGTGCGATCAAGGCTACCGCTCGCAAGCGTTTTGCCATCATGACTGAAGGCAAGCGCAAATATAAATTCGCTATGGGCTTGGGTTTTGAAGAGTTGACTGCCATCAGTTACAAGCCATAGATAAATCCAACCCCTAACATCGCTAGTGGCTAAAATCTTGCCATCTGGACTAAAGGCAGTCGCCATCACACTACTAAAGGTCACGCGAAAAGCAGATTTAGACAGATCGCAGTTAGAGAAGTTCACTCGATGAAGTTCCACTTCTCTAAGGTCAGCTTGCCAAATCGATAAATTAGAGAAATCGTAACCCGTCAGATCTATATGCAGATAGCAGAGGAGATTCAGCAAATTGCCACCTGCATAGCCTTGCTTTGGTGGAATTTCTGTTTTAAGCCTCGTTAATGCTGCTGCGATCGCTTGATAGTCCACCTTATCCGCAACAGACTGGAGGATAAAGCGAGTTTGAGCGTCGCGAATGTAATCTTTGGCAGTGGCTTCGATGAGAGCGTGACTATGGAGCAAATTCAGTTTCTGTTCAGCGCAGTTAATCTCCTGACAAATCTTTTCGATGAATTGATAATTGACATATTCCATCACTACAGGCTGGAGCGTAAATCCAGTAGCCGTAACTTCGAGCAGCGATCGCTTTTTCAATAATTCCAGAGTCGTGATTAGTCTTTGCTTGGATTCTCGCGATAGTAAGCTCTCCTTGAGACTGAGAATCGAAATTGGTTCGCGGGCGATCGCTAGCCAATACATCACCTCCTGCTCCGCTTCCGATAGTCTCAAAAATTGCCGATGGAGCAAATCCTGAATATCACCAAAGGTCAGTCCACCTTCCCGCATTAAAGCTAGCATTTGGGCAACATCACCGCCCAGTAAATCACGAATCCCTGCGGCGACAATTTTCAGAGCTAGGGGATTGCCCGCATAATGCGTGATAATTTCCTGCCATTCTGCATCATTCGCCGCAATAGATTCTCGCTCGAATATCTGCAATCCATCCTGTTGCGATAAGCCTGATAAATTTAGCGATCGCACTTTGTCACCGATCAATCGCGATAGTTCGGGTGGTGTTTCGCGACTGGTCATCACCAAACAGCTTTGATGGCTACGTTCGCCGATATATCTCAGCAAATCGCCATAACCTTCATAACCAGATCGATAGTAATAGCGATCGCTCAGAATCGATTCCCAATTATCAATTACCAGCAAACATCGCCGCGCATCTAAATAGCGCATCAGTAGGTCAAGCTGTGCAGGTAAAGTATCGGGAAGTTCAAGCGGTTGTGGATGAGAGAGAAATTGCAAAATATCGGTGAGGATGCTCTCGAAGGATGGGGCATTGCGGAGCGATCGCCAGATCGTAAATTCAAATTCTTCTTTTAATTGATGGGCTAGTTGCGACGCTAACGAAGTTTTGCCCATGCCACCCATGCCCAAAATGGTGACAATTTGATAGCGATCGCCCATTATCCATTGCTCTAGCTGTTGTAGTTCGGCAGTACGTCCATAGAAATTACGAACTTGCTGCGCCCCTTTCAAATCGATTTGTGGAGTCCTTGCGATCGCCTCTTGCAAATCCACACCCAAAAATTCACAGATCTGCGTGAATGTATCTTGGCGAATATCATCCCCCTGAAAAAAACGCTTAGCCACACCAATCGATCCAGCCCTTTCTAAGACTTGGCTAGCGGTTTGGGACAGTCCAAGCTGACGCAATTTGTCCTTGAGTATTTGCTGTCCTCGTTTAGACGCTTTTGCCATATTTTCTCGCCATAGTTTTGAAGGGCTAGCACTCTTTGCTAGCCCTATTTTACAGATCGCGGCAATAGCGATCGCTTAAAAACTGATCCTCTAACTGATCCAAACCGTGAGTCTTCAGAACAAATTAACTCAGGCATCCTATTAGTCAAGCGTTATACATAGCTAATCGGAGTTAGACATGAACAAGAATTTTTGGCTCAAAGGTTTTCAAGTTAAAGCAATCATCATCTCGCTGTCGTTAGCCTTACCAGTCGTCGTCATGGCACAAACCTTTAGCGATCGCAAAGCCACTGCTACTCCTGACGTACCTGCATATTCCTACTCAATCGCCGACCTAGCCAATGCAATGCGCTGGCATTGGTAAATACGGTTCCAGAAAAAATACTATTCCAATTTGATAAAGCCTAAATTAATAATGTGTTTAAAAAGTATCTTGTCAAGATTACGATTGGCATCTCCGCATCTCTATTGACAGCATACATAGGAATCTCTGTGATTGCCGCAAATCTCCTCTCAACTCCTACCAGAATTTTTGATGCCAAAGCAGTATCAGTCTTTAGTAAATCTCCAGAAGACATTAATTTCCTAGCTGCTGATGGAGTGGAAATAGCAGGATGGTTTCTTCCTTCAAAACTTAATAAGAAGGCGATCATCCTTGTACACGGAATGAATTCCAGTCGTACAGCAGAAATGGGTGGGCGTTTCCCAGGATTTGCTGCGGGATTGAATCGTGAGGGCTTTACAATTTTAATGATTGACTTGCGTGGTCATGGACAAAGTGGAAATGCGAGATTTACATTTGGGATAACCGAAAGACGAGATGTGATTGCGGCAGTGAATTGGTTAAAACGTAGAGGCTATCAGCCCAAAGCAATTGGCGTGCTTGGCGTATCTATGGGAGCATCAACCGCGATCGGTGCAACAGCAGAAGATTCTGATATTGGAGCCTTAGTTACGGATAGCGCCTATGCTGAAGTCTACCCAGTGATGCAACAGAATTGGAGCAATGTTTCAGGACTTCCCAATATTTTTTTGCCATCAACAATGATGTTGGGAAGTTGTCTGACTGGTTACGATCTCACCATGTCTAAGCCCGTTAACGAAATTGGAAAGATTGCTCCTCGTCCTGTGTTGATTATTCATAGCAGATCTGACCCCTTCACTCCCGTAAATCAAGCCTATGTTTTGAAATCGGCAAATCCTCTATCAGTTTATTGGGAGACATCGGCGACTAAACATGCTGAAAGCTACAATACAAATCCTCAAACTTACATTAGAAAAGTTTCTGATTTCTTTAGCCAGAACCTAAACTAAGTAGGTCATCAAAAGGAACCTGTAAATGAACAGATCCCCGACTTTTTCTATGCAAGTAAAGACAATTTGCGAATTCACAAAAAAAGTCGGGGATCTTAATCTATGCTTTTTAGAATAACTCCGCAAATTTCCTTTGGTAGACTACTAGATTAGCAATCAAGTTTTGATGAAGGTATGATTCATGTGTATGTTCTCTAGCGAAATCCAAGAAGTTAAAGATACGAAAATCTTTGCACGCTTGTCTGGCAGAGAGACTCAGTACTTAGTTTACAGTATGTCTTTAGCTGCCGACCAAGAACTCGCGATGATTCTGCCCTTACCTGTAGCCATGACATCTCACAAGTCGCTGATACGTTTCATTTCTTTAGAGAATTATCCTGATTTCTTCTCACACATAATTCAAGTGTTTGATACAGGTGATGATATGAGGTCGCCAGATATGGTAAGGTCGAGATCGATTCTAGAAGTTCATCAAGTAGGTAGTTATGAAGCCAGTTTTGTACCAAGCTTGGTAGATTTTGTGCGTTTAGATCCGCGATTTCAATTGCCTGAATCGATCTGGAATTCATTGCCCCAATATAGCGACTATGGTTTTGCCGTTTTTCATTTGCGGGTCAACAAAGAAGGAAAAAGCGAACCTTTCCATCCAATGGCTTTTGAGTTTGCAACCCGATCTCCAGATCGCCTCTTCTTCCCAACAATTCACGTACATGATGGAATGATTCATAACCAAGCATACTTCGATCATCATCTATTGTACCAAAGTAATTTCGACCCAGTAGAGCAGATTGAGTCTGTGCTGCTGATGGATGCAATGAATGGTGATCGCTCAAGTATCGACTATACACGCTTTACATATTTACCTGCTAGAAAATTTTTCCATATTGAAAAAACGTTAGGAATTGTTGATGGTTCTCAACCATGTCGAGCAGTCCGCATACATGGAGAATTTCCCAATCAAGATATCGTGCTTGCAGCTTAGGTAATTAGGTCATCAAAAGAAACCTGTAAATGCACAGATCCCCGACTTTTTCTAAGCGAGTAAAGACCATTTGCGAATTCAAAAAAAAAGTCGGGGATCTCAACCTGTGCTTTTTAGGCTTGTTTATACCTACCGACTTAGCTTTAGCTTCTACAAAAACTTATTATTTTTACTTATAATGGATTTATAAATATGCTAATAAAGAAATGGCAAGTAATTTCTAGTCTAGCAATTCTACTGCTAACATCGGCTGGATTTTGCTGGTGGAAATTCTATCTTTATCCGAAACAGACCTTATTTCAGTCAGGTAAAATAGCGGAGAACTTCCGTTCAATGGAAAGTATCTTTCCTAGCAGACCGATCGCAAAATCTACTCAACCCTACAAACTGCAAGAAAATATTCGTGAATTAAATATTTCCTACAAATTCGGCGGCAAAAACTACGCAATGCCCGATCTGCTCGATCGCACTTTCACTACTGGTATTATAGTTGTTAAAAATGATGCGATCGTCTACGAGCAGTATTTTCGAGGCAACTCGGCGAGCGCTCGGAATACATCTTGGTCGATGGCAAAATCATTTATATCGGCACTCGTTGGTATTGCGATCGCTGAAGGCAAAATCAATAGCATCAACGATCCGATCACGAAATATGTCCCCGAACTGATTAATTCTGGCTATAACAATGTTCTCATCAAGCATATTCTCCAAATGTCTTCAGGCGTTCGCTTTGATGAAGGATACTCCAATCCGAAGTCTGATATTAATGAACTTTTGCCTAAGTTGTTTCTCTATGCTCGTCCGATGGATCGAGCTATATTTGATTTTCCATCAGAAAAAGTCTCTGGCAAAGAATTTCACTATATGAGTTTGGATTCCCACGTATTGGGATTATTACTCAGACGTGCCACAGGAAGAAATATTGCCGATTACTTTCAAGAAAAACTATGGCAGCCTCTCGGAGCCGAATCTGATGCATCTTGGTTGACCGATCTGTACGGCACTGAAGTTACTTTTTGCGGTCTTAATGCGACTCTACGGGACTATGCAAAATTTGGACTACTCTATCTCCATGAAGGCAAACTTAATGGCAAGCAAATCATTCCGCAAAGTTGGGTCAAAGAATCTACTATTCCAGATCGCCCAGATATGCAAGCGGGGGCTACAGATTTTAACGAATATGCTGGCTTTGGCTATCAATATCAATGGTGGATTCCACCTGATACCGATGGAGATTTCGTCGCATTAGGTCATCGTGGACAGTTTCTTTATATTAATCCCAAGCATCAAGTGGTAATAGTTAAAACTAGCGCCGCAGAGAAACCCTTAAATAGTGAAATTAGGTTAGAAACAATGGCACTGTTACGGGCGATCGCTAGTTCTTTCTAAATAACTATAGTGACTGACACGAGAGCAGTTTAGCTTGTGGGTAGCTAGTTTGTAATTGCTTTTGCCTTTCTTGATTCGATCGCCCATAGGTATTGAGCGATCGCACCGTATCAGGTGTAGGCAATCCAGAAAGCACTTCTTGTCCAAGATCTCCAAAAATGACTACCTCTTTAATTTGCACATCGCGGTTTTGGTGTTGCTGATAAAGATCGTTATAGGTGGAGGCGCTTGCCATTTGGCTTAGGGATAAATAGCTTGAAACTCACTCTTTATCTGCCTATGTTAACCCGATTCAGTTTCGGGGGGACGAAACTGGGAAATGGCACACAACTAGACATCCATGATTTGGTTGTCCCAGAAGTAGAGAGTCGTGAGTTTATTTGAATTAGAGATCGCATCTGGTATCTGTGTGATTTGGTTAGACCTGAAGTCAAGCATAAACAGCTTGGTTAAATTAGCGATCGCATCTGGTATCTGTGCGATTTGGTTGGAATCGAGAAAAAGACTTGTCAGATTGGTTAAATTAGCAATCGCATCAGGTATCTGCGTGATTTGATTGGAACTGAGATCAGTGACCTTGAGAACTGAGGTCAAGAGCCTTGAGATTAATTAAATTAGCAATCGCTTCGGGTATATCTGTGATTAGGTTTCTACGGAGGTTAAGAGCCTTGAGATTAGTTAAATTAGCGATCTCATCGGGTATAACTTTGATGTGGTTCCATTCGAGGTCAAGCGTAGTCAGATTTGCTAGGTTGGCAAGTGCGTCTGGTATCGTCGTAACTCTGTTCCTGTCAAGGTAAAGCATAGTCAAATTTGTTAAGTTGGCGATTGCATCGGGTATCGTCGTGATTTGGTTGCTAGAGAGGGAAAGCTTATCCAGATTTACCAAGTTGGCGATCGCGTCTGGTATGGCTGTAATTTGATTGTTATCGAGGAAAAGCATAGTTAGATTTGTTAAGTTAGCGATCGCATCTGGGATCTGCGTGATTTGGTTGTATGTGAGGTCAAGCGTTGTCAGATTTGCTAAGTTAGCAATCGCATCTGGGATCTGCGTGATTTGGTTGTATGTGAGGTCAAGCGTTGTCAGATTTGCTAAGTTAGCAATCGCATCTGGGATCTGCGTGATTTGGTTGTATGTGAGGTCAAGCGTTGTCAGATTTGCTAAGTTAGCAATCGCATCTGGGATCTGCGTGATTTGGTTGTATGTGAGGTCAAGCGTAGTTAGATTTCCTAAGCTGGTGATCACCTCAGGAATCGCTGTGATTTGGTTGAAAGAGAGGTCAAGCGTAGTCAGATTTGCTAAGTTGGTGATCACCTGAGGAATCATCGCAATTTGATTATATGAAATGGATAGTTCTTTGAGATTGGTTAATTGAAAAATCTCTTGGGGAATAGCAGTTAAACGATTTCCTTTTATCTTCCTTTCGCCAGCCTCCAACTTACCTAAAATCAACTTTTCCAGACTTTGCAACCGTCCAATTCCGCTTGGCAATCCTTCCAGATCGTTTCCCGACAGATCGAGTTCTGTCCATCCCTCACGCTCAGCCTGTGCGATTATTGCCAATAAATCTGTTTCGTTCATAAATTTATAAATTTAAAGAAAAATTAGAAATGAGAGAGAATTGCCGTAACTATTTGTTTGGTGTGGGATTGCCAGTGGGAGCACTGATGTTGATAAAGGGTAAAACTCCATTGCTAGACATCACCACTGGAAATTTACCATCCCATTTCTCGATCGCCTGTTTCTGTAAAATTTCTGGACTCAAAGAAGTTTGTAACAACTTTTGTGATTCTGCTTGTCCTCGAGCAATTGCGATCGCAGTTTCTGCATCCTTTGCAGCTTTTTTAGATTCGTAGTCAGCCTTTTGCAGTGCCTGTTCTGCAACAATCTTGTCAGAAATCGCCTTTTGTTCGGCAATTTGTTTGTCTTCTGTCGCCCTAGTGAATTCATCAGACGCAGTGACATTTAGAACTGATAGATCGGTTATCACAAGCCCGTAGGACTCTAATCGCTGTTTCGCCTTTGTTTCTAATTCGCGTTTCAGTTCCGTGCGTTCGATCAAATTCTTTTCGAGACTCCTTGCTGGAATGCTCGCCTTCACAATTTCCTCTAGAACAGGAGCGATGATTCGCGATACCAACTCTTCGTTATTCCCAAATTGTTGATAGACTTGTTGGATTTTGTCTGGTGGAATTTGCCAATTGAGAGTGACTTTTGTAGTAATTCGTTGTAAATCCTTGGTTCGAGCGGTTCCTTCAATGTCGGTTCTTTGAATGCGAATATTCACAATTCTTACGGAAGATATAAAAGGAACAATCGGATGAGTGCCTTCATTCAGGACAACCTCTTGAGACTTGTTAAAACTAACAAGAATGCCGCGCTCACCTGCATTAACAACTGCAAAGGATTTGGGAAGAACTACAGTCAAAGCTAAAAAAATTATACCTCCAAACCAATAGTGCTTTTTATTCAACGACCAAAGGAATTCGCTTAATTTAATACTAAACACGATCGCCTCCGAGCTTTCTAAGTAGATATTTTTTCTAATGACTTCTCAATCTAAATAACGAGAAATACGCATCTAGTTACATAAGTTTACAAACCATCGCTAATTTCCTCTAAGGCACTATTGCGATTGACAAGAGAGCAGTTTGGCTAGTGGGTAAGTAGATTGCAGTTGTTTCAGACGCTCTTGATTCGATCTCCCATAGGTATTGAGCGATCGCACAGTATCGGGCAAAGGCACTCCAGAAAGTATCTCCTGTCCTAGATCGCCAAAAACAATGACCTCTTTAATTTGGAGATCGCGGTTTTGGTGTTGCTGATAAAGATCGTTGTAGGTGGAGGCGATCGCTTGCCATTGATCTTGAGGACAAAAACTGCGATCGATGAGAACGGTAATTTGAGTTGGGGGAAAAACAAAGGCGATCGCACCGCCAACAATGCCAAAAACCAACCATCCCAAACCAAGCGTAGTTACAAGTTTACGATTAAGTTTATTCATAGGTTTACAGGTTTGTCTGAAAGATTTCCTTGAGTAGGTTCTGGACATTTTGAGGTGTCCCGACTTGGACTGTAGACTCTCTTAGAGCTGCGATCGCAGCAAGCTCTTTCTGATTGACTTCACCATAGGCGATCGGATAAATTCGCACTTCGCTAAACTTCATCAGATCCTTGACTTCCTCAAATTTAAGTCCTGAAGTTACTTCGCCATCGGTCAGTAATAGCAAGCGAAATACACCTGTAGGATCGGCTTTGCGGCGTTCCATGAGAGGGGCTAAACCTGCGATCGCACCATCATAGAGGGCAGTACTACCATCGGCTTCGAGTGCATCGATTGCTGCTAGCAAGCGCTTATGTTGTAAGGCATCGAAAGGAGATAAGTTGACTACATTCTTGACGCGATCGCTAAAAGTGATCAAACCAACCTGATTTCCAGCATTGATTTCTTTAGTGGCAATGCGTAGCCCTTCCTTAACAGCTTGCATTCTCGCGCCAGTCATTGAGCCACTTGTATCAATCACCAACATCATATAGACAGTTCGCCCACCATCTTTACGCTGCTTCCAGAAGGTAAGGGCAGTTTTCAGGACTTCTCCAGAAGGATTAATGGGTAGATCTTTTCGTTTGAGATGTTGCAAAATTTCGGGAGTTGTTAAAGCGAGCTTTTGCATTGGTTCAGAAGTTGCAAATTCAGCAAACTTTTGTAATGCTTCCCGTTGTTCAGGAGTATTCCAATCAAATCCGACTAAGGGGGCATTATGAGGCAAGCCAAAGGGCACATAGGTAACTTGCTCAAAACCTGGTAACTTCTTGAGTGAGTTAAAGGCAACTCCATCAAGTGGAAAGGCTTGCATTTTTTGTTGGTCACGGATGAAGATGTCCTTTAGCTCTAGGGTCGTAACTGATGTCACGATCACTTGTTTCTGGAAAGCATCAAATACGGAACTAACTTGGGGAACCTTTAAGTCTTGAACTGTTAGCGGTTGCTTATCGCGATCGTGTCCTGCTGCTCGCCAGAGAATTGTATAGAGGAGATTTAAAGCGGTCGAACTGGAATAAGGGTTTGGATAGCCAATCGAGATTTTGCCTGTAGTAATCGCATCTAGCAATCTCTCGAATGTTACTTCTCCGCCTTTAGCGAGTTCTTGATAGGTATCATTTCTTACGGCAAAGCCTGTTCCATTGGGCTGTAATACTGGTACGATCATCTTCGTATTAATGCCATCACTTTTAAGGATGTCTACCCACAGATCGCTGGATGGAGTATAGGCAGCAGGTTTAAAAGTTTTAGAGGCAATCAATCTTGCACCTAAACCAGAAGGAGTATTCCGAATACCAACCTGTATTACTTGTCCCGAACCTGTAGTCACATTTTTGGAATTGAAGGCTTCTGCAACGTCCACAAGCCAGCGTTCATCCTGTTTTTGAGCATTAGCTTTTTCAGCAGAGCTAACAATCTCAAGATAAATATTTTTAGGGTTATTATTTGGCTGAGCGCCATACAAAGGAAAGTCTTCAATCTTCGGTAGAGGTTCTTTAATGCTATCAGTGGAATATCGCGCCGCCAATGCATCGGCAACTAGCGCTTGCTCGATTCTGATTTTGGGTAGGAAATCATTTTGAATAGCTTTGCTAGCCGTCTCGAAAGAGTCGATCTTAATCGTTCCACAAGCAACAAGAAATGTCAGGCTAAGCCCGATCGCAAACCAAAGCGATCTGGGAGATTTGAGTTTTTTGAATAGGTAGTCTCTCGGATTCTTTGCGCTGTTATTAATCATTTTAATGGACATGAATTTATCCTTTCAGGTTGGCATTTTCTAATAATTAGGTAGATCGGCATCAACTTTTAAGATGCCTCTCCATGGAGGGTGATCGTTTGATTCATAGGGAGGCAGTTGCAAAAAAATACATATAGACTCAGCGATTTTATGAGCTTCATTACGCGATTTTAAAATTCCTATGCTTGAAAAGTTTATTGAAAACAAAAAAGAGTTTTCAATATCATAAATATAGATCTTATAAATAAAGATTTTAAATATCGGTATTACTTTCTCCTGTAAAGAATATTTATTTTCTGAAAAGGAATATTTAAAATAATCCTTAGGGAAGTTGTGAATTGTTGTCATCGAATAAGTTCCTTCGTTGTTTCCCTCTCTACTCAATGAATATAAGTCTGTTTCAAATCTAATACTTTTTTGATCGATTTGTTTGTCTAAGAAAATTTTTTTTATTCTTTGGAGTGTAATTTCACGAATAAGTTTTCTGTTGTAAGATCTTTGGATTTTCAGCTTTCCATTTTCCTTGTCAAATATGTAGATATTTGTGTTTATCCTATACAGAATAAAAGTTGACAGAGCAATTAATACTGATAAGTAACAACAGATTGCAATAAAAACATAAGATAAATGCTCGAAGAAAGTCGAGACATTAAAATCAAAAGTTCTTTTTGTTTGAATTAACACTTTAGATTGTTTCCCATCTTCCAAGAATTTATTTAATTGAGAATATTGATCGTCTACTAAACTTCTTGAAGTGTAAAGAGGAATTTCTTCTGCTCCTGCTAAAAGTATTAATAAATCATTTCTATATAGTGTCCCACGAAAATTATTTGGCTTCCTCATTACCCTAACAAATTTTCCATGCTTTGAATCGAATGCTTTTTCTATATTGCCAAATAAATTATTGCCAGATAAAGAGCAAGCAATCTCATTTTCAATCCGATTGCAGCTTAACTTTGAAGAGTTTAAAGCTTTTGGGATCATTGAGATTTCTTCCGAAAGGAAGAATGTTAAAGAGACTGGCAAGTTTACTCCGAAGACCACATCCAAAATAACCGCCGAAATAATTATAGTCTTGATGAGCAAGAGAGGGAAAGGAGTGCGAATTATAAGCCTGTTTTGATCACAACTAATGAATTGAGAAAATGAAGATTGAGAAGGCATGACACTCTCTCCTTTTTTAAATTTCATTTGCTTGCAAAGTGATTTTGTTAGTGTCGATCGCTAATCTCAACTGTGCAGGAAGCTCCATTTTGAGATTGGAACTATTGCGATCTAGCGAAAGCAACAGAACTTGATCTTGTAAATTTTGCAAAAGTTCGTGAGTTGCTTGGAGGCGATCGTAACTGGCTTGGAGTCGTCGCTGCGCCACCACACGATAGTTCTCAGACTTCACCTGACTTGTTGTCGCGATCGCATCAGCAACCTGACCAGCCAATTCCAAAACAGTGATCAAAGTTTCCAAGATATCCACCGTTAGATCTGGTTCCTTCTCCACTATTTTTTCGGCATAGACATGCATCTCTCTAGCCCAAGCTTTTGCCCTGCGCCACTGCATCCCAACTGCCAAAGACTTGCGCTCGAATCCATCTAGTTTTGAAGTAAATACATAGCGATCTAGCAAATTATTTTCATTCAGCCAAGCAAATTCTTTCTTAATTTGCCATGACCACGCACCAAAAATGATCGCCGCGATCGCACCACCACTAGCAATCACAATCGGACGTGGGCGCAGTATCGTCACAAAGCAAGCCAATCCCAGAACCGTTCCCGCTAAAAGCATGTAAGTTTGAGGCAATTGGAATAGCTTTGTCCTTTTATTACTCCGACTAGGCGGTTTTGGCGATGATATGTCTATCATTGGTGTTACTACTTGACTTGGTGGCTTGGTTATTACTGGCATAGTCATTGTCACTTTCTCCTGCTTGGGCATCGACCACGTTAAAGGTGTTTCGGCGGGGTTTTGGCAAATGATTGGCAACCAAGTTGCACAGGGAAAACGATCTTCGATACCTTGCAGCCTTTCTCTCGCTCTCCGTACTGACAAATAGCAAGAGTTTCCACTTGAGAAATCTTCGAGAAAATAACGCAAAAACTTTTGGGCTACTTCATCGGGGATCGGTTCGCGCATCACGATCACTTGAGGGATATGCAAATCGAATAGCGATCGCGCTAAACCCAAGCCATCGCAAGAGTTAAAAATCGCTAATCGCAACCCGTTACTAACAGCCGTCCTCAGTGCATAACGCAACTGTTCCATCCTTAGACTTTCCGTTTCGTTGATATAGATCCGACCGATATCCTCTTGCGTAGAGCTATGCCCCGCAAAAAAGAGAATATCCCATTGCTGCTGCCATAACTGATCGTTCAGTTGCTGCCGCCTCGGCTCTACTAACAGAGTCACGTCGGCATTTGGCAATTGCTCTAGCATGGAGCGATCAGCATCTATATCGATACCTTCACTATTGCCAAGAATGACGAGAATACGGATTTTGTCAGACTGTTTTTTGGTGGGTTCGATACTGGAGTAGCTAGGAGCAGCGATCGCAATCTCTGACTTGGTAAAGCGACGATCAAATAAGTCCCACAAATGCCAAGGCATTTTCTGTAAATAAGGATTTCCCGATTGGAGAAGTACGCGCACTTCATCGGTTCTGTAGATATTATCGGAGACTAACTCCCTAGCAGGGAGAAAAGATGGCGATCGCAGCCATTGATTGAGATGTTCTGAGAGCTTTTCGGCAGCATCATAACAATCTTCGAGAAAGGAGACATTGGTAACAGCATTCGCATCGGCTGAGAGCCGAGTTGTTGCTCCTATTTTCAAATAGCGAGACTGCCATGCATCATAAAGCTTAGGCAACTCTTTTGATGGGGGCAAATTTGCCACGATCTCCGAGGACGGAAGCGCTCCTTCTTCGCCGATTTGAATAGTGACTACAAATCCCTGCTCGAAATTACCGTCATTAAATTTTAGGGTTACTAGCTTCCCCATAATGGCGATCGCTCCATCAAAAATAGCTACAGACCCATCATGCACATTTTATTTAGATTTGTCATTAAATCACCTTTAAATAAATAAACTAAAAATGGTTGCCTAGTTTCACATAGCTCTGGCGATCGCCGATCTATGCATTATCCAATCAATTATTTAAGTAGCGCTGCCTTAAAAAACTGAAGATGCAAAGATTGAGATCCCCGACTTTTTGCGTTATTGACAGAATTGATCTGTGATTGCAAAGAAAAAGTCGGGGATCTATGCATTTACAGGTTTCTTTTGCTTACGCACTTATAAATTCATCAGGCTTGAACAATGAACTTACGCCATAGTTTACAAAACTTAAACTTTATTGCCACGCATAAAACAAAAACACAAAATGGCGTAGCCATTTTGTGTTTTTGTTTAACTTCACAAGATCGAAGAAAACTTAGGCTTGGTAAATTGTCTTGCCTGCGACTTTCTTGATGTAATCTTCTGATATGACAGAGGGAAAATCATTTTTACGAAAACTACGATCTGAGGCAAACACGGTGATGTATGTATACTCTGTGAACTGAAATTCTTTAGCGATTTTGGCGATCGCCTTTTTCTCTTTTTCTAAGGCTCTAGCACTCAAATGCATCTTAGTCCAGAAAGAATGCTTACATTTAATTGCTAAAACATACATCGGCTTCTCAGGAAAATGGGTTAAATGCTTGCGAACGAGATAGACAGTTTCGATATCTTTGTAACCCGACAAATACTGCTGTAATTTTTTAACCTCCTCTTCAGGCAGATCGTGAGTGATGAGAGCCTCAAAACAACTTACCGAAGCCCTTTCTTGTTGCGCCAAACCAACTTTTTGATAGTGGATTGCTAATTTTTGCTGGTACTTCAGTGCTTCATCATTTTTACCATGTTGTTTGAGAAATCCGTAAATTAGTTCGCAACTCTGTATAACCGCATCTACATCACCTTGCATCGTAATTTCCAAATGCTCGATCCCTTTAGGATCTTCATCTTCAAGCAGAACTTTGCCTAATAGATAATTTGCTCCAGCATGATCGGCTTGCATCGCAACTACATTTTGAGCAAAAGGAAGAGCCACGCGATCGCCCATAATTTCACTCGTCCAAAAAGCTCGATTCCATGCTTCAGTGAGATTTAAAATTTCTGATTTAGCCTTTTCTTCAATGGCTTGCAAAGCGATACGAAGTCCTTGAATATAAGTAAATCTCTCTTTCCATGAAGCCTCAACATTTGTATACCACTCCCGATCAAATTGTTCGGTTAAATTAGCAAGAGAGCTACCCAGAAATTTTTGGCTCGCTGTCACAGGACTAAAATTCATCGCTGGCAGGGCTGATGGATTAAAACCTAGAGCTTGTATGCGATCGCGCAAACAAGGGTGTGTATCGCTGGTATCGGTTTTGAGAGCTAGCGATCGCTCTAATAATTTCTGATAAGTCTCAGGCTCTATTTCATTTTGCAAGGATTGAGCAAGTTGAGCAAAGGGAGAATTTGGTGGTTCTGGTTGAGTATTAACTTGTTGATAAATATTTTTCCAATAGGAATTGTCCATATATTGACTTCTCACACCAACCAAAATCAATGCTTCGGCAGCATGTTGATTACCCACAGAGTCAGCCGCACAGCGATCGGCTTCGTACTCGTTAGCCCTTGCTAACACGAAGGAATAAGCACTTAATAGCGGTGAATACCAATTGATAAATCCGTAGAAACTCATCGCCACAACTTCTGCTCCTTGCTCGGTTTGGAAACGTTCTAAAATTTGCATCCATGTTTTGCGTACTCGATAAATCCATCCAGCAAAGCGACTATGATTGCCAGATAGATGTCCGATTTCATGAGCTAATACAGCTTGAAATTGTTCAGGAGAGAGGGATTGCATTAATGGCAATCCAAGAATGAGATAGTTTTGTTGCCAACCGAAAATCCCTAGACGAGGAACTTGACAGACCGCAGCATTAAATTCTGCGGTGAGAAGAATCTGGTGAAATGATGGAGCTTGTAAAGACTTTGTGAGGCGGTTTACTAAAGCAAATAATTCGGGAACTTGTTTGCGCTTTAGTTTTGTACCAGTTGGTGCAGGAAATGTCACCCACAGCGATCGCAATAGCAAAAATGCTGGGACGATAAAAATTAGCACCATATACATTGTTAATTTATTGACAGCACGTCCATAAATGGCGATCGCACCAATTAAAACTGCACAAAGTATTAAGAATGCGATCGCCACAAAAATATAAACATATCCAAATGTAGCCAACGCAGCTACACGCAATTTATATAGATTAGGATGTTGCTGCGAGTATATTTCCAATTGCTGAACCAATTCATCAAACTTCTCTTGAGTCATAAATTCTCACCGTCCGCGTTTAAGATCGTAAATAACTTTTTCTAAATACCATTTCCTCTTTTGATTAGGACTTCTTAGCTTTTGTGCTTTTAGCAAACGCTCGGCGACATCCCATCGTCTCTTTACCAATTCATTAAGCTTTTGCTCCAAGGGCGCACATTCAATATCTTCCTGTAAATCTTGCCACCATTGCCATACATTTGACAACCATAAACCTAATTTTTTATCCCATCGAAGTTGATGAGGACGCGATAGCACAAGCAACATAATCAACGTCACTAATCCACAAGAAATTAAAAATATAGCTGAGACTTCCATACGAATTAAACTACTATTTTTGAGAATCTAATTTATGAATACCATCAATTTCAATGGGAATCCCTAGAAACACTTGAATCAAATCAACGGTTTCTTGAGCTTTTTGATACCAGTTGTTTGGAGCGCTAAAGGAGTCTAATGCTAGGTAAACTGAAATCTGTTCACTTGAATTTAGAATTATATGAACTGGTTCTGTAGGAATTGCGTTAAACGATATTCCACCACCACTTACAATAATATTTGAGATTTGGCTGAGAGGATATTCATCAATTTTCTTGCCCATCAATCCTTTGACTTCAATTATTAATATATTCAGGGTCTTGTCAAATGTGCAAGTTCTAATCTGAGCCACACCGAAAAAGAACTGTAAACTAAAGTACATCCAACCTAAAAACCAGACTAAACTAAACCAATTTGGATATTGGTTAATGGCTATTGAGGCTTGGTCGTGATTTTTTAAAAAGTGATTGATTTGAGAAGCTATTTCCTGCTTATTCTGAGCATCAAATCCATTACCTTCCCAAAAATCTTTTAATGGAATAGCACCCTCAGTAGTATTGATTTCGACGCGGTAGTATGTTCCTTCCTGAGGATAACTTTTTTGTTTAACCTCAGCACTGATTATTTGCTGGAGGGGAGTTTGTTTCGCGCGAATTCCCAATATTTTAACAGTGAGCTTTTGACAAAAACCAACATTTTTTTCAATGCGGTTGCAGCTAAAAAAGTTAGCCTCTAACGAAAGAATCCCTATAAAAAGCCCTATTAGAGGAAATAGTGCAGAAATTAGCCATAATCCAATTGGTCGGCTATAGATGACAAGTTGTTTAGGGCTATGTTCTATTATTTTCATAATCATGCCTGTATCTTTACTAGGCTTATTTAGCTCTAGGCGATTGCAAGCTATGCAATAAACAAATAAAAGATCGCCAGTTCAAATCACAAAATTTTCTGTCAGCAATACTTCTGCAAGAGAGACTTGAACACTAAAATTTTCTCCTGTATTGCCACTCAATTGAAGCTGAATATAGTTGTCGATACTTCGAGCTTGAACCTGTAGAAAAATATTTCCAGCATCATCTAAAATCACTAATTTAAGAAATTCAGGCAGAAATGTATCCGTCATTGGATAAATAGCTAGACGAATATTAGTCTCATTTTGAGTAACTTGCGAAATTGTGATAACTAGCGCAACTAAACACCCAAACATCTCCAAACCAAGATCGATTAACTTACCTCGTCTTACTTCTATCAGATTAGATGCGTTAGGAATAGAACTTAAAAACTCTCGATTACGCCAAGCATATTGAGGCTGATTACCATCTAGCAATGTTTCTAGCTCTTGCCAACCTGACTCAAAGAGATCCTGCAACCAATTGCTAAGATTCGCGATCGCCCTTGAATTACTAGAAACTTGTGGAGTAGATGCTCGTAAATTTGCGATCGCTACACATAAACTTTCAATCGGTTGAAGAAGATCGATTGACACAAAGTCAATCTCCACATGTGGCATAAAGCCCAAAACTGTCGCCGATCGCAAATTTACGTCTAGTTGAACAACAGTATAACCAATACGCTCTTCCCATACTTCAGGAGGCATGTAACATGTTGATTCCCCCTCATTTAGAGATCGACACTCTACCTTGCCTAAACCCTCAATATCCAGATCGGCAACATTTGCACATATTTGTACAATAGGATTCCAGCTATTGCTTGTTTCTAAGCTTGTCGAGATTCCCATCATCTCTAGGTAGTCGCGCATTATTAGTACTGCCAAAGTATTACGCTGCACTCGTTCTGCAATATGCAAAAAAGGTTGTTGAGATGCAAATGATCGTGCGATATCACGATATTCATTAGCAATTGGAAGGGATAAAAAACTGTCTTTAATATTTACCATAATTAATCCTAAGGAATTTTGCATAACTCAATAATTTTTTAAAAGTGCCGCGAAGCGGCACTTTTAAAAAATTATTGAGTTTGTTGAACTAGGCAACTCTATTTTTTTCGTAAAATTCTTTTAATAGCGGAATACATTTGCGTTGATAAAAGCTGCTGAGAGTTGAGATTGGTAGCGAAAACTCTAGCGCTAAGTTTTGCCAATTAGTTTCAGGAGGTAATCGTTTGAGAATTAGAACCTGAGCATTAACATCAGCGCGATCGCGTACATATGTTCGCTGCAAAACTTTTGTCTTATCTAATTCCACCCATTCTCGAACTTGCTCTAACAAATTAGATGATTGTACAGGGGCAGCTATGCGATCTATTGCCTGATCTATAACAGCATTATTGCTATCTTCTCTTTCCTCTAATCCAGATTTTATTTGCTGTTGCTGGTTTTCGATATACATATCTTGCAATCGGTATTTAAGGTAAGCATTCATCCAAGTAATAACATTACTGCGATCGGAGTCGTAGGCAGATTTTGCCGTAGTAGCCTCGCAGAGATTTCGACAGAAATATAGCCATGTTAGCTGCAAAGCATCTTCATAATAGGGAGAACTATCTTTCCAAAGTTTTTGTGAGCGATTAATCAGCCTAACCAGTGAAGTTAATGCTCTCTGTCGAGCAACACTTCCGTGCGGATGCTGACAAGTTTCTGTCACAAGCTGTTTTAATTGTTGCTCTAAAGCGATCATTTTAGAAGTCTATTTATAATAATTATTTTAACTTAGGCAAACAGTATACGATCGCAGCGATCGCAGGCAAGACCATGGGCAAGAGAATTCCACCAGAAATATAAATCTCGATACTTGCTAAGGTATATAGACTTAGGCTAGAACCGAGCAAAATATATACTTGACGGCGAGATCGCGGTTGCCAAAATCCCACAAGAATCGCCCCACTAGTGAGAAACAAAAGTATCATCCATGAGTCAGGGATTGGGATAACATAGCGATCGCGTAAGAAATGATGAACTGCATAGGCTTGGATTTCTCCGCCTGTATAGGTTTCACGTTGTCTCGTTAGTGCCGATTGCTGGAGCCAATAGCGAATTGCGGCTGGTTGCGCGAAAGAATCTTCACCTTGCTTAAATACACCTGCTTCGGAATAATTGGCGGAAATAATCACGATTTGAGAATTCAATTGAGAAGCTATGGGTTGTGGGTTGTCCTGTAATAATTTCCATGCAGGAATTGTTTGATAAATGCGATCGGGTGGAATCGAAAAGTCAACAATGGGATGTAGCCATGACTGAGCGATCGCATCTTGAGCAAAATTAGTAACTGGTAGCATTTGCGAGGAGGGTGACAGCAAATTGCGAAATGTTTTCCCATATAGCTGTAATCTGTCCGAGACTTGGGCAAAGAGGCTAGCATCTGGAGCTAAAGGCGATCGCAGATTTTGTGTTTGCCTGACTCGATGTAAGCCTGCGAGCAAATAGGCAAAAGGCAATTTGGGAACATCGGCTTGAACTAACGGCAAATACTGCACCGACATATGAATATGTCCATCCACCGTGCCATTTTTGCTGGCAATTTCAGGCAATGTCTCTAACCAATTGCCTTCACTATAAACAGAAGCTAAGACAAACCAAGTTTCATCTTTTTGATTTACACCATTTTGGAGCGATTGACCTAAAATGCGATCGCTTTGACCATTATCTTTGCCATCTTTAAGATTGCGATGGGAGCGATCGAGTAAATAATCAATGCCGATGATTTGCGCTTTTTGGCTGGCTAAGCGATCGACTAACTTCGCCAAATATTGCCGATCCATCGGGTACGGATCGGCGATCGCAGCTTTTTGTAAAGAAGCCTCATCGATTTGCACTAAAAGAACGGGTGGAGATGCTTGGGGGATACGCTGGGTTTGCTGACGATAGATTGCTTGCAGCCAAACACGACTATCGAGCATCCATTCTTGCAAGGATGGAATGCAGCTAATTGCTAGCAAACTACTGAGGGCGATCGCTTGCAGAGGATTTGGTGCAATTCGTCTTAAGATTGACTTCCAACCTGTTGGCAATAGCTGAAATAGCTGTGCATCAGGATGACGAAATAGAGAAGGAATCAAGTAAACAGAGGGTAATAATAATCTCGCTTCCTGTAAATAACGACAAGCGCCAAGCATGGATGTATGCGAGTCTTGATATTGGGCAAGATTTTTGAGGAACTGTACCAAAAAGCTCTGGGCTGCTTGATTATGGATTGGTTCCCGCATAGCGATCGCTTGCGGGATTCCTACTTTACTGATCGACCATGAGGCGATCGCAGTGCCATTGCAAGAGTTGAAAATTGCGATCTGTAACCCCAGCTTTTTAGCTTGCAGTAGATAAGGCTCAATATCGCTCATGGTCAAAGAGCTATTGGGTGCAATCAACAATTTCCCCACCGTTAAATCCGTTTGATCGCTATGTCCCGTAAAAAACAGAATGTCCCACCCCTGTTCATCCGCGATCGCATCACAGATTTTTTGCTTTTGATGAATACGATCTGCTGTGTTCGCCTCCCAGCATATTGTATGAATTTCCGCTAATCCCGATAAAATCTGCATTGCAACGCGATCGTGCTGAAAATCTAAACCTGTTTCATCTCCAAAAATTGCTAATAATCTCGGACGGCGGTGATATTGAGGATTGGATACCTCTACATTGGAATAGACTGCTCTCGCAATGCGTACCGTATCGAGTAAGGCAAATTCATCTTGCAATTTCCATACTTCCCAAGGCAAGTAACTCAACTCTTCGGAACAAGTAATCAGTAAATCAATATGGGCTGAAGTGGATTTAGCTGATTGTGTGGATATAAGCCGAGCCGATCGCTTGATTTCTTCCCAAAGTTCGTAAAGTTCTGGACTGCGCAACCAAAAGTTAAATTCTCTGAGTAGCCTTTCTTCTGCCTCTCGCAATTTCTCATACCAATCCACAGTTAAAGGCGAAAAACTGCCGCTGCCTTGAACTCGACCGCGTAAGGATTCACCTAATGCAACATTGCGGTAATAGTTGAGATAAGCAGATTGCCATTCACTATAGCTAGCAGCAAGGCTTTCTGAATATGCGATCGCAACTACAGCGCCTCGTTGATTTTTTCCCCAAGACAACAGGAATCGGCACATAAATCGACTTTGCGATTCGATTTTCTCAACTTCTAGGTAATAAGTCGGCATTTAGAGTGCATTGGGATAAAAGGCAAAAGCTGGTAAGGTTAACATAACACCACTGGGCAAAGAAATCGACACTGTAAACGCTTCATTTTGTTCACCTGTGACGCAAGCATAGAGATAGATGTCATTAGTATTTGGCTCTAACCTGCGATCTACTAAAACTTGCTGCTGATCGCGAATACGCATTCTCACGCCATAGGGAATCTCATTGCTTGATTGAGAACCAAGCACAAGTAATAATGTCCATTCAGGATTTTCTGTGCGATCGCCATCAGCCCATACCGTTGCATATAGACGCAAATGGCGATCGCCTAGTTGAAAGTCTTGATAGGCAGCCCTTGCGTGGGGAGGAATATCGACTGTTAGCCTCGCTACTTCACTAACGATTGTTTGGAGTTCTGTAGCTGGAGAGCGCAATGCTGATGCATAATTGGGCTGCCAAGTTGGTAATAGTTGCCAAGCTAAGGTTTGGGCGATTTCATCTAGTTGTGATTGCAACCATAGACCAGTATTGAGAATCAACTCAGTCATATTTACTTGAGGCAATTCTGTGATTGCTTCTGGTTGAAATGCTCTTACGGTTTCTAATACAGGTTCCAAATGCTGGAGATAAAGTAACAATCGCTCAGGTTGATCGTCAAATAGCGATAAGGGAACTTGGCAAGTATTATCAAGGCGATCTAGTTCAGGAAGATGCTCAATTAATTGAGCATGACGAATAAATCCTAAAACCAAAGCTTGCTCAATTTCCTCTTGAATTTCCACAGCGACAATAAAAAGATTGCTGTGCTTAGAGTTAGTTGTCTCCAAATCGATAACGTTTATAGGAATTTCGACCGAATCACCAGCCGATCGCGTCATCGCTAAAACATAAATCGTAAAACCATTGACCTGAAAGCAATTTGCCTCCGTGACATCTAGAGAAATATTTGACAAGCGATCGCGCAGCCATTCCCCAATGCTCAAATAGGCGATCGCATCTATACAATCTTGCCACTGGCTATTAGCATTCTTATTAGCGCTTTTATTATCACTTTGCGATAAGGCGAGCGCATGACGAATAAGATCGGGCGACAATGCGATCGCATCAAGAGGGATTGTGTCAAATTCGCTAATCATAGGAGTTTCCCCCAATCTGAGAAGATTGATTGTCTTCATTATGGTATTTATCTATTCTAATTCGTTGTCTATTCATAGTGCTAGTTTGTTAGTAGTTATGCAAAGCCATTGCCCTTAAAGTAAATGTAGGATGGGTTAGCGATAGCGTAACCCATCGTTTTTTCTAATTGATGCGTTATGTTGCACTAACGCATCCTACATGTATGCTTATTTATCAACATTGATGGATTTGCTGTAAATACTGACAAAGCTTTACAGCAAATCGACTTCGCAGAGGAATTCCTTTGCTTTTGATACTTTCAGATTCAGCACTTTCCATTTCTTCCTCTACTAGCTCTTGTAAAATAACGTCCAATTTTTGATCGAGTTCCGATAACTGCGAAGGATCGGCATAGAACTTGACTAGTCCGATCACTTCTTCACGTAAGTTACCTAAAATTTCACGGCGAATGTCCGATCGCAATTCCTTGAGTTTAAGTAACCGCGTTACTTGATATTGAGCCTCTAGCCCAATCTCTGATGCAATCTCAGTCATAGTTTGACCATGGCAGTGAAATAAGCTCAGCCCAGTCAGAAAATTTGCGGCAAGATCTGGCGATCGCTGTGTGAGTTTGGTATGACGCATATAGGTTACTTGGGCGATCGCTTTTGCTAAGCTTTGCTCAAACTGTTGGCGATAGGCTGCTAAGAAAGCAAATGCTTCATTCTCATCTTCAGAATTAGCTAATAAAGTCTCAGGATTAATCGTCAAATCAGGTTGATCGAGGGAAATTTGCCGTGATTTACCGCCCCTAGCCTGTATGCGATATTGACGTAATCTGCTCGCCATTTCTTGCAATTTATTCAAAATATTGGTTGGCGCTTTAGGTACAACATGATTTTCAGCATGATTTACAGCTAGATATTCACTAATCCTTTGTAACTGCTCTGGAGTGGGTGCAGGGCATTGACCTTTGCTTCCATTTAACCTCGATTGCAATCGATCCATTCGATAAACCGCATGATAGGCTTCTAATAGATGTTTTGTCTGTTGAATGGAATATTGAGCAGTTTGATAAAACTCCGTATAAATGCGTTCCAATTGCTTGGGACTGGTGTCATTGAGTATTGCCCAATCGCTAACAAGATAAACGCCATGCTCCAACAAAAAAGCATTTAACTCCCGATTTTGTTTGACTTTACGACTTGTCCAAGTTGCTAAATTACTGCGATCTGGCTCAAAACCATCAAGAATTTCACGGGCTACTGAGACAAATTTGCTCTGATTTTGATGGCAATCAATATAATCATTCAGCACAAAAACTAACAGATCGTGATATCGAAATCCATGCTCAGTCCCAAACTGATTGGCGATCTGATAACAGGTTTGTTCGATTTGATTAGAAATAAAACATCGCAAGCAAATTTCAGCGATCGCTTCGCCATTTTGCCACAATTGCCATAATTGTTTTTGAATTTGTAAATCTGTTAATTCAGCAACAGCATCAAGATCATCTGTTGCAGAAAATTGCTGCAAGAAAAACTCTTTAGCATTAGCGATCGTTTCACGGATGCATTGCCCTGTCGCTTTTAATTTCACAAATTGCCAATAATGGCTTGTTTTCATAATAATTTCCGCAGCTATGCCTTTCTGTTAATAGTTCTAGTTCGTCTTGACCTATGCATTTATCGGCTAATCCAAAAGATAGTTGCTGCGTTTCGAGCTTCAACTATCTTTCATTCAAACACCTTAAAACCATCACTAAATTGCATGATTGGCTCAACATCCTTGCCCAAGCGATGTCGAACACTGAAAGAAATTTTAGTTGGGCGATCGCAAATCAAGCAAATATTATCAAATGGAAATATCCAGTCACATTCTTGAAAGAGTGTTTGATACATATTCCATAAATTGAGGTCACATTCACATTTTAAAACGGAAATACAGAAATCGATAAAACTAATTCCCTCTAATTCTTGTCTAGCATAAATACTAGTATTTAACCTGTTAAAGTAAATATTTTTCAAACAATCTTGCAATTCTTCCCGCCAAGACAGATCGCCAGTTACACTATCTATCACAATACTGATATCTCTCCAGTTACTACTTGCCAAAATCTTGTTAAAACCAATTTGTATTTGGGGACATATGCGTTCAGACAAATTTTCTTCCAGTTGTTGAGAAATCAAGAAATCTAGTTTCCACTTCTGATTGCTGAATTGAGATTCCAAACCCCAAAGATTTTCTTCTAATTGATCTAAAGTTGAATCTATAAGATTAATCCTCAAACCTCTAATAATATCCATAGCTATTGGCTTTCCTATCGAGCTACAGAGTTCTTGTTTCTGCAAATTATATGACAAAGATTCTAAGAACATACCTGAGAGAGGTGTTTCCCCTTTATGTATTAATCCATTATCAAACATCTGCACTGCTAACTTGTCTAGCTCTTGCATAAGACTAGATAAAATTTGAATATTTTGCTGATCGAATAAAAAATTCAAAGCCCGGTCTGGGCTTGCAAAAAAAACTATCTGTGGAACAGGTTTGTTATTGTGGGCATATAGATTCACTATAATCTTTTCTACATTATGTCGAGCAATTCGGGTTATTGAAAATATTGTCTTTTCCCATTTTTGGCGATAGGTAGCAATCTGAGCTTGCTGTTCTACAGACAAATAGCTAATTTTACGAGTCGCCATAAGGTTCTCTTCTATAACTCATTATGTACATGTTCAAATCCCCTAATCCCTGATCAAGAATTATTCTCCCAAGAGCCACTTTCACATTCAATTAAGCGATCAATAATATTAATATTATTGTGATCGCCTAATTTACGAATCTGCTTCTCCATAACAATATTAGTTAATTCCATTCGCAATCTTTCCAAATAAGTCTGTTTGATTTCATCATTTAGTATTAATGCTAAAACTTTTTTGTTTTGATTAAACGATAGAGCAATATTGATATTAAGCATCTTGATTATGGAGCTAACCACGAAGTGCTGCTCAGGACGAGCGCTTACTAACAAAGATGCGATCGGCTGATTTACAATCACATCTCGATCTTTTTGAGATTCTCGCTCCTGAAGCCAAGCCTCTGATGTGGAAATTGGCAAATCCGTACTCTTATCATCGATTTTAGCATAGGCATGGGCTTCATTATAAGCGACCTTGCCATTGAGGTTATAATCAGCAGAAGGAACGGGTTGATTGACGCGATTAACTCCCGTTAATCCAGCATAAAAACTCGAACTATAGTCTTGATAATCAGCTTCATCAACTTCAGGAGTGCATCCTACTGAAGGTAAAGTCTTAATAGTTGCAAAAAAGCCACAACGTCGTTGCTTGGCTATTGGCTGTAAGCGATCGCCATTCTTATAAATTAAGTTAGTAAATGAGCCAGAGTAACATTGCGACATCATTGTTACAAAAGGTTTTTGATATGGCATTTGATCGAGGACTTTTGCCAATTGTTTGACGCTCACATATTGCTCATTCCATAAAATTATAGTGTTATCATTATTATTCTTTTTGTTTAGCAAGCCATGCCCTGTGAAATAGAAAAATAAAGGCTTTACAGACTGATCTTCTAAAAGAGAACTCTTTAAATTTCTGTAAGTAGAACTTCCATTAAGATTGGGGATGTTGGGCGGTTTATATTGCTCCCTTTTAGACTCGTCAATATATCTAATCGTGGCTTCTCCATTATTGCCATTCGCAAAAAAGACTTTTGCTTGCTTAGGCGTATAGCCTATCTTACAAAGCGATCGCTGAAAATACAGTAGATTCTTTTCTAGTGCAATTTCGTTATTACTGGGAGCGCCACCTCCGCCAATCACTAAAAAACTCGTTGCCGATTCTTTTTGACAATGTATTGTTGGATCACTTTTGACAACTGGCGGATCACTTTTGGCAACTGGTGGATCTATCTGTGGTGATTTCCGATCACACCCTATTATATTTGTTAATACAAACAAGATCAGGAGATAGATAGGAGTTGAATTATGCTTTTCGGTAAATCTCATAGGACTTTACACATATAAATTAGCAATCAAACATATATCTGGAATTTGAGCATCTATGTAATAAGAGGTGTTTAATCACTATAACCATTTTGCCGCAATTGCCAATAATTGCTTGCTTTCAGAAAACATTACATTCTTGGGGCTAATAAAGTGGGATTTTCGACTTCGGCACGCGAGATAAGGCTCGTTTCAAATTCCATCTATACAAGTTAAGATGCATAATATATATTTCGTAAGGAAAATCTAGATCATTGTGGAGATCGCTGAAAAGTTCAAGATCTCGCTCTTTAGCATAATCATCATTCAAAATGCGCCTTCGCACAAATCCTAAAATATAAAATGGCTGCTCAGAAAAATACTTGACAGCCTTTTGGACTATATATGCTTCTTTCATCTGTGGATAATCTGATAACTGCTTATTCAGAGATTTTAGAAGATCTTTCGGCAAATTATGAGTTATGAATTTATCTTTAGCATCGATACATGTCCGTTCTTCTTGAGCCAGCAAAAGTAATTGATAATGACTATTCCCACGTTCTCGATAATAATCAGCTCTTTCAAAATCTCCTTTTTGCCGCATAAAAGCACGGACTAGCTCACAACCTGATACGACCTTCCCATAATCTTGTTCCATCGCCATTTCCATATACTGCACACCTTGATCGTCTCCTTTTTCTAAGAGAATATTTGCGATCGCATAATTTGCGTCAGCATGTTTGAGATCAACATCAAGAACTGCTTTGAATTTGGGAATCGCGGCTGTATCTCCTTTGAAATTGAGAGTTAAACTAGCAAGTTCCCATGCCTTATCAATAGCCAAGGAATGATTTATAGCCTGTCTTTCCAAATATTCGATCCGCATCTGTAAATCTTGAGATTCTTTATGCCATTCGTACCATTTAATAGATGTTTGAAGTTGCCACTCCTTGTTAAAACAGCTTATATAAGATTCTAGAGAATCATTTAAAAGAGTTTTTGCGGCATTCATTTCTGGGAGATTAGGAACCGTTATCTGATCGTTGGCTGAATTGTAACCAATGCTTGCTAGCCTCTCTGATAGACAAGGATGGGTATCTGCATAGCTTGTACATTGATCTAATGCCAAATCAAGAAGTTTAACTTGTTGCTCTAGGGGAAAATCCTTAGATAAAAAATCAACTAAATTTGTATATACATTATTTGGAGTTAAGATTTGGTGGTGAGGTTGCTTATAGAGATTTCCCCAAAAGGCTGTTTGCATATATCGACTATTCACTTCAAACCTAATTAGTGCTTCAGCGATACTGTCAGCACCTGCTATTTCTTTGGCATAGCGATCTGCTTCGTACTCATCAGATCTAGCCATAGCAAATGAATAAGCATAAAGGAAAGGAGCATACCAGTTTAGGAATAAATTTAATAGAAATGTAGAATCCAAACTTGACTCTTTAAGGTTTACCCATACTTGATACCAAGTTTTGCGAACAAGATAAACTTGACCTTGTAATTGGCTGTGATTGCGAGATAAATGTCCTAACTCATGGGCAAGCACTGCCCGAAATTGCTCAAGCGATAAGGCGCACATGAGTGGTAAACCTAACATTAGGTAGTTTTCATGTAATTTCCAAAACCTTGGTAGCTGAACAACTCCAGCATTAAAGTCTCCTGTTAATAAAATGCGATCGCACTTGGAAGCTTGTAGAGTAGATGTTAAATCATCAATAAACTGGAAAAGTTGTGGTGTCTGTTGTCGATTTAGTTCCACGCCTTTGGGCTTAGGGAAATAAATCTTGAGAGATTTTATAATAATTACGGTAAACCAAATTGCAGTTATTGCTAAATAAATTAGGAAGAAATTAACAAGTACATTGATAAAAACATAGGATATTGGTAGGCGTAAGAATATACCAAGATAAATTAAACTTCCCGCTAATCCTAATAGAAAAGTAATTAGCCCGATGACGTAAGCGTATCCTAAACTGGCTAGTAACTTTACCCGTAGCTTATATTTATGAGGTTGCTGATGAGCAAAATTATCTAATTCTTTTACTAGTTTCTCAAATTGAGCTTGGTTCATACTCATGTCTTTATTTGCCTTTCTATGAAATCACTTTGATCTAAGAAATTAGAGATAGTGTTTGAAATAATTCTATATTTTTTAATATCTCTAACATTTATTGAGCTATGCATCTAAATTCTATTTGCTATTAAATCTTGTCCACAAAATCCACATAAAAAAATATGTTTCCTCCTTAATACCTTTAGTCAGATTATTGCAAGATAAGCATAATTGTAGCCCTTATATAGTTTCTGCTTGTAAGTGGCTTTTTTCTGTCTTGGCTAATAATATGCCTCTCTGTAAAGCGCTCCCCATTGTCAAGACAAAAAAGTATAAAAGTTAAGATAAAAAGCTGCATCGACAAAAGGCAATCAAAATAACTACATATGAACCTCCTTGTTAGGTTGTTTAAAATGAACTGTTGCAGGAGTTTGATAGTCCAAAGACTGATGCAGTCTTACATTGTTGTAGAAGTGGAAATATTTATCCAACTCCTGCATCGCCTCTTTGACCGATGTGTAAGCTTTGGGGTACACCTCCTCATACTTCACCGATCGCCACAACCGCTCTACAAAGATATTGTCTAAGGCTCGACCTCGCCCATCTTGGCTGATGGCTATTCCTTTCTGCTCTAATCTGCTGGTGAAAGCTAAGCTGGTAAATTGACTACCCTGATCGGTGTTAAAGATCTTGGGTGTATTCTGAGTCAAAGCCCGATCCAAAGCACTGAGGCAAAAGGTAACATCCATGGTGTTAGATAACTCCCAAGATAGTACATACCTGCTGTACCAATCGATTACGGCGACCAAATAGATATGTCCTTGCGGTAGTGAAATGTAGGTAATATCTGTACTCCAAACTTGGTTGGGGACTGTTATTTCTTGCTCCTTTAAAAGATACGGGTACTTCCTTACGTTGTCTTTAGCTTTGCTGAGATTTGGTTTGGGATAGATCGATTCTAAACCCATCTCTCTCATCAATCGCCTGACTCGTTTAGGGTTGACGGCTTCACCTTGTGTGGCAAGCCAAGCCGTCATTCTGCGGACACCGTAGAATGGTGTTGTAGTGAACTGTTTGTCTAACATCTGCATCAGCTTTAGATTTTGCTCACTTTCGGGTTTCGGTTCATAGTAAAAACTAGACCTTGCTAGTCCCAATAGTTCGCACTGTCGAGCAATCGAGATTGATCGATGCGTTGGCTCAATCAATTCTTTCTTCTCAGCTACGGCTAAGACCAGATTTTTTTTTCATCCAGTCCAGTTCTACCTTGAGCTGACCGATTTGTTGATACAGTGCGCCTGTCAAATCTTCCTCCTTTTTTTCTTGCTGTCCTCGACCACTGGCAAATAGGCTTGGCATTTCATCTAGCAGTTGTTTCTTCCATAGAGTCACTTGGGTTGGGTGTACCTCGGCTTCTCCTGCTATTTCGTTGATTGTTTTCAATCCTTTCGCTGCTTCCAGCGCTATTTTGGCTTTGAATTCTGCACTGTGTTTTTTTCGTTGCATTATTTTTATTTTCTCCATACTTTCTTCGTGATTTCTGGCAGCTTTTCTATCTTAATCTCCTGTCCGATTTATAGGGAGCATTATA
>NZ_BBJB01000003.1 GCF_016584665.1 Pseudanabaena sp. lw0831
ATTCCTTCATTTTCTTGATTCATCTTTCATTTGTGCAACGCCAAAAAAGCAGACTTGACAATCTTGTACCCCGCCCAGAAGTATACATTGGCGATCCTGAAGATCTTGTAAACATCTCTTGGGAGCATGAAATAAACCTTGATTTACCTTGACACGAAAATCATAAATTCGTAATTTCCAATTCGTAATTCGTAATTTATTAATTCGTAATTATTCATAATGCGTCCACATCCGAATCACCTTGATAACGCGATCGCTATCTAAAACTTGATAAACCAAGCGATGCTGAATATTGATCCTGCGAGAATAAGCACCAGCCAAATCACCGACTAACTTCTCATAACTTGGCGGCGTTTGGTAAGGATTCTCTTTGAGAATATCTAGTAACTTATCAGCCTTAGCTTTCAGCCCTGCCGACAACAGTTTTTGTGCATCCTTCTGAGCTTGTTTTGTATATACAATTCTCCAATTCACCAGTCCAAATCCTCATCACAATCAGCGATCGGTGTAGCCAATCCTGCTTGAATCGATTCCCGCATATTCGGTATTGACAACAAATAGAGCGTCTCCTGAATCCCCTTCCAATCCTCTTCCGACAGCAAAATCGCATTACCACGCTTCGCCGTAATCAAAATCGGCTCATGGGACTGATTAGCCTCATCAATAAGACGATAGAAATTAGCCCTAGCCTCACTAGCTGTAAAAGTAGACATTTTGAATTATTTAGCAAATAACCTCAACTATAACCGTACGCTATCCAGTACGTCAATAATTAATTCGTAATTCAAGAAACAAACCTCTCCAAAGAAACAAACTCCCTCACATACTCAGGAATTAAATTACGGTACGACTTCGGCACAGCCGTAAAATCATTCATTGAAAAGAACGCATTTGTCGCTAATTCCGTGTAGTTCTTACCCTCAATTATTTTCCGAATCTGGTCATTAGTCACATAAGCCTTAAAGTAATTTCTAATCGCAGGAATTGACTCGTCAGGCTGATAATTTGCCACAAACTTCTCAAACTCCTCCTCCAATAACTCATCCTTCAACTTAAATCTGGGAATCAACCCAAAAATCTTTTCCAAAATCTCCCGCACCTCCAACCGCCGATCCACCGCTGCCGCCTTACGCAACTTTTCTAACGTATAAGGCTGCTCAGAATCATCAAAAAATTTGCTATTTACATAGGCGATCGCCTTTTCCCAATGTCCAACCTCAATCGCTGCCGCCAACTCGCGATCGTTGCGAATTACCTCCTCAAAACGCTCAAAATACAAGCGATCGATCTTCATACCACCATAGGCGATCGCCTCTTCCTTGAGACTCAACAAAATATCACTCCCAAGATGCTCATAACTGCCAATTCCTTTCACAGTCTCACCATCATCATCGCGATCGCCCCCAGTCCCACTTTGAGGATTGGCTTTGGGCTTCGGCAAAGCCAACACCTCATCATATTTAAAATCTTTCTCAAAATATTCACAGTTTGCAAAGAAATCAAACAATTTATAAGCAGTCTTTTCTGGCTCTCTGATGCTGCCCTTAAGATCAGCATCATGCAATTGCTCCAAAAAATTATGCCTACGAGTTCCCCGTCCCTTAATTTGAATAAAATCCGTTGGCGAAAAAATCGGACGAAACAACCCCAAATTCAACAAATCAGGGCAATCATAACCCGTCGTCATCATTCCCACCGTCACACATACCCGCGCCTTACTAGTCCGATAGGTTTCTAAAAAGTTCGCCGTGCCACGTAAATTGTTATTCGTGAAATTACTCGTAAACTGTTGAGCATCCGTAATTTGCGAAGTCACCTGTACCGCAAAATCCGATTGATATTTATTGGGAAAGATCCGATTCGCCATCTCATTCAAAATTTCAGTCAACTTCAGCGCATGATGCTGACTCACCGCAAAAATAATTGACTTACCAATCTCGCCACTAATCGGATCGCGAAAAGCCGTCTCTAAAAAAGTCTTACAAAAAAGTTGATTGGTCGCTGGTGAAAAAAAGCGCTTCTCAAATTGCCGAATTTTAAAATTCTCTTCAGTTTTTTCGCCTTCCTCATCAGTAAACTCCACCACAAAACCATCCTTAGACAAAAGCTCAGTCGTCACCTCAGTCCGCGCATCCACCACAGTTGGCTGAATCAAATAACCATCCACAGCCCCTTCATTCAACCCATAGGCAAAAGTCGGAATCCCATCATCACAACCAAAAGTGCGATAGGTATCGAGCATCATCCGCCGCTCGGATTCTCGCGGATCTTTAGTTGTGGGCTTGGCTCGATCAAACTGCTTCAGATAATCCTTTGGTGTCGCTGTCAGCCCCAATTTGTAGCCAATAAAATACTCAAATACCGCCCGTGCATTCCCCCCAATTGAGCGATGCGCCTCATCGGAAATCACCAAATCAAAATCTGTAGGCGAAAAGCGATCGCGATATTTATTCCCCGTCAACAATGACTGTACTGTAGTCACCACAATATCCGCAAATCTCCAATTATCACGATTTTCCTTATAAATCACCGTCTTATAGTCATTTTTAAGTAGCAGATCGAAAGCTTTCTTGGCTTGTTCCTCCAACTCAATGCGATCGACCAAAAACAACACCCGCCTTACGTTCCCTGTCTTTAAGAGCAACTTAATCACCGCCGCCGAAGTCAGCGTCTTCCCCGTCCCTGTCGCCATCTGAAACAAAAATCGCTCTTTTCCATCTTTTACTGCACCTTGCAAAGCAGCGATCGCCTGTTTTTGATAGCCCCTCAAAAAACGTAACTTATTCTTCCAAATAAACGCTTCGCGCTCCGTTTGATTAAGCCAACCCACATTATTACGATAATCAGGAACCTGCGTCAACGCAACATAATCATCATCGATTATTTCATCTACAAGTTTCTGGCGATCGGGTTTAAGAAGATCTTTCTGATAACCCATCACCGAGTTAGGGGTAGGAAAAGCGGTAATGACTTCTGGATTACCCCGTTCCAAGTCCCAAAAATAATGCACATTTCCATTAGAAAGAATTACAAAACGACATTTTTGAGACTTCGCATAATCCCGCGCTTGCTCCTTACCCACTAGAGGATTGAGATTCTCCGCCTTCGCTTCCAAAACAATAAACGGAAACCCCTTGTCATTCAATAACAAAAAATCTATAAAGCCCTTTCTTGTCTTCTCAAAATTTTCCCCAAGCTCATTAAGCTCCGAAGACGTAATCTGAGTTCCCGCCTCAAGTGATATATTCGCAGGCTGTCCTCCCTCCGCAAAAAATCCCCAGCCAGCATCCTCAAGCAGACTATTAATCTTAATTCGGGCTGTAGCTTCATTATTTCCCATTTTAAGAACCCGCATTAGCCTAGAACATGGCTTAGATTTTCTGCTTTATTTCATTATAGAACAACTAGCGATCGCCCTCTTTTAACTCTGTAATGCACCAGCAATTCTTATTATGAAACCAATTTTGGGGTTTGCTGCGCCTTCGGCGCAGCAAACCCCAAAATTGGTTTTGTTGAAAGTCCGTCTTCGGCGGACTTTCAGCGAATGCGATCGCGCGGAGCCATAAATACTTTCTATTAATCCCAGAAATAAGCACATAGATAGCTAGTCAAAGTGGGGACTGGAAATCCTGTTCTCTGCGATTCGGCATTAGAAATTTGGGGCTGCAAAATAGATTGGCATTGAGGTAAAAACTGTTGCTTCTCTGCTGCTTTAGATTTCAACTGTTTAAGTTGATTGACAGTAGCAGGATTGACAGTACTTACTACTGTCTCAGCCCTTTGTTGGATTTCCACCCATTTTGTGATTTGAACTAATTCTGCGCGATAAGCCTTAATGCGTTGCTGCGAATCTCCATATAGCACAGAGTCAGTAGTCACATCCTCTAAAAGCTTTAAAGCCTGTTGTCGCTTTTCTTGAGCAGACTTCCAAATAGTTGACTTGTGTGGTGGATTTTGAGTTGATTTCGCCGCCTCAATCGTGACATTCTTCGATGACTCTAGATTTTTATTAGCGGCTTGCTCAACATTGATTTTGCGATCGAACTCGGCTAGTTTTGGACGCAGAGTTGCTAGCTCCGACTGAGCCTCCGCATATAGAGACGCAGGTCGATCAGAGATTTCTTCTAGCTGTGAAATGATCGTTTGTAAACGATTACGTGTACCTGTGAGCGTTTCTAGTTTCGTGATTTTCTTGGGATTAATATCTTGATTACTAAAGTTCCTTGCATTAGCTAGATATTGTTGCTGATTAGAACGATCCCATACTAGCCATCCACAAATTCCGACGATCGCGATCGCAGCCACGGCAAAAGTCACAGAAAGAAGTCGAGACTTATCCTTAGGGTAAGCAGTTTTGATCGGTTCTTTTTCGGTCTCGACATTAGCGACAGGCTTTTTAGCAGTGCGTCTAACTGTGGGCGGTGGCGGTGGTAATGGCATCGGCATCGCTGCTACAGTCGGAGACTCAAAGTTAAAGTCTTCATCTTTATCCGTCCAAGAGTTCTTCTTCTCTAGAGGCGATCGCGACTTGGATTCTTGACTACTTACTTCAAAAGGATCTGTATCAAAAGACTCTAGCTCTAAGGTATTTTGCTGGAGAGGTTCTAAGTTAAATGATTGCAATTCCAGATTGTCTAAATCAAAATCCTCAGTCTTAATATTACTAATTTCATCCTTATTAGTTTCACCGACAGCTTTAGCTTTATTGGCGGCTGCTTTTAGATCATTATCGATGCTACTTTTAAAGATTTTTAATTCGTCAGGAAGCTCAGATTCAAGATTCGCCGACTGAAGCTCTGTCTCATCGTCGTTGTCAGGATGAAATGACAGATTTTTGATAGTACTGATATCGCCGAATTCCTCTAATTCTTCAAGATCAAGCTCAATTAATGGCAAAGGTGGCTTGATATCCGCCGTTTTATGCCATTCGGGATGTTTTGCACCAGACAATCGACCATACACAACTAAGCTATCCGCCCCCTCGATTGGTAGCTTATCAATACGGCGTTTCACAATATCATAGAGGGAGGCATAGTCAACATCATCGCCATCTGCTCTGGTAATCAGAACATGCAACTGAGATTCTTTGCGGCGGATTTGGGTTTTTACCTTATAGTTTTGAAGGTCTGCCTCGATCGCATTGACAATGCTAGCCTCATCCATCTTGAGATCCTCATCCTTGCGTTTCGATCGCACATATTAAACGAAAAGCCATACAAATATCCAACAATATCCAACAAAATGACTACAAAAAGATGAACTTTTTGCCTCAAATTTACAATACACCCAGACGTTGGTGGACAGAGTTTTCTTTACAAACTAAGCTAATGGCTTTGATTACGCTATTAGTTTCTTTGTTGATGAGTGCTGTCACCTTTTGGGCAGTCAATGATATTCAGACTGATGCTCGACTCAATGATACGCGCTTTGGTAAGGATTTAGGTTTGTTACTTGCAGCTAATGTTGCCCCCTTGGTAGCCAAAAATGATCTTCAAGAAGTAACTCGTCTATCTAAAGAATTTTACGAAAGTAGCTCTAGCATTCGCTATATTCTCTACGCTGATCCTGATGGTGAGATTTTTTACGGGATTCCATTTAACTCTAATGAGGTAAAAAATTCTTTAAGTATCAGGCGACGCATTCAGTTACCTGAAGATCCGATGATGCGTCCCGATCGCCCTTTGGTAAGACAACACGTTACGCCGCAGGGTGAAGTTACTGATATATTTGTGAATTTGCAACATGATGGCAAAGCTCTAGGAATTATTGCGATCGGCATCAACCCTAATCCGACGGCGGTTGCTTCGTCGAGCCTGACTCTAGATGTGACAACAGCAGTATTTGTATCGATCTGGGCGATGGTGATTTTGGGAGCGGCCTCAAACTCGGTGACGATTACGCGACCACTCAGAGAATTGGTGGCAGGGGTACAAAATATTGCGAGCGGCAATTTTAAGCAACGGATCGATTTGCCTTTTGGTGGTGAACTTGGCGAATTAATCCGTAGCTTCAATGAGATGGCGCAACGCCTGAAAAAATATGAAGAGCAGAATATCGAGGAGTTGACTGCTGAAAAGGCAAAGCTGGAAACTCTAGTATCGACGATTGCAGATGGTGCGTTATTACTCGACTCGGATATGCGGATCGTGCTTGCTAATCCTGCGGCGATCAAAATTATGGGGTGGGATCAGGATTTAGAGAAAAATACATGGCAAGGCAAAAGTATTTTGAATATTTTGCCCGATCGCCTCAGTGCTGATTTAGGGCGATCGCTGATGCAAATTGCTACAGGCGATCGCGAGGGCGGCGAATTTCGGATTATGGCTTCGGGGGATAAGGATTCAGTGCTTGCCCATGCTTTTAGAATTTGGATTACGAGCGTTCTAAGTTCCAGCAATGCAATTAAGGGGATTGCGATCACGATTCAGGACATTACCCGTGAAGTGGAGCTAAATGCCGCTCAGAGTCGATTTATTAGCAATGTCAGCCATGAATTACGCACGCCTTTGTTTAATATCAAGTCCTTTATTGAGACTTTGCACGAATATGGGGATGAACTTAGTGATGATCAGAAAAAAGAATTTCTCGGCACTGCCAATAATGAAACCGATCGCTTGACACGCCTTGTGAATGATGTGTTGGATCTATCTCGCTTAGAGTCAGGTCGTCAATATCATTTCACGGCGATCGACTTATCCGAGACGATTGAGCAAACGGTGCGGACTTACAAGCTCAATGCCTCTTCTAAGGGTGTTGAGCTATTGCATGAAATTTCGCCAAATCTCGAAAGGATTTGGGGAAATTATGATTTGATATTGCAGGTTTTATACAACTTAGTTGGCAATGCTTTAAAGTTCACTGAAACAGGGGGCAAAGTCACGATTCGGATCTATCCTTGGCAAGATCAAACTACCACTCAACCCCATCGTGTCGTTAATTATGTGCGGGTCGAGGTTGAGGATACGGGCTATGGCATTCCTGCCGAAGATTGCTATCGCATTTTTGATCGTTTTTATCGCGTAGAGGATAAAGTCCATACGCTCGAAGGGACGGGACTAGGTCTATCGATTGTGCGTAATATCATTGAGAAACATCACAGTGAGATTCATATCAAGAGTGAAGTTGGTGTTGGTAGTACATTCTGGTTTGATCTAAGTGTCTATCAAGATCGTTGTGAGTTACCTGTGGTTAATGCGATCGCGGCGACTGTGCAAGCAATGTCGGTTTAAAAATTTGACTAGGCATCGTATACGTCACTGCGATGAGCAATGTTTGTTACACGCACTTGTTTAGTTTGTTCATTTACTTCATAAACAACCCGATAGTCACCAGCTCTAAACCGATAAAAGCCTGAAAGATTTCCTTTTAGGGCTTTTATATTGGGATGCTGATATGGAGTTTGCTCTAGAGTACTAAAGCACCTAGCTAATTTTTTTGCGATCGCTGGGCTAGCGAATTTGTAAAAATCTCTAGCTTTATCTGTTAAAGCAATTTCATACGTCATCGCGAATACTACGCCAATCGGTCAAATTACCTTTAGCAATATCTTGTTTGCCTTCTTCCCAAGAGTCCAAAAAATCGGGAATACTGAGTAGTTCATCTGTTGCTTCTTGGCTTTCCCTTTCTGCAAGACACGCCAAAAAATCTACGGCTACTTTTAGTCCTTCAGAAGATAAGCAATCAATATACTCTTCAATTTGATGACGAATTTCTAAAGTGGTCATATGCTTAGCTAGGTTACTAATTATATAAAAATTATAGCTTGGCTTATGATATTGCTTTCATGAAATGCGCGATCGCTGCTCCCGTCGAAGTGATGTCGGTTTAAGATAAAAGTATTAGTGGGGTGGCTTATTGTTAACCCTATTACTTCCCAAAAAATTAATGATGTAGGTATCCTATGCCATTAAACACTCGCGAACAACTCCATCAACAAATTGATAGTTTGCCCGATCACCTCATCGATCAAATTGCTAAATTCACGCAAATATTAACGGCTAAGCAAGAAATGTTGGAATATAGTGATTGGGAAAGTGGTCAATGGCAAGAGTTTTCATTAGCACAATTTTTTAGTGAAGATGATGAAATTGCGTATTGCATAGAAGACGCTCAGGAAATTGTAAAGCTATGTTAGTGTTGAGTTAATTGTATGCCCCACATAGGTAGCTTAGGAGGTTTTCCAGGTGACTGGTCATATCAAGGTAATGCAGAACTTTTACTTAAAGATACAGTTCAATTAGTGCCAGTTAGCTTACGTTTCACTTTTAGAGAACAATCTGAAATAGATGTAGAACTAATTTGGGATAGTTTCTCTAGAGATGAACAGGTGCAGATTGCTTTAAAAATGGATAATGAGAAAATGCAACAACTTGTTATTCAAAAAAGTATACTGTTATTAGGATTCTCTATTCCACCATTTGACGTTAATAGAACAACGGAATTTAATGTAGTAAAACTTATAACATATTCACAATTTCCAACAGCTTCATCTATTGAAGAAGACACCGAATCTATCATTCAATTAAAAGCTTACTTGAATGATAGTGTTTCATTAGATGATGGAATTTTTGCTAGGGAGTTTGAAAATATGTCTCAAATGTATAGTAAAAAATTTAACGATCAAAAAGACAGTCTTTACTGTGCATTAAATTCTGGTTACGAAGTTAGATGTGGCAAGAAATATATTACTCATAAAGATCAGCAAACTATTCACTTTACAAAAAACATAGAGCCTCTATATAAATTTAGTTTTATAGACGTTATAGTATCATCCATAAATGAAAATATAAGTAATTTAATTGTTGATGAACCTAAGAATATCGAAATTTTCTTAGCTAAACATTTAGAATGTATTTTTAATGATGTTTGTGCATTTCTTAGTATTGTCTGTGATCGCGAAATTTTGCCAATATACTATGATTACTCAATTTATAACCAGAATAAACATATAAGTGGGCGCGTGATTCCTATTTGGTCAAGGAGAAAAATTTTAAAAGTTAATAAGTATTGGATTACGCGAGAAATTAACTTTATGAGTAATGTCACAGCTTTTCTTGAATGTTGTCCTATTAGTAAGCAACTTAGCAGAGGAATACAGCATTTAAGACTAACAGTGTACGAATCTTCGACTGAACTGAAATTAATGGCATCATGTTCTGCAATAGAGTACTTTTACTCTTTTTGGCTTCTTAAAATGAATGGAATCTCAAAGTTAATAAATAAAGATCCAATACAATTTAAAAAGCTTAAAGATTTTAAACCTAACGATAGAACTCCTCCCCTTTCAACAGTTATTCGGCATGTTGCAGATGATTTAAGTATTGATTGGAATAAATACATGAAAAAACTTGGCAAACCTGAGTTTTTAGAAGTTAGAAATGAGCTTTTGCATGGCAGTTTTACTTCAGATGATATAGCTATATTCCAAGCAGAAGAAAAAGCACAAAAATTAGGGACAGAAATTTTGTTTGCAATCATGAAAAGGATCTCTAAATCAAAAGATTCTCATCTCTATGAAACATTGCCTGCTCGTACACCAGAAGAAATTTTTTACTCATTATCAGATGGTTGGCATGAAGTTAAAAATATATTGGATAATTAAGAAGTAAATATACGGATCATAAAATGGATGCAATGACAACTCAGCAAGCAAGACATGATTTAGATGGCTTGATCAATCGCGTGATTGATAATGTACAACCAACTATTATTTGTAATGACAAAGGCAACAAAGCTATTTTAATGTCGCTAGACGAATTTTCATCATGGCAAGAAACCCTGTATTTATTGTCAAATCCAGTCAATGCAAAACGTCTTCTGAACTCAATTCAAGAATTAAAAGTAGGTAGATTTACGCCACTAACCCAATAGATGTACGATAATACCTGTAAATTCTTAGTTGAAAATTTCCCCACTGACTTTGCTACTTGGCTGTTGGGGAAACCGATCGCCCTAACCAAACTCGAACCATCAGAACTCTCAGTCGATCCGATTCGGGCTGATTCAGTTATTCTTTTAGAATCCGCAGAAGTCATTGTGCATCTAGAATTTCAAACTAAAACCGATGACACAATGCCTTGTCGGATGGCAAACTACTACTTGCGACTTTACGGTAAATATGCCGCCAAAGAAATTCATCAAACCGTAATCTATCTAAGACCAACAAAATCAGCACTTGCCTATCAAACCAACTTTACAACCAACAATCTAAATCATGAATTTAATGTGATCCGACTGTGGGAGCAACCTACAGAGACTTTTCAACAGTATCAAGGACTTTTGCCTCTGGCAGTTTTAACAAAAACAGGTAATCCCAGCGAAACCTTACGAGAAGTTGCCAAATTAATCGACAATATTGAAGATCGAAAAGTTAAAAGTAATGTCACTGCTGCCACAGCAATTATTTCTGGGCTAGCATTAGATCATGAAGTAATTCAACGATTACTTAGGAGTGAAATCATGGAAGAGTCAGTAGTTTATCAAGAAATTTTGCGCGAAGGCTTAACTAAAGGAAAAGCTGAAGGTTTAGCTAAAGGAAAAGCTGAGGGTTTAGCTAAAGGCAAGGTTGAAGCTGCTAATCAAATAGCCCTAAACATGCTGCGTTCTAATATGGCTCCAGATTTGGTAGCTCAGTTAACTGGGCTAACCCTAAAACAAATCCAAAAGCTACAAAAAATATCCACAAAAAAGGGACACAAGCCAAAGGCTAATCTCTAATCACAAAGTTAACCCAAGCTCTAATTTTCTATGTCCCTAGCGCCAATTCTCAAAGCCGAAAATATTTCTAAATCCTTTGGCGGCATTCATGCAGTCAGTAATGCTCAGATCGAAGTACCTGCGGGAAGTATCACAGGATTAATTGGTCCAAACGGTGCAGGAAAAACTACATTTTTTGGATTGCTTTCCAATTTCCTTAAGCCCGATCGCGGTACGGTGCAGTTTAATGGAATGCCGATTCAAGGAAAGCAGCCCCATGCGATCGCTAAACTTGGTATGATTCGGACTTTTCAAGTACCGCGTGTGTTGTCTCGTTTGTCAGTGCTAGAAAATATGTTGCTAGCTGCTCAAGATCAAGTTGGCGAAAAGTTTTGGAATACTTGGTTTCTAGGACATAAAATCGCGACTCAGGAGCGAGAAAATCGCGAAAAAGCCAGACATATTCTTGAGTCTGTGGGCTTAATCAGGATGGAAGATGATTTTGCAGGTTGTTTGTCGGGTGGACAGCGCAAATTATTAGAAATTGCGCGTGCTTTGATGACTGACCCTAAATTGATTTTGCTAGATGAACCTGCGGCGGGGGTAAATCCTGCTTTGATTGAGGAGATTTGTAGCTATATCCACAAGTGGAATCGAGAGGGAATGAGCTTTTTGATCATCGAACACAATATGGATGTGATTATGTCGTTGTGCGATCGCGTCTGGGTCTTAGCCGAAGGGCACAATCTCGCCGATGGCTCACCAGCCGAAATTCAAACCGATCCTAAAGTTTTAGAGGCTTATTTAGGATCGTGACTTTTACTGATAAACATCTCTACGATGACCGATTTTCAAGACTAAAATCAGTAGTTGATAGTCATGAATACTATAAATGATGCGATAGTCACCAACTCGAATGCGGTAAAGGTCTTCTTCTCCTGATAATTTGACTACGCCGTCAGGACGCGGAATACTTACTAAAGCATCAATTTTTGATTTAATTCGTTGCTGTTCTTGCGATGATAAAGCCTTCAACTGCTTAGCGGCTTGTTTAGCAAATTCAATGCGATAAATCATAAGCTGATTTCTGCTTTTAGAACTTCCCAAGAAATAGTCCCCTCATTCTTAACTGTCGCCAAGGCAGCATGGGCATCTGCTATATCTTCATCGTCTTCAAGCTGTTGATCTTTTAGTTCGTGTAAAAAATCAATGATTTTTATAATTAGCGGGTCGGATACATCGTTTAACTCTGTAATTAATTTCTCTTTAAGTGTCATAGCTTCACTTTCTCAAAATTATCCTTAAGAAGCTAATTCTAGCATTCATGAATTTAAAATCTCTTTCTCAATCTTTTAATGTCTTACTACTAGTCCCAACGGGAATTAATGCTGCTATTGGTGGTTATGCGGGGGATGCACTGCCTGTGGCGAGAGCGATCGCAACTATTGCTGATAACGTGATCACCCATCCCAATGTCTTAAACGGCGCGAGTTTATATTGGTCGATGCCGAATGTTTTATATGTGGAAGGTTATGCGATCGATCGCATGGCAAAAGGCGATTGGGGATTGCGTCCTGTGCGAGCCAATCGAATTGGCGTAATCCTCGATCGCGGTATGGAGCCAGATTTAGAATTGCGGCATCGCCAAGCGATCGCTGCTGCCCAAGCCACATTAGGTTTAAATATTACGGATATTCTCGTTACCGATCAGCCTCTTGGTGTCGAACTGCGATCGGGGGAATCGGGCGCGACATGGGGAACGATCGCCAATCTCGATAGTTTACTAAGAGCCGCCAAAAAATTAATTAAAGTCTCCAAAGTCGAAGCGATCGCAGTGGTGGCAAGATTTCCTGATGACTCAGATAGCGCCGCCTTGCAAAACTATCGCCAAGGTAAAGGTGTCGATGCTCTCGCGGGAGCCGAATCAGTAATTAGTCATGCGATCGTGCGAGAGTTTGCCATCCCCTGTGCTCATGCTCCCGCTTTGCAACCATTGCCACTAGATCCGAGCGTTTCGCCTCGCGCTGCTGCCGAAGAATTAGGTTATACGTTTTTGCCTTGTGTATTGGTTGGCTTGAGCCGCGCTCCAAAAATCATTACATCGCCCGATTTATTTAATGCAGGTGATTTTACAGATGATCGGATTGATGCGATCGTTACTCCCTATAGTGCCTGTGGCGGGGCAGGTTTATTAGCGCTTAATCCCCTTTCCCATGTTCAGACTGTTTTTGTTAGAGAAAATCAAACAGTGCTGAATGTTACGCCTGAAATGTTGGGTTTAAAAGGTATTCAAGTTGAAAATTATTGGGAAGCGATCGGGGTTTTAACAGCGATTAAATCTGGAATTAATCCTCAAAGCTTAAGGAGCGAATAAAGAAATGGCGGCGCAAAGCGCCGCCATTTCTTTGATTACGAAGTAAAAGACTTGCCTAAGCCGATCGCAGCGAGACGTTTGCGGAAAGTGATGGAACTCTTATCGCCAGCAATATGTACTTCGTCAGCGAGACAGATAGGCAAATCTTCAGGCCATTGCTCCTCAACGATCGCCTTGTCCTCATAAAATACCTGATCATTAAAATCGAGAGTATCTTGAAGTGGAGCGTCTTTATCGAAGTTACGACAAATCGGCACAAACAATCGCGTTTTACGGGCGGAGATTGGCGAAGCCGCATTGAGAACATGCAGGTTACCGTGGGGGAAGAAGACGGTTAACTTTGCGGTGAAAGGAACAAACAGTTCAAATAGTCTTCGCCACAAGAAATCAGGCGGAGCTAAATGCTTCATGCCATGGGCATAGTTGCTAACAGTACTTATGTAATCTGCACGAAAACCATTCTCAGTTTGCTCGATCGCATAGTCTGGAACTTCAGGATTATCCTGCTCTCCAAAAGACTTCGCATGAATAAAGGCAAAGTGACTGACATCCAAGAATCCTTCCACTTGCCGACCTGCGGCCGCATCCAAATCCACAGAATTGGGTAATACCTGAATATAATCTGGATCTTCCCATTCACTCATATCAGGAAGTGGTAATGGCCCATTGTCAATTAATCTCGTCCAGACTAGACCGTAGCGCTCTATGACAGAATATGTCTTGAGCCTAAGCCGTGATGGAATTTTTGCTTCGGGCTGTGCAGGAATGTAAACACATTTTGCATCGCGATCGTATTGCACGCCGTGGTAAGGACAAACGAGGCGATCGTTTTCAATGCAGCCTAAACTCAAAGGTGCACCACGATGTAGGCATAGATCTTGGGCGACGATAATCGAGCCATCGGAAACTCGATAAATGACTAGTCGTTCATCTAATAGGTGCGTACCATAGGGCTTTTCGGTTGTGATTTCATGGGAGAAGGCAACAGGATACCAGAAGGGCGCAAGCGCTTGCCAATCAGTTGGGTTGAAGGTGCAATTACGTGGCAAATATACTTCTTGGGTCGCTACCATAAACATCACTCTTGTGCATAAATTTACAAGCCTGACGCTACAACGATATAAAAATCTATTCTGTATAACTTTGCACGAATCCCATTGCTCAACTTCGTCTTCAAAGAAGACTCTAGAAACTTTTTAAACGGGTTGCAAAGCAACCCGTTTAAAAAGTTTCTAGAGTCTTAATATAGGTCATAAACCAAAGAAGTGAATAGCGGCGCTTTGCGCCGCTATTCCAGTAATTCTCATTATAAAAATTGGTTTCATAATGAGAATTGCTGAATATCTCAAATTTATATTGAAGATTGGCATGTTTTTGTGTAACAATCGTAGATCGCACTTTTAAGTAATCTCACAACTAAAAAAATGGCTAAAAACAAAGGTGTCCGTCTCGTAGTTACATTAGAGTGTACCGAATGTCGCACTAATGCTAACAAGCGATCGCCTGGTGTGTCTCGTTATACGACCATGAAAAATCGTCGTAATACAACCGCAAGATTAGAACTCAAAAAGTTCTGCCCTCATTGCAACTCTCACACCGTTCATAAAGAAATCAAGTAATCGAAATCAAATAGTCCATTAATCTAATAACTAAAACCGCGTAATCCCAATCATGGCAATGAACTCCTCTTTTTATCGCAAGCGCCTCTCTCCGATCGCGCCTGCTGCCAAAATCGACTACAAAGATGTCGAATTACTGCGTAAATACATCACTGAGCGCGGCAAAATTTTGCCTCGCCGCATTACAGGTTTAACTGCAAAGCAACAGCGTGCATTGACGACAGCGATTAAACAAGCTCGTGTAGTTGCGTTACTGCCTTTCATCAACAAAGAAGGTTAAAGAATAAAGGACGCGATGCGTCCTTTATTCTTTATGTCTATAAAAAATAAGTAGTGGTAATTCATGAATTACCACTACTTATTTTTTATAGACATTGCTCGATTACAGAAATGACCGATCGCGAAAGACTATCAAAGTCATACCCGCCTTCTAAGCCGAATAAGATTTTGGGGGTTAGATCTAAACACATCTTCGTAAATATACCAAAATCTTCTGGCTTCAGCAAAATACTTGCCAAAGGATCGTCAGCATTAGCATCAAATCCTGCGCTAACGATTAATAAGTCAGGATTGAAATTTCGTAAAAATGACATGATCTGATTTTCAAACACTGGCAAATATTCTGCGATCGCTGAACCAGATCGCATTGGGACATTCAAAATATTGTCATGATTTCCTGTCTCATCTTTACGACCTGTCATTGGATAAAATGGTGCTTGATGCGTTGAGATATAGGCAATATCAGGACGATCCCAGACAGCTTCCTGTGTGCCATTGCCGTGATGGACATCCCAGTCGAGGATGGCAACACGCTGAAGATTTAATCGATCAATTGCAGACATTGCCGCGATCGCGGCATTACCAAAAATACAAAACCCCATACCTGAGTGAGCGCGGGCATGATGCCCAGGCGGACGTGCTAGCACAAAGGCGGGGCGACCTGACTCTAGAACTATATCAACACCATCAAGCCATGCACTCAGGGCAAGTAGGGCAACATCGTAGGTTTGAGCCGAAGCGATCGTATCTCCATCGATATAACCTCCGCCACGCTCGGTAATTGCTTGCAAAGTTTCAAGATATTCTTGAGTATGAAAGCGAAGCACTTCTTTTAAGATGCTTGGTCGATAGGTTGGTTCTTGCCAAGTTAATTGCGTTGCGATCGCTGAATTTTTTAGAGCCTCAACTATGGCTGTAAGCCGACCAGCTTTTTCTGGGTGATAAAGCCCAGTATCATGACTCAGAAAACTGTCTGAATAAATTATTGGGAATTTATTGGTAGATTTTGAAGAAATTGAATAGGTGTTTGCAAACATACGTGCTTTTGCTGATCGCCAAATCAGTGAATAGTTGTTGTCTACATAGAGACTAACGTTATACTTTTAAAATCGTGGATTTGTTTGAAATCTTTTATAAGTAGCTGAGCACAATTAAATATAAAACCAAAAAAATGTCTCGCCCGCGCAGCGGGCAGTATTGTTTTTGGACTTGTTTTTTTTAATTATGCCAAGGTACTTAGTTCCACAGTAATTTTACTTGGGTCTTTCCTGTGGTCGATCCCTTACCGCCAACGCCGCAATCAGATGTAGAGATGCAAGCCGTACCAAAAGAGCTTGCCCTATCCATCCAAGAGATCATTAGTCTCTACAAAAACCATAACCAACAAAATATAATCGAATCCTTAGAAAATCTGATCTCTACAGTAAAAAGAGGTGCAGATAAACCTTTCTTAACAGATCTGTCTTTGCGAAGCGATCAAAATAGTTTGGAAACAGAAAATGAGGAGGAGTTTCTTAAAAGTTGGGACGATATCTTTAATGTCCAAGTTTATATTGATACTGAAATTTTTGGTGAATTAGATCCAAGACCTCCTGCTCTAGTGGAGGTAGGCAATAGCAATGACAATGAAACAATAATCCAGCATACTGATGCAACTGAAATTTATGTTCAGGCATGGAAAGAACTAGCCCAGAGTATGTCTTCCTTTCCAGACGATCTTTTTACTCGGCTTTGGACAACTGCCGAGATTGCCAAAATTTTGGAATGTTCTCCCAGCAGTTTACGGCGATCGCGTCGGAGTGGGCGCTTACCGATTAAGGTTAAAGACCTAATTCTGGATTGTATTTCTCACGATGGCAAACGGAGTTTATGGTTTGTCCGCCCCGCCTAACTTTCTTTTGAGTTATCTTGCACCTACGGCACTGATAACTCGCAAATTGGTTTCATAACTGACAATCGCTATACAATTTAGAGCTATAAACCTAATGGACATAAATTTATAGATGTCTTTTCAAGATCTACGCAAACGATTTTTGCTGAGTAACATATCGCTTTATTGGGTGTTGCTTGTACAGTTTGTGATCCAAATTATCGGAATAGTAGGTCTGGTGGGCTATTTATCCTATCGCAGTAGCGAGGCGGCAGTTGATAAAATGGCAAATCAGGTAATGAATGAATTAGGCGATCGCATCGATCAGAACCTTATTAATCATCTCCACAAGCCAACTGAAATCAACCGCAATAATGCTGCTAGTATCAAGCTGGGGATTCTAGACTGGCGAGATTTGGCGACCGTAGAGAAATATTTTTGGCAACAATCACAGATCTTTCCAGAAATATCCGCAGTGGCGATCGCTAATGAGCAAAAAGAAATTCTCATTGTGGAAAAATTAGATGATGGTTCTCGTGTAATTCGACTAAGACACAAATCAACTAATAATGTTTGGGATAACTATTTAGCTGATAGTGACGGTAATCGCATCAAGCTGCTCAGACGTTCAACTACATATGATCCTCACAACGATCCGCCGAATAATCCTTGGTATGGACAAACTAAAAATGCTGGGCGATCGCTTTGGCAGATTAATGTTTCTCTGGCAACCCCGAATATGCCTTCACTGATTGCGGTCAACTTCTTACCATTCTTCGATCGCGACAATAATTTTCAGGGTGTGTTGGGAGCTTCGGTATCGCTGACCCAATTAGGAGATTTTCTCCAGAAGCTCAAGATTGGGAAAACAGGACAAGCCTTTATCATCGATCGCAATGGCAAAATGATTGGTATGTCAACAGGGGAGATTCCTTTTCGCCAAGGTATACTGACACCCTTAACGCAAGACAAAGAGACTCTCGCAAAAAATGTCAATCCCGATCATCGGAGATTAAGTGTTTTCGATAGTCAAAATACCACAACCAAAGTAACGGCAAATCATTTAAAGGAACGTTTTGGTCGCCTAGAAAGTATTTCTGAACGGCAAAAGTTTCGATTTGAGAAAGATGGAATACGATATTTTGTGCGGATTGTACCGCTAAAAAATGAAGTCAGCTCTCAAGATTTAGATTGGCTCTCAGTACTAGTGATCCCAGAATCTGACTTTATGTCCGAGATTCAAGCAAATACTAATTGGACAATTCTTTTCTGTGGACTGATTTTGTTTGTTGCAATTGGAATGGGGCTACTCACAACCCGATGGATTTCTCGTCCAATATTGAGGTTGAGTAAGGCAAGTGAATCTATAGCTAAAGGTGATTGGCAAAGTTTTCCAGAAGACTTAGCGATCGCGGAACTCAAAACTTTAGCAACATCATTTAACTGGATGTCTGCACAACTGCATCAAGCTTTTGTGCAAGTCGAAAATTCACTGCAAGAATCTGAAGACAAATTTGCGACAATTTTTCAGGTAAGCCCCGATCCAGTCTGGATTTCTACATTGTCAGAGGGCAAATATTTATATGTCAATCAAAGTCTTTGTCATTTTTTAGGAATCCCTCAAAGCGATATTATTGGCAACACTTTCATCGAACTCAATTTATGGACTGATGTTGAAGATATAGAGGATTATCAGCGGAGACTAATTAGTGAAGGCAACATTCAAAATTTTGAAGTGGAAATTCGTACCGCAATTGGTGATGTTAAGACGGTTTTGATATCCGCAAGTCTGGTTTATCTTGATGGACAAGATTGCGAAATCGGAATCATGAAAGATATAAGCGATCGCAACCAACTAAAAATTAAACTCATTGAGAATGAGTCAAGATTAGAGGCATTTCTAAATAATATGCCTGCCATTTGCTATATCAAAGATCTAGAAGGTAAGTATTTAAATGTCAACAAAGAATTTGAAAGGGTATTGAAAATTAGTCAAGAAGAGATGAGTGGCAGAACTGATTATGATTTTCTACCTATAGAAGTTGCCGATAGTCTTCGGGCTAACGATCGCCAAGCAATCTCACAACAGTCCACGATTCAAGTTGAAGAAACTGTAGAATTTCCTGATGGAATTCACACTTTCTTTGCAACTAAATTTCCGCTTCGTGACCTGCAAGGTAATATTTATGCAATGGCTGGAATCTCTATGGATGTTAGCGATCGCAAACAGACTGAAAGTGATTTGCGAGAAAGTCAAGCCGATCTCAAGACTGCATATATCGAACAGAATACTCTGTTTAATGCTCTGACTGATGTGATCTTAGTTCGCAATGCAGAGGGGCATTGCCTCAAAGTAGCTCCGACCAAAGGCTTGAATCTAAAGGGAACTCAAGAGGAAGTTTTAAGCAAGCCTATTCAAGAAGAATTGCCGATAGAGGTGGCGAATCTTATTTTGCAAACCATTCACAAAGCATTGACGACCAAGCAAATGGCAAGTTGTGACTATGTTTTAGAAATTGATGGTAGAGAAATATGGTTTTCTTCCAATATTTCACCCTTGTCTGCGGATACCGTTATCCAAATTTCAAGGGATATCACAGAACGGAAGCTTTCAGAGATGGCTTTGGCAAAAGCGAAGGAAGATGCAGAAGCAGCCACTAGAGCGAAGAGTGAGTTTCTGGCTAACATGAGTCATGAAATCCGCACGCCGATGAATGGGGTTTTGGTGATGGCGCAGTTACTTGCCACTACCGAACTTACGGAAGATCAGGAAGACTTTGTGAAAACTATTTTAGAAAGTGGTGATGTCCTTTTAGCGGTCATTAACGATATTCTTGATTTTTCTAAAATTGAATCAGGGATGCTGCAAATAGAGCAAAGAGAATTTGTCTTAGCTGAGGTCTTAAGTTCAGTCTGCAATTTAATGAATGGTCAAGCTAAGGACAAAAAAATTGAACTGCAATTCTCAATCGATCCTGATGTTCCTTTAAAGGTGATCGGTGACAGTTCGCGTTTGCGTCAGATCCTGATCAATCTAGTTGGTAATGCCATCAAGTTCACGCCTCAGGGAAAGGTGTTGGTCGGGGTTAGTGGCAGCCCATTATCTGATTGTGAGCAATATGAGCTTAAATTTGCGGTTACTGATACTGGTATCGGTATTCAAGGTGATCGCATATCCAATCTATTTCAAGCCTTTACACAAGCCGACACATCGATTAGCCGAAAATATGGGGGTACTGGCTTAGGTTTGGCGATTAGTAGGCGGTTAATTGAGCTAATGGATGGAACGATATGGGTTGAGAGTTTTGGGGAAGTTGGCGGTAATCCTCCATTAAACTGGCAGTCTAATCTAGTTACCCAAGGTGCAACATTTTATTTTGTGATTAAAACTAGCCTTGAGAGAGTGGGCGCATAGCGCCCATCTCTCAAAACCAAAATCAACTCGTACCGACTTTATTCTATAGCAATGCAAGAGATAGCTAGGACAAATCAAAACCCAAAAGATGAGTGGCGGCGCTTCGCGCCGCCACTCATCTTTTGGGTTTTATGTCCTAAGCAAAACTTGCATTGCTATACATCGCAAAGCGTTCAAACCCGAACCAATAATTTTTTTGAAAGTGTTGCAAAGCAATACTTTCAAAAAAATTATTTTGCGTACAAACCCTGCAAGGTTGGAATAAACGATGGATAAGAAATGGCGGCGGACTCGGCGCGATTGATGGAAGTTTTGCCCTTGGCAACTAGGGCAGCGATCGCCAGACTCATGGCAACGCGATGATCGTCATAGCTCTCTACTTCAGCACCAGTAAGAACTCTACCACCAACGATCGCCATGCCATCTGGAAGTTCCGTCACATTCGCTCCCATTTTCGTCATTTCCTTAACCATCGCCACAATGCGATCGCTTTCCTTGACCCGTAACTCGGCAGCATCCTCAATAATAGTGGTTCCCTCAGCACAGCTAGCCGCGATCGCTAAAATCGGGATCTCATCAATTAATCTCGGAATTACCGCACCACCAATCCTACAAGCCTTGAGACTTGAAGAGCGTACTCGCAAATCGGCAACGGGTTCACCTGTAACTTCGCGTTGATTCTCATAGGTAATATCTGCGCCCATCTCAGTAAGAATTTCGAGAATGCCTGTACGAGTAGGATTAACCCCGACATTCTCAACTACTAAATCAGAATTGGGAACAATGGAAGCCGCTACTAGCCAAAATGCTGCCGAACTAATGTCGCCAGGTACGATCACCGCCTGTCCAACTAGTTTTGCACCGCCTTTAACGGCAACAGTATTTGTATCAATATCAACTGTGATTTTTGCACCGAAGGCAGCTAGCATCCTTTCACTATGATCACGCGATCGCTCTGGCTCGGTGATAATCGTTTCGCCATCGGTCATTAATCCCGCTAGCATGATGCAGGACTTGACCTGTGCCGAAGCTACAGGTGATTGATAGTGAATTGCTTTTAGATTTTGCCCCAAAATGGCAAGAGGCGCTCTTGCTCCACTTTCCCGACCCCAGATATTTGCTCCCATTTGTCGCAAAGGATTAACCACGCGAGACATGGGGCGCGATCGCAAAGAGCTATCGCCTGTGACGGTAAAGAAGCGATCGGGATGACTTGCCAAAATCCCTAACATCAAGCGTAGAGTTGTTCCCGAATTACCAGCATTCAAAACATCTAGCGGCTCCTTTAGATTGCCCAGCCCAATGCCCTTAATCGTGACTAATTCCGAGTTAAGTTCAGATATTGCTGCACCCATTGACGAGAAGCAAGCCGCAGTACTACGAGGATCTTCACCTAGCAATAACCCTCGAATTGTGGTCTCGCCCTCTGCTAGTGAGCCAAGCATTAACGCCCGATGCGAAATTGACTTGTCTCCAGGGATCGTAATTCTCCCTCGTAAACCTTGTGGCAATTGGGTTGCATCAATGTTGAGAAGGTGATGAGTTTGAGTCGTGTCGAGGTCAATCATGTTAGAGTCAGTTAGCAGTTAGTATTAGATTAAGACAAAATCACGGCAAATTTAGACTTATATCAACATGAATCCCACTGAGCCAAATTCTGCTGATTTAAATGCGATCGCTACAGATAGCATCCCCAACAGTGACATCAATCCCCAACTGCCACAAAATCTGGGAACTTTTCTCGATCGCCTCTATGGGACGCTCTTTTTGCCACAAGTTACCTTTGAGCAGCTCAAGGCAAATCCAAACTTTGTGCAAGCAGCGATCGTAATTGCTTTAGTAAATATTCTAGAAACCTTACGTCTCGATCAATTTGCAATTTATCGAATCATTTGGTCAGTGATTAGCGGGTTTATTGGTTGGGTCTTTTTTACGTTTTTGCTCAAGCAATTAGCTAATGTTTTTCAAAAGAATGTCGAGATGCGCCAATTGTTGACCCTAACGGGCTTTGCTAGTTTACCTTGGCTATTTATGGCTCCTGCGCTAAGCCTGTCGCCCCAATTTCGGATTCTCGCGGCGATCGCGGTGATGATCTGGTTTATTGTCTGGCAAATATGGAGTGCTTCGGTGGCGCTAGGAATTAAAATCTGGAAAACTTTAGCGATTGTGCCTTTAGCAATATTTGGTGGCATAGTCGCCCTGATTTGGTTAGGAAATACCTTTAAATTGATACTAAGTATTAGTCTGTAGTTTTTGAAGTTTCTGGAATAGTAATCATTTCAAATGCCGCTCTTCCACAAACGATTTAGGATTGCTATATATTAAGATAAGTAAGTTGTTGGAATTAAACGTAGGATGGGTTAGCGATAGCGTAACCCATCATTGACAACTAATTGATGCGTTACGTTTCACTAACGCATCCTACATTTAATTAAGTTTACCTACTTGTACACTTTATAGTCTTGGCGTAAGTAAAGTTGAATTGGAATTAACGAAAAACATCTAATTAAAAAAACTTGATTTGGGAAGCTTGATCCCAAACTCCTCAACCAAAACTTACATGATCTCTGCACAAGAACCACCGAATGAACTAGAAAGAGTTGCCGCTCTCCATCAGTGCAACATCTTAGATACCGAGCCAGAGCAAGGCTTTGACGATATCACGAAATTGGCTGCCTATATTTGTCAAACACCGATCGCTTTGGTCAGCTTACTCGACAAAGATCGGCAATGGTTTAAGTCAAAAGTTGGTATCAGTGAAACAGAAACTCCGAAGAAAGTAGCTTTTTGTGCTCATGCAATTCTAAAAGATGGAATTTTTATAATTCCTGACACTCTTAAAGACGAGAGATTTGCTAACAATCCACTGGTAACTGGACCGCCCAACATGCGCTTTTATGCGGGAATCCCCATTAAAACTGTAGAAGGCTATCCTCTAGGAACACTTTGTGTAATTGATCGACAACCAAGAAATCTGAGTGCAGGACAGATATCAGCACTCAAATCGCTGGGTCATCAGACTGCATATTTGATTGAAACTCGCCGTAGCTTAAATGAAATTAGCCGCTTATCCATACCCAAAACAGCTAAACCTGCGGAGAAAAATTTTCTTAAGAAGATTGCATTTTGGACTGGGATCATTGCCTCAATCGTGATTGGGATGGGTGCGATTTCTTATATGAATCTCAGCAATTTAAAAGAATCAAACATTGAATTTTTACAGAGACAAGATGAGTTAGAGAAAATCCAGAAACCCCTCAATCAAATCCGCGATTTAAAAAATTCAGTAGGAGCATATCTTCTTTTAGGTAATCAAGAAAGTCTAGAAGCATATAAACTTTTGGTTGCAGAATTGGAAGTTGATATTCTAAAACTTCAGTACTTGAGTCAGAAGAATAATAGAGAGCAATTATCTAATCTGGATGGTCAGAAGAGTAGGGTTGACTATCAGGAAACGATCACACTCTTATTAAAACATCTTCGCAAAGGATTGCAAGACTCGAATGACATTGTAGAGTCTTATAAATCTTCTGGACTAAAATCTACGCAGAAACTAATATTAGAAAAAAAAATTTGGGATGCTGAAGATCTCACCGAAACTGAACTAGAAGAACTGATCAATATTTCTAAAGATGATTTATCGCTATGGTTACAAAACAAGCAAGCTTCAACTGCTAATGCTGTTAATATTTCCTTAATTACATTGCTTTCGACTTTAGGCATACTTGGTCTGCTGTTTTATTCTGTCTACAATGAAACACTTATAAGTCGCCGACTAGAAACTAGCCTTAAGCAAGAAAGAGATTTTACAGTTACGGTGCTGGATACAGTTGGTGCGCTCGTAATTGTATTAGATCTAGAAGGCAAGATAATTAGATTTAATCGTGAATGTGAAAGAGTAACTGGTTATTACTATGAAGAAGTAAGAAATCAGAACTTTTACAAGATTTTTCTGCCACCTGAAGATGCTGAGTCATTTAGCAAGACTTTTACACGATTTTCTAATAGAAACCTACCAAATTCCTACGAAAATCATTGGATAACTAAGAGTGGGGAGCGTCGGTTAATTTCTTGGTCAACTACGGCTGTAATTAATTCAGATAATAAAATTGATTTTATCATTGGCTCAGGACTAGATATTACCGATCGCAAACAAGTCGAAGAAGAAGTGCGTTTGCAGAATTGGCGATCAATAGTTTTCTCTCAAATCACTCTACGCATTCGTCAATCGTTGAATGTTAATGAGATCTTAAACACAACTGTTGAAGAGGTAAGAAAATACCTCAAAGCAGATCGTGTAGTTGTATATCGATTTGATGGTGAATGGGACGGTGTAGTTGCAGTTGAGTCCGTGGAGCCACCTTGGATGGCTTTATTAACATCTGATATCAAAGATGTCTGCTTTCGGCATGGACTATGGGAAGATTTTCGACAAGGTCGTAAAGTCGTAAATGACGATATTCCTAATTCGGATATGTCCGATTGCCATAAAAAAATGATGGCTCAGTGTCAGGTGCAAGCTAACTTAGTCGTGCCAATCCTTGAAAGCGATCGACTATGGGGACTACTCATCGCGCACCAATGTAGCGAGCCAAGGCACTGGAGCAGTTTTGAAGTTAACTTTTTAGCGGAGCTTGGCAATCAAGTAGGTATTGCTCTTTACCAAGCTACTTTATTAGAACAAGAAACATTACGCCGTGAGCAACTCTCTCAGCAGAATATTGAATTAGAAAAAGCTCGTCATCAAGCGGAAATAGCAACAAAGACGAAAAGCTCTTTTCTCGCGACTATGAGCCATGAAATTCGCACGCCGATGAATGCAGTACTTGGAATGACAGGCTTGCTTGCCGATACTGAGCTTTCGGCTCTCCAGCGAGATTTTGTGGAGACAGTGAGAATTAGTGGCGAAAATCTGCTGACATTAATCAATGAAATTCTTGATTTCTCGAAGCTTGAAGCTCATGAGATGGAATTAGAAGAGATTGATTTTGACCTTAACATCAGTGTTGAGGAAGTAACCGATTTACTTGCCATGCTTGCTCAGGTAAAAGGATTAGAGCTTGCGTCACTAGTTCATCAAAATGTGCCTATTTATCTATGTGGCGATGTTTCGCGTCTCAGGCAGATATTAACTAATCTGGTTAGTAACGCCGTTAAGTTCACTTCAGAAGGCGAAGTCATTGTCAAAGTATCCCTCAAGTCAGAAACTGAATCGACAGCAATGATCGAATTTAGAGTTATTGATACTGGTATTGGGATATCCCCTATAGCTCAGAAAAAGCTGTTTCAACCATTCACCCAAGTTGATGCTTCGACTACACGCAAATATGGTGGTACAGGTTTAGGACTTGCTATTTGCAAACAAATTATCGATCTCATGGGTGGCGAAATTGGCATCGATAGTGAAGAAGGCAAGGGTTCACAGTTTTGGTTTAGGATTCCATTTGCGAAGCAGTCTCCAGTTGCGATCGCACAGCTTAAACCACGTCAAGAAGTTAATCTTAAGGATGTTCGCGTCTTGATAGTTGATGATAATGCAACCAATTGCAAAATCCTGACTTATCAACTAACTGCTTGGCAAATGCGAGTTGATGCATTACAAAATGCTTCTAATGCGATCGCGATTTTACAAGCAGCCGTGGAAGAAGGCGATCGCTATCATTTAGCAATTCTGGATATGCAAATGCCCGATCTTGATGGCGAAATGCTGGGCGCACAGATCAAGGCTGACCCCATCCTGAAAGATCTCAAATTAATCATGCTGACATCTCTAAATCAGCAAGGTGGTATCAGTCGAGTTAGAGAGCTAGGATTTGAGTTTTATCTTGTCAAGCCAGTAAAACAGTCTCGCTTATTGGAAGTCTTGGTGGAAGTAGTTTCTATAAATACTAAGAGTGAAGTTTTTCGTCCTGCGCCATTGATGCAGGAGGCTGATGTACCCCTAAAAACTTCCAAACTGAAAATTTTGATTGCTGAAGATAATCCCATTAATCAAAAAGTGTTTCTACATCAGCTACGTAGTTTTGGTTATGATGCAGATGTAGTAGGCAACGGCAAAGAAGTCCTTCATCTACTTGAATGCATACCCTATGACATCATTCTCATGGATTGCCAAATGCCTGAAATGGATGGATATGAGACAACAAGAGCCATTCGTCAGCTAGATTCAGAAAAAAGCAAAATTGTGATTATGGCGATGACAGCTAATGCCATGAAAGAAGATCGCGATCGCTGTATTGCTTGTGGTATGGATGACTATCTCAGCAAACCCATACGCAAAGAAGATGTCGCTCGTAAATTAGCAGAATGGGAGAAAATTATTTTTGCTCAGAATGCGATCGCATCTTCTGCGTTGAACGCTTCTGAGGTCACAACTACAGCAATAATAGATAATATAAATGTTGATACTAATTCCCTAGATCCAAATCCTAATAACTCAGAATCTCTGCCATTAATTGACTGGACTTACATAGATAGTATTGCTGATGGTAGTGAAGAGTTTAAAGCTGAAATTATGCAAACTTTTTTTGAGTCTACTTCAGAAAGTTTAGAGCAACTTGAACAGGCGATCGCTGAAAATAATTATCATGAGATTGCGCGAGTTGCTCACTCTATCAAAGGTGCATCAAGTAACTTAGGTATGATTTCAATAGCAGCGATCGCTAATGATTTACAACAAGTTGGCAAAGATCAAACAGAAGAGAATATACAAAAGATGTTTAAGAAAATACAATCTCTATTTTCACAAATCCAAAATTCTCTTCCATAAAAATAAAGGCGGCGCGAAGTGCCGCCTTTATTTATTTGGGTTTAAAAAACCTGTTCGATTTCATCGATTTCAGGAATCTCTTCCTTCAACTTGCGCTCAATTCCCATTCTCAGCGTCATCGCCGAGCTAGGACAAGATCCACAGGCACCTTGCAAGCGCAATCTCACAATTGGTCCCTCGATTTCGACAAGTTCCACATTGCCACCATCAGACATTAGATAAGGACGCAACTCATCTAAAACATTTTCGACATTATCTCTGGTTAGAGTTAAACTCATATTTTTTCCTGTATTTATCTCAAAACTATAGGCTCAGAGAGTGCGGCACTTTGCGCCGCACTCTCTCACAACCATAACTACTAATATCTATGCTAACAGAATAATTGAGAGCTAATGGTTGTGGGATTTAATAAGGAACCAATTTTTTGTGGCGCGGCTTTGCCGCGCCACAAAAAATTGGTTCCTTATTTTACTTGTTTGGGATTAAGTAACCACAACGATGCTCACCGTTCACCATCCAATGCGTGCGTTCTACAGGACGCTCTAGGACAGTCGCAAACATTTCCAGCTCATGCCCACACACACTCGGAAACGACTCAGCCACATGGGCGATCGCGCAGTTATATTCCGTAAAAATAAAACCTTCAGTGCCCTCCACAGGAAACCACTCCGTCACATAACCTTCACTACGGCGAATTTCGGCTAATTTTTCTAATCGTTGTTTGAGTGAGCCTCCTCCAAGTTGCAATTTATAATGCTGTGCTTTGCGTTGCCACTGCTTTTGTAATACTTCAGATACTTGCTCTTTGCCTAACGTATCGATCAGCGTATCAAGGAAATTTACGGCAAATTGGTTATAACTATCGGGAAAGCGATCGCGCCCAGCAGTTGTTAACGCATAAATGAACTGGGGTCTACCCATACCAGCCTGCTCAGCAGTGTGATAGATAAGTCCCTCAGTTTCTAGATCCTTTAAATGCTTACGAATTGCCTGTGGACTAATATCCAGCTTTTCGGCTAAGTCTTGCGCTGTCACCTCACCACGCTTAAGCAAGTGTTGCAAAATATCCTGCTTAGTATCTTGTTTAGCATCATGCTTATGATCTAGCTTTAGGTCTGGCGAAATCATTTCAGCGACACCGATGGGAGTTTTCATAAACATTAAGCTCCTGATGGCAACTGACTCTTGCATAGAGTCAAGACTCGATTAAGTGACACAGTTATCAAAAAATTGACTTTGACAACTTACATGTTGTTAATGTAACCTACAATTAGTAAAGAAACAAGTAAGTTGTTTTAGTCCAGCAAAGGTAGCACAAAGCGCTAACTTTGCACATCAATTATCAGGAGCCTCTACTGACATGACTGCAACGGTTCAAGCACTTGTCAACCAACCATACAAATATGGATTTGTTACGTCCATTGAGTCGGACACGATTCCTCGCGGTCTGAGCGAAGATGTCGTCCGCATGATTTCGGCTAAAAAAAATGAGCCAGAATACATGTTGGAGTTTCGTCTCAAAGCGTATCGCCAATGGTTAAAGATGCAAGAACCAACATGGGCGCATGTCGAATATCCTGCGATCGATTACCAAAATATCGTTTATTATTCAGCCCCCAAGCAGTCAAAGAAAAAAGCTAGCCTCGATGAAGTCGATCCTGAGCTGTTAGATACCTTCGAGAAATTAGGTATTTCTATTAACGAACAGAAGCGTCTCACCAATGTTGCCGTTGATGTCATTTTTGATAGCGTTTCGATCGCCACAACTTTTAAAAAAGATTTAGCAAAAGTTGGTGTGATCTTCTGCTCGATCACAGAAGCGATGCATGAATATCCTGAACTCATCAAAAAATATCTAGGTAGCGTCGTCCCGATCGCAGATAACTATTACTCGGCACTAAATGCTGCCGTATTTACCGATGGCTCCTTTGTGTACATCCCTAAAGGCGTGAAATGCCCGATGGACTTGTCAACCTATTTCCGCATTAACAATGGTGACTCTGGACAGTTCGAGCGCACCTTGATCATTGCCGAAGAGGGAGCTTATGTTAGTTATCTCGAAGGCTGTACCGCACCAATGTTTGACACCAATCAACTTCATGCAGCCGTAGTCGAGTTAGTCGCTCTAGATGATGCTGAAATCAAATATTCCACTGTGCAAAACTGGTTCGCTGGCGATAAGAACGGTAAAGGTGGCATCTATAACTTTGTGACTAAGCGTGGTTTGTGCCAAGGCAAAAACTCAAAGATCTCTTGGACTCAGGTAGAAACTGGGTCTGCAATTACTTGGAAGTATCCCAGTTGTGTATTAGTTGGGGAAAACTCCATTGGTGAGTTTTACTCTGTCGCTCTGACCAACAACAAGCAGCAAGCTGATACTGGCTCCAAAATGGTGCATATCGGCAAAAATACCCGCAGTAAAATTGTTTCTAAAGGCATTTCCGCAGGTGGTTCCCAAAATAGCTATCGTGGCTTGGTGAAGATCTCGCCTAATGCTGAAGGCGCAAGAAATTATTCTCAATGCGACTCGATGCTGATTGGTGATTGCTCTCAAGCGAATACTTTCCCTTATATTCAAGTTCAAAACAATACCGCCAGAGTTGAGCATGAAGCATCTACTTCCAAAATTGGCGAAGAGCAATTGTTCTACTTCCAACAACGTGGTATCGCAGTGGAAGATGCTGTCTCCATGATCATTAGCGGCTTCTGCAAAGAAGTATTTAATGCATTGCCGATGGAGTTTGCCGTTGAAGCTGACAAGCTATTAGCTTTGAAGTTGGAAAACAGTGTGGGCTAAAGGAGTTGGCTAATGGAAGAACTCATGGAACTGCGATCGCTAGTGCAGAGAGGAGATGTTCAATCTGCTCTTATGCTGATTGATGAGTTAGAAGAAATGAGCAAAGACGATAAGATCAATAAAATCTATAGTTATGCTGTAGTTCTTTTACTTCATCTCATCAAGCAAGTTGCCGAGCAGAGATCTACCAGTTCTTGGGAGGTATCAATCCGTAATTCGATATTCTCAATCCAGCGTACCAACAAACGGCGTAAGTCTGGCGGAAACTATTTAAGCGATCGCGAACTTAGAGAAATCCTCGAAGAGTCTTACGATCTCGCTCTAGATAATGCCCGACTAGAAGCTTTTGGTGGTGCTTATGATGCGATCGCACTCGGCAAAATGGTCAGCCAACCTGAAATAATTGAACAAGCTATACAAATGTTAAGGAATTCTTAGTAGTGCTAAATAGGTAAGGATTGGCGGCACGAAGCGCCGCCAATCCTTACCATATAAATCCGTTCCTTTTTAGTACTACCGAATTCTCTCTAAGTATATGGAGATATTGTGATGCTAGCAAATCCAAAAACAAACTGGGACATGATGGCGGTAAATTCTCATTACCAAACAGCCGAAGCCGCCCAAGCTTTGCTCCATCATGGACAAACAGAAGAAGCAAAAGTCGCGCTACAAGCTCTAGTTGATGCTATGTCGAGATCAGAACGTCAAGCTGTTAAAAGTCAGTTAACTCGCTTAATGATGCATATCATCAAGTGGAAAGCTCAACCAGATAAGCGTAGTCGTAGCTGGATTGTTACTATTCTCGATGCTCGCGATGCGATCGAGGATAGTCAAGAAGAGATGCCTAGCCTAAATCAAGGGTTTGTCGAATCACTCTGGGATCAAGCTTTTATCAAAGCTAAGCGTAAAGCTGAAGTAGAAATGAATTGTAAGTCTGATATCTCCTTCTTAACTTGGGAAGAAGTTTTTGAAGATGAGTATGTAGGTATGTAAGCTAAAAAGTATTACAATTGAAGTTAACTGTTAAGAGAAAATTAATGATTGTCGAAAATAGTGAAGTGATTTTATCAGTCAAAAACTTGACTGCGGAAGTTGGCGGAGTCGAGATTTTAAAAGGGCTTAATCTGGAGATTAAGGCGGGTGAAGTCCATGCGATTATGGGACCAAATGGGTCTGGAAAAAGTACTTTCTCGAAAGTGTTAGCGGGACATCCTGCTTATACGGTCACAGGCGGTGAGATTATTTATAAGGGTGAAAACTTATTAGATTTAGCACCAGAAATTAGATCTAGAGAAGGCATATTTTTAGCTTTTCAATACCCACTGGAAATTCCTGGGGTGACTAATTCTGATTTCTTACGATTGTCCTATAACAACTTAAGAAAGCACAAAGGGCTAGAAGAGTTCGATATCATTGATTTTGATGACTTTATTCAAGAAAAGTTGGAAATCGTAGAAATGAATCCATCTTTCTTGAGCCGTAGTGTTAATGAAGGATTTTCGGGCGGCGAAAAGAAACGCAATGAGATTTTGCAAATGGCTATTCTCGATCCGACCTTAGCAATTCTCGATGAAACAGATTCGGGGCTAGATATTGATGCTTTGAGGATTGTGGCTGGAGGCGTGAATAAGCTCTCAACCCCTCTCAATTCTTCACTAGTGATTACTCACTATCAGCGCTTACTAAACTACATTATTCCTGACTTCATTCATGTGATGGAAAATGGCAAGATTATTCTCACAGGTGGTAAAGACTTGGCTCTAGAACTAGAAGAAAAGGGCTATGACTGGCTCAAAGAAGAAGAGGCGGCGTTGGTATAATGGCTATTCAAGTTTCTGAACAAGTAGAAGATCAAGCAGAACTGAAGGGTGCATTAAGCACTCGCAGTAAATTGGCTGTTGACAGCAAAAAGTTTACTTCCCAAGTGATCGGTTTAGGTTCTGCGATCGCGATCGCTCAAGACACCGATCAGTTTGTGAGCGAAATTTGTCAATTGGCTAGCGATCGCCTATCTGGTCTTTCTTTCCCAACTACCAAAGATGAAGAATGGAAATATACCGATGTTTCGTCTTTGGGAAATCTAACTTTCGCGAATCAATTGTCTACTTCAGAGGATGTCGAAGCATTAATTGCTAAGCATTCGGCTCCTGAAGCATCAGGTAATCTGATTGTGTTTGTGAATGGGCAGTATAGCGAGAAATTCTCAGATATCACTGGCGTAGCGCAAGGTTTAGTTCTTGGCACATTGGCAACCCTTGGCGATCGCATTCTGCCAAAACTGCGATCGCACCTCGCTCAGCATCCAGATACGAATGATTATTTTACAAGCCTGAATACAGCTTGTATGGAAGATGTGGCGATTGTGCTTGTCCCTAAAAATCTAGTCGTTGAAACACCGATCCAGCTTTTGTTTGTATCTGCACCAAAGGCAGGCGCAACATTAATAACTCAGCCGCGCTGTTTGGTGATTGCTGAAAGTCATAGTAATTTGACCTTTGTCCAAACTTTTGTGGGAGCCGATGCTCAAACCTATTTCACCAATACGGTAACAGAAGTTTGGCTTGCCGAGGGTGCTGAAGTCAATCACACCAAGGTGCAGTGGCAAGGCGATCAGGCGGTGCATATCAATATGACTGCGATCGCACAGGCTCGAAACAGTAGCTATAAAAATCAATCCATTAGCATCGGCGCGAAGATATCTCGCCAGAATTTGATCGTGCATCAAATGGCTGAGCAAACCCAAACCTCACTGACTGGATTAGCATTTGTCGATGGTGACCAGCTTGCAGACACACATTCGGTGATCGCTCACAACTATCCTCATGGATCAAGTAAGCAGTTACATAAATGTGTTGCGTCAGGGCGCTCCCATGCTGTCTTTAATGGCAAAATCCAAGTTGCTAAACTCGCTCAGCAGACTGATTCTGCACAACTAAGCCGCAATCTCTTGTTGTCGCCCAAAGCGCGAGTGGATACGAAGCCCCAACTAGAGATTTTTGCAGATAATGTCAAATGCGCTCACGGTGCGACCGTCAGTCAACTCGATGCTGAGGAAATCTTCTATCTGCAAAGTCGAGCGATCGATGCTGAGAGTGCCGCGAATCTACTGACCTATGCCTTTGCAGCGGAGGCGATCGCCCAAATTCCGATTGTTTCGGTGAGGCGATCGCTCAGCAGTTTTGTGTTAGAGAAAACGAAGGGATAATGACTTATAAGTAGGAAGGCTTAATTATTTGTAGGATGCGTTAGTGCAACGTAACTCATCAATTGTGCCTCAATTATGGGTTACGCTATCGCTAACCCATCCTACATTTAATTCCAACAACTTACTTATTGAGTATTTCAATGCTAAAGAGTTTGCGTTTAGAAAATTTTAAAAGTTTTAAAAATGCCGAGCTTTCGCTTGGAGATTTGACGGTTTTAGTTGGGACAAATGCTTCAGGCAAAAGCAATATTCGCGATGCTTTTCGGTTTTTGCACGGCATTTCGCGAGGTTATAGTATTGCCGAAATCATTGGCGAAAAATATGGTGAAGGTGGCGTACTGCAATGGCGAGGTATTCGCGGCGGGACAAAAGAAATAACTTATTGTGGTGCGGATTCTTTTGCGATCTCTATTTCCTTTTCCGTCCAAGATGGCGACACAGAGTATGACATGGATTACCACATTGAGATAAGGCTTACTGCTTTTAGTCCAGTACCGATTGTTCTTGCAGAAAACCTCCATTGCAGACAGAAAAAACACGCAATTTTCGACACAGACGCTAGAGTTCATTTACAAAATACTATTGCTGTTCGTTTTTATGATTATTACGAAATTGATGAAGTGAATGGGAGTGCTCTTGATCCATATCAATTTTTCCAAAACTATATTCCCATTCTTTTTTTAGCGGCGAGTGGAGTTAAACCCCATATTCAGAAGCTTGACAAAGAAAATTACAAAATACCAGTTGCAAGAAAATTTTGTGAACTAGCTTTAAATGCCATAAGTGAAATGAGATTTCTTGAGCTTAATCCAGATGTGATGAGGCTTCCGACTTTAGCGGGGCAAAATGTTTTAGGCGATCGCGGTGAAAATTTATCATCGGTCATGTTAGATATTTGTCGCGATGATACCCGTAAGGCGATTTTATTGGATTGGTTGCAATCATTAACGCCAATGGATGCAAAAGATTTTGATTTTCCAGAAGACTTTACTGGCAAAGTTCTACTTAGAATCGAAGAGGCTAGCGGACAGAAAACAACTGCTTATAGCGCATCCGATGGAACATTACGATTTTTAGGACTATTGGCGGCGCTTTTGGGTAATCAGCGATCGCGCTTTTACTTTTTTGAAGAACCTGAAAATGGCATTCATCCCAATCGGTTAAGCTTGCTGCTGCAACTAATGGAACAGGAAGTATCAAATGGCTCAATGCAAATCGTGATTTCTACACACTCGCCACTTTTGTTAAATTTTCTAAGCCCTGCCAGTCTCGAATATGCCTCTTTGATGTATCGAATAGGCGATCGCACAGAGTCACGCATAACCAAAATCATGGACATTCCCAACGCTAGGGAACTTGTCGCCAATGATGGATTATCGAGCTTACTCGATTCAGGCTGGCTAGAAGATGCGATGTATTTTCTCGAAGATGACGAGGTGCAAGAAGCATGAATGTTCTGATTATTCTTGAAGATTTTGTCAATGATGAGAGTATGGTGCTACCGATTGTCAGAGCGATGATGACTGCGATCGGTAAGCCAAAAGCAAAAGTTACCGTCTGCAAAAATCCATGCCTCCGAGGTCATGCTGAAGCCCTGAGATGGGAAAAGATTCAAGAAATTATGCAAAGATATGGCGGTATGACCGACTTGTTTTTGGTATGTGTCGATCGCGATGGTAATGATGATAGACGAGCAAAACTTGATGGACTAGAAAAACGAGCGCAAGAATTTTTAGCAGAGAACTATCAAAGTCCAAAAAAATTTATCGGCGAAAATGCTTGGCAAGAGTTAGAAGTATGGGTTTTAGCAGGATGTAGCGATCTTCCCAAAAATTGGAATTGGTCAGATATTCGTGCTGAGAGGAAATCTAAAAAAGGATATTTCGTGCAATTTGCGGAACAGAGATCGCTATTAACAGCAAGATGTCAAGGTAGAGGAATTCTCGCAGAAGAAGCAGCTAATCGTTACGATCGCATTCGGAAACTATGCCCTGAAGATATTGGGAACTTAGAAACCAATATTCAAGTCTGGCTAGTTAATAATTATTAGAGTGGAGCGATCGCTTAGCAACTTTGTACTAAAAATATTAAGAAGCGCCGCTTCTTAATATTCTCGGTTGTGTTTCACTAAAAGTGCTATAAGTCATCCAGTGAAAAATGCTAGGATGCTGAACATCAAGAATGTATCGGGATGAGAAAATTAATGCGTTGGTCCATCGTGCTTATGCTCAGTGCTACATTAGCAGGAGCTAGCGCCCCACTAATTACCGCTTCTTCTGACTCAGACATTACGCTGAATGCAAGCTTAGGGAATAACCGAGACAGCAAGTCTTTTGATCCACTTACTTACTCTCCACTCGATCAAAGGCTTGCCAAATTAGAAACTCAGGCTAAACAGCAAAGTCCTAATAATACCGATACTGATCGTGTTCGCGCTCGTTTGGTAATTGCGGATATTCATCTCAACAACCGTAAGCCCCGCGAAGCGATCGCTGCTCTTGATAAATTGGAGACAGAATATCCAATTTTGGCCGACTATGTTTTGCTCAAACGCGCACAAGCTCAAACCCAACTGCGCGATCTCCAATCGGCAAAAGCAACTTGGGAGCAACTTTTAGCCAAGTTCCCCGATAGTCCTGCATCTGCCGAAGCAATGTTTGCCTTAGGACAAAATCAACAGCTTTTACAAAAATTTCCTGCTCATCCGCGATCGCAAGAAATTGTATTGCGCCTACTAGCCCAAGATCCAAATCGAGTTGATTTGATGGCGCATCTGGCGACTTATTTTAGTGATTCCAAAGAGATTGTCCGGATTTTAAATCGTCTAGTTGCCATTTCACCTTCACTCACATCTGACCAATGGTGGGCGATCGCTGAGAGCTATTACAATAATTTTGAATTTGGTAGAGCCGCTAATGCCTATACTCGCGCCACCGTCAATCCGATAACCGCATACAATTATGCCCGCAGCCTGCATCGTGGCAAACAATTCGACAATGCGATCGCCGCTTACAACCGCGTTGTCCAACAATTTCCGCAAAGCCCGCAAGCCCCTCGCGCTCTAATTCGGATTACGCAGATTGACTCCCCTGAAGCTGCGATCGCGGTAACTGATCGCATTGTCACTAGCTATCCCGATACCGCAGGCGAAGCCCTAGGGATTAAGGCTGCCATCTTGCAAGATAAACTGGATAGCCCCAAATCCGCAAGCGACGTTCGTAATTTATTGCTAAGTCGCTATGGCATTAGTAATGATGCTGGTGAATTGCGTTGGCGCATTGCCAAAGGTCAAGGGCGTGGCGGACAGATCAAGAATGCGATCGCCACGGTTGACTCATTGATTGCCAATAGTCCTGACAGCGCCTCCGCAGCCGAAGCGAGCTTTTGGGCAGGTAAATGGGCTAACCAAATTGGTGATAAAGCCAAAGCCAAGAAGTTTTTTGAGTTTACAATCCGTCAACATCCCGATTCCTATTACGCATGGAGATCGGCAAGTTCTCTCGGTTGGAATGTGGGAACTTTTACCACAGCGCGTTACACAGCACCTGCGATCGCATTGCCTAGTGCAAGAGCCATTTTGCCTGCGGGTTCGGCGAAACTACAAGAGCTTTATATTCTCGGTCTAGATCGGGATGCGCGATCGCAATGGGTTACAGAATTGCGTGGCAAGCGGAATCTGGAGCCAAGGGAAATTTTTACTGATGGCGTGCTCCGTGTCGCCAATCAAGACAACCTGATTGGTATTAAAATTCTAGAAAGCTTGAATTGGATTGATGTTCCCAATTCTCAAAAAGCCGAAATCGCCCAACTCAAGCAACATCCTGCTTATATACATTCGCTCTATCCCTTTCATTACTGGGATATCATTTCTAACTGGTCACGGGATCGCAAACTCTCTCCAGCTCTTGTAATTGGTTTGATGCGCCAAGAGTCAAGATTTGAAGCTCAAATTCGTTCACGCTCAGGTGCGATCGGGCTGATGCAAATTATGCCAGATACAGGCTCATGGATTGCTAGCAAAAAGGGAGTAAATAGCTATAATCTTGATAGACCTGAAGATAATATCAATTTTGGAACTTGGTATCTGGACTATACCCACAGCCGTTTTAGTGATAATTCCATGCTTGCTGTTGCTAGCTATAATGCGGGCCCTGGAGCAATAGGTCGATGGGTAGAAGCAAAGGGACTTGGCGACCCCGATGAGTTTGTGAATAATATTCCCTATGACGAAACTAGAGATTATGTGTCCAAGGTTTTTGGTAACTATTGGAACTATCTGAGGTTGTATTCTCCTTCAGTACAGCAACAGATTACGGCTTTAGAACAGACTAATAATATCAATGCCTCATCTAAGTTCTAAAACTAAAGCCCAAAAAGGCAAAGTGCCCGCTAAGCGGGCACTTTGCCTTTTTGGGCTTTAAGCTTTTTACAGCGCTTTGCGCTCAAACCCAAACCAAGAGATTTTTTGAAAGTGTTGCAAAGCAACACCTTCAAAAAATCTCTTGGTTTGGGCGGTAATTGCTCTAAGAAATAAAAAAGCCTCGCAATGCGAGGCTTTTTTTATTTCTTAGGAGCATCAGGTAATGGCGCGATCGGCGCTCCATTCCGTAATTGGAGAATACCTGCAACGACAATCTGATCTTTGGGATTTAAACCTTCTAATACCTCTTGTTTATTGCCAGAGATTTTCCCAAGCTTAACTGGTTTTTGATTAGCAATTAGAGATTTTCCATCGGTTGGACTAGGCTCTGCAACGAAGATAAAATCTTGCCCTCCAAGACGGGAAATTGCCGAAGTTGGCACTAGTACACCAGCACGGGAAGCCCAAATTAATCGCGCTCTCACAAACTGATTAGCTTTTAGTTGATTAGTTCCATTATTGAAATTAGCTTTTACCAAAACCGATTGGCTTTGAGGATTGATATTCGGGGAAATAAAAGCGACATTACCTTTGACTAGGGGCTTATCCTGAGCATCTAACAACTCCACAGGCATTCCAATCTTTAATCGTGGTGCGTTCTCAATGGGGACCGAAATCTGAACTTCTAATACTTGATTTTGAGTTACGGTCGTTAGTTGTGTCGTGCTATTAACATTATCACCAACTTTAATGGGAATATCGCCAACAATACCCGCGAAAGGAGCTGTTACCGTATAAAAATCTAGCTGCACTTCTTCCTGCACAGCACCAGCTCGATTTTCTTCGATTCTAGTAGCGGCGCTATTAATACTTGCTTGCTGAGCATTAATCTGAGCATCAATTTGACCTAGCTCGGCTCTGGCATTTCTCAAATTATTAGAAACTTCATCGAGTTTTTGCCTAGCGGTTGCACCCTGTGATGTTAAATCAGCATAGCGCTTGTACTCTTTTTCATTAAAATCAACGCTAGATAAAGTTGATTCTTTGCGAGCACGTAACTGGATAAGCGTAGCTCTAGCACTTTCAAAATCTGCCTGTGAAGTTGCCACGGCTGCCACCGATCGCTGCACGACTGCTTGTTGTTTGGTAGGATCTATTCGTAAAATTGCCGCACCTGCTTCTACGCGATCGCCTGCCTTGACATAGATCTCCTGAACATAGCCATCAACTCGTGGTTGCAGAGTCACTGACTGGCGCGATTGCAAATTGGCGACATAATCGGAACTATCTGTGACTGTGCCTGATTCTACAGAAGCGATCGGTACAGGAACAGCTCCAAATTCGCTACCTTTAGGAGCATTTGCAGAGCAAGAAACCAACAAAGTAACGATTACAGCAACTAAGCCCTTGCTCAATGATTTATCTAATCGGTTATTCGACAATTGCTGTCTTCGGACTTTATGTTTAATCATGAATATTGGCAAATTCTCGCTGACGTATCGGTTCTCTTTGCATCTAAGTAGCTAGGCATAATTAAAAACCCAGAGCCGAAATATGTACCGCCCCGCTACGCGGGCGGTACATATTTTGGGGTTTTATATTTAATTGTGCCTAGCTACTTAGATGATAAACAACATTGATCATCACTAAATCACCCTGTAGGAGCTATTTTCCTTCAAACATAAAGGTGGCGCAAAGCGCCACCTTTATGTTTTAGATACCCGCATGTCCCATGGCGATACCTGCAACTAGCATCCCAATTACAAGGAATGGTTGAGCGCTGGCTTGATATTTCACATCATTCTTGAGCGGATCGCGCAGGAAGTACATGTCTTGGAAAGTAATCTGCGGAATTACTAACAGCACAATCAAACTGGCTAATAGTTGTTCGCCAACAGTAACTAAATAAATGGCAATCCCAATTTGGAAAACATCGATCGCAGTTGCCGATATCAACGCCGCCTTCTGCACACCAAAAATCACTGGCAAAGATTTCAATCCTAACTCGCGATCGCCTTCAACGCTTTTGAAGTCATTGACGACAGCGATACCTAAACCCGCAAGGCTATAGAAAAGGGTGACTGCTACAACTGTCCAGTTGAGGGTTCCATAGAGTGCATGACCAGCCCACCAAGGCAAAGCGATATAACTTGCGCCGAGGGCATAGTTACCGAGCCATCCATTCTGCTTGAGCTTTAAAGGTGGCGCAGAATAGATGTAGGCAACAAATGAACCACCAAGCGCTAATTTTGTCATGATAAAGTCTGCATGACCAGCGGTGACATCGAGGATAGCCGCTACAGCAATGCCCGACAGCCACAAAATCCAAATCTGCGCAATGACTTGCTTGAGGGAAATTGCTCCCGATGGAATCGGACGATATGGCTCGTTAATTGCGTCAATTTCGCGATCGTAGTAATCGTTAATCGTCTGGGTATAGCCCGTCAGTAGGGGCCCTGACATGAGCATACAAAGTAGCGATCGAAATACATTTTCAATCGACCATGTAAAATCACCAGAGGATGCCGCGCCGCAGAGTACGCCCCACATCAGGGGTATCCATGTAATCGGTTTCATCAGTTGCAGGCGGATCTTCCAGATTGAAGCTCCTTGTACGTCCGCACCTTTCATTCCGAGCATTTGGCGGGTACGGGCTTCGCGAGACTCGCTCGCTGGTACGTCAGGGGTTGGAGACGACATATTTACAAAAATTTATAGACTTGCGGTTGATTATAGCCCGTAGTAATACTTTGGCGATCGCTATAACTTTGATTTCAAGTACCAAATGGCAATCTGGCAATACTCACTGTAGTAAACATTTACATCTTTATCACTCAACTCATTGATAACTTTTTGTCGGATATTTTTAGTCCAAGTTTTATCTGGAAATTTTTTCCGAAGTTGCTCAAGCACAACATCAAGTGCAACTTTTCGATTCTTTTTTAGGAAATCCAGATTTAAGTTTAAAGTCTCATTCAAATCGTGATTGACTGATACATCATCGGAATAAATCTTACCGTCAGGACGATATTTGACTAAGTTTTCACAATTTTTATCACCTTCGATTGGATTGATCGTAATTTCACGATCTCCTTTTCTTGTATCACAATGTTGGTTTTGAGGACGCGCCCCTTGATTCCCCATGCAAGCACCCAGCAAATTTCTGTAGTCGAGTTGTCGAGATTTATATTGGGTTTGTGATTGCCAATGTTCTATCTTCATCTCATCTAAATTGATACGGCTCATACAGTAGCAACAAATATATCCTTGCTCTTTTAGTAAAGATTCTCTGAGTTTATCTTTGTCAGGATAGTTGTCATAGTTAGCATTAGACTGTAATCGATGTTCTACAAGGGATCTAGGCTCTGATTGTTTAATGATCTTTTTCATTTCACCTTAGACTGAAAACTAATCAGTGTATTTGCCTTAACAATCTCCGAGTCATTGTGACCTAGTAAATCAGATAGTTCGTGCAGTAATATTTTGGCTTCTTCGATTTGCCCATCATCAATTTTATATAGGCATTCGGTTAGTTTGTTTTGAATTTCTATAGGTCTTTCAGTGACTCCCATTAATTCTGATAGAATAGAATTACTATCACGCCCAAAGGTATAGGCATCGGCAGGATACACTTGGAAATCTTCAACAATGAATACGTTTTCTTTTTTAACGTTGCTAAGAACCTGAGGTGAGTGAGTTGTAACAATAAACTGACAGTTTGGAAAAGTACTTGTAAGACGTGGAATAATATCACGCTGCCATTGAGGATGCAAATGCAATTCTATTTCATCAATTAGAACAATCCCTTCACCTTCTAATGCATTTTTTGTATGATCTGGATTAGCGATCGCCAATCTTCTCGCAATATCCGCAACCATTACCAGCAAGTTTTTCTCACCATCAGAAAGCTGATTAAGCACTAACTCATGATCTTGTTTTTTAAGGACAATCTGCATACGCGATCGCTTAACTTTGAGATCTGTATAATCAGGTAATATTGATAAAATTGCTTGTCTCACAAAGTTTAATTGATAGTCTTGATAATTCAAATCACCATCTAATTTAAGCTCTTGTTCTAAATCTTCATTGTGTTTAAACCATGCAAAAAATGTGTGGAAATCAATTTTATACTGATTGGTAGCATCTGTATAACAATGAAGTTGAGATGGCTTAGCTCTATTCGGAGACCAAGGATCGCTTCCAGATAAACTATAATGTGTAACTGATCTTTTGGTAGAATAACAAACTACAATCGGAATGCTTCGGTTTGATTTACTATCTACTTGAGCATGAATAAATTTTTTGAAATTTTCTGCATCATCAAATTTGCTAAGTTCAAAATTACGCCTAGGTTCTTCGCTACTTGAAGGATATCCAAAAAAGTATAGTAGTTGAAGATTTCTAGAAAATTGTTGCTTTAAATCTGAAGATGAGACTGTTAACTCATTTATGGTTTCCCGACACTCGTTAGAAATATCAATTTCTGCAAAACTGGGATTCGAGTCATATAAAGAATCTCCTTTGCCATTTCTTTGAACTATAAGAACTTGACGCACTAATTCAAATAACAAGTTATCCAGACAATCAATAATGCTAGATTTACCAGAACCGTTCACGCCTATAAAAACAGCAAGATTTGATGGAAAATCTATGGTGACATCTTTGAAGCCTCTGAAGTTTTGCATCCGCAACTTTTCTATATGCATAGCTGCTTTACACCAATAAGCTCAATTTTCTATTTATTGTAGCGATATCTGAGAAAAATTAGACTAAGTCACCTGAGAACAATCATGAGCGATATTTTTAATGGAGAATTAACTGACAAGGAGAATTTAGGTGCTTTACATGGATATACTTGTAGCCTTCTCGTTATGGCTCTGATGAATTACATCTTACCTAGAGAACTGGGAATTATTCTCGACTCTAGTACAGCTTTCACGATGAAAAATGGTAACAAGCGATCGCCTGATATTTCCTTTGCCTCTAGAGACAAATTAAAAGGCTTGACCGAATTACCTGATGGCTTTTTAGATGGCTCACCCGACTTAGCGATCGAGGTTCTCTCCCCTAACAACACGATCGCTGAAATCGATCAAAAAATTGTGGAATATTTCGAGAATGGCTCAAGATTAGTTTGGGTGATCAATCTAAAATTACGTTATGTCCTAGTCTATCGCTCAGCCCTAGAACCCGATCGCTTACTCAAGCAGTCTGACTCTCTAAGATGGTGAAGATGTGATTTCTGGCTTTACAATGCCGTTGTCTGAACTATTTCAAAAGATATCATTTTGAATAACGAGTGAAGCTAACTATTGGAATAAGTAAGCTGTACTAACCCTGTATCAAAAGTCTGGCAATGCTCCAACTTTAGAGACAAAGTTGGAAGAGGCGGCTGGAACAACACGATACCTTCGCCTAAAATTATGGGATGGATCGACAGAATCAATTTATCGACAAGATTATTTTCTAAACAGGTTTTAGCGATCGCGGCTCCCCCGACTAGCCAAATATCTTTGCCATTTTGTAATTTTAAATTTTTAACAAAGCTAACCAGATCGCCAGCAACAAAATTCACATTTTCATCGTGATCGCGTCGCATAGTCCGTGAAAACACAAAACCTTGCTTGCCAGCATAAGGATATTCCCCAAAGGTTAGAATCTGCTCGTAGGTAATGCGCCCTATCAAAAGGCGATCGATCGACGCGAAAAAATCGGTATAGCCATAGTCTTGATCGGTAAATAGCCAGTCAACCGCTCCAGAAGTACGCGCTAAATAGCCATCTAGACTCGACGCAATATATAAAATCAATTGACCCATAGCAGAAAATCTAAGCCTTTTCAGCACAGCAATTCACATTATGAAGCCAATTTTTGGGTTTGCTGCGCCTTCGGCGCAGCAAACCCAATTTTTATAATGAGAATTGCTGTTTTCAGGAAACCAACGATCTTTAGAGCCCCATTAAATGATATTTTGAGAAGCGGTTAGCTTTATATCTGAGTGTAAAAAAGTTAAACTCATTAGAGTTTGATCTTTATGATGTATTGCATTTTCTTGCATATATCTTCTTGCACGTCATTTCATTGCAAATTTTTTAGATTCTGAGTTAGAGGCTGGAGTAAACAGCAAGCATGGTAACAACCGCAGAGAAAGTATCAGTAGGGAGCATCACTAAGGTCATTGGTCCTGTTGTTGATGCCGAATTCCCCAGTGGCAAAGTCCCCGAAATTTATAACGCCGTTATCGTAACTGGTCGTAACTCCGCAGGCCAAGACATTAATGTCACCTGTGAAGTTCAGCAATTACTAGGTGGAAATCAAATTCGTGCTGTTGCAATGAGTACCACTGACGGCATCGTTAGAGGTATGAGTGTAACCGATACAGGCGCACCGATTTCCGTTCCTGTTGGGCCTAATACATTAGGTCGCATCTTTAACGTATTGGGCGAACCTATCGATGAATTAGGTCCCGTTGTAACCGAAGAAAAATTCCCAATTCACCGTCCATCGCCTGCATTTACCTCTTTAGAAACCAAACCAACCACCTTTGAAACGGGCATTAAGGTAATTGACCTTCTCGCACCCTATCGTCGTGGTGGCAAAATTGGACTATTTGGTGGTGCTGGCGTAGGCAAAACCGTATTAATTCAAGAATTAATCAATAACATCGCTAAAAAGCACTCTGGTGTGTCGGTGTTTGGTGGTGTGGGCGAACGTACCCGCGAAGGTAATGACCTCTACCATGAAATGAAAGAATCGGGCGTACTCCAGTACCTCGCTCTAGTTTACGGTCAAATGAACGAGCCACCTGGAGCGCGTATGCGTGTTGGCTTGACAGCTTTGACCATGGCGGAATATTTCCGTGATGTATCCAAGCAAGACGTATTGTTGTTCATTGACAATATTTTCCGCTTTACTCAAGCTGGTTCGGAAGTATCCGCACTGCTTGGTCGGATGCCATCGGCTGTAGGCTATCAGCCAACACTCGCAACAGATATGGGTGCTTTACAAGAGCGCATTACATCAACCACCGAAGGTTCGATTACCTCCGTTCAAGCTGTTTATGTACCTGCAGATGACTTGACTGACCCCGCTCCTGCAACCACATTTGCTCACCTTGATGCAACCACTGTGTTGTCTCGTGGTTTGGCTTCTAAGGGTATTTATCCTGCGGTTGACCCTCTCGATTCTTCCTCGACGATGTTGCAACCAGGTGTCGTCAGTGACGAACATTACCGCGTTGCTCGTGGTGTACAAGCAATTCTTCAGCGTTACAAAGAACTTCAAGATATCATCGCGATCTTGGGTCTAGATGAACTTTCTGAAGATGACAAATTGGCTGTAGCCCGCGCCCGTAGAATTGAGCGTTTCTTGTCTCAGCCATTCTTCGTTGCTGAAGTATTTACAGGTTCTCCTGGTAAGTATGTCACCCTCGAAGAAAGCATCAGTGGTTTCGATCGCATCCTTAAGGGTGAACTCGATGATCTTCCTGAGCAAGCGTTCTACCTCGTTGGCAACATCGAAGAAGTAATCGAAAAAGCCGAAAAGTTAAAAGCTGGTAAGTAGATCATGACCCTAACTGTAAAAGTAATTGCCCCAGATCAAACGATTCTGGATACTGTCGCAGAGGAAGTGATTTTACCTAGTTCTTCAGGGCAATTGGGTATTTTGACTGGTCACGCCCCTCTGATTTCGGCGCTGGAAACTGGCGTGTTACGTTTTCGTAAGGATAAGGCTTGGGCTGCGATTGCTCTTACGGGTGGTTTTGCTGAAGTTGAAGAAAACGAAGTAACCGTTTTGGTTCGTAGTGGCGAATTAGGCAGCACGATCAATGCTGAAGAAGCGCGGAAGAAACTTGCAGATGCTGAGCAAGCTTTGGCTGGTATTAAGGCTGAAGATAAGCAAGGCAAAATTCGAGCTGAGCAAAGTCTAAGTCTTGCTCGCGCTAGAGTGCAAGCAACTACTCCTATCTAAATAAGGTTTTCGCTTTGCGAAAACCTTATAAAAAAAGCACTCACCAAAGGTGAGTGCTTTTTTTATTCGATGGGTGTAGCCAAAATCTTTTTGAGGGCGATTAAGCCTTTTTTGAGTTGTCGCGAAACGGTGACAGCGCTAATTCCTAGAGTTTCGGCAACCTCACGGTGAGTAAATTCTTTGAGGAATACAAACTCGACAACCTCACGGGTGCGATCTTCTAATAGATCGAGAGCTTGCTGGAGCCGAAGATTATCTTCTTGGGCAAGTTGAAAACTTTGATATTTCTGATCGGTAACCAGATCACCGATGGATGTCGAATTATCTTCGCTCTGATTGATCGGCGTATCAAGACTGATTGGCGATCGGTTTTGACAAGCAAGTTTAATGTCATACCATTCACTCACAGTAATACCTAGCTCGTTAGCCACTTCTTGGCTTGATGGCTCCCGTCCAGTTTCAGTACGCTTATTGCGGATGATTTTACAGCCTTGGTTATAGGTCGTCAGCCAAGCGCGAGGCATTCTCACCGTCGGGCTTTTATCGCGGAGATAATGTTGGATTTCGCCCTTGATATATGGCACGGCAAAGGAGCTAAAGGCATTACCTTTGCTAACATCAAATCGCTCGATCGCATTAATTAGCCCAATCGATCCAACCTGCATTAAGTCTTCAAAGCTTTCTTGGCATTGATTTTTCCAATGATAAGCCTCGCGGCGAACCAATCCAATATTCAAGTTTGCAAGTTTGTTTCGCAGCTTGATTGATGGATTAGCCCGATAGGCTTGCAAAATTTCTAGAGTTTCTTGTTTGCGCGTAATCGTAGTTTGCGGATCAGATTCTTCGGCTTCTTGAGGCTCATTCCGATTGTCGAGATACTGTCTTTGCAAAAAATTCTCTAGATGCTGATGAATATGCGATCGAGCAAATTCAGAGAAATTTGGATTTTCCTCAGGATTAAATTGAATTAATGCTTTTTTTAATCCTTGTTTACCAACTTCGAGTAATTCGCGATCGCTCGATCTGCGTTCCCCAACTCTGTGATTAGATACTCGGCGTTCATTTCTGTCTGAGCGATCGCTGGAACGGCGCTCGCCAATACTTTTTTTGTTGATTAATGAGGTTGGTAAAGAAGCGATTATTTCACGGATCAAACCCATATGAATTTCAATTAGCTGCCGTTGCAAAGGCTCAGAGGGTGCAATTCTATATCCCCTCAAAAGTGTAACGATGTTTTCATTAGTTAAATTATTTTTATCTAATGGCATAAGACGAACATCCTCAATGATGCAAGCAGCCAGAAAATATGCCCAATACATTAGAGGAGAACTTTGCATACATGTGCTTGTCTCGATAGTTGTCAATGACACACAAATTCGTTATGTTGTCTTTTGCCGATGTCCTTAGATTATACAGTTACAGCGCTTTACGCTCAAACCCGAATCAATAATTTTTTAAAAGTGTTGCTTCGCAACACTTTTAAAAAATTATTGTGGTTCGTTTAATCGAAAACTGCTGTAACAAGGATCTACTGCCATGAGGGGAAATCATGATTAGATTAGCATAATAATCGCTTCATCTCCTGCAGGTACATAGGTTTGATTTATACGCATTACCGCTAGAGCATTTGTACCGATCGCACTAATTAGATTCCCAGAACTATAATTCTTCACAGGTTGAAAAATGGGGCTTCCTTTTTGATAAGTTAAGGTTCCCCAGAGATAGGTTTCGCGCCGTCCCTGTGAGTGTAAATCCTCGATTGCGATCGCTTTGATAAGTTGTGGATACCAGTAGGTTTCATTGGCTCCATTTAATTTAGCGATCGCACCACGAATGAATCTCCAAAAGCTCATCATTGCTGAAACAGGATTCCCAGGAACTCCGAAGTAAAGAAGGTTATCCTCACTTCTATTCACATTAATGAAAGGTGCAAGAGATGCGACAGTTAAAGGTTTTCCTGGCTTAATCGCTACTGATCGCACATGAATATCAGCACCCATTTTTTCGAGTATTTCTTCAACATAGTCATAATCACCGACGGAAACGCCACCTGTGGAAATGACAATATCTGCTGAGGTGATCGCCTGTTGCATGACAGATTCTAATTCGGCTTGATGATCGCGCACTGTGCCGAATGGAATGGCGATCGCGCCCGATTGTTCTATCAATGTTGATAATGCATATAGATTTGAATCAATAATCTGTCCTAACTGGATCGGCTGGGAACTATCAAGGCTGACTAATTCATTGCCTGTAGAAATAATGGCTATTTTCGGTTGACGATAAACTTTGACTGTTTGACATCTTGCTGAAGCTAAAGCGCCAATTTCTGTCGCACCTAATTTTGTGCCTGCCTTGATTAGAGTTGCGCCAGCCTGAATAAATTCACCTTTACGGCGCACATATTCGCCTTGAGTAGGTTTGACTTTTAGATACAAAAAATCATCGATGCGTTCTGTGTCTTCTTGCATGACGATCGTATCTGCGCTGATAGGCAACATGCCGCCTGTAAAAATCCTGACACATTCGCCTTGATTTAAAGATTGGGCGATTGCTACGCCTGCGGGAATTTCATCTGAGGCGATCGCTAGTTTTAATTCCTGTAAATTTTCTACATCGGCATAGCGCAAAGCATAGCCATCCATCGCCGAATTGTCCCAATGGGGAAAGTCGAGTTCGCTCGTGATATCTTCGGCAAGAATTCGATTTAACACTTTCGACAATGGCAAAATTTCACTATCGACTTGAGGATCAAAAGGTTTGACGAGATCTAAAATTATTTTTTCAGTTTCAGCGACAGACAGCATAGCGATTTTAAAAGGTAGAGGGCAGCGCTACGCGCTGCCCTCTACTATAGAATTTATTTATGCGTATAGATATTGTCACCCTGTTTCCTGAATTTTTCACCTCGCCATTGCAGACAAGTTTGCTCGGTAAGGCGATCGCCAATCAAATTGCTGAGGTATATCTCACCAATCCCAGAGATTTCACCACCGATAAACACCATCGCGTTGATGATGAACCCTATGGCGGTGGTGTTGGCATGTTGATGAAGCCCGATCCAATTTTTGCGGCGGTCGAGTCATTACCAATTTTACCCAAGCGGGAAATTATTTACTTGACTCCTCAGGGTGAACCGATGAAGCAAGATCTATTTAAGGAGTTAGTAACTTACGATCAGCTAGTTCTCATTTGTGGCAGTTATGAGGGCGTTGATGAGCGAGTATGCGATCATTTAGTGACTCGTGAGGTTTCGCTCGGTGATTTTGTACTTACCTGTGGTGAAATTCCTGCTCTGGCGTTGATTAATGGAGTCGTGCGGTTACGCCCTGGGACAGTGGGAAAAGAAGATTCGCTTAAGTTTGAAAGTTTTGAAGATGGATTATTAGATTATCCACAATATACAAGACCATCCGTTTTTCGTGGTTGGGAAGTTCCCGAAGTTTTGCGATCGGGCAATCATAAGTTGATTGCGGAATGGAGAAAGGAGCAGCAAATCCTTCGTACTAAACAACGTCGTCCAGATCTGTTATAGCATTTTGGCAGTAAAGCAAATGCTTAATACTACCACGAAATCACCTTAGCGCTCGCTATTTCTCTATCTAAAATCAAAACAGGCGATAGCTTTGCTATCCATTATGCTGTTTGTCAACTCTCAAAACTTGTTCAGCTGTTGTATTGGTCGTTCGGTTGTAATTGCCGTAGGTCAACTTAGCCAAATTAAGATCTTCTTTCTAGTATTTTCGCCTAATCGTTAAAGCGATCGCCCCTAATCTCAATCACAAAGCGAGCGCCTAAAATATCCATACTTTCACTACACAAGCGATCGTCCCTAATCTCTAGTTATTCGTAGTGTGACCATACAGAAACAACTCTAATCGTTTTAGTTTCCTCATCGACTGAATAAACCAAACGGTGTTTGATATTGATTCGTCTTGAACAATAGCCTTTTAAGTTGCCTGACAATTTCTCATAGGGAGGTTCATAAGGATTTTTCTTGAGAATTTCTAGTAAAGATTTGAGATTAGATTCCAAATTGGCGGACTTCAACTTTTGGGCATCTTTAATCACATTACGACTAAATTCAATCTTCCAGTCCATTCAAGGCTCCTAAAAATTCATCTTCAGAAACCCAATCATTCGCTTGTTCGGCGGCTTTAATTGACTCAACTAGGTTAGGAATAGACTGTAGATAGAGGGTTTCCTGTATGCTTTCCCAATCAGATTTAGAGAGCAGTACCGCGTCACCTTGCCGACTAGTAATAAATCTTGGTAGATGATCTTTGTTAACTTGCTCGACTAAGCTGAAAAATTTAGCTCGCGCTTCACTCGCGTTAAGAATTTTCATTGAGAGACCCAAACTCGTACGATTAATTGTACTACTTTTTGTTGAAGCGATCGCCTCAATCATCAATGCGTCCACCCCACAAGCGATCGCCTCATTTATCATTTAAACGGCACTATCATAAATATGCCAAATAAGGTATATTAGGTGTGACTCAATAAGTCGAAAAATAAACAAATGAGCCAAAATCAAGTTTCTGAAGTTATTCAAGGTGGCGCGAATGTATTTGCAGATTTGGGCTTTGCACCTGAAGAAGCTCTCAATCTCAAAATTCGGGCTGATTTGATGTTGAATATTAAGCGGTTTATTCAGTCTCAAGGATGGACTCAAAAGCAAGCTGCCTTATTTTTTGGTGAAACTCAACCTCGGATTAGCGATTTAATGAATGGTGATATTGATAGGTTTAGTATTGATAAGTTGGTGATGATGTTGGCTCATGCGGGTATGAATGTGAGAGTTGAGGTGTTATGAATAAATCGCCATCTGTTTATCTGGATGCTTGCTGTTTCTGTCGGCTTTTGGATGATCCTTCGCAATATCGAGTTCGATTAGAGACTGAAGCAGTTGTAACGATTCTAGAATGTTGCGATCGCGGGGAGATGTCTTTGATTAGTAGTGATGCACTAGAATTCGAGTTACAGAGGGTTCCTAATGTTAAGGGACGTGAACAAGTTTTTGCTTTTTTGAGTGCGGCAAAAATTTTTGTTGAGACAACCGACAATATTGAAGCTAGGGCAGAGAGTTTTTGTAAACTAGGTTTTACACTTTATGATGCTTTACATTTAGCGTTTGCCGAGGCTTCAGATGCAACAGTTTTTCTGACGACAGACGATCGTCTACTCAGGAAAGCAATAAGCTATCCTGATGATATTAAGGTTAAAGTTTTTAATCCAGTAACTTGGTTAATGGAAAATCAAGAGTTAATTTAGGAGGATTAGTGATGAAAGTTAGTGAAATTTCTAGACGTGGCTACAAAGCTTTGATTCAAGAGTTGGGCTATGCTGGCGCTGCAAGATTTTTGTTAAGGTTTGAGTCTGGTTCTGGCGACTATACGAAAGAGCGTCATCAGGAATTAGAACAGTTGACAATGGATGATTTTCGAGCTTTTGTGCAGAAGAAAAGAGAGAAGAAAAATAATTAAAAATCGCCCCTAACCTCATCACAAAGAGATCGCCTAAAACTTCATACTTCCATCACACAAGAGATCGCCCCCAATTTAACCAACAACATCAAAACAGAGATCGCCACATCAGTATATAAACACCTAGGGAGCGAACTTTGTTGTTTTGAAACACTGAAAATAAAGTTCGCTGCCAGAGAACTAAATTAGCAAAACTGTGTTATATTAAAATAGTCGGGTTAAAAGAAAGAAGTGCCACTCACTAGATTGCTTTGGTAATCTGAGGAAAATGTAATCTCATTTTCTGCTGTGTTCCTTGATTAACGTAAAAGTAGTGTTATTTTATGCACCTACAACTTGTTATTACAAAGCACATTGGCGCATCCTGGCACTGGATGCGCTGTGTATAGGAAGGGTTAAAACGGATGTTCTCTAGGTTTATAGGCACGCTCAAGAGATTGAGTAAAAATAAACCTCATAAAGGAGAACTTTCCCATGAAAATTTCCAACAAGAAATCTTCCAAATCCGACAAGCATCCGAATAAGTCTAAAAAGCTTAAGTCAAGAAAAACTAGAAAATACCAGTGGCTGGAGAAGCTATGCAAACCAGAGACACTGCGTTTACTATTTAAACTTGGTAGTCAAATCTATAGCGCTTACAAGCTATTGAAAGGTCTACTAGAAAAATTCATTGAATTCTTCTCTTAATTTTTACAAGATTATTACCCTTCTATACAACTTCTATAAACCTCTAATCCAAGGAAGCTAGATATGTTACATAAAGCTCTAAGATTGATGAGAATATTTTATGATTTATCACAAAAAGATCTTGCGGAAAAACTAGGTATATCTAAATCTTATTTATCAGAAATTGAATCTGGCAAAAAACAGCCAACGCTTGATTTGCTGAATCGATACTCAAGTATTTTTGATATTCCTTTATCATCAATTCTATTTTTCTCGGAGAATCTAGAATCTGACGTTAAGGCGGATAAGTTTAAGAATTTTATATCTTCTAAAGTTATTGCTATTCTTAACTTTATTGCTGAAAGATCAGCTTATGATGCCACAGTCAAAGAATAAGTATTCTAGATACGATCTAGATCAGTCCCCATTTTTTCGCTTAACATCTCAAGCTAAACTTGCCAAAGTCTTATGGATTAGTAAGCGTAAGCTTGAGATTCTTATAGATTCAGAGAACTTATATACAGAAGATGTATTTATAAAATCTGGTAAAAGTAGGTTGTTGGCAAAGCCAAGATATGACTTAAAAAAGGTTCAAAAACAAATTGAGGATATCCTCAAGAGAATAAAATGTCCTGATTACTTACATAGCCCTAAAAAAGATTGCTCCTATATTAGCAATGCAAAGGTTCATATAAATGCGAATGTAGTTGTAACTCTTGATATAGAAAAATATTTTTCTTCTACTCCATCAAGGCGAGTTTATTGGTTTTTCCATAAGAAAATGCAATGCTCTCCAGATGTTGCTAGTATTTTAACGAAATTATTGACTTTTAAAGATCATTTACCTACGGGTAGTCCTTCCAGTCCTTTAATTGCATATTTTGCGTATATAGATATGTGGGATGAAATTAATGAAATTGTTGAAAATGCAAATTGCAAGTTAAGTCTTTACATAGATGATGTGACCATCTCAGGACAGAACATTTCAGGAAAACTAATTTGGGAAGTCAAAAAGAAGATTTATAGTAACGGCTTATCTGTCAATAAATCTAAGGAGAAGCGTTACTCTGGCAAACAATCTCGTCAAGTAACTGGAGTTATACTAACTCCACAAGGTGAAATGAAGATACCTAATCGACAACACTTAAAAATGTATAAAGTTCGTAAACTACTCAAAAAGACTAACGATCCAGAAACTAAAGATAATTTAACTCAAAAATTAAATGGATTGGAATCACAAGCTAAACAAATCATGTCATCATCAAAGACATAACAGATGAGATCGCTTTTAAATTCTCTTTGATTGACTAGCAACTGGCGATCTCAACTTAACCAATGATTTTTGCAACACACTCGGCTTAACACTCAACCAAACTTGATTGCGATCTTATTACTGAGATGATTATCTTCTAATGTACTGCTGCAATCGGGACTATTTGACGTAATACATCACCTAAATTTCTTTTTGCTTCCATCAACTCATAGGCATAATGCAACCGCAAAAAATAACCATCTGACAACCCAAAATATCGACATAACCGCAAATCCACATCCGCAGTCATCGGAGCCTTACCTTGAATAATTTGCTGAATACTCAAACATGGTAAACGCAAATTATCAGCCAAACTATTTGCATTAATATCTAATTCTTCTAAAAACTCATATTGCAAGATTTCACCCACATGAGGATTACGCAGTAAAGTATCTTCCATTGCTTTTGCTCCTAATGATAATCAACAATCTCAACATCATCATAATCACCAGCCCCAAGTACCTACTTCGCCTTTAAATGGCCCCACAATATCAGAAGTAATCCAGCCGCCGTAAAAGTCACCATCTTGCGGCGTGATTAGCTCATCATTGACATAGCAAGCATCCATAAGACTGCCATAGAAACTAATCGAGTTTTGGATATCCACGAAATTAGGAGTAGGTAAAGTATATCGCCAGCCCGCATTTTGGATATATTTATCTGCGATCGCAATATCATAATATTGGCTGATTCCCTTCCATTCACACATCGTTCGCCGCGAAGTTTCAACCAAATACTCCATTTTGATATCTTCTATAGGAATGTAATAACAAGGCGGATGACTTGTTTCTAAAACCCGTTTAGCGCGATCGGTTTCTGCCAAAACAATATCATTGCAAATGATGCGGATATGCTTAGTTGTATCCTCTAAGATTGCAGGACGGGGATAGTCCCAGACAGACTCTTGACCTGCTTGTGGTTCAAATCGATTTGGATGCATGGAAATTAATTATCTCTTAAATATATTCTAATCATTCGTAGGGGCAATTCATGAATTGCCCCTACGAATGGGCTATTCTAAAACCTGCATGTTGATAGAAGTTGGGACGGAACCAGTTACGATAATACTTCTCAGCTTCGGTTCCACTTGTAATCCAAGAGCCGCCTGCCATCATATTGTGTTTAGTATCAAAATATGAAGCAGAATAGCTCTCATATAGATAATGGGGTTGATATCCTGTGAGCGGCGTTAAATGATCGCTCAGCCATTCCCAAACATTACCGCGCAGGTCACATAGCCCTGAAGGACTTTTGGCTTCTAAAGAACCAACAGGACTAGGGGAAGCAAATTTTAAATTGAGATTGAAGCCTGAATTTATTTCCTCATTTGTTTCCTCTATGGGCTGCCGTAAATTTGATACTCCGTAAGTTGCCAGATGCCATTCTGCCTCACTCATCAGACGAGTATCATTTCCTTTCCATTGGCAATAGGCGATCGCTTCATAGTGATTGACCTCGACAGGAAAATCAAAGGGCATCGCGATTTCATCAAACATAGCGCGATATTTATAGCTGTCACCTTGCTGAATCCAGAATTTAGGGTGCTTGATCTTATGCTCAACTTTCCAAGCCCATGACTGTTCGTGCCAATATTGTTGATTTTCGTAGCCGTCATCTTTGACAAAATCTAAAAATTCGGCATTTGTAATCAGATATTTACTCGCTTGAAAAGTCTCTACAGTGACAAGGCGATCGCCATACTCAATATCCCAACCATAGATATTTGAATCTTGAGGTTTGCCTAGTCGTACTTCACCGCCCTTGATCTCAATCATCTCATTTGCGGATGTATAGCCATTAGCAGGAGCATATTGCCAACTGTCGGGACGTTGGAGTTTATCAACTGGCAATTGGCGAATTAACATCGATGAGGTTTCGATGTGGATATATTGATGCTCGATCGCCATCATTAAGCCCCAAAGTGGATGCTCTTGATTGATCGGCAGCGAGATCGCCATATTGTGAATAAATTCGCTAATCCTGTCATACACTTGCTGGCGATATTCCCAAACTGCGGTAACTTCCGCTTGTCGAAGACTAGCAAAAATACCTGATATATCATCGGGCTTTTCGGGATCGACTCCGATTTCAAAAAGAATCTCAAACTCTGGATTGATTCGCGCCGTAATTAACCCGACTCTGACTAATTTATTGATATAAAAGACTGCCGAATGACCTAGATAAAAAATCAATAAATTTCGGAGGCGATCGGGATTTGTATAAAAAGTTTCAGGAACAACTAAACTTTTCATCAAGCTATCTTCGATTTGCCAAGCTCGCTGAAAATAAGCAAGGATTTCTAAGCGATCGCAACGGTGCAGATTTGGTGGTTGCATAGATTGAGCGTTTATGATGTTGAGTTTATAAAACTATAGGGACAATTTATGAATTGTCCCTGAGCTTTTGGGCAGAAATTCTTAAACTTGACACAAAACTAATCCAAACATTTTTTGAGGATCTGTCCAGATTTTGACTGTTTCTAAACCCTGCGATTGCAGTTGGGCTTGTACTGCTTCTAGACCAAACTTGCGCGAAATTTCGGTGAGGATGCTCTCGCCTGCTTGAAACTGGATTTTGAGATCGAGAATATCTAGAGAAACTTGATGAGGCGATCGCGCATGTAAATACATTTCAATTTGATGATCGATCTCGTTGTAAATTGCTTGATGTCTAAATAAATCAAGATCGAAATTGCCTTGAAATCGCCAGTTCAAATGGGCAAGCATATTCAAATTAAAGGCAGCCGTTACTTCTTGGCTATCGTTATAAGCGGCTTCTAAGACTTCTTTGGGTTTCTGCAAATCAATCCCTAACAGGAAATAATCACCTTTGGTTAAAGCATGGGAAACCTTACTTAAAAAATCATTAGATTCTGATTCTGTGAAGTTACCAATCGAGCTGCCTAAAAAGAAAATCATGCGCGATCGCCCATGATTTTTGCCTAGATAAAGTAACGCTTCTTCGTATGTACCTAACAAGCCTTCAAGACAGAGATCAGGATATTTTTCTTGTAAATGTAAGACCGTAGTTTTGAGGATGCCACCACTCACATCGATAGGAATATAACTGAAAGCATCAGGTACGGCTTCAGTTAATGAGTTAGCAGCTTTTTGATAAGCACTTAATAAATAATGTGTCTTTGTAGAGCTGCCACTACCTAATTCTACCAATTCACAAGAGCCTGTGATTGCCGCTATTTCATCAGCATATTCATTCAATATCCATGCTTCGGTACGGGTAGGATAATATTCAGGAAGATCGCAAATTTTCTCAAATAGTTCTGAGCCTCGATCATCATAAAAATATTTTGGTGGCAAACTCTTTTGAGATTTCGTTAATCCTTGAATAACATCATCACCATCTTTCTCAAAAGTTTGATTTATAGATGAATTGTGTTGATGGAGGATTTTTAAATGCTTGACTGTCATGCTCGAATTTTTCCTGTTTATGTATATACGATAAATTATATTTTTTGGATGAATGTCAATAATCGTAGGGGCAAGTCATGACTTGCCCCTACGATTATTGATGTTTAATCTAAATTTCAGGTGGATTGAGCCTTGCCATTACCCATGTTACATATGTACCAACAGGACTCCAGAGTATATATGGCACTAATAGCCATCCAGCCAAGCTGGAAACTTGCCAAACTTGAGTTGTTAAAACTAACCCTAATATAAAACCGATCGCTCCTGTAATCGCCCCTGCCCTAACATTTCGTAAACGGGTCATGACTGGGGTATAAGCTAAAATCGCGATTTCGACAATGCCGTAGCCTGCCATGAGCAACCATGTGTTCAATGTGGCAGGTTGAGTTTGCCAGAGAAATGCAGCAGAGGTGATTCCGCAAATAAAGATGAATATCCAGATAAAAGGGATAGCTTTTTCAAAAGTCAACCATCGGGGGCGGCGCAATTGCATAAACCATTTGTAGTCAGCAGGAACAAGTTTGTTAAGAGCAAAGCCCAGAACAAATGAGATTGCAGCGATCGCTAGCCAAGCAATAATCATAATTTTTTTCGATCTTCGATCGCGCAACCATCGGCGCAACGACCTTGGTTATTATTTTGATTATTTTCGCGTTCTTTTTTGTGTTGCCGACGTTTTGCCACGATCGCTTTAAGATTTCCTCGACCAGTAAGGAGGAGGCGATAGTCTGCCCAAATTCCATAGAGTGCGTCGGCGATGTGCCCTACAAGCGGTATTTTGGTGATCGCATAGATCCAGCCGATGCCAAGGATGTCGTAGGTTTGGCGGAATACTTCGACATTTTGGACGATCTCGCCATCGGGTAGCAATGCGTGAATCCGCCCCATTGCTGTCTCAAAATCTATCCCAGCATTGTCGGCGGGTTCATAGTCATCGGCGGCAATATCCACAAAATTAATTAAACCGAGATCGCCATCTTTGCTTTTTAAAAAGTTGACTTCACGCACACATAGAGGACATGCACCATCATAGAGCAGCTTAATTTTCCATGATTGGGCGTTGGCTAAATGAGGGTTAGCGTTTGTATGCGGAGATAGCATTTTGTTGGGCTTGTTTTTGGTTTAGCCCTATTTTATCGCGATCGTATCTGATTGTCCTTTGCTTAAATTTTATAGATATGGTTATTCAAGATGCGATCGCTCTTTTTGAGGGAGTTGAAGTTAATGATATAGATTAGCGATCGCAATACCAGTTGATCGCTAGCAAGATATTGATTTGATTGAAGTATGGCTAAAACGAGCTAAAGAACACTACTCTGAGCATTACAACAAGAAGTAAATGGAGTTATAAAATGCCTGAAGAAATTAAGGTACAAAGTAGTAGTGGCAATGTTTTTGCAGATTTAGGATTAGAGAACTCTGATGAGTTACTGGTTAAAGCAGAACTTGCTTATAAAATCAGCAGGTCAAGATGTGGAAATTGTAGTGAAAGATAAGCCTAAATCGCGTTCTCAGGCACGTACTCAGGTCGCGACCAGATAAAGCGATCGCTTTATTAGGCTTATTGGAAGTAGTGGTATAGATTCGCGATCGCTATATCATGCGATTGTTTAAGTGTCTCTATTCTTACAGCCTTTGCTATAATTACTGATGATTACATGACTTAGGATGCAAATCATGAGTATTGCCTTAAAAATTGAGCAAGAGCAGTTTATTCAAAAGAAGCTCAATAGTGGTAAGTATGGATCTGCTGATGAGGTGATTTTTGAGGCGTTTCGGTTGCTTGAGGAAAGAGATAAGCATTACGAGCAATGGTTGCGAGATACTCGCCAAAAGGTGGCTGATGGTCTAAGCTCAACTAGATCGGGGTGAAGGGCTGGATGGTGAAAGTGTGATGGCGAGATTGAAAGAACGAGTTCGTATGTAGAAGCTTCTCAAACACATAAAGAATAAATTCGGGTATTGTCATGCGTAAACAGATTACTGAATATACATCGCCTCTAGATGCTTTAGTAGCTTTAGCTAAGCAATTATACAGTTATGAGATTAAATATCAAACTGACTCAGCCGACTTTTTTGTGCAGTATCAGCAAGGCAAAACGGGTGATGATGAAGATACTTTTGATTGGGCGAGTAATTACCGTCATTATCTAGCTTTACGACAAGAATTAGAGAGTAAATTAAGAAATGTCGCGTAATAGTTTTAGGGATTATTGCGATCGCATAGATCAGCTTTTAGAAGTCTATCCTAATGTCTATGTAGAGAATTACAACGCTACAATTCTATCTAGTGAGCGGGCTAATCTCAAACTGAGATTACGTTTTTATTTCAAATATTTACTTTCTATCAGTGAGGCTTTGGTTGTTGTAGACGATCAAATTAAGGCGATTGATTATCGCTATCATTTTCAAGATGGACAGAACAATCTAATTTTTCGCTATGACAATACGCCCCATTTTCCTAGTTTGTCGAGTTTCCCTCACCATAAGCATCTTCCCGATCGTGTAATTTCTTGTGATCAGCCAAATATAGCTATGGTCATTCAAGATGCGATCTCTTTTCTTGAAGAAGTTGAAAGTAGTGATATAAATTAGCGATCAACATATCAGACGATTATTTAACTACATCTGCTTTTAAAGCTTTATACTCCGACAACTGAGTCTAGGCAGAATTGTCTAACTTAACACTTTTGAAAAAATTATTTTTCTCTAAATTGGGCACTGGTCAGCTAAATCGTGATCGACGTATTTGCGTCTTTTTTATCGGCATGAAATGGACGTTTCAGAACCCATCCCACATTATCTGACCAGTGCCAAACTTAACATATCAAAATTTTGACAAGAAATTAATTGTTTGTTTGTATGCTCTTATACAAATAGTTCAAGTCTTTTGTTTTGGTAATGTTTCATTGTTGTCTAAGAAGAAGTAACCAAAAATATATGTATAAATCGCAAGTTTCTTATTACTAATCCATGTCCAAAGTTGATCGCCACGCGAAAAATGCCACCATTCATTAGTATCTCTTTGCAATCTGCCATAGGTCATCACTTGGTTTAATAATTTGTGATCGCTATGAACTCCTAGCTTTGGCAAAAGAATATGTCACGGGGCGATCGGATCTTAGAATTTTGGGGATCGTAATTTCATCCTGATTTCATAGTTGTATGAGAGAGTGAGATGCTACACCCACTTACTCTCGATAATTGACTTCATGCTCAGTTCCATCATTAAATGGGCGATCGCCCGTCGTTGGTTGGTTGTTTTGGGGGCGATGATTCTTACCATTTGGATTTTTCGTACCATCATCCAAATGCCTTTGGATGTATTCCCACCCTTTGCACCACCACAAGTCGAAATTCAAACTGAAGCAGCAGGATTAGCTCCTGAAGAAGTGGAATCACTGGTGACATTGCCCATTGAGAGCGCCATTAATGGAACTGCGGGAGTAACTGCGGTGCGTTCATCGAGTGCTGCTAGCATCTCAGTTGTGCGCGTTATTTTTAAATGGGGAACCGATATTTATCAAGCTCGACAATTGGTGACGGAGCGCTTACAGGCGGCTCGAAGTAAATTGCCTGCATCCGTGGAAGCTCCACAAATAGCGCCCATTAGTTCGCCGATTGGTACAATTATTACCTATGCTTTCACGTCAAAAAGCAATGACTTGATGGAAGTGCGGCGATTTGTCGATTGGCAAGTTACAAATCGATTGCTTGCCGTATCAGGAGTTGCCCAAGTGATTGTATTTGGGGGCGATGTACGGCAATATCAAGTTCTCGTAGCTCCTGAAAAATTACAGGCTTTTAATGTATCGCTGCAAGAGGTATCGGATGCTGTGGCGGCAGCCAATGTGAATGCTGCGGGTGGTTATTTGATTACGCCCGATCGCGAAAAATTGATTCGAGGTATTGGGCGGATTGAGGATATTGAGGCTCTCAAACAATCCGTGATTATGTCTCGTAATGGTGTACCAGTCAGGATTAGCGATGTTGCTGATGTTAAAATCGGTGCAGCCGTGAAGCGGGGTGATGCCAGTGTGAATACCGAAAAAGCGGTCGTGGCAATTATCAATAAACAGCCGCAAGCGGATACGCCCACCGTCACTCGTGCTGTCGAAGCTGCCATGAATGAGGTGAAGGCAGGCTTACCTGAGGGCATTAAAATTAACACCACTTTCCGTCAAGAAGCTTATATCGATGCGTCGATTGAGAATGTGCAGGAAGCCTTAATCGAAGGAAGTATTATCGTTGCCCTAATTTTGATCCCATTCTTGATGAACTGGCGGAACTTAGTGGTATGTTTGGCAGCTTTACCTTTGTCTCTATTGATCGGGGTACTTGCCCTTAACTGGTTAGGGCAGGGCTTGAACACGATGACACTAGGCGGTTTGGCAGTGGCGATCGGTTCGGCGGTGGATGATGCGATCGTTGATGCTGAAAATGTGTACCGATGTCTGCGGGAAAACAAACATTCTGATCATCCTAGACCAGTTTTAGAGGTGGTTTTTGATGGATGTCAGGAAGTGCGCGATTCGGTATTTGGAGCCACGATTATTACAATTGTTGTCTTCTCACCAATCTTTGCGCTCACTGGTGTGGAGGGAAGCATTTTTATTCCGATGGGTTTGGGTTACTTAGCCGCAGTATTAGCATCTAGCTTTGTAGCGCTCACAGTCACGCCTGCCCTCTGTGCGATTTTGCTGCCTCACGGACATCTTCCTGAGCGGGAGCCTTGGGTAGCGAGGTTTTTTAAAAAATTTTATCTGCCACTAATCAAATTTGCGATGCAGCGATCGCAGATCGTTATTGGTATTGCGGCAGCGAGCTTACTGGTTTCTGCGATCGTGGTTCCATCCTTTGGACGCATCTTTCTCCCTGAGTTTCAGGAGCAATCGCTGGTTAATACATTACTGCTTTATCCAGGTTCTTCCCTAGAAGCAACCAACAGCGCCGCCTCAGTACTAGAGCATAAGCTAAAAGACAATCCTAAATTCCAGAACATTCAAGTGCGTTCTGGTCGGGCGGAAGGTGATGCTGATGCCGCAGGGGTGAACTTGGCGCATGTCGATGTGGAGTTGAGCGAGATGGGTATGAAGGATCGCAAGGCAAGCATCGATTTATTGCGCCAAGAGTTTGGGAAGGTAATCGGCGCAGCTCCAAATGTCGGCGGATTTATTTCGCACCGCATGGATGAAGTGTTGTCTGGGGTCAGAAGTGCGATCGCTGTCAAGATTTTTGGTGCGGAACTAGAGCAACTTCGCACTTTAGGACAGCAAGTAAATGATGTCATGCGATCGGTTGAAGGTGTAGTCGATTTGCAACTCGAACCACAGATTCCTGTAGAACAAATTCAAATTAAATTTGATCGCATTGCAGCAGCAAGATATGGTTTGACCATTGGCAAGCTTTCAGAAACAGTTGAGACGGCTTTAAATGGAAAAGTAGTTTCCCAAGTTCTGGAACAACAGCAAACCTTTGATCTTGTCGTATGGCTAAAGCCTGAAGCTCGCCAAAATTTAGATCAGATCGGTAATCTGATGGTGGATACTCCTACTGGCAATAAAATTCCCTTGGCGCAAGTGGCAAAAATTATCGATGGCAAGGGCGCAAATACGATTAACCGTGAAAATGTTTCGCGATTGATTGTCGTGGCAGCAAATGCACAGGGGCGCGATTTACGCTCGGTCGTGAGCGAGATTCAGGCAAAGGTTAAGCAACAGGTGCAGATTCCTGCGGGTTACTACATCCAATATGCAGGACAATTTGAAGCTGAAGGAAGAGCCTCGCAAAATATTGTGCTGTTTAGCGCGATCGCATTTGTGGTGATTACGGTGATCATGTATCTCTCAGTCAAATCAGTTGCCTCCACTGTGATGATTATGATTAATCTGCCCCTAGCAATGGTGGGCGGCGTAATTGCTGTGGCACTGACGGGCGGCGTTTTGTCGATCGCTTCACTTGTGGGATTTGTGACTTTATTTGGGGTCGCAACCCGCAATGGTTTACTGCTAGTAGACAACTACAACACCAAATTTGCATCAGGAATGCCCTTGAGAGATCTATTGATCCAAGGATCAATGGAACGACTCAACGCTATCCTGATGACTGCGTTCACTTCCGCTCTAGGATTAGCGCCTCTAGTTGTGGCAGGTGGTGCAGGCAAGGAATTACTGCAACCCCTATCCATCGTGGTTTTAGGCGGTTTATTTACTTCCACTGCGCTTACCTTGCTCGTACTTCCTGCGATCTACTCTCGCTTCTGGAAATATCTCGTACCCAAACTCAAAACATCTATCAACCTATAACAATTGTTGTGCGGCTTTGCCGCACAACACTAAACAACTAAATGGAGCTTATTACTATGCGATCGCTAAAATCTTTAAAATCTCTCACAATCTCGTCAGGACTAATCGGCATCATTGCGATCGCCGCTTGTTCTAGTCCTACCCCAGAGACAAAAACAGCAGCGCCAAATCCTATCCCAACTCCTGCTAATACTAGCGAACCAACTAAAGCCACTGCAACAAAAAATAGTGACAAAGCCAATGACAAGCCAAGTGGGAATAATGGTAAAGCTAATCAAGGTGGACAAGTTGTCGAAGTTGGCGCATACCATTTAGAATTGGTAGCTATAAACGAAGATGGGGGTGTCCATATCGATCTGTTTTTGCAAAATGGCAGTGACCATTCACCAATCCCTGATGCAAAAGTAAGCGCACAGGTGCAACTCCCCAATGGCTCAAAAAAAACTCTGGATATGCCATATAAGACAGATGGAAAACATTATGGAGCATTGTTGTCCGAAACAGTTGCAGGGGAATACAAGGTCGTAATCCTCAGCGAAATTAAAGGTGAGAAGATCAATGGTAGATTTGCTTTTAAGCGATAAGTGCTTTGTAATGTGCGGCGCAAAGCGCCGCACATTAGATGATTACTAGAAATAACCTATGCGAATTCTATTAGTAGAAGATGAACCTGACCTTGGCGCAGCGATCGCAAATCGTTTGCGCCAAGAAAAGTATGTCGTCGATTGGGCGAAAGATGGCGCTGAAGCTTGGAATTATCTGGAGAACCAATGGACGCAATACACAGTCGGGATTTTTGATTGGATGTTACCGAGTTTATCAGGATTGGAATTATGTAAAAAATTGCGATCGCAAAAAAGTACATTGCCAATTTTAATGCTCACCGCCAAAGATAGTATCGAAGATCGTGTTATTGGACTGGATGCAGGAGCCGATGACTATTTAGTAAAACCTTTCGGGATGGTCGAGTTATTGGCGCGGTTACGAGCATTACAAAGGCGATCGCCTCAATTGCAAGCGATTCAATTAAAAGTAGGAAATCTCACCCTAGATTACAATACTGCCACGGTTTCTTCTGAAGATATTAATGGCAAATCCACACAAGTTTCCCTCACTGCAAAGGAGTTTCAGCTTTTGGAATACTTTATGCAGCATCCCAATCAAATTATTTCTCGCGATCAAATTCTCTATCAACTATGGGAAATCCAATCGGAGCCAGAAAGCAATGTGGTCGCCGCCCAAATGCGTTTACTAAGGCGCAAACTTGCGGATAGTAATTGTTTGCTTTCCATTGAAACTATCTATGGATTGGGGTATCGCCTAAATGAAGCAAATGAACCAAAATAATTTATTCTTTCGCGCCCGTTGGCGGCTTGCCATCTGGTATTCAGGCGTGATGGGAATCATTCTTTGTCTAGCAGGAGCTGGAGCCTATCAGATGATGGTTCATGCCCATTGGCAAGGATTACAAGACGAGATCGAAGCAGTGGCAGGAACTCTGCACGACACACTGGAGCCAATGCTGCAACAGCCTGATCAGATGAATCCCTATGTCCAGAATGTACTTCCCAATCTCTGTGTAGTTACTGAACCATGTGCGAATACTCAACAAAATCTGAGTGATCGACATATTCTCGGTGTCACCCAAACCAATGACTATTACATCCATTTTCGCGATCGCAATTATCAGACCATCGCCACAGTCGGCAACCTGCCAGATCTAGAAGTAAATCGAGATGCAGTCTGGCAAATGCTCCGAGATTCGCAAGGCAGACACTATTATCAATTCTCTCTATTGCTCAAAAATTCCGCAGGATTACCTTGGGGCTACATGCAAATCGGGCGATCGATGGCAGATTACGATCGCCACTTAAGCGAGTCAAAACTAGCTCTATTATTAGGGCTTCCCATTGGATTTGTGGTGATTGCGATCGCAAGTTGGTATTTAGCCAAAATCGCTATGCAACCAGTTTATACTTCCTATCAACAGATTCAACAATTCACTGCCGATGTTGCCCATGAGTTACGCACACCACTCGCATCGATCATGGCAACCGTTGAGTCATCCTTAGCGATGGATTCTCTTCCAGAAACAGATTCTCGTTCCATCTTAAGCGTGATTGAGCGCCAAAATGGTCGTCTTTCTCAATTGGTTGGAGATTTATTGCTATTATCGCGATTAGATATTGAGACTGATTTACCCAAATTTTCGCCATGCTGTCTGAATGACATTCTCAGTGATCTTGTCGAAGAGTTAGCTCCTCTCGCCCTAGCTTCAGACATCAGCCTCAATCTAGATCTCAAAACAGAAACAAGTCTATTCGTTATGGGCAATACGTCCCAGCTATATCGGCTATTCTCTAATCTCATCGCCAACGCTATTCAATATTCCAATCTAAATGGAACTGTTTCTATTTCCCTAACTCTTCAAGATCGCGAAGCAATCATCCATATTCGCGATACAGGTATCGGCATCGCCGCGCAAGATTTACCATATATTTTTGATCGCTTTTATCGTGCTGACCGCGATCGCTCTCGCACCACAGGCGGATCGGGATTGGGGCTAGCAATTGCTAAAGCGATCGCCCATAAACATCGCGGCAACATTCAAGTAACTAGTGAACTGGGCAAGGGGAGTGAGTTTAATGTTTCTTTAAAGTCAGTTTAATTTACAATGCAATAAGTGGAAGCTCTAAATTTGCGATCTCAATTACAGTAAGTTGTGAGTTGTGAATACTAAGCGATCGCTATGTGTACAAATCATTGTCAGGATTCTTTAAGGCTTGGGATAAAGCCACTTGGCAAAGAGCTTAGTGATTCGAGGCATGATTACGTAAGTCATAGCTAGCACCATTAAACCTGAAATAATCAATGTTGATAGCAAAGGCGATAGAAATGAGAGGTAAGGCATAACAAATCGATTCATGAAATTTACTAAGACAAAGATGGTAATCCAAGTCAAAATGAATATCTTGTAACGAGGTGGAGGCATGATCGCTTTATTGGTGGATAGAGTGAACCAAGATTCCAAACCAGTAAGGATCTGAAACTGACCTTTATCTGTAACCAATCGATTTATCTGGGCAAGATAGCCTTTGCGAATTTCTGAGCTTTCCCACTGTCGAAAATTGCTCAGGCGATCGAACTTGAATACAACTCGATACTGAAGATTCGATGCATCTGAAGGGCGAAAAACATTCACCCCTAAATGCCCTTCAAACATTTCAGCAGCAGAAATCATCTCTGTTAAAATGCCCTCAAACTCATGCTCACAGGACGGCTTGACGCTTAGAACGACATCAACAGTTACGGGAGTGTCATCTGGTTCCATTTGATTGATATGATTCATTTACTCTAAATAAGCGGTAGACCAGCAACACCAACTTCAAGCCGAACCACTTTAGCAGGCTCAATTCCTGTTGCAGGAGGATAAGACATACCGCCATTAGTTGTGACATAGATACTTGTGAGATTTTCTTCAGTTATACCAAAAGCCAAGGCTGTACTACCTGCTACGCCCTGTTCTAGTTGAGCAATGGTGTTTGCCGTGCGATCGCGACTGATTTTTACGACGCTGTTAAAAACATGGGTCGTACCATAAAGATTCCCGATTTGGTCAAATGCAAAATCATCGAGATTAATGCCAGTTAGAAAAATCTCTGGCTCACCAGCGAGACCTTCAGGAAGAATTGGGATTCTGACAATCTGCTGCTTTTGGGTGTTAGAAGCATAGAGAAAGTTATCATAAATTTTCAAGCCATTAACCGCAGGAAAGACTTCTTCCGATGAACTTCGCGCAAGATCGGAATGTTCAAGCCAGATCCTAACGGTTTTAGTAGAAACATTCAATTCCCATATAGCCCCACGATAGGAATCAGCGATTAAGTAGCGATCGCCCATCAGTCTGGTTAGACCATTTAGAAATATAGCCTCTGGCAATTTTGCTAGAAGCTCAATTGTTCCATCAGTAGCGATGCGCCATACAACAGAAGTTTCTTGATCATCCCATCCTGATAGTAGCAGATCTCCATCGCTCGTCATTGCTAGACCTGTTGCTTTACCTGCAATAGTTGCATAGGTTGTGGGAACTCCATCAGCTCCGATCCGAATGACCTTGCCTTCGTAATGACTGGTGATAAATAAAGTATTATCCGCAGCCACAGCAATACTCTCTAAAAATGTATTTACAGGAAATTTAGCAATAGTTTGGGCAGCAACGAGGGCGGTTTGAGCTTCTATCATGATTTTATTCCTTAAATATTATTGGTAAATTATTTCAGCTTCAAATTTCTCAGGCGGCTGCTTATGTAAAGTCATGTAGGACTGCGCGATCGCATCAGGATCGAAATGAGTACCGACTTCTACTGTGCCGCAAATCGTTACCGTACCAACATGAATACCAAACTCTTTCAGTTCTTCAGCCAAGCAAAATGTTAAACTTCTCAAACCTGATTTACTAATAGCTAAAGACACCAAATCCGAAGATGGATATAACGCAAGTCCACCACCTGTAAATAGGATCGTGCCTTTTCCACTTGACTTCATCGCTGGGATGACTTGTTGAGCGGCTACTAATGCACCGACAACATTGACGTTAAAATCTGAAATTAATTTCTCGGTTGGTAGGTCACTAGGCTTAGTCATAGTCATTACAGCCGCATTGTAAATCAGCACCTCTGGGTCGCCAAATTGGCTGCGAATCTCGGCAAATACTTGAATCAAAGCATCTTTATTCCCAGTATCTGCCGCAAAAGTATGAACTATATAGCCAAGCTGACGCAATTCTTTGGCATTTGCTTCCATTTTTTCGAGGTTACGAGCGATCAATGCTAGGCTATAGCCTTCTTTGGCGAAGGATCTGGCTACTCCCATACTTACACCTGCACCAAAGCCAGCGATTACGCATATAGGTTGACTCATTTTTTACTCGTAATTTTTTACTTGTAGTTGGAATAGACAAAATGATTAATAATCAATAGCATTACCTGCCAATAGTTACCAAATAGATACTGATAGAATTATGGCTGAAAAAAAGTATAGCTGTCCTGTAGAGTTCACTCTTGATCGCATCGGGGGGAAATGGAAATCTGTAATCCTTTGGTGGCTCAGAGGCGGTCGTAAGCGATTTGGTGAACTAATGCAGTTAATGCCACAAATTAGTCAAAAAGTACTAACGACTCAATTGCGAGAACTAGAATGCGATGGGCTGATCGAACGTCAAGTTTTTGCTGAGTCACCGCCGCGTGTAGAATATTTACTGACAGCGCATGGCGAAACCTTAAAACCGATTATGGAACTGATGTGTGAATGGGGGAAAGCAAACGCCAAAGACCATCAATTTAGTTCAATTCAGAGAGATTTATAAAGTTTATTGTGTTTCTTTTGATCGGAAACTGCTTTAGTGGGGTATTTAGGCAATAAGTGGAAGTTCTAAATTGGCGATCGCATTACGTGCAGCCTCCAAATCATAGGGAAAAGGATGACGACGGGGTTGGTAATCTTTGGGATAGGGCGCACCATGGCGCAAGACAGCATTCACCATCACACAAGGCTGAGCGCTGAGATTAATCGCCGCATGTGGCACATTGGGCGGTATTGTTACCACCGCAGGACGATATTCACTTAAGAGAATGTATTGATATTGGCGATCGCATAGCACCACCAAAACAAAGCTACCGCGCACCACCAACAGTTGATCGGTCTGGAAATGATGCACAAACAAATCATCGATTGCCCCTGCTGCGACCTGAACAAGCATGGTTTCATCGCTTGCCTGTGGTGTATAAAACTCTGCCATCCCATTTTTGATCGAAGTGAGATAGCGAATTTCGACTTTTCTGTTTGCAGCCATTGAGATCTCCGCAATATATCGCGACACCTTTAGGTTAGTCGATTATTTTTTAATTTTTGTTACAAAGAGAACGAATGTATTTTTTTATGCATATAGGAATAGACGTATTTTGCGATCGCGCAGTATGAAATCAAGTTTGATTTGTGCAGCGCCGTAGGTGCTGCACAAATCAAACTTGGTTTTGATCGGCGGACGTTTATCAATTTTCAATTCTGTTAGACTACATAAGGCGCAAAATTGTCTAAATAGGCAAGTTCACGCGCAAACTTAACTCTTGAAAGACCTTCGGATAATTACCACTATGTTTTGGGCGGATAAAATTGCAGCAGATGCAAGCGGCGATCGCATTATAGTTAACGATTCCAAAACCCCCTCTGGGCGCGTTCATGTCGGCTCATTGCGCGGGGTTGTGATTCACGATGCCATTTATCGCGCCCTCAAACACGCAGGTAAACCTGTCACCTTCACCTACGGCGTTGACGATTACGACGCGCTCGACACTGTACCCCACTATTTAGATCAAGCCAAATTTGCACCCTATTTGGGACAGCCCCTCTGCAATGTCCCTTCCCCCGAAGCCACAGCAACCGACTACGCCAAGTACTTCATGGGCGAATTTCTGGAAGTGTTCGAGCATCTAGGCGTGCGTCCCGAAATTTATTACCTGCGAGATCTCTACCGTTCAGGCAAAATGAATCAATATATTGATTTGTTCTTGAACAATGCTCATCTTGTGCGTGAAGCCTACAAAGAAGTCAGCAAAGCCGATCGCCCCGAGAATTGGTATCCCTTCCAAACCATTTGCGAAAACTGCGGCAAGATCGCCACTACAGTTGTGACTGACTACCAAGACGGCAAAGTGTTTTACACCTGTCAGCCCAACGCCATGGAATATGTCAAAGGCTGCGGTCATACAGGCTGGGTATCGCCCTTTGATGGCAATGGTAAATTGCCTTGGAAAGTAGAATGGGTTGCTAAATGGGAAGTTGTTGGCGTATCGATTGAATTGGCGGGTAAAGACCATTCCCAAAAAGGCGGCTCTCGCGATGTCGCTAATTCCATTTGTCGGAAGGTTCTCAAAAAGAATCCACCTACCCATGCGCCCTACGAATTTATTTTGGTGAATGGAACGAAAATGAGTTCTTCTAAAGGTGTCGGTTCCAGTGCAAAGGAAATCGCGGCTCTTTTACCACCTGAATTATTGCGTTTCTTGATGTTGCGGACACAGCCTCGCAGCGTCATCAATTTCTCTCCTAACTACGAGACAATTACTCGTTTATTTCGTGACTATGACACCTTGATTGATAAATATCGGGATGATACTGATAAAGATGAAAAGGCTCTAGAAGACTTGGTTCCTCTAATCTATTCACAACTGAATCTGGAAGAAAAAGTGGAAGGTTATCAAGCCTTTGACTTCAGCACGCTGATTTCGCTTTTACAAATTCCTCACCTCGATCTCGAAGTAGAGATTGCTACTAGAAGTGCCAATCCCTTAAGCAATCGCGACTGGGAAGTAGTCCGCGATCGCATCCGCGTCGGCAAAAAATGGTTGCAAGACTATGCCGATGAAGAAGAGAAGTTGGTTCTCTATCTCGACTCCATGCCTGACAAAGCAAGTAACCTCACTGCCGCACAGATCACTTATTTTGAAACACTAGTGACTAATCTCGAAGCCGCTGATCATTGGGATGGGGAAAAGTTGCAAACCTTGCTATTTAGCACCTCGAAGCAGGTAGAAATTTTGCAAAAAGATGCTTTTGCCGCAGTGTATTACACATTCTTAAATAAGGAGCGTGGCCCCAAGGCGGGAAGTTTACTTTCTTATCTGGATAAAGCATTTGTGATTCAGCGCATTAAAGATGCGATCGCGCTTAATCTCACAGATGTAGCCCTGCAATCAAGTGCGGGCTAAAAGCTCAAACCATTTGAAACGGGTTAATTTAGTTTAATCGTAGGGTGGGCATTGCCCACCTTACGATTTTCTCTTCCTAGGTTTAGGAAGAACTGTTTCAATTGGGATATCTTCGCTGAGTATATAAGTAGCAGCTTTTTCACTGAGGAGCATCGCTTTGGAAAGTAGCGATCGCGCTGTACCACTCGTGGGCAAATAAAGCTGAATGATTTTGCGCTTGATCAGTGGCGATGTTGCTGAGAGTGTACTACGCGCATTGCGCCATTCGGCATCGGATCGACAAAAGAGTCGCAGCGCTAAATCAACTGTTGGTTGTCGGCAATTAGTTTCATCATTGTTGAGAAAAGTATAAATCCTTTCATAACGGCGGCTAATCTCAGGTGCGAGACAAAGAATTAACAGATCGCGCTCAAAAGCCCCTAACTCTAAGCGATCGCAAAGTGTAGGAATTGCGAGGTGGATATTTTGAGCGCGATTAACTTCAAGGCGATCGCCATAGCGCCCAAGAGGATGGATAATCTGTGGTGTATTTTTGGGCGCAAGACTGCCGCCTTTAGATGGGTCGATCGCAATAAATCCTTTCCACCAATGGCTAGTGGCGCGATCGGCGGCAGATTTTGCCACGCGATCTACTTCTTGATTGTTTTGGCGTTGCTTAGCTAGCGATCGCATCAATACGCGATCGAGCCAAGCTAATTCCGCTTTCAGATATGACCAGTTATCGGTAAAGGGTTGAACTTCAGGAAAAGCAGGGACTTCACCTGTTTCTGCAATCATGCTATGCCTCGGCGTAAAGTACCGCGAATGAATATGCTTACGAATATGCCAAAACCTAATAATGCGATCGCGGCATTGGAGATCGTCATATTTCCCCAAGGAGCCGTAAACACGACGCTATCCCAAGCCCATGTGCTATGGCTGTACACATAGCGAATTGGCTCGATCGCCCAAGATAGAGGATTGAGACTAGCAATCCATTGCAACCAAGTCGGCATAAAGGCAAGTGGTGCAAGAGCCGTACTAGAGAACATTAAGGGCAAATTCACCAAGAAAATAAAGGCAAGCATCTCTTGATGCCCAGGCATGGCAAAAGCAAGTCCCAAACTCAACATCGTAAAGTCTACGATTAGCAACATCAGGATTAGAGCCATTACAGCTAAACCACTTAGGCTCGGCAGCCCCGCACCCATAAGTCCACTGACCGAGACGATCGCTAAAGTTTGCACCATACTTAGGGCAATGATAAAAATCGCAGAGGCAGCAATGATCGAAAATCGCGATACTAGGGGCGCGACCAAGATGCGATTGAGGAAACCAAATTCGCGATCGAATAGCATCGGCAATCCTGAATTAAGTGCGCTACTAAAAGCCGTGAATACAATGATCCCCGCCGCTAAAAACTGCACATAGGTCTGACCATCACCGACTAAACCTTTGGGCAACCCACTAAATAATGCGCCAAACAGCAATAACCACATCAATGGCTGCAACACACCTGCGATCAAAGTTGTAGGGCGGCGACGCAGTTGGATAAATAGGCGCGTAGTTAAAGCTGTCACTTCTTGACGAAAATCAGCCCACCATAAGCTTGGCTGCGGACTTTCTGGTTGCGAGAATTGATGGCTTTGTGGTTCTTGGATTAAAGGTGGAAGGGAAGTTTGAGTCATATCGTTATCTGTACAGATGAGCCACAACATCTATCATAATCCACACATAGCCGAGCGCTTTGCAAACTCACGATAGGTATAGGGCAGGAAATTGTTAAAATCCGTTTTCCAATAAATACCCCAAGAAGGATAATAGCCCTCTGGTAATTGAAGCCCTTGTTTCAAAAACTTGGTATCCCCTCGTCCCATTCTGTCTGGGATTCCAGTTGTAAAGTTCCAGATATCATCAGCGAGGCAAGTCTCCGCACATCTTCCTGGTATTGTAGATTTACATTTCTGCCTACAAATTTCCCTGGATTGTCCAGAATTGGATAAATTTTCCTCTCTTTCCACAATTAGTCTTTGTGCATTAAAGCCAAAGCGTCCTAAGCTAGCTTTTTGCCATAGGCGATCAATTGTTGTGAGATCGGTGCAAGGAAAATTAAGGATATCTTCCCTACTCATTGGTATAAATATCTCCAAATCACTAGCTTTCGCTAATAATCGTCCTGTTTCTCGATCTGCTTTTTCCCATTGTTTTGCTTCTAGTAGCGATCGCAGTGAGCGATAGTCAATATTTCGCACCGATGGTAAGGATTGAATAATTGTTTCATTTGATGGTTTGTTAAACTGCCAGATCGGATTTTCTAATAAGTAAGGATAGCTGTTTTTCACCCAAAACCATCCCGCCCCAGTAGCGATCGCTGTAAATACACCAATGAATATCCATTGTGTTTTCCCCAGTTTAGGAATTGCCATTATGAATTTACTTTTTAGAAACTGAAACGATTAAATGCTAGATTTTTAAAGAAATATAGGGGTTTTACATAATTCTTATCGCTATTGCCCTTTTAGCTTAGACATAAAGCTTAAAAGAGAGTGGTGGTGCTTTGCACCACCACTCTCTTTCCAAATTGGAGATAGCTAATTCTCCTCTGTCTTGGGTGGTCTGCGTAATCGGATACCGATCGCGACAAGTCCTACACCAGATATGACATAAATGGGCGCAATGGAAGCAAAGCCAATTGTAGTGCCGAAGATAGACAAAACCCCAATAGGAAAAAGAACAGCCCCCGCACCAGATGTAATACACATTCCACTGATAATCTTTTTCGCTATAACAATGGGGTACTTTGGCTGGAGCAATGTCCAGCCCAAAGTACCAGCCGTTAATCCTGGAAGCCCAACTAACATAATCATATTGGGGAGATCTCCCCCTACCACCATTACAAATAGAGGAAAGGCAATCGCTGGTACACCTCCCAAGATCAGCATCCAAGAGGCAATAGCGCGAATTACTTCTAGGAAGCTAGTAGATCGATAAACCAAAACAGCGATCGCTATCATTGCCAATCCACCAACCGCAAACATCAAGGCAGCAAAGGAATTATTAAGACTGTTGGTATACAGCCACACCCCAAAAATTAATAAGGATGTGCCAAAGACAAAAAGAAGTAATGCAAAAATTCGTCGTAAGCTCATAGCTAATAAATTTGCTTCTATTCAAATGTAATACCAAATCACAAAATGGCTACGCCATTTTGTGATTTTAAAACCCTTAGGAATGAAAATTAATTAAAACCAAAATTTGTTGGGGCGGGCTTTGCCCGCCCCAACAAATTTTGGTTTTAATTGCACAAGTTAATTAATTTTCATTCCTTACTGGGTTTGGTTTTTAATTCGCAAAAGTGTTGCCACACTTTCGTGAATTGGTATAACTACGGATGTTAAAGCGTTCTGCACTGTTGACTCTCTAACTTCCAAAAAGTGAATCGCCCGTTTAACGGGCGATTCACTTTTTATTTTCTTATTACACAGAGGTAATTAGCTTAAATTTGCTTTAACTCATTGGCAAGTTTTCCCACCATATCTTTAGCACCACCAAATAACATCATTGTTTTTTGTTGATAGAACAAGTCATTTTCGACACCTGCAAAACCAGCACTCATGCCTCGCTTAATCACGATCGCATTTTTAGCTTTATCCACATCTAAAATCGGCATTCCATAAATCGGGCTAGCTTGATTAGTCCTTGCCGCAGGATTGACCACATCATTCGCACCAATAATCAATACTACATCGGTATTCTCAAATTGAGTATTGATATCGTCCATGTCATAGAGTTGCGAGTAAGGTACATTAGCCTCCGCTAGCAACACGTTCATATGACCTGGCATCCGCCCCGCAACTGGATGAATGGCAAACTTTACTTCTACACCTTTGCGTTCGAGCATATCCGATAACTCACGCACAGCGTGCTGCGCTTGAGCGACTGCCATGCCATATCCAGGAACGATTACCACCGATCGCGCATAACCCAACATCATCGCGCATTCTTCAGGGTCAATAGTTTTCACGGTTTTGTTGCTACTATTGCCTGCGTCACCCTCTGTGACTAAGGTTGTGCCAAAGCCACTAAACAAAACATTAGGAAGAGTACGGTTCATTGCCTTACACATAATTTGGGTAAGGATTAAGCCTGAAGCGCCAACCAATGCACCTGAAATAATCAACACATTATTCATCACCACAAAGCCTGCGGCACTAGCGGCAACCCCTGACAGAGAATTCAGCAGCGAGATGACCACGGGCATATCACCGCCGCCGATGGGGATCACAAACAATATGCCGACTAACAGCGAAATGACATTAAGGCAAATGAATGCGACAAGATCAGCAGGATTGACAATCAGCATGGCTGCACCAACGGCAAAAGTGACTAGCAGCAGAATATTGATGGTTTGCTGATAGGCGAAACGAATCGGTGCGCCCTTCATGATCCCTTGCAATTTCGCAAAGGCAATCATGCTACCCGTAAAGGTAATATTGCCGATGAGAACACTCGCGGTAATCGAAAGATTATCGACCAATGGCAATGTCAACCCATGACTGACTACCCGCCAATATTCGCCCACAGCCACTAAAGATGAAGCCAACCCGCCCAAACCATTGAGCAAGCCAACCATCTGAGGCATATCGGTCATCGCCACTTTGTAAGCAATCAGAGAACCGATCGCTGAGCCAATCGCGATCGCGACCAAAATCAAGCCATAGCTCAATACTTGCTTATCGAGTAACGTCGCCACAACCGCCAATAACATTGCGATCGCGCCAAGCAAATTCCCCTGACGTGCTGTAGCAGGTGATCCCATCTGTTTAAGCCCGATCATAAATAAGGAAGCCGCCACCAAATAGGTAAGCTGAATCCCTGTCGGGACATAATCCAAAATATTTTCTAGCATGTGCTTTACGCCTCTTTCTTTTTGAACATTTGCAACATGCGATCGGTAACCAGAAATCCGCCGACAACATTGATCGTGGCGCAGACAACCGAGATCAATCCCAGAATTACGGAGAGATTAGGATTCACATCACTACCCGCCACAATCAAAGCCCCAATGACAGATATTCCTGAAATGGCATTAGAACCTGACATTAAGGGAGTATGTAATGTTGGTGGAACCTTGTTAATTACTTCAAATCCTGCAAAGGAAGCAAGTACAAAGACAAATAGAGCGCTAATTAATGATTCGTTCATAGTTAATTTTCGTCGGCACGATGTGCCGACGATGCAATTGAATGTTGGACTAGGCGGTGACAGCTAATTGAGAGAGAGCATCTTTAACGCGCTGATTGCGAATTTCGCCAGCGTGAGTGATACAGGTGCTGCTGATAATGTCATCATCAAAATCAAGATCCAATTCGCCTTTCTTGATCAAGTGATTGAGAAGGTTGAGCAGATTCTTAGCGTATTTTTGCGAAGCATGGATCGGCATTGATGAGGGCAAATTAATCGGTGCAATAATCATTGCGCCATGACACATTACATCCTTTCCAGCGATCGTCCCTTCGCAGTTGCCTCCCTGTTCGCCAGCCATATCCACAATGATCGAGCCACGCTTCATGTGGGCAATCATCGCATCAGTCACCATGACGGGGGCTTTACGACCTGGGACTTGGGCAGTGGTGATTACAATATCCGCTTCTTTAATATGCTTGGCAAGAATGACCTGAGCATGTTGTTTCGCTGCTTCAGAAATTTCTTTTGCATATCCACCATCGGCGGTCGTATCCTCATCCAAGGTTACATCGATAAATTTTGCGCCAAGACTCTGCACTTCCTCCCGCACCGCAGGACGAATATCATAGGCTTCCACCTGTGCCCCGAGACGACGCGCGGTTGCGATCGCCTGAAGCCCAGCCACACCCGCGCCCAATACCACCACTTTCGCAGGCGGGATCGTGCCTGCCGCCGTGGTCAACATCGGCAGATATTTTGGCAAAGCTGCTGCCGCGATCAGTACAGCTTTATAACCAGCGATCGAGGCTTGCGAGGAGAGAGCATCCATACTTTGCGCCCGACTGCTACGGGGAATCATCTCCATGCTCATGGCTGTTACCCCCTGATGCGCGAGGCGGCGGATTAGTTCAGGTCTACCTAAAGGATTGAGAAAACCAATCATGATTTGCCCCGATTTGAACATGCTCACTTCTTCTTCGCGAGGCGCACCCACCTTTAGCAAAATATCTGATTCATTAATCAGAATATTCTTGTCAAAAATAATCTTGGCTCCGACTTCTTCATAAGCAGCGTCCGCAAAAAAAGATGATTCGCCAGCATGACTTTCGATTAAGACTTCCAAACCACTTTTGACCAAGCGACTCACCACTTCAGGAATTAGAGCGACTCTACGTTCTCCAAATTCTATTTCTTTGATTACGCCTATCTTCATTCATGCACCTTATTCAATGATCTTCACCTACCCAAATTTGCGATCGCGTAACCCAGATAAGTAAGGGCAATTCATGAATTGCCCTTACTTGTCTGGCAATTTATTTAGGATTGCTATATGTGTTAGGTTCATTGTAAGAACCTAACTGTGACCTTTTGGCTACTTCTTCCGATAATCTTTAACTGTCTTAACGAAAGTACTGTAGAAATATTTACTTTCAATAACTTTTGCAAACAATTTCAAATGATTAAGATCTACACACAACGCAAAAAAGCCAAAGCTTGGCTCAAAAACTATCGTGGTAAACGTCCAGTATTTGCTTGTGTGTTGGGATTCACTGAAACAGGATTAATCCCCAATATTTCCGCCGCAGGGGCTACTCCTGAAGACCGCAAATATACAGCGATTGCAGATGCTGAATTTCTTGCAACAGGAATTAATACAACTTTCCCTTTGCCGCCCCTAGTCGCAGGTGCTTCCCCAGTCTTAATTTCTCGGGCCGTTATCGCCGCCCAAGAATTGCCTCTGTTTATTTTTGATGCTGGTTTAGCGATCGCGCCAACTATTAAGGCGATCGCCCTCGGTGGGTTGCCTGCGAAATGTCTAAGCACAGGCAAAGCTTTACCGATTGAAACTGTGCTCCAATTATTTGTACAGGGCTTAGTGTGGGGAGAAAAGTTAGCTCAATCAGGAGCCTATGTAATCTTGAGTGAATGTGTGGTTGGTGGCACAACTACAGCCCTAGCTGTGCTGACAGCGTTAGGAATTGAGGCAAAAGACAAAGTAAATAGCTCCCATTCCACTTGTAACCATGCTCAAAAGTGGGAAATTGTCCAATCTGGATTGCAGCACCTAGGGCAACCAGCAACACCTTTTGAAATTGTGTCTGCCGTGGGTGATCCCATGCAAATTGCAGTGGCAGGAATGGCGATCGCCGCCAGTCGTCATGCAGGGGTATTACTCGCGGGTGGAACCCAAATGTTAGCGGTGTATGCACTAGCCAGAGCGATCGCTGACTATCAAAATCTTACATGGAATCCTGATGCGATTATTGCTGGCACAACCCGATGGGTTGCCGAAGATCCCACAAGTAAAACTGTTGACTTAGCTTTAGCGGTGCGCGATGTGCCATTACTCGCCACACAGCTAAGTTTTGCCAAGTCTAAATTTCCGCAATTACGAGCCTATGAACAAGGTTTTGTTAAAGAAGGTGTCGGCGCTGGTGGGGCGGCGATCGCTGCGCACTTATATCAAAATTGGACTCAAGAGAAATTACTGAGTGCGATCGAAGCGCAGCTATAAATTAACAAGGGTGCAAAGCTCACTTGTTAATTTATAGCTGCGGCTCAATACCCGCAGCGCGTAATTGTACCATTAGTTTTTCAGATCTTTGTCTTTCCTGCTCGGCAATTAATCGCTCTTGGAGAGCTATTGACCGTTCTTGTTCAGAGTTTTCCCAGCCTGTAAACAGCAGATTACCGCTAGCATCCCACCAACGCAGCCAAGGCAATTCTGAATTTTGATAAACGCCTTGCCAAATGCCAAGCTCCACGCCTAACTCTTCGATTGGAAAATGCCCTCTTTCATTTGCAGCCACTAGTTCAAAACGATTTGCGACATGGCGATATAACTCGATGCGTGATTTCTGCACCTCATAAATGCCATAAAAAGCAGGACGAATAACCTGCTCATAGATAAAAAATTTACCCGTCCAAGGAGTGCGATCGCGTTCATCTTTACCAGTACCAGACACAAATTCTAAAATGATGAGCGGTGCAATAAATTCTTGCCAAAGCACATAGGAGCGGCGTGGCTGACCGTTCAGATTGGGCGGTACATTTGGCACATAGAACCAATCAGGAGCTTCTGCACCTTTCTCTGGTGGTTCTGTCATGCGCCAATAGATTCCCGAATCTTGCCCGATCGCATATTGTCCATCGGGATGGTATTTTTGTAAAATTGGCTCAATCGAATCTGTGAGCAAGATACTTTGCGGATGCTCTTGAAAATTTTTCACAAACGTACCATCAGATTCGGGAAGTTGCGTATGGTCAGGAAGTGTAACAGGATCGGTTGATGGATCTAATGTGAAAGTCATGTTTGTCCCTTTCGATTTTGGGTGATAATTATGTAGAAGCGCATCAGGAGGAAGACCCATGGCAGCAATTACCGCCCGTGAACTAGAGATGCAAATGCCCGATGCTAGTCAACTCTTGAGTGATGAACCTGAGATGGAAAGTTCTTTGCATTATATGCAGCTACTATTACTTGTAACCTGTCTCGAATGGGCTTGGCAAGAGCAGAATGACTTTTTTATTGGCGCTAATCTCACAATTTATTTTAGCCGCCAACAACTAAAAAATCATGACTTTCGGGGACCAGACTTTTTCCTAGTCAAAAATACGACTAGAGAACCGCGCAATTCATGGGTGGTATGGGAAGAAGATGGGCGATACCCCGATTTAATTATTGAGCTTTTATCTGACTCTACGGCAAATGTCGATCGCACAATCAAGCGTGACTTATATGCTGAGAGATTTCACACGCCTGAATATTTTTATTTTTCACCTGAAACTTTAGAATTTGCTGGATTTAGGTTAGATATAAACCAATATAAACCGATTACTCCTAATGCTCAAGGCTGGTTGTGGAGTGAGGTAATCGGCGCATTTTTAGGAGTTCATGAGAAGCAACTGCGCTATTTTTCTCTAGAGGGAGCATTATTACCTACACCTCAAGAAACTGCACAAAGGGAAATTCAAAAAGCTAAACAAGAGCAGGTTAAGGCTGAGCAAGAGCGGGTTAAGGCTGAGCAAGAACGGGTTAAGGCTGAGCAAGAACGGGTTAAGGCTGAGCAAGAACGGGTTAAGGCTGAGCAAGAACGGGTTAAGGCTGAGCAAGAACGGGTTAAGGCTGAGCAAGAACGGGTTAAGGCTGAGCAACAATTAAATCGAGCTGAGTTAGCTGAAGCTAAGTTGCAAGCGTTACAAGAGAAAATGCGATCGCTTGGTATTGCTGATGAATAAGTAAAATAATAGGCGGAGTGAAGCGCCGCCTATTATTTGGGAGTTATGGATAAGACAGAATCATAGATTTTCATCAATTGATGATAGTTAGCAGAACGGGTGTAGCTTTCTTGGTAAGTTTTATAGGCTTTGTTGCCCATAATTTGCATGGCTTCAGGATTTGTGCCACACCAATATAACTTTTCTGTCCATGCGCTAATGCGATCGCAAGGAATTAAAAATCCATTATGTTCTGAAGTGATTAGTTCAGATAGAGCGCCTAAGGCTGAAGCTAGGACAGGTTTACCACAAGCAAAAGCTTCGACCACCACTCGCCCAAAGGTTTCATACCATTGTGAAGGAACCACGATCGCTGTGGCGGAATGCATGGCATTTGCTACCTGAGATGAAGTCAAATATCCTAGAAACTGAACATTTTTTAGCCCTACCTGATCAATAAATCGCTGCAAATTTGATCTTTCAGAACCATCACCAATAATCTTTAATTGCCAATCTGTCATGTTCAATTCAGCCCATGCTTGCAGCAGTGTAATGATGCCTTTCTCTGCGGATAATCTCCCTACAAATAAGAAGTTAGGATTCTCGGACTGTAACGATGGCGAAACTTCAATGTCTGGGAGTTGAATTACATTGGGATTCACATAAAGCCGATCGCTAGGAATTCCAATCTCTTTGAGCTTTTGAGCGGCAAAATGACTGGGGGTAATAAAAGCATCTACATCTTGTTCCCAAGTCCGTCGCCATCGATTGAATGTTATCATTGCCCAAACTGCTATAGAAGCAATAGGAGAATTTCGATAGCAGCCATAGCCGATACCGCGCCAAGGATTCCTTCCTACACAAGCTTCACAAACCTTTCCATCTCTAAATAAATAACTATTTAGACAACCTAACCGAAAGTTATGTAGGTGTTGTACAGTCGGTATATTTAGCGATCGCGCAGCAGCATGGATGGAAGGCGAAAACAATGGAAAGAAATTCTGGACATGCACAAGATCGGGGCGTAATTCTTGAAGTTGCGATCGCCTCTGACGATACACTCGAAAATTCCACGCAGTCTCTCCAAAAAGTTTGAGTTTATCGAATTTGGAATAAGTCTTGATGATGTCATTGTGAACTTCAATTAAGGTAACCCGATGACCATATTCGCGCAGTAGTTCAACATCCGACTCCACCGCAGCATCTTCGCCCCCCACATATTGATAACGGTTATGAAACATCACAATATGAAGTGGTTTAGACATAAAAGCGCACTAACCAAGAGAATAATTTAACTATGAATAGTGGAAGTCCAAGCAAAAAACCATATTTATAAGTATGGTAATAAAACTGAGTTGGTAAATGATAGGGAGATTTATAATCCCAGAATATTGATTTGAAGTTGCGATATTTCACTTTCTGGAGATAATTATTAAAGTTATGAATTGGGTCTTTTTCTTCAACTAAAACTGCCTTTACATTACCTAAAATATATACTTTAAAACCTGCTCTAGTCGCCTTTAAAGTATACATTCCATCACCAGCATATTGTCGAAATTTATTAGCGTCAGGAGCGCCAATTTGATTAAATACTGATACTGATATCGCAACACAATAACCACTCAATCCATCTACTTCGACAACTTCATGTTCTAATGCTTTAACTCTTTTCCTACCCTTAACCCCTGTTTCCACTAATTGCCCTGATTCTGCTTCATAGCAAGCAGCTCCAACAATTGAATCTGGATGTTTTTTTAGGAAATCTACTAATAAGTCAAGCGTATTAGGAGCAGTCAAACTATCATCGTTTAGCCAAATAAAATGTGTTGCTCCTTGTTGATAAGCATATTCCATTCCTAATGCGATCGCACCTGTCCACCATAAATTACCATCGCCTTGTAGGACAGTAACTTCAGGATAGTTGGCTTTGACCTCTTCAGCAGTGCGATCGCTAGAACCATCATCAACAACAATCACATGATATTTCTGCAAATCGCCATTAGCTTTTAAATTCTCTAGACAAGCTAAAGTAAGCACCTTGCGATTATGAACAGGAATAATAATATAGATGGGTTGCATGATTAAACTACGTGATGAACTATTTCCAAAAAGCGTCTTCCATAGGCTTTAACTCGTTCTTGGTTGTCTTGTCGAGCCAAAGATTCTAATCGGGGATTTACACCTGCTTCTAAATTTGATAATGCTTGAGCGATTAATTCAGCAAGTTCTTCAGGATTACTCCGCTCAAAGAAATAAGAATTAGGAGGATTTTGCTCAAAATGCACAGGAAAATCAGAGGCAATTACTGGCTTCCCTAGGCTCCGAGCATCTTCGATTACGGAACTCCATCCTTCAAACAAAGAAGGTTGAATTACAGCTAAACATCTTCGCATCAATTGAACTTGATCGTTGCGAGGAATAGATCCTAAAACAATAAATTGCTGTTTAAGTTCTAGTCTTTCAACTTTTGCTAATAATTGGTTGAAATAATCAGGATTTCGATAATCAGATAAAGTACCAGTACATATGATGGTGACATCAATATGTCTTTGTTTAAGAATTGCTAAAGCATCGATAATAATACCATGATCTTTATGTTTCCAAAACTGATTACTGACTAAAAAAAAGCGATCTGGCAGTTGATATTTTGCTTGCGTAATTTGTGGGTCTGGCTCATACCATTGAGGATCAACGAAACTAGCAAAATGCATCACCATTGTGCGATCACGGGCAGAAGGATAGTGATCGCAAAAATCATTGCCAGCCATTTCACTACTAACCACAATTACAGGAGCATTATCCGCCATCCTTTTTAGCTCGGCATTTCGAGCATCCAGTTGCTTTTGTGAAAATAAATGCGGTAAGTGACAATGCTGAAGATCGGCGACCCATGCTCCCCATTTATAAGCCGATCTAGCACCTAATAAATCTGGATATACAAAGTCGTAGGATCGTGGATTTAGTATCTTTAATGGGACAAAGGACGCATATTCTGCTAAGAGTTTGCAGGCTTTTAAATACACATATTCTGCAACTACGCCTGCATAAACTTGAGATATTAAATCTTTTACGGGTTCAGCTAACTGCTCATTTCTTTTGAACAACGCCAAACTTAAGTGGATATGTTCAGTTTCTTGAGTTGGTAATTGTGCGATCGCCCGAATCAAATTTTGAATATATAAAACCCCACCTAACCAAGTCGGGTCATGCACCATATTCAAACAAATATGTAATTTATCTTGCGATTTATTCAGTGATTTATTTACCATCCGATAATTTCTCCTCGACACCATTGCATAAAAGAATCTAAACCCTTTTCTAAATCAACTTTTGGCTGAAAACCAAGCTGTTTAATTTTGGTAATATCTGCTTGCCAATTACAAGGAACGCCTGAAGGCAAATTCCCATCAAATTCAATCTCTATTTTAGGATTTAGTTTTGCGACAATTAATCTTACTAAATCTTCGATCTTAGTTTCTACACCAGTCGAAAGATTGATAATATCTGCTTGTCCACTACTACGCTCTGCTAAAACTAGCATCGCCGTAGCCACATCAATACCATGGATAAAATCACGACTTTCCTGTCCCGTTCCATATAGTTTAATCTTATTTTGGGTCAAGACTTTTTGGCAAATATCCCAAACAACTTGTCGCCGTAAACCCGCACCATAGGCTGAAAAGATCCTTGCGATCGTCGTGGGTAATTGATAAACTCGAAAAAACTCTAGACAAAGTTGTTCTCCCATCAATTTATGAAATCCATATGGAGAGATTGGTGCAATGACTTGAGATTCAGAAATGGGAATGATGCTGGGATTGCCATAAACTGCCGCACTAGAAAGATAAATGAGATGACAGTTAGGCGCATATAGTCGCAGAGTATCTAAAAGATGGAAAGTTACTGCTACACTGGCTTGAAAGTCGGAAGCGGGATCGCTGACTGAAAGCTCCACCGAAGCCCTACCTGCGCAATGAATACAAACCTCTGGCTGTAATTGCACGGCGATCGCTACTAGATCTGGCAAAGGCAGCACAAGTTGGTAATAGTGCGATAAGTCTTGTCGAGGTGCATTTTCGGGAGGACGAGTGCCGATACCTGCTACTAACCATCCTGCTTGGCTAAACTGGCGAGCAATATATCGCCCGAGAAAACCTGTAACACCTGTAATTAAGACTGTTTTCACTATCTATCCTGATCTTTCTTTCTATGATTTAGTCGCGACAAAGGAATAAAGACGACCAGCGGTGCGATCGCGCCAAGTATGAACATTACTAACTAACTTCATAAAATTGGGCTGAGAGCTTAACCAATTAGCTAGTTGCGAACCTACATATTTCTTTAACTTATTGGCAATATTTGTTTGATGTTGCGATTTCGTAATTGGTGCATAGTTAATTACAGATTGGTAATGTCCATAGCTAGCGTGTAAAGTTAATCCTGCCTGTGAAATAGCATGATAATACTGTTTAAGTAAAAAAGCATTTTCTCCACCATATAGTTGATGTAATGGATGGCTTTGCAAAAAGATCTCTAAGTCTTGAGTTTGCGAAATAACATGTTCTCTAGTAGCAATAAATAATCCTTTTGGTCGCAATACTCTTGCCGCTTCCTGACAAAGTTTAGGTAGATTATCTGCGTGATGTAAAACTTGACGGCCATATACAATATCAAAACTATTGTCATCAAATGGAAGTGACTCACCAAAACTTTGGATAACTTTAATGTCAAGATTAGATTCCTTGGCTAATTTCGTGATCGCTCCCGCTCCAACAATATCACTAGGGTTCGGCTCTAGAGCTGTAACTTTACAACCTGCGATCGCAAAAGCATAACTAGATATGCCATTACCTGCACCTAAATCGAGAACATCACCTTTCATCCAAGCTTTGGCAATATCAAAAACAGCCTGCCATTCCTCGCTACTTACAAATCGCTGAGCCGCTTCCAGCATAGAGTCATCATAGTAACAAGCCCTTACTAAATCTTGGCGATCGCTCTGAGATTTAAGCCATTGCACTGCTTCTTCCCAAGTCAATTGCTTATCGCTCATCTTCTAGAATCTCCCTAATTACTCTCGCTGGATTACCTGCAACTATTGTCCATGCTGGTACATCTTTAGTCACAACCGATCCAGCTCCAACAATTGCACCTTCCCCGATAGTAACTCCTTTGAGGATAATAGAGTTGAATCCAATCCATACCTTGTTAGATATTTTAATCGGCGCTATTTTGACATTAGTCCAGTCTTTTTTACCTAATCGCCAATTGACTACATCTTGCGATCGCTCAGAGAAAGATATGGCATGAGAATTATGATCGACAATAGTCACTCCCCAAGAAATTAAAACATCATCACCAATCTCAATGCTTTGGGCAGCGATTAAATAACCATTCATAAATACTCGCTTGCCAATGGCTATCGTCGCATTATCTCCATCAAAGCAGATGCTTCCTTCCACTTGACTTTGTTCATCTATATTGATTGCACAGTTTTCTTTTAACTGCAACCTATTTATATTAAAAGTTGAAGAAGGATGAATATTTAGGGTTAGGGTATTCCTATTTAGAAATAATAATATTGTATATTTGAGTTTTTTGAAATAATATTTTACTTTTTGCATATTTATAAGTCTTGACAATAAGTATTTATTAGGTATGTTATGAAATCAGTATTCTTTTGATTGAAATAAGCTTTTGAACCATTGTTGCTAACCATCGACCATAACGTTTTATCCTTTTTCCTCCATAGCAATAATCAAATACATAAGCATCTTCTAAATCATCTCTAGCCATAGATGGAGGGTGGTGTATTTCCCAAATATCTTCTGTTTGCATATTTGCAAGCTGATTATCATGATTTGTATGAGTTGCATTAGAGTTAAAACCAATATTTGATACTAGATTTACCGCAGGTGCGATCGACAATTCTTTTTGCATCCAACGAGCATAAAGCCACTGATAATCCCAAGTATTTGGAATACCATTTACAACTCTATCAAATATATTTGTCCAATATAATTTTTCAGCCCAATTGTCATAAATATAGTCAATTAGATTGTTTTGTTTAGCATCAGACCAAGTTTTCATATCGCGATCATAATGTTGCCATGCTCGCCGCCAAGATGCCCATCCCCAAATACCTCCATACTTAGAAAAAGAATAACTATAATCAGTTGCATAGTTACGAAATTGAAAATTATTTCCACTAATATGCATTACCCTTGAGTCATATCTGTAGTATTCTAATAAAGTTTGGCAAAACCAAAAAAAAGATTGTGTAGGCAGGCAATCATCTTCTAATATAATCGCTTCTTCTACTTCTGAGAATACCCAATCTAAACCGCTTGACACTCTAAGTTTACAGCCTAGATTTACGTCTGAAAAGTTAGTTGATACTTCACAATCCCAATCAACTTTTTCAACAATACTTCTAGCTTTATTACATTGATTTTCTTCTTCAGGAAATCTTGAACCATCCGCAATAATTAAAAGTTTTTGCGGCTTTGCTTTACGAATTGCATCAAAAACTCTAAAAGTTGTATCAGGACGATTAAATATTAAAAAGACTACAGGAGTAGTTAATCTAGAGAACATTGTTATACATGTTAAGTTTCTGTTTTTTCTGATGCTTGATATCTTTGAATATTTTATAAAAACAACTGCTTGATAGTAGATATAGAATTTAAATAAATTGGTTTTAATGACTCAATATTTTGTTTTTTAGTTAAGATAATGTCACCGAGTATTTTAGAGGCTGCAAACATAGAGTTAGTGTTCTGATATAAATAAGTTGTATTATCTTTTTTGCCTTTCAAAATCATAAATATTTTTTTTGTTTGCTTGTATAAGAATGGATTAATATTTAACACTTGTTTAGCTGTAGCTATAAGCTTTTGCTTGAAGTTTATCTTTGAATCTTTTTGAGCGTCTTTTTTTGTGATCTCCTCAAATATATCACTAGAACTATAGTAATTTTGCATATATATAGCTATCAGTTCAAGCTCTTCTGATATGTCTTCATAATTATTAAAGAACTTTATCTCTTCTAGTAATGCTCTAAAGTAAGCATCAAAATTAATTTTAAACAACTCATTATCATAAATAGATTGAAACTTATACTGTGTAGCAAGCAGATATGTGGCTGTCAGATATTTCATTGCATATGGAATATTCTCCAATATATCCCTATCAAATAATGAAAGATAACTTTCAACCTTCTGCTTTCGATTATATTGAGCACCTGCATTACTTACATAACTTATTCCACATATATATATTGGTAGATCTATAAAGTGGTACGTACTACTTATACCTAAAAGATGACATGCAGCAGAATAATCAGGAAAGGGCGGAAGAAAAAACAAACCCGTTTTCTGACGGCATTTATCAATTAAATTTTTCGACACAACACAGTTTAATATCTTGGGCAACAAATTATAAGATTGGGAATCAAAATCACAAAACAATTCAGACATTTTTCTGGATTCTAGTTCATATAAATTTCCACTACCAAATTTACAAGATAAATCACCTCTTAAGTTTTTGTCTGGTATGTCAGGATGATGATAGTAAGCTCTCTGCCATACCATGATATTAATAGAAAATTTTGTTAGTATTAAATGAATATATTCAAGTGAAATTTCAGTCAAAGCATCATCATCACATAAATAAATAATGTAATCTCCATTAGCATGATTAAGAATATATTCCCAGTTATCTAGCATTGACAAATCCATGCCAGGATTAACATATTTTATTTTGTCGCATGAGTTAGCAAAGCCCATGACAATTTCTTTGGTATTATCTTGTGAATTATTGTCAGAAACTATGATTTCATAATCTTGAAATCTCTGATAGACAGCACTTTTTAGAGATTCTTGAAGTAATCGAGCGCGATTTCTAGTAGGCATTAAAACAGAAAAGAAAGGCATATTATATTTCAAGCAACTAATATTATTAGATATATAGCAATCCTATTTCATTTGTGAGAAACACAAGGGGCTTAAGACCCTTGTTATAGAATTTTGTTTCTCAAGAATCATTTAGGATTGCTATAATGTTCATCATTGAGCCATTGTTTGAAACTCTATATTTCTTGAGAGTAGCTCATTATATGTTCCTACATCTTCCACCGCACCATTTTTCATAAAGTAGAGACGATCACAGTTTTTTACAGTACTTAATCGATGAGCAATCATGATCATCGTTTTATGTCTACTCATTGCTTCCAAGGCTTGCATAAACTCTCGTTCAGTTGTATTGTCTAAGGCGGCAGTCGCCTCGTCCATGATGATTACTTCTGGATTATGATATAGCGCTCTCGCAATACCGATGCGCTGACGTTGCCCACCCGATAGACGAATACCACGCTCTCCAACTAGAGTATCTAGCTGCTCTGGCAAGGCATAAATTAGCTCTTCCAACTGTGATGCTTTGATTGCAGCCCACACTTGTTCTTCGTTAATTTCATGACTGGCTAAGCCAAAGGCAATATTGTTCCGAATTGTATCGTCTGAAAGATAGATGCTTTGAGGAATATACCCAATTTGTTGTTGCCAACTTGCAAGATTAGTCAGAATGTTTTTACCGTCAACTAAGATTTCACCTTGGCTTGGCGTTAGCAATCCTAAAATAATATCAACAATTGTGGTTTTTCCTGCTCCCGATGAGCCGATAAATGCGATCAATTGTCCCCTAGAAATTTCTATGGATATACCTGATAGTGATGATTGAGCAGCATTGGGATAAAGATAGTGAATATTTCGCAGCTCAATTAATTTTTTAAACTGAATTTCTGGAGCTGAGAAATTATTTGATTCTTGTTGTGAAATTGATCTTATTTCTAAAGAAGCCAGATCTTGGCAGATAAGATCTAAAGAATATTTGAAATAACGAATATTAGTAATTGTAGAGACAATGCGTTTAGCTGAGGGCATGAGGCGTAAAGCAGCGATCGCAAATAAAGACAGCATTGGCAAAATAGACTGAATTGCTCTTCCTTGAATTAGGCTAAGAATCACGATTAGTAGAACAGAGGCAATTAAAACTGTATCGATAAATAGATTGGGCAATTGAGTGGCAAGTCCCACAAATAAATTTGCTTTACCAAAGGCTTCCGTACTTTTTGTAAATGCATTTATAAAAAAGGTTTCTCTACCTAATACTTTGGTCTCTTTAATGCCACCTATACTTTGATTAACCCATTGAATCATTTGTCCGCTTTGCTCTTGGCGAATCAATCCCTGTCCACTCATTTGTTTGCGGATCGTTCCATTCAACCAAAATATAGATATCCCCAAAAATATTGCTGCGATCGCTGATGCAACTGGCTCCACCATTACAAGCAAAAGCGTAATGCAACTCATCACCATAATCTCGGCGGCTAGAGTCAGCGCTGGCACAAGTACATTCGCAAAAATCTGTGGTATTTCGGAAGTAATATTGCGAACTAGCTCTGCCGAATTACGTTGCAGATGAAATGTGTATGGACTATACAAATATGACTGCAATAGGCGATTAGAAAGAGAAATCTGCTTTTTGTACAAAAAATAATATTGCAAATAAGTTAGCCCAGCAAGGTAAGCATTTTTTAACAAATAAATGACTAAAATGATAACGCTGATCCATAACAGAAAAGCTTGACTAGAATTTGCTCTCAATACACTGTAAAGCCAATGTAAGATCTGCTGTTTCTGAATAATTTCTGAATTTCCTAGTAAAGCCACAAATGGAGGAATTAATCCTACTCCTAATGTTTCTAAACTCGCGCCTACAAGCATAAGCAGAAAGATTATGCCTATTTGAATTTTTTCGCGATCACTAAATAAATAGAGGAGCTTTTTTACTGATTCGCCCATATTCAAGCCAGTATTTCCCAACTCATAATGTAGATAGCTCCACTCTTCACTTTACTATATTCCTGCCTAACATAAAGGATTCTGCTGCTTTTACTCCAATGGTAGCACCTCGCCAACGTGCTAAATATTCGATAGCTTCAGTGATCGCGGATGAGGGTAATGACGCATCTCTGATTGATAAGCTTCTAAAGCTTTGAGTTTTAAACTTAGGGCCTCTGAAATATCTATAAAACCAGTTAGGTATAAATGGCGAATCAGAGCCAGATGTTTGCCATTCTGTACTGGATGGAACTTCAAAAAAAAATAACGTATGGACTGAATGATTGGGCAAGGGACGACATGCAGTTATAACAGCTTCATGAATACGACGATGATCGATGTTTACATCGCCACTGTGATGAGTATAAACAATCTGTGGTTGATGCTGTTCGATAACTTTAACAATATCTAAAAGATCACAGCTATCCATACGATTGTCAGGAAAGTCATGTAAGAGTAAAGAGCTTACTCCTAGCATTTTACTTGCTTGATTAGCAGCGATTGTCAGAGCAGATAACTCGTCTTGAAATTTTTCTCTATTACGTTCTATTTCTCGGCTAGTAGCTCCTTCTGCCAATATCAGAATATGAACTAAATCTCCTTGCTGGAAATGTTTGGAGATCGCGCCACCACAATGTGGTGGCGCGATCTCCAAACACCAAGCACTTCATCATCAGGATGAACAGCAACTACCAGAATATTCATAATTGAATCTTATCCTGATTACTTATTAAAACTTTTAAGCTTTCAGATCCATAGTTAAAAAGAAGATCAATGATGGACATATTAAAGGTTCAAAGACTTTTCCTTGTCGTTGGTAATATTCTGGGTGATGATAATTCTGATAGACAACTTGAATATCGGACTCCTCAAATAATTTGTGATTAAGATAATTTCTCCCTAAAGCACCAGAAAAATACGTATTTGCCCCTACTTGTTTGCATAGGTTAAACATTAGTTGATCTTTGACTCCTGTGGGGTGCAGTTCTGAACTAAATAATAAAGATGTATTAATATTTAAAGCTTTCAAAAAGTAACTAGTAATTTCTTGGCAAATATCAGTAAGATATCGCCAGTCATTTTGATAAATTGATTCAAAGAATGATCCATAATCCTCAAAATAAGTAGTTTTTCCATAGCAATTACAAATTGTTCTCCAATGCTTAATCTGCCAATTACTACTATTATCAATCTCTAGTGATTTGATCGCTAAATTACCGAAATCACCTTTAGTTTTTACTGGGACTGTAAGCCAACACCAACCATCAGAAGTTTTGATTTTATTTCGATTAATAAAGCTTTTTTCTCAAACTGGACGTGATCTAGCACAATGTGTAAATCACTCTCAGCAATGCGATGAAAATAACCTAGCCAAGGTAAGTAAGCTGATTGATTTATAGAAACAATCATGGGCGAGGCTCCTTATACATGTAAATAGTAAAGTCATGAAGTAGGTAGTCATGGCGAAGAACTCCCCAAGGGGTGAGAGTACGACAAAATTGCACCGTTTTGAGTGGATCGGCATAAAATTCTCCATCTTCTTGATTTTTATCCCAGAGGCTCAATGAATTGAAAGCTACTGCTTTAGAGCTTAACTCATACATTCTGGCAATTAAACGTTGCATGTATAATTCAGCATCTTGATTAAGGAGATAAAAAATGCCATTAGCAGTAACTAGGTCATAAGAGCCGTCTGGACTTTCCGTTAGAATGTCCATCACTTTTAAGGAAAGATGCGGACGTAAACGCCTGGCTTCTTCAATCATTTGTGGTGTAATACCGATCCCTTCATAACTAAGCACACCATAAGATTTATATAAATAGTCGACAAAGTCAGCAAAGCCGCATCCAATATAGCAATCCGAAATCATTTGTAACTGGATAACGATTATCTTGGGCGTTTTCAGATAAGTCAATTAAGCTATAACTCATTTCGGATTGCTATATCTAAGATTCGTTTCCCTTGAATTGGCATAACTTGAGCTAATGTTTCAAACTTAATTTGTTGAGATTCCGCTCGTCCATAATCACAAGCGCGTGGATTATGTCCATAACGAGTGATCAAATTTGAATAGAATTGAGCTATATCAGTATGTTCGAGGAGTGTGACTAGAATTTGATGTAACGAAAGAATAGTGATAAGTTTACAGGATATAATCAAAACAAAGCAGAAAGATTAATGAATAAATACATCAATCATAGAAAGCAATGAGAAATTTGTGACAATACAAATCACAATACCGCTAAGTAATTCATTCTTAGAAACGGAAACGAGAATACAATCAGTGTTAAACGAAGCGGGAACGATTGCAAGTGGAGAAGCACTGAAACAGTTCGATACTGAAGGATTAGCCATTGAGAAAAGCGGCAAAAGATGGACAAGTAAAGGACAACAGCCCAAGACCTATCAAACGCCCTATGGCAGCATAGAAATTAATCGCCATATTTATCAAACCAGTACAGGAGGAGAAACATACTGCCCATTAGAAGTAGATTCAAGGATCATCATCACCTCGACCCCAAGATTTGCTAAGCAGATAAGTCACAAATATGCGGAAATGAGTAGCGTAAGATTACTCGAAGACTTACGAGAAAATCATGGACGGGAAGTAAATCGCGCGTTTGTGCAAATACTTGCCGAAGCAGTTGGTAACATCGCGAGCATCAAAGAGGAAGACTGGACTTATCAAACCCCAAGACTAGAGGTCGAAATTCCGACAGTGAGCATCGGATTAGATGGTACTTGTATGTTGATGTGTGGTGAAGGATTTCGGCAAGCAATGGTGGGGACGATCAGCTTGTATGATCGCGAAGGAGAACGGCAGCATACGACTTATATAGCTGCGTCCCCAGAATATGGACGAGAAATATTTCTCGCAAGACTAAGACGAGAAGTTGAGCAGAGCAAGCGATTATATCCAAATGCTCATTATCAAGGTTTAGCGGATGGTGCTCCAGAAAACTGGACATTTCTCAATAGCGTAACCGCAACGCAGATATTGGACTTTTACCATGCAACGCAATATTTAGACAAATTCGCTAAAGCAATTCATCCCCGTAGCGTCGAGAGCCAAAAAGCTTGGATGGATACGCACTGCCACAAACTTAAGCATGATGCAGGATTTGCTAAAGTTTTACTTGCCGAGATGGAAATTATCCAACCGAAACGAGTTTCTAAATCTGTTCTCGAAGGATTCCAAGATGCTATTACTTA
>NZ_BBJB01000004.1 GCF_016584665.1 Pseudanabaena sp. lw0831
CTGTCTTACAAACTTAAATCCAATGCAAAAATAATCGCTTGCTTGATTTGTAACATCACATCACTTGGCAACTCTCCCAATTTGCGTTCTAACCTTGCAGTAGGAATAGAAGCAATACCCTGAACATTAGCTATGGATGATTGATTGAGAAACTTCAAGTTAGGAAGTACGACCTCATACTCACTATTTCTATACTGAGTCGTCAGAGGAACATAAATCACTAAAACTCTTGGAGGATTTGCATCATAACGAGAAACAATGACAACAGGACGAGTCTTCGCAGCTATGCCTAAATCCGCTAACCAAACTTCACCCTGCTTAATATTGATCCAGCAAATCCAATACCTCTTGTTCCACAGAACGCGATCGCAAAATATCTAAAGCATCTCGATCAGCTAAATCAATTATTTCCAAGATGAACTGTCTCACCAATTTAGCAACATCTGGTTGCCATCTGGCTAATTTTACATTTAATGTTTGCGCTAAAGTATCCATTTTTACCTTTGCTTAAAGCATCAACCTAATTCAGATTAACATATTTACTGAGAGGTGGTCGCTATTTTGATATTGGGGAAATAGGCGATCTGGCTTTGTGGGTGGTGAAGAGGCGATCTCTGTTTGATGTGGGAAATAGGCGATCGGGTTTGGGGTTGTGAGGGGCGATCAGTTATAATTATGATTAATCAAGTAAGTTATATTGACTGCTATGACTAACGCATTACAATACATCTGTGATTCAGAAGGGCAAACAGTTTCTGTAGTTGTCCCCGTTGCCTTTTGGCAAGAACTAATGGCAGAAAGAGAAACCGACTATTTACTCAGTAGTTCAGCCATGAAAGAAAGACTGCTTGCAGCCAGAAAACGTCAAGATGGAATCTCTTTGGAATCAGCCTGTGAAAAACTTGGAATTTGATGCAGATTCTTTTGAGGACTTAGCTTGGTGGGTTGAAAATGATCGTAAAAAAGCTTTAAAAATCATCAAACTGATTCGTGAAGTCTAACGTAATCCATTTGAAGGCACAGGACAACCTGAAGCACTAAAACATGATCTATCTGGCTGTTGGTCACGGCGGATTAATCAAGAACATCGTCTAGTTTATGAAGTTTTAGACGATAAAATCAGAATTCTCGCCTGCCGCTTTCACTACTAAATTATTGTTGGTTGATGTGGGAAATAGGCGATCGGATTTATGGGGGATGAGGGGCGATCGCCGTTTGATGTTGGGAAATAGGCGATCGGGTTTGTGGGTGATGAGGGTGCGATCACAGTTTGATATTGATATTTAGGCGATCGGGTTTTATGGGTGGTGAGAGGGGCGATCGCTTGTTAATGTTGAAAATTGGCGATCGGGTTGTAATCATAAACCTAGCCAACCTCTTAAAGATTGCTCAAGTCTATCAATATCAACATCAGGTAACTTCCCAACAATCTTGATAACTAGACTTCTATTTACAGTATAGATACCACGCTTGACTGCCGTAACAACATTCAGCCCTGCCGCCGCCCAATTAGAAAGCACAAACTCCCCATCAAGCAATGATCCTGTTTTACTAGTTAGCGGCACTATTAGAATATCTTGAGAACTATGTGGCGCATTCACAATTACCGCAGGACGAACCTTCGCATTAGACAAATCTGAAAATGGGTATCGAACTAAAATGATGACATTTTTAGAGTAATTCGGCATAGATATCATCCTCAGTATTATTCCAAACTGTATCAAGTGATGTCTGACTCGCCCGAAGCCAAAACTCAGACTCATAGTCATCAGTCAATACAGTTACCAATACCTTTGTCCCTTCTGCCAGTTCTGAAGCCTCCAATAACTCAATTTTTCCTTTTTGAACAGTAGCCCAAAGAGTTTTTAGCATATCCATTATTTGAACTTTACTAGCTTAATTGTATTCTGTAGTATGTAAGTTTAGAGATCCGATTAAGATTAGGCGATCGCTGTTTTGATGATGATGAAATAGGCGATCGGGTTTTGGGTGTTGAGGGGCGATCGCTGTTTGATTTGAGGGAATAGGCGATCGGGTTTGTAGGTTGATTAGGGGCGATCGCTGTTTGATTTTGAGATTTAGGCGATCGGGTTTTATGGGTGGTGAGAGGGGCGATCGCTGGTTAATGTTGGAAAATTGGCGATCGGGTGTTGGGTGTTGAGGGGCGATCGCAGTTTGATGTTGAGACTTAGGCGATCAGGTTTTATGGGTGGTGAGAGGGGCGATCGATGGTTGATGTGGGAAATAGTCCATATACAGGGACTGCCGAAGGTGAGGTGTGTTTTTTAGGGAATATTCGATTGCGAATGAGAGAAGAGTTAGATTTTGATGCAGCTTTGATTACATCTTATGGCTATGAGGTTTATCGAGGCAATGAAAAACTATCGCTCATCTAGGTAAATAGGTGGAAGGAGGCATAAGAAGACGACGAAGGAAGTCAAAATCAATCCAACGTAGATTGTATGCCCACTCAAACATGGCTACATACAGATACAAATACTTTTTGTGAATACCTCAAATAGGAGTCCGAGAAAAAACACCTCTAGCTAAAACGGTGCGGACATGCCGAAAACTACTGAAAGTGGAAGAAGCGTTGTGGACTTTTACATATCACGATGCAGTTGAGGCAACCAATAATTCGGCAGAGCGAGCGTTGCGGCTAGCAGTAATTTGGTGTAACCTCAGTTTCGGCTCTCAATCAGAGGCTGGGAGCGAATTTGTGGCGAGAATCTTGACTGTGAACCATTCATTGAAATCACAAGGGCGTTCTATCTTAGATTTCCTGACAAAATCTTGTGTTGCGGCTCGGCTCGGCATGAAGCCGCCTTCATTAATTCCTGTTATTCAGCAACCTACTGGCTCAAACCCTAGAACCCTGATTTTTCCTTTGGGTATTGGACGGTTACCTTTTCCAAGCAGGAAGCTGGAGTTAATAAAAAAGCAACTAAGTAACCAATGTATAACTTTTCTATAACTTTGTTATACCATCTTTTTCTTAGTTTCTTAATTACTATGGATTTACAAATGTGGTGCAAAATGCTAAATTCTAATTTTAAATTGAGAGTATTGCGAAATTATTAGGCGTACTCATCTTTACATAACCTTAATATGCTGACTTCTGATGAAAACAAGCGTTGAAATTGGTGTTGAACATACAGAATCTATAACGAAAGCTACTTTTACTAGCCAAGAGAATTTTTGGAAGCACTTTCTAAAGGAAATTAATGCAAACACATTTTTAGGTTGTGATTCTGTACGGGCTAAAGAGAATACTTCAGTAGCCGATTATCAGATGGCTTATGGTTGCCTTGATGAACCTTTAACTTTTATCTTTAACAATTTTATTCGCGAAAACGATCTAGAGGTTGGTGCTGTACTGCAAGGAATTTGGTCTTTGCTCCTCAATCGATATAGTGGTGATGAAGACGTTGTTTTTGGATTTCAGTTTGTTTCTAAGGTGATAGAAAACTTCGATAACAATAGTCACCTCATCCCTTTACGCATCAAGACTAGTCCTGAAACTCTTCTTTTACCTTGGCTGCATCAGATTCAGGAGCAGTGGAAAGTTATACAAACATACAGACAAGTTCCATTAAGTCAAATCCAAGAATGGATCGATATCCCTTCAGGAATGTTGATGTTTGAGACTTTGTTGATACTTGATAACATAGAGCAAGGAGCTACTCCATTAGCTAATTATCCAATAACTATTGGTGTTAAGGTAGAACCAGAATTCACTTTTCAAGTTAGATACGATCGCAACCGTTTTCAAGAAGCTACGATCATTCGCCTTTTGGGGCATTTACAAACTTTGCTAGAAGGCCTAATCTCGAATCCCGATCAGAACATTGCAAATTTGCCAATCCTAACGACCGCCGAACGCCATCAGATTCTGGTAGAGTGGAATAATACACAAGTAGACTATCCTTCAGATCGAACAATTCATGAGATATTTGCTGATCAGGTAGCGAAAACGCCCGACAAGATTGCAATCATCCTTCCATCCTTAGGCTCAGGATCTGAAACAAGTCTTACTTATAAAGAGTTGGACAATCGCGCTAATATGCTTGCTTGCGAACTACAACAGCTCGGAGTAGGCGCAGAGACATTTGTGGCAATGTGTATAGAAAGGTCAATCGAGACAATTGTAGCCATTCTAGGAATTCTCAAAGCTGGTGGAGTCTATGTTCCCCTCGATCCAGCATATCCGCAAGAGCGCCTTGCATTTATGTTAGAGGATACTCAAGCTCCAGTATTGATTACGCAGACACGTCTGCGCGATCGCATACCGCCTACTCAATCGCATATTATTTGTCTAAAAGCGAATTGGGGTGATGGGAGCACAGCAGGTATTCCAATTGGAACAACTATCAATGCCGATAGCTTAGCGTATATCAACTATACCTCTGGTTCAACAGGTCGCCCGAAAGGGGTTGCTATTCCTCACCGAGCAGTTGCAAGACTGGTCTTTGGCACAAACTTTACAGATCTAGATGGCAATCAAACCTTGCTGCAACTAGCGCCTATTTCTTTTGATGCTGCCACTTTAGAGATTTGGGGCGCATTGCTTCATGGTGGGTGCTGCGTTTTATTTCCAAATGATGGCATTCCCGATCCGCAAGACTTGAGAACAGTTATTCAAACTCACGGCGTTACAACTATGTGGTTGACCGCAGCGCTGTTTAATGCGATCGTAGCTGAATCACCTGAAGCCCTTACGGGGGTCAAAGAACTACTTACAGGTGGCGAAGCTCTCTCTCCTAGCTTTATTCGTCTGGCGCAAAAACATCTACCTGCTACCCAGTTAATTAATGGATATGGACCAACTGAAAATACGACCTTTACTTGTTGTTATCGCATTCCTTGCGCTTTAGCAGAACGTGTAACCTCGATTCCTATTGGTAAACCGATCGCTAATACTCAGGTTTACATTCTAGATAACAACGGTCAACCAGTTCCCATTGGCGTATTGGGAGAGCTGCATGTTGGCGGTGACGGACTAGCTCGTGAGTATATCAATCGTCCTGACCTGACCGCAGAGAAATTTATTCCCGATCCATTCAGTGCTGATTCTACCAAACGGCTTTATAAAACAGGCGATCGGGTGAGGTGGCTACCAGGTGGCACGATTGAGTTTGTAGAGCGACTAGATAATCAGGTAAAAATTCGCGGCTTCCGCATTGAACTAGGTGAAATTGAAGCAGCTTTGAGTCAGCATGAAAGTGTTCGGGATGCTGTAGTGATAGTACGTGAAGATATTCCTGGCAGCAAGAGACTGGTTGCTTATATAACACCGAGAGCGGAGCATTCGCCTAATATCAATCTAATTAAGTCTTTTTTGCAAGATCAGTTAGCTGATTACATGATTCCTGCGGCGATTATTGTTTTAGATAAAATCCCCCTAACACCCAATGGTAAAGCCGATCGCCGTGCTTTACCAGCGCCTGTAGTTACAGGTGCTGGCGCAAACTTTATTGCTCCCAATACACCTAAAGAACGGGTACTTGCTGAAATCTGGTGTAGTGTGTTGGGCTTGGAGCAGGTTGGCATTGAAGATAACTTTTTTGATATTGGCGGGACTTCACTGCTGGGCTTACAGATGGTTACGAGAGTTCAAAAACAATTAGGTTCTGAATTTCGCGCTGTCAAGCTTTACCAGTATCCAACCATCCGCACGTTAGCCCAATATCTCGATCGCGAAGATCTCAAACAGTCAGAGCCTCATCTGCCGAAAATTAACCAACGCGATCGCCTTCTTCAGAAATCGCCAAAGCTTAACTCGGATGGCATCGCAATTATTGGTATGGTTGGGCGTTTCCCTGGTGCTGATAGTGTCGAAGCTCTTTGGCAGAATCTCTGTAATGGCATAGAATCCTGCACTGCTTTTACTGATGCAGAAATCGATCCTAGTGTTGATGTCGAATTGCGTACTGACCCCAACTATGTTCGTGTCAGGGGTATTGTTGAAGGAGCCGAAACCTTTGACGCAGGGTTCTTTGGAATTAGTCCTAGAGAAGCTGAAGTTATGGATCCACAGGCAAGAGTATTTCTAGAACTAGCTTATACAGCCTTGGAAAATTCGGGCTATATGCCTGAATCTTATGATGGTGCGATCGGTTTATATGCTGGCTCTGGGCAAAATACCTACTTTGAGCATCACATCTGCGGTCGTCCCGAAATTATCAATCGACTGGGTGAATTTCAGACGATGCTAGCGAATGAGAAGGAATTTGTAACTACTCGCACCTCCTATAAACTTGGGCTGACTGGACCAAGTCTCAGCATTAATACAGCTTGCTCAACATCTCTGGTTGCTGTAATTCAAGCGTTTCAGGGGTTGATGAGTAATCAATGTGATATTGCCTTAGCTGGTGGTATTTCTATTACCACTCCCCAAAATCGCGGCTATCTCCATCAAGAAGGTAGTATGCTTTCCCCTGATGGGCGTTGCCGTCCCTTTGATGCTAACGCTCAAGGAACCATGTTTAACAGTGGGGCAGGTATTGTTGTACTGAAACGATTGGAGGAAGCATTAGATGATGGCGATCGCATCTATGCCGTGATTAAAGGCGTAGGAATGAATAATGATGGTACTGACAAGGTGAGCTTCACTGCACCCAGCGTCAATGGACAGGCTGGCGCGATCGCTATGGCGCAAGCTTCAGCTGGTATCCCTCCCGAAACCATCACTTATATCGAAACGCACGGAACTGCGACTCCGCTGGGAGACCCGATCGAAATTGAAGCTCTAACTCAGGCTTTTCGCACTCAAACCGATGCGACTCAGTTCTGTGCGATCGGCTCCATTAAGAGTAACGTCGGTCATTTAGTTGCTGCTGCTGGTGTGACGGGACTGATCAAAACCTCACTAGCGCTTTATTATAAAAAAATTCCACCTAGTCTTAACTTTGAAGCACCTAATCCAGAAATTGACTTTGCGAATAGTCCTTTTTATGTCAACAATAAACTCGTAGATTGGAGCGCTCGTGAGACTCCAAGACGCGCTGGAGTTAGTTCCTTTGGTGTGGGTGGCACAAATGCTCATGTGGTCTTAGAAGAAGCTCCATCAGTGCATGAATCAAGCCCTTCTCGCCCCTATCAATTGTTGCGATTGTCAGCAAAAACTAGTACGGCTCTAGAGCAGACCACGACAAGCCTCAAGGAATACTTCACTCAAAATGTTGAGACGAACTTGGCAGATGTTGCTTATACCCTTGACCATGGCAGGAAAGCGTACAATCATCGCCGTTTTGTCGTTTGTCGCGATCGCTTAGAAGCGATCGCAACGCTAGAATCTCTGGATGTAAAACGTAGTGCCACTCGACTAAGTGAAATTCGCAATCCAGATGTAGTGTTCATGTTTCCTGGTCAGGGTTCGCAATACCTGCACATGGGCAAGTATTTCTACGAGCATGAAAAAGTGTTTCGAGATGCAGTTGATCGCTGTGCAGAGATTCTTAAACCGTTACTGGATCTAGAGCTGCTTCAAATCATTTATCCGCCCCAAAGCAACGATGGTGATGAGGCTGATACGGCTTTGCTCCGCCAGACCCAATACACTCAACCTGCTTTGTTCACGATTGAATATGCGCTTGCCCTGCTCTGGCAGAGTTGGGGTGTTCGCCCCGCAGCGATGATTGGGCATAGTATTGGCGAATTTGTTGCAGCATGTTTATCGGGTGTATTTTCTTTAGAAGATGGGTTGAGACTAGTAGCGACTCGTGCTCGGATGATGGGCGCATTACCCAGTGGCTCCATGCTCTCAGTGCGCTTGCCCGCAGATGTCTTGCAAAAGCGGCTGAGTGCCGACCTAGCGATCGCAGCAGTGAATGGTTCCTCGCTCTGTGTCGTAGCTGGCCCAACTGAGCAGGTTGATAATTTGCAGAAACAACTAGAATCCGAAGAGATCGTTTGTCGGACACTGCATACTTCTCACGCTTTCCATTCGCCAATGATGGACCCGATTATCGAACCATTCGCTGAAATAGTCAAAACCATTCAGTTATCACCACCCCAGATTCCATTTGTATCAACTGTAACGACCGAATGGATCACTGATGCTCAAGCAACTGACCCGATGTATTGGGCTAGTCATTTACGAGCTACCGTTCGTTTTGCTGAGGGAGCCAAGAAACTATGGGAACGACCTGAACGGGTGCTGCTCGAAGTTGGTCCTCGTACCACAACCGCAACATTAGCGCGACAACAGGCAAAAGACATCAAACGTCAAATTGCGATTTCCTCCTTGAGCAGCACCGCCGATGACGATGCCGAATGGGCAGCAATATTGCAAGCTGTTGGTCAACTTTGGCTGGCAGGAGTTGATCTCGAAAGGCAACAGTTTTATGCTGATGAATATCGACATCGCATCCCATTACCCACCTATCCGTTTGAACGAAAGCGCTACTGGATCGATCCGAAGCCTGCTATTGAACAAACACTTGCTCTACAACAAAATACTGAATCAATCTCAATTCAGACTACCGAAACCCAATCACTCCCAATCTCTCAAACTAATCTCAACTCTCAGCCCAAACTAGAAGTAAAAGCGCATACCATGACTGAAGCTCGCAAACAACAACTAATCCCCCAACTTCAAGAGGTTCTAGAAACCACCTCAGGACTAGAAATTGATGGTAGTGATGGAACAATCACATTCTTGGAAATGGGCTTAGATTCGTTATCGCTAACTCAAGTTGCTATGGCTCTGAAAAAGAAGTTCAAGGTCAAAATTACTTTTCGTCATTTGTTAGAAGATTATCCAAATCTCGATACTTTGTCTGACTTTGTGCTGCGATCGCTTCCCCCAGATGCTTTCTCCACACAAGTAGCAACTTCAGTAGCAGCTATCCCAACTGCAGTATCTCCCACTTTACTTACAGCGACCTTAGTTGCTACTCCAACACCTCCCTCTACCTATACTCCAGCCATGTCTAATCCCATCGGACAACCTAATCCTGTATATAACAATGGAGCTGTATTGCCTTCAATCAGCCCCGAATTGGCTGGTACAATGCAAGCTGTGGTTGCTCAGCAACTACAAATTATGGCGCAACAATTGCAATTGCTCGGTCAAACTGGGGGAGCAGTTGCAGCCGCCCCTTTTGCAGTAGCACCAGTATTACCTGAGACTCAGCCTGTCATCCAGCCTGAAATATCTGTGCCGATCGCAGCCGCAACCACTCCTGAGATCGAAGACCCCAAACCCAAAAAATCCTTTGGTCCTGGAGCTAAGATCGAAAAGTCTGTCAGTGCTACCTTGACGGCAGAACAGCAAAAATCTCTCGATCGCATCATGGCTCGCTATATCGCTCGGACTCAAGAGTCAAAACGGCAGACGCAGGAGCATCGCAAGTATCTTGCCGATCCGCGTACAGTTTCTGGCTTTACGCCACTGCTAAAGGAAATGGTTTATCCGATCGTTACCGATCGCGCATCAGGCTCCAAACTATGGGATGTCGATGGTAACGAATATGTGGATATAACCAATGGCTTCGGGCTAAACTTTTTTGGTTGGTCACCAGATTTTGTAACAGAAGCCGTAAAAGCACAGCTAGATAAAGGTATTGAGATTGGACCACAAACTCCTCTAGCAGGTAAAGTTGCCAAGCTTATTGCCGAATTTACGGGAATGGAACGAGTAGCTTTTTGTAACACGGGTTCAGAGGCGGTGATGGCAACATTACGTCTAGCTCGGACAGTCACAGGACGGGATCTAGTAGCTACCTTTGCGGGAGATTACCATGGTACGTTTGACGAGGTGCTTTATCGTCAAGGCCCCAAGCTGAAAACTTTGCCAGCTGCCCCTGGTATTCTGCCTTCAATGTTTGAAAATCTACTGGTACTCGATTACAATACGCCTGAATCTTTACAGATTCTGCGCGATCGCGCAGATGATTTAGCCGCAATCTTAGTGGAACCAGTTCGTAGCCGCGATCCAAACTTACAGCCCAAAGAGTTTTTACAGGATTTGCGTAGTTTAACTGAGCAGTCTGGAACCGCTTATATCTTTGATGAAGTTGTGACAGGTTTCCGTGTCCATCCTGGTGGCGCTCAAGCTTATTTTAATATTCAAGCTGACATGGCAACTTATGGAAAAGTTGTCGGCGGTGGCTTACCGATTGGGATTGTCGCAGGTAAGGCTGAGTATATGGATGCCCTTGATGGCGGGTTCTGGCAGTATGGCGACAACTCCATCCCCGAAGTCGGAGTTACCTTCTTTGCAGGAACTTTTGTGCGTCATCCCATGGCGTTAGCCGCAGCCGAAGCTGTTCTAAATAAGCTCAAGGCTGGTGGTCCAGAATTGCAGCGATCGCTTGCCGATAAAGTCAGTAAATTCGCAACCCATTTGAACCAGTACTTCAAGCAAATTGAAGCGCCAATTGAGATTGCCCACTTCAGCTCTTATTTCTATATTAACTACCCTCATGAAAGTCCCTATGCCAGCTTAATATTTTATTTGCTGCGCGAAAAAGGTGTCCATGTTTGGGATCATCGTCCTTGCTTCTTTACCCTATCTCACTCTGATGCCGATATCGAATTTGTAATCAGAGCTTTTAAAGACAGTGTTGCCGAAATGCAGATGATTGGATTTTTACCTCAACCTACGAATAGCTCTAATGGCAATGCTGTTGGAGGATTCGATCGCAATCGTCCACCGCAACCCAGCGCTCGTTTGGGAAGAGATCCAGAAGGCAACCCTGCTTGGTATGTTCCTGATCTCGAACGTCCTGGAAAGTACCTACAATTAGGGAATCTCTCGTAAATCAACATTAATTAAGAACCTCAAGAATAAGTCGCGTAAAAGTTGTATAGTTGTTGACAGAAAACATTTAGTGTTTGATAAATTATGAAAGACGTTAATCTTGTCGCTCTAGAGCTTGAAAGCACTAGCTTAGACTCAAAAAAAGAACCAATTGTTGTTACCTGTGCTGCAGATGATAACTATATGATGCCGCTAGCAGTTACAATTCGTTCCGCTCTTGAGAATCTAGGAAAGGATCGAAGAATACTTCTATTTATAATTGATGGAGATATTAAGGAACGCAGTAAACAACGGTTCTTAAGGTCGATCAATCTAGAACGCTGTGAAGTTAGATGGATACCCAAACCTGACAAGATTATCAATGAAGATGTTATTCCTACTAGCATAACTTCTGGATTGCCTGAGATATCTCACATCACAATTGCTGCATGGTATCGCCTGCTCATACCAAAACTTCTTCCGCAACACATCAAAAAAGCAATCTATTTAGATTGCGATCTGGTAGTAGTAGGAGATCTTGGAAAACTATGGGATATAGACATTGCAAGCAATTATTTACTTGCTGTTGCTAGGCTTAAATCGTACGAGTATCGTACAATTCCATTCTTTCTCAAAAACTGGAAAGAACTAGGTTTTTCAGAAGACAACCTATATTTCAATTCTGGGATTTTAGTCTTTAATCTTGAAAAATGGCGGATTAACGATATGTCTAGCAAGTCTTTAGAATATATAAAACTCAATCAAGAATATATTCGATGGGGCGATCAAGACGTTTTAAATGCAATAGTCGTTGGTAGCTGGGGAGAACTCGATCCTAGGTGGAATTGCATGAACACTCCGCAAATGAAACAGGAAGAAGTAGACAATTCGTTCATTCTTCACTTTGCAACACCTCCAAAACCATGGGTTGCTCTAGAGGAATTTCCAGCAAAAGACTCTTTCTTCAGGTATCTTAAGCTAACAAGTTGGTCGGGCTATCGACAATCACTTCCCCAGAGAATATGGAGAAAATTCAGGCGCGAAGTTAAAAAGATTATGTCTACTTAATGATGGATGGTATTTCTTGAATCTAGTGCAAACAATCAAAAAATGGAAGTTAAAACTATGTCACCTATGAACTCATTTCCTCTTGAAGAAAGTATTGCAAAGTCTGATATCCCCAATCCCATTATTAAGGGAGATTTTTTGGATTTTCGCAAAAAATTTAATAATTCCCCGTTTATGTTCTCTCACAATTTGGCAGGACATCCTTTATTTGAGCTGCCTCGCTTGGCAAAACTTGCAAACACCTTGATTGCAGACAAGGAAAGCCATGTAATGTGTAAAATCGGAAATTTCCCAATTGATCAAAAATGGTCTGTCAGACCGAATAAGGTGGAGCAAGTTGCGGTAGTAATCGAAAATATTGAAACATCTAACTCATGGTTGTTGCTTCAAGATACACAACTCGATCCTGAGTATAAAGCTCTAATGGAACAGATTATCACCGAAGCCGAGAATCATACAGGTATTCCTTTACGCAAAGAGATTACATGGCTTGAAGCGTTTATCTTTATTGCGTCTCCGCATACAGCGACACCTTATCACATGGATAGCGAACAAAATTTTATATTCCAAATTCGCGGAGAAAAAGAAGATAATCTATTTGACCGTCGCGATCGCTCGGTATTAACCGAAAGTGAAATTGAAAGGTTTTATATTGGCGATCGCGAATGTTTAAACTATCAAGAAGAAAATCAATGTAAAGCTACTGTTTATCATTTAACCCAAGGAACAGGTATCTATCATCCTGTTAACGACCCTCATTGGGTTAGAAATGGAAATACTTATACCGTTTCATTGACTGTTCTCTTCTACATGCGTCAGTTCGACTTACGAGCGCGGGTGTATCAAGTCAACCATTACCTCAGAAAATTAGGATTGAATCCAACCCCTCCTGGCAAATCCGTATTGATTGACAACATAAAAATTCATACAGTAGGTTTATTCTCAAAACAGAAGCCTGAAAACAAGAATGATGTACTTCGATCTGGAATTGAGAGAATTCGCTCACTTGTGGCATGGCTTGGTGCTCCCTTAAAACTCGGCAAAAAGATATTTAAGAAGATCGAAAAGTCGTAGTAGCATTAATTTTAAGTTTCTAAAGATTCTATTTTCTATGATTACTTAAAAACTGTAACTTTCTTATTTTAAGTTTTAAATTGGAGAACAATGACTAATTCTAATACTGACCAAATAGTTGCTCAACATTTTGATGAATCCGCAAGATATTACTCGACCGCTTATAAAGATGGTTCGTTTTTTTCCTACTTTTTTAATCAGCGATTGGAAATAATTTTTGACTCGTTAAACAAGTATGATCGTGCCACAATCTTAGATGTTGGTTGTGGTCCAGGGATGATGGCAGAGTACTGTATAGAAAAAGGATTTGAGTTTTTCGGGATTGATATATCAGAGAAGATGATAGAAGAGTGTGTTAATAATTTTGGACATGCCAGTTCTACCCATTTTTCTGTTGGCAAGCTCCAAAAACTTGAATTTCCAGATGCTTTCTTCGATGTAGTTCTTTGTATGGGAGCCTTAGAATATGTTGAACAAGATGAGATTGAAGATGCACTTTCAGAAATGATCAGAGTTCTTAGACCAGATGGACTGCTCATCATGTCATTGATAAACAAAAAGAGTTTTTATAAATGGCAAAGAAGGCTGAGAAAAAGAATTTTAAAGAAAATTAAGGGTCGTGATGTGCAACCTGAAAGCTCTGATGAACTTTTGAGCAAGCCATTTGAGGAAAATGCTATTCGTGCTTTGTTAGGTTCAAAGCAATTAAGCAATATCGAGACTGTACATTTTGGGTTAAATATATATCCATCTTTCTTAGAATGGAGAATCCCAGAGCAATTGAGAATAAAGATAAGCAAAATTTTAGATAGGGTGATTAGAGGGAAGTTCAAATGGTTATATTTGGCTTTTATTGTGAGGGCAAAGAAATAGTATTATGATAATACCATTTAGGATTAATGTGAGATGGAAATTTCTATGCATCTTCCTAATCGCCGCGTTAACTGTCTTTCTAATGCATTTAGGATGGTCAAAGTGGTTATTGTCAATTCCTCAACCATTATCACAAAAATCAACTATTCCCCTAGTTCAACTCGATAATCTGCAACGGGGAAGTTATTACGCAGTATCTATTCTATCAACTGACTTATTTCCACATTTGTCAGCCAATTACCGTCTTTGGATACCAAATGGAGTGGAACCAGTTCGCGGTGTGATTGTAAGGCAACATGGATGTGGTGCTGGTGCAACGGGACTGTCATATGCTAACGATCTACAATGGCAAGCTCTAGCACTTAAGTATCAATTTGCCCTTCTTGGTTCTAAATACACGACTGATCAGACAGTTGGAGGTTCTCTTGACGATCCATGCAATTACTGGGGTGTAATTGATCGTGGTTCTGAAGATGCTTTTTTAAAAGCCCTTGATGAATTTGGGCAGAAAAGCCGTCATCCAGAATTAAATAAGCTGCCTTGGGTGCTATGGGGATACTCTGGTGGAGCAGATTGGTCAATACAAATGTCTCAAAAGTACCCTGATCGCACGATTGCCTTGGTCGCTATGCGAGGAGGTGGCGCGAAGATATCTTCCACAGAACCACCTAAACTCCTCACCGCGGACATCAACCCTGCCGTTCTGGGAGTGCCAGCATTGTATGCGTTGGGCGGAGCGGAAACGCCTAATACAGTCTATTTCGATGAAGGCTATGACTTACCCAAACAAGTTTTCACGCGGTTTAGAAAAGCTGGTGCGCCTTGGGCGATCGCAGTAGAAACAGATATGGGACATGGATCTACTGATACAAGGCTACTCGCCATTCCTTACTTAGATTCGATCTTAACCGCTCGGCTTGCAAAGGATAGTACAAAACTCCGTCAACTTGACGAATCTAAAGGTTGGCTGGCTAATCCCAGCACCCATGAAATTGCCCCAATCAGCCAGTACAAAGGAGATCCCCTGCAAGCAGCGTGGTTGCCAGACAGAAAAACTGCATATAAATGGCAAGCCTATGTTGCTAATCCAAATTTATGGGATAAAGTGAGATATCGTTTTTGTTCAAGCCACAAGCTTTTAGCTCTCTTAGGTGCGGCATATTTAACCGAAAGTTGCTATCCAGACAGAGTTTCTCCAACACTTATACCTGAAGCGCCTACTAATCTACGTGTGGTAAGAGTTAGTACAACTGAGGTTGGCTTAACTTGGGATTTTACTCCAGATCTTGAAAACGGATTGCCAAAATTTCGGGTTTATCGCAACAACTCTCTGATTGTGACCCTACAAGGTCAAGAACGCGGTGGTGATGATACTCCCATCTATCCACATGTTGTGCTTGAGTTTCGAGATAAAGCGGCTGGGGAAAACGATATCTATACAGTATCAGCATTCAATAGTCTAGGTGAAAATATTTCTCGATCCGCACGCATAGTGAGAGAAAACTGAATTGACTAAATCAATCTCGACTAAGGATTACATTTACATAACAATCCTGAGTCATTTGTGAGATTAGATAGTTGATGAGAGTTTGCCCCAAAGGGATCAACTCTCACCAACTATTTAGGATTGCTATCCGTTATCAATTCTAATGATGAAATCAAATTTTACAATGAAGATTTTATAATTTAGTTATGCAAATTTTCCTTTGCACTCTACAATACAATATCAAATATGAAAAATGGTGATGGATTGTATCTTTATCAATAAAGTCATTACCTCTAACAAACAGAGGCAACAAACTTGTTTTTCAGAATAACTTAGTTGAACATCAACAGAAAAATTTACAGTAAGAAAATGTAGCAGTAAACTCTAATTCTAGCCACATTCAATTATTGATAGGACATATTAAATCATGAATTATCCATCTGGCTCGCAATCCGAATTCACTGCTGTTGACTTTAATCCTTTTGCTGATGGAGAACTGCTTTTAACAGCACCTGCAACTGAATCTCAAAAAGAGATTTGGGCTTCAGTACAAATGGGCAGTGATGCTAATTGTGCCTATAATGAATCCCAAAAGTTATGGTTAAGGGGAATCCTGAATGTTGCTGCTTTGCGGTTAGCTTTACAAGAGCTTGTTCTTCGCCATGAGGCTTTGAGAACAACCTTTAGCCCAGATGGAATTAACCTTTGTATTGTGGCTTCACTCAATCTTGAAATCCCAGAAATCGATCTTTTTGGATTGGATTTGCAGGAACGAGAGACTAAATTAGCAGATTTGCTAAAGCTGGCTGTAGAGACTCCGTTTGACCTTGAGCATGGACCATTGATTCGGGTACAGCTCATTAAGACTCAAGATCAGGAACATCTTCTGCTTTTGACTGCTCATCATATTATTTGTGATGGCTGGTCTTGGGCAGTGCTAATGACCGATCTCGGCAAATTATATACCGCCTTAAAAAATGGAGAAACACCTGATTTAGAGGAACCAGAACATTTTAGTGAATATGCGATCGCGCAACAAGAAGCTAAAGGTGATGAGGAAGAGATCGCTACTGAAGCATATTGGTTAAACCAGTTTTTCGATTCCATTCCTGTTTTAGATTTCCCCACTGATCGCCCTCGTCCATCAGTACGAACGTTTGAAGCTGCTCGCGAAGACTGGGATCTAAGTCCTGTTCTAGTTAGTAACTTAAAGCAATTGGGAACTAAGCTAGGATGCAGTTTTACAACTACGCTACTTACAAGTTTTGAAGTATTCCTACATCGTTTAACTGGAAGTAACGAGATTATTGTTGGAACCCCTGCTGCTGGTCAAGCGGCTACGGGCAACTATCAGTTAGTCAGTCATTGTGTAAATTTGCTCCCTTTACGCAGTTGGGTTGACGGACATCAAGCATTCAGCGATTATTTGCAACTGCGACGACCAATTATTTTGGATGCCTACGATCATCAATTATTTACCTTTGGTAGTTTAATAGAAAAATTAGCAATCCCTCGCGATACCAGTCGAATTCCACTTGTACCGATTACATTTAACCTCGATCAAGGGCTAGATAACGATCGCCTATTGTTTGAAGATCTAAAAGTAGAATTTTCAACAAATCCCCGCAGTTATGAAAATTTTGAAATGTTTATTAATGCCACAGAGTTGCGGGGCAAAGTTACTCTAGAGTGCCAATACAACACAAATTTATTTGATGCAGCAACGATTCGCCTTCGCTTAGCGGAATTCGAGACTTTGCTGCTGGGTATTGTCGAGGCTCCTGATACAGCTATTGACCGATTACCGCTTTTACCAGACATCGAGCAGCAGTTACTTACGAAGTGGAACCAAACTCAAATAGACTATCCTAGTAATTCTTCAATTCAAGAAGTATTTGAAGCACAAGTAGTCGCCACTCCCGATGCGATCGCCCTGATTTTTGAGAATGAGCAAATTAGCTTTCAGGAATTAAATTGTCGGGCTAACCAACTGGCTCACTACTTGAGAGGCTTAGGAATTGGTGCTGATAGTTTAGTCGGCATTTACATTGAGCGATCGCTAGAGACTGTTATTGGCATTCTCGGTATTCTAAAAGCGGGAGGCGCATATGTCCCACTCGATCCATCTTATCCTCCAGAACGTTTAGAGTTTATGGTAACAGACACGCAGGTGTCTGTGCTGCTTACACAACAAAGATTAGTCGAACAACTGCTACCTAGCAATGCTCGCATTGTTTGCTTAGACACGGATTGGGAAGCGATCGCCTTAGAAAGTCAAGCAAATCCAGTCTGTAATGTTACCCCAGACAATCTAGCCTATGTGATCTACACCTCTGGCTCAACAGGGATTCCCAAGGGTGTAAGTGTCGTCCATCGTGGAGTCGTGCGACTTGTAAAAAATTCTAACTATGCTGATTTTAGCGCCAGTCAAGTTTTTCTCCAACTTGCACCACTTGCCTTTGACGCTTCAACATTTGAGGTTTGGGGCGCATTACTGAATGGAGCGAGGTTAGTCCTGTTCCCATCCGACAAACCTTCTCTTGACGAATTAGGGCAGATCATTGACCGTTATAACGTCACCATTATTTGGCTCACCGCAGGGCTATTTCATCTAATGGTGGATGAACAGCTTGAATCGCTACGTCCATTACAACAATTGTTAGCAGGCGGAGATGTACTTTCAGTAAACCATGTCCAAAGGTTTCGTGAAGCGTTGCCCAACTGTCGGTTAATTAATGGATATGGTCCAACTGAAAGTACAACCTTTACCTGCTGTTACACTATTGAAGATGCCAAGAATATAGGCAGTTCCGTACCGATAGGTCGCCCCATTGCCAATACACAGGTTTATATACTGAATCCTCAGTTGCAACCGATGCCAATTGGTGCGATCGGGGAAATATATATTGGCGGAGATGGATTAGCATCGGGTTACTTTAATCGACCTGAGTTGACAACCGAGAGATTTGTTTCTAATCCCTTTAGTAGTCAATCAGGTGCAAAACTATATAAAACTGGAGACTTAGCTCGCTATTTCCCAGATGGCAATATTGAGTTTCTTGGACGCATTGATAATCAGGTAAAAATTCGAGGATTTCGGATTGAACTAGGCGAGGTTGAGGCAGTACTCAGCCAATATCCAACCATCCAAAAGTCAGTTGTCATCGTTCGAGAAGATATACCTGCCGATAAGCGCATAGTGGCTTATTTTGTGCCAATATCAGGGCAAGAGCCTACGAATACTGAGTTACGTAGCTTTTTTAAACAAAAGCTGCCTGATTATATGATTCCCAACGCTTTTGTCAGTTTAGAATCATTACCCTTATCGCCTAATGGTAAGATTGCTCGAAAAGAACTACCAGCTCCTGATGGAACACTTAGTCTTCAAGAGAGCTATGTACCTCCTCGAAACCAAACAGAGCAACAGATTGCGGATGTTTGGGCACAGGTACTCAGTTTAGAACGAGTAGGTATCCACGATAATTTCTTTGAGTTAGGTGGGCATTCTCTATTGGCAACTCAAATAATTGCACGACTGCGGAAAGTTTTTACAGTTGAACTAACCCTTCGTACTTTCTTTGAAGCTCCTACTATAGGAGATTTGGGAGAGAGAATAGTGACATTGAATTGGGCAAAACAAAGCGCTCAAGCTGCCCAAGATAATCTGTCGGATCTTTACGAGGAGGGAGAACTATGAAGACACTTGATGCATTACTGTTTGAATTGAGTCAGAAAGATGTACATCTTTGGTTAGAAGGCGATCGCTTACGCTATCGTGCGGCTAAAGACGCAATTACACCTGAACTGTTAACTGAGATTAAAAAACGTAAAGCCGAAATCGTTAAGTTTCTGCGTCAAGCCACGGGAAATAGTAACTCTCAGCTTCCCCCCATCATCAAGATCGATCGCAGCGGATCTTTACTTCTATCTTTTGGGCAGCAGCGTCTTTGGTATTTACATCAGTTTGAGCCTGATAGCTCCTCTAACAACGTCCCTGTTGTAGTTAGATTTAATGGAGTTCTCAATATTCCAGTGCTAGAGCAAAGTCTGCAAGCAGTGGCTCGTCGCCATGAGGTACTGAGAACTCGATTCCCATCATTGGGCGATCAACCTACGCAAGTGATTGAACCTGATGTCGATCTCACCTTACCAGTGATTGACCTACGAAAAGTCCCTGCTGAGCTGCGAGATGAAGAAGCACTGCGACTGGCAACTGAAGAGGCTCGTCGCCCATTCAACCTAGCGCGAGGACCAATATTAAGGGTGCTGCTCCTCCAGTTGAGTGATGATGAATATCTTCTAGTTTGGAATATGCACTGTATTATTTGTGATGGTGCTTCCTCGGACGTTTTCTATCAAGATCTCACCGCAATCTATACTGCTTTTATTGATGGCAAGCCTTCCCCTTTAAAAGAACTATCAATTCAATATGTTGATTTCGCGCATTGGCAACGTCAGTGGCTTCAAGGCGAAGTTTTAGAATTACAAATTAATTATTGGAAGCAGAAATTAGAGGGATCTTTGTCGGTCATCCCGTTACCTATCGATCATCCACGTCCTCGGATAGTTCAAACTTATCGAGGCGATCGCCGTGCGCGAATGTTGCCAAAATCTTTAAATGACAGCCTCAGCAACTTAAGTCAGAAGTTGGGTGGAACTCTATTTATGATTCTGATCGCGGCTTTTGAGACGCTTCTCCATCGGTATTCGCAGCAAAACGATATTCTTATTAGTTTTGCTAGTGCAGGGCGAGGGGAAGTGGAAACTGAAGGAGTGGTTGGATTTTTCTCAAACACCTTAATCCAGCGCATTAACTTTGATGGCAATCCGACCTTTAGAGAACTTTTTAGCCGAGTATGTGAAGCATCTCTAGAAGCTAATGCCCATCAGGATTTACCCTTTGAGAAACTGGTAGAAGAATTGCCCCCTGAACTAAGCCATAGCCGATCGCCTTTATTTCAAGTGAAATTTGCGCTCAATCCACCTTGGTCAAACGGACGAGGCATGGCATCCGTAAAGCTTCCCGACCTAACCATTACCTCTTTATTTGGTTATATCTATCATGGCAAGACAAAGTACGATTTAATTTTAGTCATGCGCGAGCAAGACGAAGGACTGGGCATGGTGTTTGATTATAATGCCGATTTATTTGAGGCTAGTACAATTGCGCGAATGTTAGTACATCTTGAGAATCTTCTTGAAGGGATTGTCGCTAATCCTGATCAGAAAATCTCCGAGCTTCCACTTTTAACAACTCAAGAACGAGAAAAAATCTTGTATGAGTGGAATAAGAATCAAGTCCCAATTCCAGAAGCTTGTATTCACCAATTGTTTGAATCCCAAGTAGAGCAATCTCCAGACGCGATCGCAGTTGTCAGCAAAGATGAGAAATTAACTTACCAAGAACTAAATAGCCGAGCCAATCAACTGTCTCACTATCTACAAGCCTTGGGAGTTGGGACTGAAACTCTAGTAGCCATCTGTGTAGAAAGATCAGTACAAATGTTGGTTGGCATACTTGGCATCCTAAAAGCGGGTGGAACCTATATACCTCTCGATCCTAGCTGTCCGCACGAACGTCGTGCATCTAAATTATGGAATGCTCATGTTGCCATGATTTTGACCAAATCTAATCTGAGTTATCCTCTTGCGGATTGTGGTGCTAAAGTTGTGTCTCTAGATGCAGAATGGGAAGCGATCACCCAACACAGTCAAGACAATCCATCAAGTTCCGTAACGACAGAGAATTTGGCATATGTTATTTACACGTCAAGCTCGATAGGAGAACCAATTGGAGTTACCATTTCCCATCGTAGTATGGTCAACCATAGCCTAGCAGTTGGCAGGTTATACGAACTAAACAGTCGCGATCGCGTTTTGCAGTTCTCTAATATCAGTGTTGATACTGCTGTTGAAGAGATCTTTCCCACTTTACTCAGTGGTGGTACGTTAGTCTTGGCTCCATCTGAAACCTACACATCAATTAGCTATTTCCTTGATAGTATTGACCAAAATGCAATTACAGCGATAAATTTGCCAACAGATTTCTGGCATAAACTGGTTGATGGGATGTCTATCTCCAAACATTCACTTCCTAAAAGTCTGCGTCTAGTAATTGTGGGCGGAGAGAAAGTTTCTAAATCGGCATACCAGAAATGGCGATCGCTAGTTGGTAATTTTCCACGTTGGCTAAATGCCTATGGACTGAGCGAGGCAACTGTGACTGTGACAGTCTTCGAGCCAGATGAGAGCCTCCATCCTGACGCTGAAATCCCCATTGGTCGTGCAATCGCCAATACTCAGACCTACGTTCTAGATCGTAACCTACAGCCATCTCCTATTGGGGCTGCTGGTGAATTGTACATTGGGGGAGTCGGTCTCAGTCGAGGTTATTTAAATCGTCCAGATATTACGGTAAAACGATTTATCCCTAACCCTTTCTCAAATAATTCAGAGGATCGTCTTTACAAGACAGGTGATGTCGCTCGTTATTTGCCTGATGGTAATATAGAATTTATTGGTCGATCAGACTTCCAAATCAAAATTCGTGGCTTCCGTGTTGAGCCAATCGAAATTGAAACCCAATTAGAAAAGTATTCTGCTGTTAAGCAAGCTGTTGTCCTATGTCACGAAGCCCCGAATGGGAAAAATCTCCTTGTTGCCTACGTAAGTACAGGACAGGGCCCGACTCTTGATATTGAAGCCCTAGGGGAGTTCTTACATCAAAAACTGCCAGCCTATATGCTACCTTCTAGTTTTATAGTCTTAGATGCATTACCATTAACCCCAAATGGAAAGGTAGATCGTCGTGCTTTACTCGATCTAGATGTCGCCAAACAACGAGATGGAGAATTGATTGCTCCTCGCGATGAACTTGAGCAGCAGCTAGCAGTTATATGGCAAAAGCTCTTGGGTATTCAAGAAATTAGCATTCATGCCAACTTTTTCGAGTTGGGAGGTAACTCGCTTATTTCAGTACGTTTGGTTGCTGAGATAGAAAAAATATTTAACTACCATTTCCCTCTGTCATCATTTTTTCAGATGGGGACAATCGCAGACATTGCAAAATGGATGCGCGAAAAGCCATCTGAGACAATCTCACTTGATGAGATTCCTGCTGGTCTTGATTTAGAAGACTATCGAGCTTTTTTATCTCTTTGTGGTGGTCGTATAGGTAAGCATATTGGCAAGCGAGGCTTAATCGTGGAAGTTCCGCCAGCTGAGTTGAAATCATCTAAGCCATTTATTTGGATTGGCTATACTGATTTTAGTAGGAATTTGGGATTGCCTCAGCCTGTATATGCGATACCTGGTGGTAGTTGGACACCTTTACATTCCACTGAAAACTATATTGAAGCGATCGCATCCGTAATAGTTGATGAATTATTATCAGTCCCTCAAGATGAGCCTTACCTGATTGGAGGAAATTGCTACGAAGGAACAGTAGCAATGGAAGTAGCTCATCAATTACAGAAAAAGGGTAAAGAAGTTACTTTCCTAGCGATAATTGATAAGCCAGGTCCATCTAGTGCCTACTATAAATTACGTCAAATCGATCTCAAACTTTGTATGCTGAAGTTTCATCTTTTTCAACTCTTCCCATTGTCTCTAATTGACAAATGGAAGTATATCCTTGAGAGGCTGTTTTCTTTCAATGCTGAGGAAGAGATCCGTAAGACTGAAGGTGAGCGAGATTTTAGCCAATCTCTGAGTGAGCAATCTCCACAAAAGCCCAAGAGAATCCTGAATGAATATGACCGAATATTACCTCAAGCATGGGATTCGATTGACCAAGTATGCGAAAACCATCAATCTAAAGGTTATGCGGGTAAAGTTATACTAACTTCGCCTACTAAAAGTGGTCTGAAATCGAGAACGATCGAAATAACTTGGACTGATCTGTCATGGCTATTTCCCTATTATGGATGGGAAAAGTTACTAACTGGAAAGGTTGAACTATATAAGATTGATTGTGCTCATGCTGATGTAGGCATGAAACAGAATGCTGAGCAGATCGGGAGATTGATCTGGAAAGCTTCTGAGGAGTTTCGCTAAAACAAAATCAGGGGCGGTGATTAGCGCCGCCCCTATCTTCTTATTGCCACATCCAGAGGGGCATTCCACTTGTTTCAGCTTCAAATTGCAGACGCGCGATCGCATTCTCCGATCCTCCTGGTAAGAATTTACTCACAAAGGATTTGGGAGGCTTAATCGTGAAAACTTTAGTGGTTTTGGGATCAAGTCCCACAAGTTCGGCAGCATAGCATCTTGCATCTTCTTCAGTGCCAATGCGATCGACTAAACCAAGCTGGACGGCTTGCTCACCAGTAAATACTCTACCATCCGCAAACGATCGCACTGTCGCGGGGCTGAGTTTACGACCTTCGGCAACGGTTTCGACAAACTGGTTGTAGCTGCTGTCGATTAAAGATTGTAGAATTACTCTTTCCTCGGGGGTGATTTCGCGATCGAAGGAGAGAATATCTTTGTAAGCCCCAGATTTGATCACTTTAAAAGAGACCCCAATTTTATCGAGTAACTTTTCGATATTGTTGCCGCGCAAAATTACGCCGATGCTACCTGTGATTGTGCCAGCATTAGAGACGATATAATCTGCACCAACGCCGATATATACTCCACCACTGGCGGAAATATTGCCAAAACTAGCGACTACTTTTACTTTTTCACGTAGGCGCTTGAGTGCGGCGTATATTTCTTGAGAGTCGCCAACGGTTCCCCCAGGGCTATCGATGCGAAGTAGTAGGGCGGGAAATTTTTGCTCTTCCACAAACTCAAGGGCTTCAAGTACGCGAGTCCTTGTGCCTGACCCGATCGCTCCTGTGATTTCAATACGTGCGATTTTTTTGCGAAATTTGCGTTTTAGAAAGCCGAACATTAAATTATTAGTTTTAATTTTGAATTGACTTTTACCATCTTAGCCTCTTACCGAAAATGATTGTCTGCAATGGATTTCTGATGATATAAAGTAGCTTAAGTTACAAAAAATAGAGTTGTCTATTCATTATGACTCTATTTTTTGCTTTTGAGAATTGCTAAAAACCAATGATCAAAAGCTGTATCCTGAGTATATTCAAACTAAACATTTCGCAATATATTAAAACCCCAAATGCACGAGACGGACTTTCGTAGCTGCCTTCAGACAGAGGGCGATCGCCGCAGACTCAAAACGATCATTTTGATGGCAATTGTCTATGGATTGACGATTGGGTTACATTTTGCCCCTTGGAGTCGATGGGTGCTGTTAGGGTTATTTAGTATTCAGGCTTTGCGGTTAATATTTGCGCCGCCAGCGATCAATCCAGATGCTAATTTCAAAAATGATCCAGAAAACGAGTCAGATCAAACTTATTCCCAAGATTTCCCATTTTTCTCTCTATTAGCATCTGCGAAAAACGAAGAAACTGTAATTGGTAATTTAGTTAAAAATTTGTGTCAGATAGACTACCCGAGCGATCACTTCGAGGTCTGGATCGTTGATGACAATAGTAGCGATCGCACGTCTGAAGTACTTGCCTTGCTAAAACAAAAATATCCCCAATTAAAGACCCTGCGACGTGGGGATGATGCTCAAGGGGGGAAGTCGGGTGCATTAAATCAAGTTTTAGCTTTAACTAAGGGCGATATCATTGGCGTATTTGATGCCGATGCTCAAGTACCTGCCGATGTGTTGCGATCGCTAGTACCATTATTCCAACAACCGAAAATTGGTGCGGTGCAGTTACGCAAGGCGATCGCCAATGCCTCAGAGAACTGGTGGACAGCAGGACAGTCCGCTGAAATGGCTCTTGATTGGTGCTTGCAAGATTTACGGATTCGGGTTGGTGGCGTGGGGGAATTGCGCGGTAATGGTCAATTTGTTCGTCTCTCAGCTCTTAAAGATTGTGGTGGCTGGAACGAACAAACTATTACCGATGATCTCGATCTCACAATCTGTCTACATTTGTGTCAATGGGATATTGCCTGTCTGAATTCTCCTGCTGTACAAGAAGAAGGTGTAGTTACAGCAAAACAGCTATGGCATCAGCGCAATCGTTGGGCAGAGGGAGGTTTTCAGCGCTATCTTGACTATTGGGATCTGCTCATAAGTGGGCGCATGGGGTTTCTCAAAACCTTTGATGTTTCCCTGTTTTATATCAATCAGTATTTGTTAACAGTTGCCTTTATTCCCGACACGATCGCAGCAATTGTGTTGAGACATAACCCAATGCTGCCTGCGATCGCGGGCTTTTCTCTTGCATTAAGCTCTGTAACTATGGCTTTCGGACTTAGACGTTCCTACCAAATGTCGTGGCGATCGGCAATCTGGCAGACTATTTCAGGCATGATTTATATGCTGCACTGGATTCCTGTAATTGCCAGTGTTGCTCTAAGAATGTGCGTTCTGCCGAAGCGTTTAAAATGGGTTAAAACCCAGCACCAAGGCGCTGGAGAAAATATATTAGAAGACATAATTACTTGTACAAAATAAAACCCAAAGTGTAAGGTTGCGCCCCTTCGGGGCGCAACCTTACACTTTGGGTTTGTAGTCTACTTAGCACTTAAAGAGATAGAAAGTAATGCATGATTGGATTGTAATTGGTGGAGGTATCACAGGTATATCGTTGAGCTATGAATTGCAAAAGGCAGGCTTTTCGGTATTGCTAATCGAGCAACATCAACATCTTCAGGGTGGTAGCAGTCTTGGCTATGGCGGCATCTCCTACTGGTGTGGCACAACTCCAGTCACGCAGCAGCTTTGTCAAGAGGGAATCGCTCGACAAAGAGAACTGTCTAATGAGTTGGGGATGGATACAGAGTTTCGCGAGATTGATTTACTATTGACGCTTGAACATGATGCAGATCCTGAGGCGATTCTCGCGCAATATACTAATTGCGTGATCGCGCCAACTTTACTCAGTGCTCAAGAGGCTTGCGATCGAGAACCTCAGTTAAATCCCAAAGGAATCGGCGGTGCTCTGTTATTTCCTCATGCCCATATCAATCTCGATAGTTTTGTAGCTGCCCATAGCCAAGCAATGCAAAAGTTAGGCGGTGAAATTATCTATGCAAAAGTTGATAGATTGTTAATTGAAGGCGATCGCTTAGTCGGTGTGGCTACAGAGCAGGGAGAATTTCGGAGTAATAAGGTTGCTGTTTGTGCGGGAGCTATGTCTCGCGCTTTACTTAGAGCGTCGGGAATTCGATCTAGAATCTATTACACCCATGCCGAAGCGATCGATACAGAACCAGTTGATCTGGAATTGCGATCGATGGTGATGCCTGCGGATACTAAGCGCTATCAACTAGAAAGAGCAACAAATATTGACCAAGACTCAATTTGGGATATTGCAGGACATGAACTCTTGCCACCCTCAGTGGATGCAGGAGCAATTCAATTTGGCGATCGCCGCATCAGGTTTGGTCAACTCAGCCGTGTTTTAACTGATCCATATGCAGCGATCGATCCAATTCAAAGTGAAGCCGTTATTCGTGAATATGTGAGTAAAATCCTGCCAAAAATTGGTGATTTAAAGGGGAAATGGAGAAATTGTCTGGTCTCTTTTAGTAGAGATAATTTACCCCTAGTTGGTTCATTAAAAGAATACGAAAACCTACATCTATTCTCAGGATTTACAAGCCCAACTGTCTATGTGCCAACTCTATCGAGACGTTTTGCTGCTCATGCCTCAGGACAAATTGATTCTATTATTCCTTTGCTGTCGCCGACACGATTTGGGAATTCTGTTTAGTTGCGTGGGACATAAAGAATGTAGAAGCAATTCATGAATTGCTCCTACATTCTTTGGAACTCTTTGTACATGAGTCATTTGAAAACCTTTATATTACTGACTAGCCGAATAATTTCTGCCATAGTAACGGGTTTGCTGATGTAATCATCCATACCTGCGTCAAAACAAGCTTGGCGATCTTCGGGCATAGCATCGGCGGTCATAGCGACAATCTTCATTTGAGAATTGAGAGGTCGAGATCTAATCAACTTTGTGGCGGTCAATCCATCCATCTTCGGCATTTGAACATCCATCAAGATCAGATCGTAGGTTTGCTCTTGGCTAGCCTGTATCGCATCAAATCCATTTTCGGCTATATCAATTTGATAACCCAGTCTTTTCAGCAATAGTCTGGCAACCATTTGATTAACGGGATTGTCTTCTACTAACAAAACCCGTAAAGGAAAATTTGTGGCTAATTGAGGGTCGATTAAATTTTGGGTTACAAAAGAAGAGTCTTGAGATTGTTTGATCATTTCAGTTTTGGATGCAGAGATGGATACCACGATCGCAAAATGAAATATTGAGCCTTGATCAATTACTAGTCCATCTGATTGCCAGTCTAAGGGAGGTAGACCGCCAGTATTTCCCAAACTCTCTACCCAAATCGTGCCGCCCATTAACTCGACAAGGCGCTTACTGATTGCTAAACCGAGTCCAGTTCCACCATATTTACGACTAATCGAGGTATCAGCTTGGGTGAAGGATTGAAATAGTTTGTCGATTTGTTCTTTTTTAATGCCAATTCCTGTATCCGCGATCGCAAACTTTAGTTCATATTTACTTGTAATCGGCTTAAACTCACCATTGATCGTAATCATCACCAGTCCCCGTGGTGTAAATTTAATGGCATTGCCCACCAGATTTAGTAAGATTTGGCGCAGACGAGCGCGATCGCCAATGACTGTATCAGGAACATGGGACGCGATCGCATATTTAAGTTCAATTTGCTTAGCGATCGCGAGACTTTCCATCAATTTGATAACTGCAATTACCGTATCTTCCAAAACAAACACTTTTTCTTCAATCTCTAACATTCCTGATTCAATTTTTGAAAAATCCAGAATGTCATTGATAATGCTCAACAGCGCATCACCACTCTCCTTAATTGTCTGTACAAAATCCGTTTGTTCTTCGTCTAGATTTGTCATTTCTAGAAGTTGCGCCATGCCCAACACTCCATTCATCGGCGTGCGGATTTCATGGCTCATGGTGGATAAAAACGCGCCTTTGGCTCTATTAGCGGCTTCAGCTTTTTGCTTGGCTTGGCTCAACTCTATTTCGATTTCTTTGCGATCGCTAATATCCAAAGCAGTTCCGTAAAGTCGTATGACCTGTCCCTGCAAGTTCCTTTCTACTTCGGCGCGTCCTTCATGGTAGCGGATTGTTCCATCGGATTGAATGATACGGTAATCAATTTTATAGGATATACCCTCAGTGATCGCCTGTTCTACTTTCTGTTGCAGAATTAAGCGATCATCGGCATGAATCATTTGAAGATAGTCTGTAAAGATTGGCTCTGATTGATTAGAATCAAGCCCAAACATAAGGAAAAGTTCTTTAGACCAAGTAATTTTTTGGCTTTGGATATCAAATTCCCAATTACCAATATGAGCAACGCACTGTGCCTCAATTAGGGCAAATTCGCTTTTTCGTAATAACTCTTCGACTTGTTTGCGATCGCTAATATCAGTGACGAATCCCTCTAGATACATCAGATTACCACTATCATCATAGATGCCTTGACTTCTTTCCCACACCCATTTTTGCTCACCTGTTTTGGTAATAATTCGGTATTCACATTCAAATGATTGGCTCTCGTTAAGGGATTTTTGTAAAACCTCCCAAACTCTGTCTGCATCATCATGATGAATCTCTTGACCACAGGAAATAGAACGTTCGACTAGATATTCATCCTGTCTATATCCTGTGATTGCGGTAACTCCATGACTGATGAATATTGGCGTATAGTCGCGATCATTAAGAACCCGATAGACATAACCAGGGAGATTGCTGATCAACGTTGATAGAGTTTTTTCGCTGGCTGTTAAAGCAATTTCTGCTTGTTTGCGATCGCTAACATCTGTAGTGACAACCGTGACCACATAAACATTTTGATTCTCATCCCAGCGCGAATGATTTGTTTGCGAAATCCAACACTGAGATCCATCTTTATGTTTAAATCGATAGACATAAGTTCCAGTGCGTTGAGCAAAAATATCTGCATAAATTTGAGCCTGAAGATTTGCAAAATCCTCGAAATTTATACAACTAAACCAAAGGAATTGATCAGCAATTAATTCGGCAGGGCTATAACCCGAAATTGTTTCACATCCCTTGGAAACATAGCTGATATCCCATGTGCCATCGACTGTGAACTGTATCCTTGTAATAGCAGCACTGGCACTGTTTAAAACGTCATTCAGTTTGCTTTCTGATACCTGTAGATCAAGTTCTAATTGTTTGCGATCGCTAATATCCGTAATCGTACCAACCAGTTTAATTACCTTTCCTTGTTCATCGCAGATCGCCTCACCTCGACTGACAATATGACAGATCGAGCCATCGGGACGGATAATGCCATGCTCGATCTCATAGGGAGTACCATTGGCAATCGCCTCTTCTACTGCTGCCTGAAGTTTCGGTTGATCTTCTAAAGGAAGAATATCGAGGAAGTCGGCATAGAGAGGTAATGGCACATTTGGATCGAATCCTAGAATACGGAATTGTTGTTCTGACCAAGTACTCTCGCCAGTTGCAACATCAAAGATCCAACTACCAATTCGCGCAATCCGTTGGGATTCGTTTAGAGATGCCGTTTTTTCGGTAACTTGTCGTTTTAAATCATGCTCATAGTTCAAGCGTAATTGATCCGACGACTGAAGTTCGGCGATCATCTGCCGAAAAGATTTAGTCAAAATCTCCACTTCGTTAATGCGACACTGGGAAAGATCTTGATCGAGTCTATTTTTGGCAAAAGTTTCAGTTGCTTGAGTGAGGCGAGATAGCGATCGTGCAATACGGCGAGATATCCAAAATCCTATGCTAATAGAAGAAATTAGAGCTAAGCCACACAACAAAAATGTTTTCCGTAAGTTTGCCTGAATCTCTCCCATAAGGTCAGACTCAGGAATCACCATGATCGTTAGCCAATCCAACCCATATTCATCTTGATAAGGCGTGATCTGGACAAAATTGTTCTGACCATTGACATTCACAGTTAGCTGTTTCAACTCTTTGAAGTTTCGTAAATCCCTATATTGCTGAATTAACTGTCGAGATACTTCTCTCGTTATTTTATCTTGACTATCGATGGCATTTAGACGATCAAATTTGCCATCAATTTTTCTAATACCTGTTGCTTCCTCTTGCACAGATGTCGCGACAATAGCCCCAGATCGCTCGATGATAAATACCTGTCCAGTAGCAGTAAATTTCAATTGGCTGAGAAACAGGCTAATTGTCGAGAGAAAATAATTAGCTGTAAAAACTCCAGAGAATTTGCCACTGGCATCATAGACGGGCGTAATCGCGAATGTTTGTAAAACAGGTAATACTTTTGCTAAAGAGATAGATGTCCATGATTGTTTACCAATATTTTTTGCTTCTCCATACCATTCAGTAGTGCGAAAATCGTCATTTATTTGGAGAAATAGCTCGCGTGACTTACCCTGAAGATCGACACTATAATATCGGCGCTGATTGGGAATAACTTCGTTAAGAAAAATTGAGCCGATGGGAATGCTTTTACCTGTGGCTTTTTCCGCAAGAGCCAGTATTTCCTTGGATTCAACGCGCAAATAGCCAATGGATTTCCCATCTTCGCCCCAAAAACTGCTTGCGGCTAGTGATGGGGTTAATAGCATCTGTTGCCAAAATTGTTGCCGTAATTGTTCTTGGTCTTCGAGATTTAATTTTCCTTGTTTCACCAAAAAACTATTGTTAGCAATAGCTGATTGTGGCGTTTGCAAATAACTGTCAAGGCGATCGCTTACCCTTGCTGAAGTTTGCAGTAGTAATTGATTAGCTAAATTTTGAGTAGCCTCTTGCCCACTACGATAGGACAAATAGCCAACGACACCAACCGCGCCTACAATTAGCGACACAAATGGCACAACTATCGCCGATTGCAGGGAGATGTTGAGAAATGGCGATCGCTGTTGAGGAATACTCATTAAGATGAAGTCAAAACTATGATCGGACTTAAACAGAAGTCAAGCAACTGTATTAAGTGGCAATGATACATGAGTACTTGTGCAGAATACAGAAACCCGTAACCATAAGGGTTTGGATTACATACTAACTAAACTTACCACAATAATTTTTCTAAAGGTATTGCTTTAAAACATTTTCAGAAAAATTATTGGTTCAGTTTTGAGCGCAAAACACCGTAATTGTGCCGAGGGACTTACCAAAAAAGATTACTTTGCGACACTACCCTATATCCTAAGAGCGTGTTTGAGAAGTTTTGCTTTAGCCCCCCTAGCCCCCCAATTCTGGGGGGAACAAGATTAAAGTCCCCCAGAATTGGGGGATTTAGGGGGCAAAAACATTGGCTTCAGCTAAAAATCTTGTGTGTATTGACTTCTCAAACACGCTCTAAGCATCCTGATTAATAGATTCATTGCTAGACTCTTCATCAAGATCAACAATCTGTCCATTAAACAAGTCAGCTAAATTTTTGATCACCCTGTCATCTTCCGACATCCCAACATAACCTTTAAGTTGAGTCTGAGGTTGACTGGCTTGATTAGGTGCTGTGTTTGCTGGTGGAACTGTTGATGGCGGTATAGGTGGGGAATTAGAAGCTAAAGGGGGGCTTGGACTTTGATAAGTGACGGGCGGAGGTGCGATCGCAGGACTAACAGGAAGAGGAGCCGTAACTTTTACTGTTTCAGCTTGAGGCGGTGTAGTCACAAATGAAAACATTACCTTAATCGGGCGCTGCAAATGCTTAGCGAAAACCTCCTCTAGTTCTGGTCGCTTCTGAACCACAATATTTTTTGTGGTTTCATCACGCTTCCCCCCTAAGCCAATTTTGACACTACTACTATCGATCGCTAGAATATGAGCCTGTATCTGGATAAAAACCCATTTTGTTGGCGTTGGCAACATTGACAAAATACTTTGCCACATCTGCTCTAGATCATATCCAACTGAAGCAAAGTTCTCAATATCATCACTTCCAGATGATATTGGAGTTTCAACAATTGGGAGAGATGATATCGATGGTGTAGATGGTTCAGCTACCTTCGCTATTTGAGGGATTGGAGGGATTGGAGGTGATTCTGGTGTTGGAATTGATGGAGCTTGTGCAGCAGGATTAGTCCTCGGTGGTTGAGGTGCAACTTGCTGAGTAATGGGTGTAATGCGCGATGGAATAAATGGTTGCGCCGAAGAAGGAAGAGGCGATTGTGACTGCGCGATCGCGCCCTGTGCTGATGGCAGTAAACCCATGAGCGTAACTTCTAGCCATAGGCGAGGCTGTGTGGTGTTACGGATTTGTAGCTCGGCAGATCGCAAATGTTGTTGACCCAGTAAAATATTTGAGATTGCTAAACCTTGAGCTAGTTGACTCAATCTCTCCCAACCAGAACTAGTCATGGCAACAAGATCACTGCGATCGCTAGCTGTTTTCGCAATTAATAGATCACGGTATACATTCGCCAAGTTCTGCAACACGATCAAGGGTTCGCGCCCCCGATCCATAATTCGCCGTACATAGTCAATTAATTGGATGGAATTATCGGATGCGATCGCTTCAATCAGTGATAGCAAATCCTGCTCAGGAACAGATCCCACCAAATCCCATACTGCTTCAATCGTAATCTCTCCATCCAATAAGCTCAATTGATCCAGTAAAGATTCTGCATCACGTAGCCCACCCTGTGCAATTTGAGAAACCAAGGTAATCGCTTCAGTATGAATATTAATATTCTCATTTGCGGCAATCTTCCCTAAATGCTTCACCATTGCATCAAGAGGAATCCTCCGAAAGTCAAACCGCTGGCATCGCGAAATAATCGTTGGTAATACGCGCTGTGGATCAGTAGTCGCAAGAATAAAAGTAACGCGATCAGGAGGTTCTTCAAGAGTTTTCAGCAATGCGTTAAACGCTGCTGTGCTCAACATATGACACTCGTCAATTATATAAACCTTAAACCTTGCCTTAACTGGCGCAAACTGGGCGCGTTCGATTAATTCCCGAATATTATCGACACCCGTATTGCTTGCTGCATCAATTTCAGTAATATCTAGCGCATTACCATTAGCAATGCTAAGACATAGTTCACATTTACCGCAGGGGTGGGGTGTAGGTTGGTCAGAGCTTAGGCAATTGAGCGACTTTGCCATGATCCGCGCACTAGACGTTTTGCCTGTCCCTCTTGCGCCTGTAAATAGGTATGCAGGTGCGATGCGCTTAGTGTTTAAGGCATTGCTAAGAGTATGCGTGATCGCCTCTTGCCCAACGAGGTCGGCAAAGATTTGCGGTCGATATTTGTGGTGTAGTGGCTCATAGCCCATAGGAACACGATGATGCTCAAGCAATGCTGGTCAAATATATCATTCACCAGTATATAGCGCTTTTCAAGCAAGCAATGTTTCCCCGCCGAAGGCGGGGAAACAAACCGCTATAGAGATAGTCTTTGACCGAAGGCGACGATCGCATTTTGACCGCCAAAGCCAAAGCTGAAATTAAGCGCATATTGAAGATTGGGCGATCGCTCGGCTTGTTGAACCATTTTCAAATCAAAAGCAGGAGTTTTCAGTCCTACAGTAGGCGGCAAAATGCGATCGCGTAAAGATAACAGACAGAATGCTGCCTCGATCATCCCTGTTGCCCCCAGCGTATGCCCTGTTGCACCTTTGGTTGCACTAACTTTACTGTCAGGAAAAATTCTTTGGATTAATTCTGCTTCACGGGCATCATTCATTTGAGTTGCCGTGCCATGCACATTGATATAACCAATATCAGCAGCATTAATTTGCGATCGCCTCAAACTATCTTTAATTGCGATCGCCGCCATTCTATTGTCAGGATTGGGACTAGTGGCATGATAAGCATCATTCGTAATTCCCCAGCTTAAAACCCTGCCATAAATTTGACAACCTCGCCGTCTTGCGGAATCCAATGACTCTAGTACTAGCACCGCCGCACCTTCTCCTAGCGCAAAACCTTCGCGCTCCTGACTGAATGGATGCACGCCTGATTTGGCTAATACATTAATTTTTTGAAATCCTGCGATCGTTAATGGAGTAATCGCCGCATCGGTTGCACCTGCGATCGCCATGTTGCATTGTCCTGAACGGATTAATTCAACAGCTTGAGCGATCGCCCAGTTTGCAGTTGCACAGGCTGCCATCGGTGCAAGGACTGGGGCTTGAGTTTGCAATAAATTAGCAATTTGTGCTGATAAATTCGCTGGCTGATATTGCCACCATTTACGCTCAACCAAGCCTTTTTTAGGCGCATCTAGAAGTAATTCTAATTCTCTCTGATTACTACGACTAGAACCAATGACTACGCCGCAGTTCAGTAATGGAACTTCCAGACTCGCATCAACAATCGCTTCTAAAGTAGCTTTTTCTAATAAATTTTGCGATCGCGATGAATGAGAATCCTCTAAATAATCAACTCTCGCAACAGGAAGTTGGATTTGATCGTCAAACTTAATCCCTGATTTACCATCTAAAAGCCTTTGCCATGTATTTTCGCGATCAGATGCGATCGCAGTGATCATGCCAATACCTGTCACAACGACTATGGTTCTATCAGCGACTCTATCCCAAGATTTCATCGACAGTAATACTTACATCAGGAAAAGCAAGGACAGATAAGTTTTGACCACGATAGAATTTCTGGATATCTTGATAACCATTCGCAGTTGGGTATCGATAAACTTCTATACAAGCGCTATTAATATCAATTAACCAGACTTCAGTAATTCCATCTTCAGTATAGAGAGGGATTTTTAATTCGCGATCGCTATCAATTGTACTATCAGCAACTTCAATTAAAAGAAATACATCAGCAGGCTGTGGTAGTTCAGACTCATAGCAATCAGATTTACGCTTTAACAACACTACATCTGGTTCAGGCTTAGAAGTGTTATCTAAAGCTAAAGGGTTTTGCACACTAAGTAAAATGCGATCACCTAATTTTCTTGTGAAAACATCAGACAATCGAATTACACAAGCTGCATGTCTTCTCCCAATGGGTGACATTTTAATTATTTCTCCTCTAATTAGTTCTACGCGCTCACCATCAGCTAGCACTCCAGATTCAGACATCCGATCATATTCTTTCACGGTGAAGAGACGCTTAAGTACTAATGTAGTTGGCATATATTTACCTCCGTGGAAATGATTTTATTTTAACCTTAAATTATGCTGTTACAACGCTTTGCGCTCAACCCAGAAACAAGAAAATCCTATAAAGTGTTGCTTCACAACACTTTATAGGATTTTCTTGTGTTTCGTTCAGAAAATTGCCGTAGTCTATGGCAACCATCGCGGAACTGTGCCGAACATGGGTAATACTTCGGGTTGTGGAGAATTTGTAGCTTGATTATTATTAATCGGCAACATAATTAATTGGGTTGGCACTTGGGGAGCGCGAGAATTTCTAGAAGCTTGGGCAGAATCTCCGGAAATAGGTGGCGAATTAGAGGTGCTTTTGTCACTGGGAATTGCAGAATTCAAAAGAATTGATTGACCATCGGGAGCAATATTAAATCGAACTTCTCTTTGTGGTGGAAGTTCTAAAAGTCTTCGCAATTCAGCCGTTTCTAGATTGATCGCAGCGAGATATGGCTTCTCACGAAATATATTTTTGGCAGTATCTTGTTCAACATCGGTGAGTAAGCAATATAGAGTCTTTTCTTGAGGATCGAACTGAGCGCCAAGAATAGACCCATTAATTTTAGTGAGTTCCTTCTGCAATCCTTGGTTATTTACCAAATATAGCGATCGCGTATAGTCCTTATTAAATTTAATCGTTGCAGCTTGTGTACCGCTTCTACCAAAATTTAGAACTGTGCCGAATCTTGGGAGAAAGTCCAACGGTGGGGCTTGCGGCTCAAGAGGCAAAATCGCAACTCCTTCGCCTTGAGCGATCGCCACCGATGCGCTGTCGGGCGTGAACATAAAATCGCCTCCTGGCTGATTATCAAGCGATCTTGGCGGTTGATTATCTTTGATGAGCCAGAGTCCATAGCGTCCGACTTGCTGACGGCTGAGTCGCTGTACCAAGATGTTTTTGCCATCGGGCGAGAGATCGAATTTAAAATTTTGAAAGTCATCACTACCAAGTATAGGTTTGATTTCTGGCGGATTTGACGTTAACCGATCTTTGCGATCGATTAACGTCGTTACCAGATAAAGTTTTTGATCAAGTAAGCTTTGCCCCACCGTTTCAATCGCCCCAAAGAGAATCTTTTGGCGATCAGGATAAATCCGAAAATCTAGGACAGCCAGATTAGCGGATGTTAAAACACGCTTGTTCTTTTGTAGCACATCGAAAAGTATTAGGCGACCTTTTTCTTCCCCCTGTGAGCCAATATATGCAAAATAAGGATTTGGTGTCGTAAAACTACCAGTAAATGGTTCGATCGCTTTTTTATCGCCAGATTCACTAGCAAAGCGATCGTAAGCATTTTCTAGCTTGACCGTATAGGATTTGCCATAGATGGCTGGTGCTAAGGGCGTATAAGACATCCGTCGTGATGACCAACTGATTTTTCCAGCAAGGGGTGGGTCAAACTTAAGATTTTTTTCAACGCTGTCACGATCCATCGGACGATTAAAAGTTAAACCAAAAGAGATATTTGTGGCATCAATCTTCTGGCCTTGCCAACTAAACTCTCTTACCTGCGGTAAGGTTCGATCGCCCACCCACAAAAGTATGGCGATCGCCACAGCCAAAAAAGCTGCTAGCCCAATTGCATAGCGATCAAGTGGCTGAGAAAATAATTTAAAGCGAGGGCTAATTTGCATAGTTAACAGATAATTTAGCCAAAGGAAATAATGAGATAAGAATCTTGAAACTTTGCACCTGTGGCTTGTTTTCCAGCAAGTTCAGTCGGCAAGAAGATATTACGGCGTTGATCGCCTGCTTCGATGGTTACTTCTGGCCCTAGCTGGATTAGTTTGACCTGTTTTTTATTGAATGTTGGTAAAAATAACTTGACTTGCTTAGTTATCGTATTTATTTCAATTGGTTTGGGAGCAAGATTAGCAAGCTGCTCAGGAATTGTTAACTCAGTTACTTGATCGGGGATTTGACATATGGATAGAGGCTCAAAATCAGAATCAGAAATCTGATCTCTAGAAAATACGCCACCAACAGTTAACCCAACCTGTTGAGCACTGCCCCATAGATATTTGGCTGTAGCGATCGCATAGGGATCGCCAGTCGTGACCAGATAAGCCGCCACGCGACTCGGATCGTTAACAGCTTTTTGACCGCGTGTTAGTACCGAGGACATCTCACCGGCCTGTTGCGAAATATCATCGGTGCTAGAAACTTGCAGAATACTTCTTAAAATTGGTTCCACAAAAGGCGAAATCGCTTGTCCAAGCGCCGAACCTGTTAAGACCTTCTTAAACCGTCGCAAATACCAGCCTAAAATTTCTGGCATCCCCAGCATTCGCAGGGTTTCGATATCGCCCATGCCATCGTAAATGATTACGTCATACTTGCCTTCAGCATCACGTTCACGCAAAAAGCTCAATCCTAGAGCCGAATCCATACCTGGTAAAATGCCAAGCTCTTGACCATAAACTTCTTTAAAAAAAGGAGTACGCAGAAATTGGCTTTCTAGCCCTTTCATCTTGTCCCAATACCTTTCCAGCAAAATCGTTGATTGCAAATGTACAGCCGCAAAATTTGGTGCGACTAATTGCGGCTCACTGCTTAGCTCTGCACCTAGTCTCATGCTGAGGGTGTCACCAGCTTGTTGCCCCACATATAAAACTTTTTTGTTCTGGGTTGCCAAAGCACGCGCAGCAGCGATCGCGGTTGTCGTTTTGCCAACGCCGCCTTTACCAATAAATGTCAGAATTAGGCTCATTGGATTTTCTCATTAGACATTTGCACCAGTTTTTTTAGATGAGGACTGGGGCTGAAATAGGGAACAGTAACTTCGGGAATCTTAATTGGCTGATGTGTTCGAGGATGACTTCCCAAACGGGCACGACGATGACGTACTCCAAACTTACCAAAATCACTTAACGTGACTGATTGGTGGTTAGCTAGAGCCTTGGTGACACAAACTAAAACTGCTTCAAGGCTAGCTGAAGCTATGCTATAGCTTAGTCCATCAACCTCCGCCATCATGCCCCGAATGATATCTTGACGGTTAATATCTGCCATAGGGCTTGGTAATAATGATGAGATGATGTCGCGCAATGCGCGACATCATGACTGATTTAGACTACTGATTCTAACTCATCCGCAAAAAACCAAGACTTGGTACTGTCAGGGAATTTGACAACGAAGCCCCATTTGCTACCATCTAGAATTTTTTCTTCTTTAATGACTCCGATCTCGCCGACTTTGTTAGCGATCGCCTTGCCACTGCCATCTTTGAAACTACGAACACGAACTTTTTGACCAACTTGCATAATGTTTGCTTCTCGTACCGAACTCGATAAATCTTTTGCGTTTGCTTTAAAAAGTTTACATTAGATGTTAGCTCTATAAAATAAAGAACCAATTTGTTGTGGCGCGGCGAAGCCGCGCCACAACAAATTGGTTCTTTATTAACACTCACGAGGAATGCCCCGATGTCAGTAACGATCGCCCAATTGCAAAAATGGAAACAGCAAAAAAAGCCGATCGCGGCGCTGACAGCAAGTGACTATGCGATCGCTAAACTGCTCGACAAAGCAGGCGTGGATATAATTTTGGTGGGGGATTCTTTAGCGATGGTGACGCTTGGATATAAAAACACTTTGCCTGTTACTCTCGATGCAATGATCCATCATGCCCAAGCAGTGGGACGTGGGGTCGAGAATGCTTTTCTAATTGTCGATATGCCATTTCTTAGCTATCAAGTTAGTACTGAAGAGGCAATGCGATCTGCTGGGCGTATTTTTAAAGAGACCGATGCACGCGGGATTAAACTCGAAGGTGGCTATCCCGATATGGTTGCAACTATTCGCAAATTGGTACAGGCGGGAATGCCTGTGATGGGGCATGTAGGATTAACACCGCAATCGGTACATCGGATTGGCTATCGAGTTCAGGGTAGCACACCTGATGCAGCCGCAGAAATTTTACGTCAATCTAAAGCTTTAGTCGAAGCTGGTATTTTTGCACTTATATTAGAAAATATTCCTGCGGAGTTAGCGACCCAGATTACGGAACTGATTCCTATTCCTACAATTGGTATTGGTGCGGGTCAAGGCTGTGATGGACAGATTCTGGTAACTCACGATGTCTTAGGCTTATCCGATTGGCAACCACCCTTTGCCCACAAGTATGTGGACTTAAATAGCATAATTACGGAAGCAATTAAGCAATATTGCCAAGATGTACGAAAGCCCAAGAATTGAGTGACGGCACTTCGTGCCGTCACTCAATTCTTGAGCTTTGACAAATATGCTTTTCGCTTTGATTCATCAAAATGCTCGATCGCATAGCGCAGCATCGTACGGGGCATTTGTTGATAATAGACATCCAAAAATCCAACTAAAACTTGGCGATCTTGCTTGCCAACTTCGCGCAACATCCAACCGACCGCTTTATGTATAAGATCATGGGGATGTTTTAAAAGAATGATCGCAATTTGGATAGTATCGGCAAACTGTTGATTTTTGATAAATTCCAAAGTGGAAACAATCGCGATTCTCTGTTCCCAAAGATTTTGCGATCGGGCTAGTTCATATAGAATATTGCGATCTTGACACAACAAATGTACACCCAAAATCTGACGACATGTGACATCCACTAAATCCCAATTATTAATCCATTTGGTATGTTTGAGATAGAACGCAAAGATTTCTTCTCGTTTAAAAGTATCGGCTTTAGGATATTGATAGGTGAAAATCAACAGGGCGGTAAGACGATATTCATGAATGTCTGTTTGTAGAAGTTGTTCAAGCTCATCAAAGCCAAGACTGATAAATTTTTTGGCTAATTGCCGTTGTTCTGGCACAGTAATACCTAAAAAGCGATCGCCTTCTCCATATTCGCCTTTACCCGTTTTAAAGAAACGAGAAAGCGCGATCGCTTTTGTTGGACTAGCCAATGCATCTAGCTCACTCTTAAGATCGGCTTGTGTTAGCATAATTTACAGGGTGCTTTTCGTTTATATTAACCCTTGTTTGCCATAGTTCAGATGGACAGTAAAATCAAATGCTAAGCTCCCCAATGGGATACAAAACCCAATCCATTGATACCAGCATTGATGCAGAGATATATCTGTTTAGTCGGTTGAAAGCACTAACTCTAATTCAAAAAGCTGAAAGGGTAACCAGTTGGACAAAAGGCTGCTTAGAACTTTGTTTAATAGGTCTTCAACAACGTGATCCTAATGCAAACTCATGGAAATTGCGATATGAATTTGCTAAAGCTACATTAAAATCTAATTTTTCCGATCTTGTCTATCAAAATATTTCTGAATACGCTCAACCGCTTATGCTTACCGATCCAATTTCACTAGCGCTGGATATAGCCGCAATTTTTAATAATTTAGATATTCCCTATTTAGTCGGTGGTTCGGTTGCAAGTACATTGATGGGAGAGCCGAGAGCAACCGAAGATGTGGATGTTGTTGCAGATTTAGAAATAGGGAAACTAATTCCATTAATGCAAGCTCTTCAACCGAGATTCTATGTTTCTGAAGATGCGGTTCGAGATGCAATTAGGCTTAAACGTTCTTTTAATCTCATCGATAATGACTCTCTAGGGAAAATAGATGTTTTTGTACTTAAAGATAATCCTTTCCCTCAAATTGAATTCCAACGTCGGCGATCGCAACTAGTTCGGCAAAACCCCGATCAAATGCTGGTGTTGCCCACTCCCGAAGATATTATTTTGCAAAAGCTAGTCTGGTATCGGATGACTAAGAATGAGTCGCAGAGGCAATGGCGCGATGTTTTAGGTGTACTCAAAATTCAAGGCGATCGCTTAGATTTTGAGTATTTACAAAAATGGGCTGGGGAGCTTAGTTTAAGTGATTTGCTGGAGACTGCTTGCACAGAGTCAGGAATAGAACTTTTCTTTTAAACCGAAAAGGAGCTAGGCAAAAGAAGCGTTAAACGCTCCTTTTGTTTTTACCAACTACGACCATTTACAGGTCGTCTTAAACCAGAGCCAACTAGTTCTCGTTCTTCGCTTAGAGGATTGCTAACAGAATTATTGACTAAATCCTGCTGCTGCTGATCTTGATATTTCTTCTCGTCGCGTAATAGAACTCCACGGACTGCTCGCACTAGAGATCGCTGGGCTAGTTTAGAGATAACATCTCGTCCAATGGTGAGAGTTTGTCGCTTGCTGAGGATACGGGTCGCTAAGGGCAGAATGTCAGTGGGTGCGATCGCTTTATCTTTTTGGAGAATTGTCCATAGTCTGGCAATATAACCCAAACTTGAAGGTGTCTCAGCTGTAGATATTGTTGTTTTGACTTTAGGATCAATCACAATATCGCCAATTAGAGAAGTGCGAAATCTTTCTGGCAAACGCTTGGTTGTCTCAACTTCAATACCTTTAACAATTTCATCAATAATGCGATCGTGCATGAATTCACTGCGATCTGACAGCAAGAAATCAATTCCTTTGTCGAGAGTTCCACTCAAGTTATAGTCGGGATTCTCTTGAGCATTGCTCAACAAATTCTCTAAACGATTCCAACGAAACTCACCATCGCGAAAGAGTAAATCCTTCAGAGCCATCCGTAATTCTGGAGCAGAGTCATTTAGTAAACGGTTTGCCACATAGGGATAGGCGACAGCTAAGACCTTGAAGTTAGGATCGACGCTCAAGGCAATTCCTTCTAAAGTAACTAGCGATCGGATGATCAGTGCGTAATAAGCTGGGACTTGGAAAGGATAGTCATACATGATCTGTGAAAGTTGATCGGTCATGTCTTTAAAATCCATTTGGGTCAAGCTCTGACCTTCAGGTGGATTAAAGACTTCCGATAGAGCTGGCACGATCTCCCCAAAGTCAAAATCTTCTGTCAAGAACCCTAAACGCACATAATCTTTAGATAAAGCCGTAAAATCACGATTGACTAAATGCACGATCGCTTCGATTAGTCCAAAACGCTGTTCAGCCGAAACTTGGCTCATCATCCCAAAGTCTAAATAGGCGAGTTTGCCATCACCCATTACTAGTAAGTTGCCTGGATGAGGATCGGCGTGAAAATAGCCATAATCAAGTAACTGACGTAAAGAGCACTGTACGCCAACTTCGATAATGCGACGACTATCAAAGCCTGCTGCTTTGACCTTCTGCACATTGGTTAATTTTATGCCTTCAATCCATTCCATCGTCAATACACGTCTAGCGGTATACTGCCAATAGATTCTGGGAACATAAATACCTTCTAATTCTCCATAATATTTAGCAAACTTCTCCGCATTTTGACCTTCAAAGGTATAGTCCATTTCTTCAAAAATGCGACTAGCAAACTCATCAAGGATCGCCGCTAAATTTGTGCGCACGAATTTAAAAGTCTTTTTGAGCCATACGGCAATACCGCGTAGGATATACATGTCAAGGGCAATGCCCGCAGCAATGTCAGGACGCTGTACTTTGATGGCAACGAGTTCACCTGTTTTGAGCTTGCCTTTATAAACTTGACCGAGGGAAGCAGCCGCGATCGGGTTGTCTGAGATTTCCGCATAAACTTCCAATGGATCCCCTCCCAATGCATCGCGAATAAATTGGAAGGCGATTTCATTGGGAAATGGAGGTAATTGGTCTTGCAGTTCCGCGAGTTCGTCCATGAACACGGGTGGCACGATGTCGGGACGAGTCGAAAGGGCTTGACCAATTTTGATAAATGCTGGACCCAAGCGGGTTAGTAACTTACGTGATTCGATCGCTAATTTTTTTAATTCTTTTGCTGAGGCTTTGGCATTGAGGCGCAGTCTCAGAAACAACCAGATTAGTGGTACAAAAATCACTATGCAGCGCCACCAGACTCGCAAAGGTTGGTTGCGGTAGTAGTTAGCGATCGCATCGATATCATAACGATCTAACTCAAAGTCTTTTTTGGTTGCAGGCATAGGATTTGGGGAGACTCATCTTGTAGACTTTAGTTTACATATTATTTTAACAATTTGTAACAAAATTCGGGATAGCTCTCTAGACTTATGTTTGCAATCATAGAGCCTTTAAATTTTTAGATACATCTTAACTCACTATGGCTATAGCCAAGTGAGTTAAGATATAAAACCCAAAAGAGAGTTGTGGCGCGAAGCGCCGCAACTCTCTTTTGGGTTTTGTTTTTGTTATAACACAAAGTAGCTACAGCTATACAGCTAAAAGTATAAGTTTTAGGGACGTCTTAAATTTTTTTGCTTTCTAAGGTATGCAGTAGAATGAAACATAGTTTTTTATTCATTTGCTGCTATGAGTCAACCCGATAACCTAGAAGAACGCTTTCGTGAGCTAGAGCGCGAAGTGATGGGCAACAAACAACAAGCGAGTAGTCAACCACATGATCCCAACAAACGCGCTGAGCCAGAACGTATTGCCATTGGTCAAAGTGTTGATGCAGCTAAAACTGGCTTAGGCAGCCTAATTACTTGGGTCAATAGCCTGACTGGAGCAACCAAAGTTGCGGCGATCATGGTAATCGGCTTAGTTTCCTTTACAATCCTGAGTTTTGTCTTTAGACTAGTTACAGCCGCGATTTCCATTGGCATTATGGCGCTAGTCGGATTTATTTTATATAAAGTATTCTTTGAGCCTAGTCCAACTAAATCATAAAATTTTTTACTGCGAAACAGGTAAAGGAAGTGCTGTGCAAAACGCCGCACTTCCTTAAATCAATAAATATCAGGACTAATTCCTATGACTATCTCTCGTGCATCTAGAAGACCAATCCAGCCGAAGTTACGTTCAATGCCCCTGCGTAAAACACCTTCAGCGTTATATATTCAGATGCATCAACTCGCCAATGAGAAAGAGCGTCTGCAAGAAGAATTGGTAAGAGTATGCGATCGCCAGCAACAAATAGTCAATCGCCTTGCTGAACTTGATCGCAACCTCGCTCAACTAGATCTCGATGTGGAGAATAGTGCGGTAAACGCTGAGATGACGGAAGCGCAATTTGTCCATAAGATTAAAGCCAAGCCCATTGAGCGAATTCAAACTACTCGTGGGGCAACCTACGAAAGTATGATTATTGAATACTAGTATTTCATCACGACCTTTAAAAAAATTTTTTGTATTTTGAGAGCTAATTTCTATAAGGGAATGCTACTGCTAAGGAATGAGAGGCTCAAGGCATTGGCAAAATAGTAATGAGTAATTCTTCTAAACTTTTATCTTTCTCAATTATAATTTGTGTCTCAATTAATAGTATAGCTTCTTCATTGAGAGCAGAAGATAAGCAAGTCAAAAAAGGAACATATCAAGAACAAAACAATCAGGTCAATCTTCTCGTTATTAAAGATAGCTCAAACTTTTTGCCTCTTCAAGAGATTGAAAAATCACTAAATAGAAGTCAGGATCGTATTCTAGCTTCACCTAATCGATTGAATCCTAGTTTGCAAACGCCTGAGCCAGAGACGATTCCTGTGCAAGAATTTATTTCGCCTCCCAAACTGGAGTCAGTAATGACTGATTATGCTGTACTTGATAGCATGACGACAAATTTTCAAGGTGATGATGATAAAACTGGACAAGTCAACCAGATTTTTGAACCCACTTGGAAATGGCGATTTAAAGATGGAACTATCATCAGCTTCCAAACAGGATTTAATTCTTTTAAGTTAGCTAAAAAAGATTCTATATATAATGTTCCATTACAGTTCGGAGTCGCAAAAAAAATTGGGTCAGTAAATCTTGATGTGCGGGGAGGAATTGATGTCTTCAATCGCGTACCAACCACAGCAAATATAGAGGTGAATGCTAATCTATCAGTTTTTGACGGTATGACTTTATTTGGATTTTTTGAACAAAAGCCTTACAAATCGAATGTAAACACAATTGAAAACCAAATTAAGATTCGGAGATTTGGACCTAATGTTTATTGGCAAATTGATCCCCATACAACTTTATTTTCTTTATATAGATGGGGTGATTACAGCGATGGCAACACGGATCAACAGTCTTTCAGTCGGTTGGAGCGCAAATGGGGACAATTTGCGATCGCCGCTAATTTATTTACTTGGTTTTACGAACGGGAATCTGCACCAAACACTTATTTTTCACCAAGAGATTTTCTAGTGTATACAGGTGAACTATCTTGGCAAGGGGATATATTTAATTTTTTAAATTGTCGGTTAGCGTTTAATGCTGGAGAACAGAGAGGAGCAGGTAATTTTTCACCTGCAAAGAGTTATCAAGCTAAATGTACTGCAAAGATTTCTCCAAGCATTGAGGTGGATTTTGGGTATGCACATAGCAATGTTCGCAAGCCAGATACCGGACTTAGCTCTAATAGCGAAACCATCACTGGACAATTACGAATGAAATTCTGATGATACTTTGATGATGTTTAGTCCTATGATTATAATTAGTGACGCAATGCGACGTTTATCGATCTCTATCATGTTCTTAAGGGGTATTGCAGGAATTCAAATATGAATAACGATTTTGAGCCACCACCAAAAAAATGGGTCTTTCTAGCAACTTTTGGGGGAGTTGCCACCGCGATCGCAATTATTTTCGGGATGGAACAACTTTCCAGCAATCTTAAACAGCCTTTACTATCTAAATCAACCGCGATCGCGACACCAACCCCAAAAACAAGTCAGCCTATAGCGCAACCGACTGTAAAACCTACTAACGCTTCAAAGCCATTGTCAGAATCAGAAATTCAGGCGATCGCGAAATTTGATAATGAATCCGTGAAACTAGTGGGGCAAGCCGTAGCTGTAGAGCAGCAAGAAATTAGCAATCCGCCATATATCGCGCCCAAAGTTGGTCAACTCACCGCCGAAGAAATGGCGACAGCTAAGCAAGCATGGCGTTATTTTGAAAAGAATTGGAATGAAGACACGGGCTTAGTGAATTCTGCTGATGGGTTTCCCGCAGTCACGCTATGGGATCAGGCGGCAGCGATCGCTGCCTTGGTTAGCGCTAAAGAGCTTGACTTTGTGACTGAAGCAGACTTCGAGAAAAAGATGCGGCGCACATTGCAAACTTTAGCTAAACTAAAACTATATAAAGGCGAGTTACCCAATAAAGTCTATAACTCTAAAACGCTGATTCCAGTTAACTATGGAAAGTTGGATCAGCCAGAAGAAATTGGCTGGTCAGCTCTGGATATCGGTAGAATGGCGATTTGGTTGAAGATCGTTGCGACTAAATATCCTAATCTCACTGAAGATGCGGAAGCAGTTTGGAAAAGCTGGAAAGTAGAACGCCTAACCAAAAATGGACAGATGTATGGCACTAGTGTTAGTAAAGGCAAGGAGTCCTATAACCAAGAAGGTCGATTGGGTTATGAGAACTATGCGGCCTATGGGTTAAAGCTCTGGGGGCTGGATGTTTCTAAGGCTATCGATGCAAAATCTCAGGTTGCCTTTGTTGATCTCTATGGACAGGGAGTTCCCTATGACAAGCGGGACTATAAGAACTCTGAGGCGAACAACTATGTTTTGAGTGAGCCATTTATCCTTGATGGCATTGAAACTGGTTTTCAGTCACTACCCAAAGCCTATGCCGATCGCGTATTGGCTGCCCAAGAAGGGAGATATAAAGCCACTAAGATACTTACGGCTGTTACTGAAGATAATTTAGATCGCGCTCCCTATTTTGTTTACAGCACTTTGGTTGTGAATGGGAACGCATGGGCGACGATTACAGATACTCGCGAAACTCGAAATGATTTGCGATTCTTGAGTGCCAAGGCAGCGATTGGTTGGCATGTCCTTTACGACAATGTTTATACCCAAAAGCTATTTGGATTTGTTGTCACAAATCTCAAGGCTGATCTGGGTTGGTACAACGGTTTTTATGAGGCATTAGGTGAACCCAACAAGTCGCTGACAGCCAATAACAACGGTGTGATTTTAGAAAGTTTGCTCTATAAAAAAGTGGGACAACCGTTAAGCGTATGGGCAGGAATTTCTCCTTAAGCGTCTATCCACGCTGGGTCAGATTAGTATCGGGTTTTATTATTGGTGTGATGCTGGCGATCTTATGTTCGCAAGTACAAATTGAGATGGCGATCGCGCAAAATCAACGTAATCGCGATCGCGCGATCCCTAGTAGTTCAGGTAACGTTTGTGCGGTACTGCCAGCCCCGCTCAATAGTGAAGAGAAGGAATATGCTAGAGCCGCTTGGCAATATTTCGCGAAGAACTATCAACCTGCTACAGGATTTGTAAATGCGACGGGGGGCTATCCTTCAGCGACGCTCTGGGATATTGGTAATTATTTAGTGGCTCTGAATACAGCCCGTTGGCTGGACTTAATTTCTCAAAAAGAATTTGACGAAAAGTTCAATAAGTTTCTGGGATCTTTAGGTTCACTCAAACTATTTGATGGCGCTCTGCCCAATAAGGTCTACAACACTGCTAACAGCGCGATGGTGGACTATGGCAATAACCCCACTCCTCGCGGTATCGGTTGGTCAGCTTTAGATATTGGCAGAATCCTCGCAGCGTTCCATATCATTCGTACCTGTCATCCTAAATATGGTGACTGGATGAAGGGGATTTTGGGTAATTGGAAACTAGCACAATCATTGCTAAACGATCAACTTTATGGAGCAACGATCGCACCTGACGGAAAAACTATGCTAGTCCAAGAAGGAAGACTAGGCTATGAAGAATATGCCGTGCGTGGTTACGAACTCTGGGGATTTAAAGCGGACAAAGCCAAATCTTCTCAACCCTTTAAATTTGTGGACATTTATGGAATCCAAATCCCTGTAGATTTGCGTGACTTCCAAAGTACGAATGCCAATAATTATGTGGTCAGCGAGTCGTATATCCTTGATGGGATTGAGTTTGGTTGGGATTCAGAGCTAGCAGATTATGCGGGTAGAGTATTGGAAGTACAACGTCGCCGCTATTCCAATACAGGTCAGTTAACTGCTGTAACCGAAGACAACCTTGATGCGCCACCTTACTTTATTTACAACACGGTTTATTCCAATGGGGTAAACTTTGCGGCGATCACCGATGAGAATAAGCCGATCCCACAATTTCGGAGTATCAGTACAAAGGCTGCATTTGGTTGGCACTATCTCTATCCGACTAATGCCTATGCAAAAAAGATTTTTGATGCAGTCAAAGGACTACGCAGTGAAAAGGATGAAGGTTTTTATGCAGGTCTCTATGAAGCCTCAAAGATTCCTAACAAGTCTTTGACGGGAAATACGAACGGGCTGATTTTAGAAATCCTCTATTACAAAGCTAAGGGAAATCGTCCTATCGTCGATCGCAATGATTTAAAGGCAACTCCAGCGTCCACTGGTTCAGAAGCAACTGATAACGCCGACGCAATTGCCGCAGCAATACCAGAGCCAATCGCGCCAGTTCCTGCGGAGTCCACACCCTGCCCAAAGCTCAGCCAGCCTCTGTCGATATCTGAACGTCGTTATGCCCTCGCTGCTTGGCAATATTTTCGGACTAATTCCCAAGCAACGGGTTTAATTAACGATCGCAGTGATTTTAAAGGGGTAACGCTCTGGGGTTTAGGAGATTACCTCGCGGCTTTGCGATCGGCAAGGGTCTTAGAGATCATTCCTGAAAATGAATTCGATCGCTATGTGCGGCAATTGCTGGGAACGGTCAAGCAACTTCCCTTAGTTGGCGGCGAATTACCTAACCGCGCTTACGACCCTTGGTCATTGCAACCCGTAGACTATGGTGGCAATCCTACCGATGGCACGGGCTGGTCGGCAGCCGATCTGGGGCGATTTCTATCGGCTTTGTATGGATTAAAGTCCTGCTACCCTCAATATACAGATGCTGTCGATCGCACTTTACTGGATTGGTCATATTTGCGTGTAGTTCGCGATCGCGCTCTGGTTAGCGGTACGGTCACTAAAGATAACGCAGGACGCAGCTTGGCTCGCGCTCTACCTGAAACTCGTTTAGGCTATAGCGAATATGCTGCTAGAGCATTTCAACTATGGGGCTTTGATGTCGATCGCTCCGTAGTCGGAACTCAATATACCAAAGCTAATATCGAAGGTATGGAAGTTCCTGTGCAACGAAATGATGCACCAAAATCAAAGGAACCAATTTATACGGTTAGTGAACCATTTTTACTTTACGGCTTAGAGTTTGGGTTCGATCCTCAGATGAGGGCTTTAGCAGAGCCGATTTTTAAAGCGCAAGCAGAACGCTATCGGCGCACAAAGTTATTCACCGCAGCCAATACGGCGGCGATCAATACCCCTCCATTTGTTTTGCATAGCACGATCGTTGGTAATGGTCAGGGCTGGGCAAACCTTGATGATGAGGGTAAATCGGTGAAAGGCGATCGCCTTGTCAGCACAGGTGTAGCTTTTGCAATGTATGCGCTTTTTCCTGACGATCCATATAGTCGTGAACTTTGGCAGTCTGTTACCGATCTTTATAATCCCCAACTTGGCTTTTACGAGGGTTTTTACGAAAGCTCTGGCAATCGCGAAAACAATCAGACCGCCAATACTAATAGTCTGATTTTGCAAGCAATGCTCTATCGGGCAACCAATCGCCAGCCTTTGCTACGTCCTACATCAAATAACTCTCCTTGGTGGCAAGCGATCGCCTCCGACGACATGAGCCGAGGATTACCAACTAGCAAAATTCCAACCGCAAAACTTGTCACCGATGGAACTAATACTTTTTGGGATTCACTAAATGCTGAAGTTGCTAGTATTCCCAAACCTCCAGAGAAATTACCAGAGAAATTACCCACGCAATTACCAGAGAAAGCCCCAGATATTCCTGCTGTTGTTAAACAACCAGATCCAGTTCCAGTAGTAGTTAAGCCAATTGAGCCACCACTCAAAGCGCAGCCGATCGCCTTATCAGAAGCCGATGCGATCGCCGCAAGGCAAGCATGGAAATATTTTGAGAATAACTCTAATCCGCAAACAGGACTGGTCAATGCGGTTAATGGCTATGCATGGACAACGCTTTGGGATCAAGGCAGTGCTTTACTCGGCTTACATGCTGCCCAGCAGCTTGGCATCATTTCGCCAGAAATTTTCCAGCAACGTCTCGACACTGTTCTGAATACCCTCGAAAAGTTGTCATTACCCAAGCATGGCTTACCAAACAAAGCCTATAGCACTGTCTCCGCCGCGATGTATCAGCTTGATAACACTCCTGATCCTAATGGCATCAGTGGTTGGTCAGCTCTAGATACAGCCCGCTTCTTGGGAGCGCTACATGTTGTTCGGGTTCATCATCCCGCCTATCGCGATCGCATTAATAACATCGTCAAGCGTTGGGAATTAGCCAAATTAGTCAAAGATGGTTTGCTCTATGGTGGACATCCTGACTCTAGCGATCGCTTGCAATATCTTCAAGAAGGGAGACTTGGCTATGAGCAATATGCTGCAAACTGCCTCAAACTTTGGGGAATAGAAGCTGTAAATGCCCTGAATAATCCACCGATAAAAACTGTAACAGTCGATGGCATTAGCTTAGAAGTTGATCGCCGTGATCTCCAAAACTCAGGCGCAAGCAATCATCTCACCAATGATCCTTATGTACTATGGGGTTTAGAAATTGGCTGGAATGATATGGGTAAGCGTCAAGCAGAAACCCTCTATCAACTGCAAAAGCAACGCTATGAACGCACCAAAATTGTTACTTGTATCAATGAAGATTCAATTAATCGACCGCCTTACTTTCTTTACTACAGCGCTTTTGTGAATGGACAACCTTGGCAAGCGATCGATAGTAGAGGTAATCCCCATCCCGAATTAAAATTTGTCAGCACCAAGGCAGCCTTTGGTTGGAGTGTTCTTAAGAACGATGATTATGCAATTAAGCTCCGCGAAACTGTAATTTCTCTAGCTGACAAAGATCGCGGTTATCTATCAGGAAAGTTTGAAGATTCTAACTTAGGAGTGAATAACGTTATGGATGTCAATACTAATGCGATCGTTCTCGAAAGCATATTGTTCAAGGCAAGAGGCAGTGTTCCGCTTGTTATCTGACACTTTTAGGACTTACGCAGAAATTGCTAAGACCCTCATCCCCCAACCCCTTCTCCCAGAACGGGAGAAGGGGAGTAAGAAAATTTTCTTGTTCCCCTCTCCCTTTTTGGGAGAGGGGCTAGGGGTGAGGGTCTTAGCAATTTCTGCGTAAGTCCTAACTTTATTAAAAAATCCATACTATGTCTTTAACAAGATTCTGATAACAATCATGACCAAATCATCAACAAGCCCTATATTGTCACGAAGTCAAAAGCAGCAATCTCAAAATAGATTATTAAAGTCAGCAGTTTTATTTAGTCCGATTTTGAGTCCGATTTTAAGTCTGTTTTTATTTAGTGCAAGTACTTCACAAGCTAACCCTTCTGGTAACTTGCCCCTCAAGAAACCATCTCAAGTATTGCCAAATAATAATAGTAATAATGATCAGGCGATCGCGACTAAACCTCCGATATTACTTGGCTTATATACCACTGGTTATGCGGGTGAACAACAAATAATTGATCGCGAACTACGGCAAGTAGAAGAAGCGGCTGGCAAAAAACATGCGATCGCTGGCATCTTTATGGATATTCAAGATGAAAATCCTAACTACAACATTGGGCATCGATTGGAACTCCTTCGAGAAAATGGTTATACCGCATTCATTAACCTCAAATCCACGTATAATGCAGCTGCGATCGCTAGAGGTGATTTAGATACAGACTTGCGAAGAGTTGCCAATGCTGTTGCCGATTGGACAAAAAAAGGCGATGGGCGGATGATGTTCATTGCTCCATTGCAAGAGATGAATATCAGTGGTGAGGCTTATAGCCTTGATCCTGCAAATTTCAAAATAGCCTATAAAAGATTTCAGCAAATCTTTGCAGAATCTGGAGTTCCTTCAAAATCTGTACTTTGGGTATTTGCTCCCAATGGGTTTAGTCGCGTTCGCAATCACGACTTCGAGAACTATTACCCAAGTGATGCTCAAGTCGATATCGTCGGTTTTAGTGGCTATAACTGGGGTTATTGCCCTAGTCCACTTAATCAAAGAAAACTCTGGGACAAACCTGAACTTGCCTATGAGCCTTATATCAAGAGAATGGAGAAGCTTGCCCCGAACAAACCAATTTTTATTGCCCAAATGGCTTCTAGTAGCTACTACAGCCCTCAAAATTCCAACAACATAGCCAAAGACAATTGGTTGTATGACACTTACAAATATTTTGCTGCTTCTCAATCTGTACAAGCCATCATCTATTTCAATATCCAAAAAGAGTGTGATTGGGCTTTAAGCTCCCAAAGTCAAACCACAACTAGAAACTATAGGGAGAGCGTTGCTGACCAAACATATGGATACATCAAGCCTCAAAATATGCCTCAATTTTTTAAATCGTTGATCAAGTTTTAATTCTCTCGATCTTCTTACATATCAACTCATCTTTGATGACTAAAGGCAGGTAGTTTATGACTTCACCCACTACGATTCTTGAGAACGCTCCAAGCTTTATCGGCAATATGCGATCGCGCCTAAAGGATCGCACCTTATTATTTCGCTACCTTGCCGAAATCAATATTATTTTAGGAGCATGGTATATATTCTGGCGGTTTAACCATTCCATAAATTTCAATGTGCTCTGGATATCGATTCCTTTAATTCTGGCAGAGCTTTATAGTTTTATCGGCGGCGCGATGTTCACTATTGGGCTATGGAGACCGCTCGAACGCGAAGTGCGATCGCTTGACCAATTACGTCCATCTTTAGCTGTAAATGATTTTCCCACTGTCGATATATTTATCACTTGCTACAACGAACCTGTAGAGATGGTCGAAGAAACAGCTAAAGCGGCTCTTAATATTGAGTATCCTGTTAATAAATTGCGCGTTTATATCCTTGATGATGGTAAATCTGATGATATGCGAGCAATGTCACAAATGCTAGCGATCGAAGATTTGCGATCGCCCCAAAATCAAGCAGAAGCTGCTCGTATTGAAAACGAGCGAGCTGAGCTAGAAACAAGGTTATATCAATTGCAAGAACTTCTTCCCAACACCAAAGAAGCTGATGATTTTTTGCAAAATGTAGCGGAATCGCATCCTGCGGTCAAGTTTTTACTGACCCTTCGCGATGTCTTTGTAATTATGAATGGTAAGGCGACAACGGGCATTAGCGTAAGCGATCGGCTTCTAATTGAGCAGAAACGTCTCGAAAAAGAGATTCAGCAAAAGGAGAGAGAATCAAGCGATCTCATTCGATGTCGCTACATTGGACGAACTAAGATCAAAGGTCAACCCCACCATGCTAAAGCTGGCAATATTAACCATGCTATTTTTTCTGGAGAGACTCATGGTTCATTTATTCTTACCCTTGATGCCGATCACATTCCTAAGCCCCAATTTCTCAAGCGTGTCCTACCCTACTTTTATAGTTTCAATCAATGGACTGGTAAATATGAAGGTAATCGCATCGCTTTTGTCCAAACCCCACAAGACTTCTACAATTTACCTGAAGGCGATCCTTACGGACATTCGGCACATTTATTTTATGGACCAATTCAGCAGGGCAAAGATGGCTTGAACTCAGCTTTTTATACTGGGACTAATGCTATTCTGCGCCGAGAAGCTTTGCTGAATGTCGGCTTGCAATACTTTTCTGCCGCTTTAGAGCAAGATTCCGATCGCATTAACGAATTCAATTTAATTGGTGGTATGTCCAGCAGTAGTATTACTGAAGATATGAATACAGCCATGCGTCTGCATAGCGCTGGCTGGCAATCGGTTTATCATAATGAGCTACTAGCTGAAGGGTTAGCTCCTGACGATCTAGTTTCGACGCTGAAGCAACGGCTGCGTTGGGCGCAAGGAACTATTCAAGTACTCCTACAAGAAAATCCATTAACCAAGTCTGGACTATCTTTTTGGCAGCGCTTGCAATATTTCCAGACCATGTATAGCTACTTCTCTGGATTCTTCACTCTAATTTTTATTTGTTGTCCGATCATCTTTTTCTTTACAGATATCATTCCTGTCAGCGCTTATGGCGCAGACTTTGCGATTCATTTCTTTCCTGCTTTCGTGATCAATCGCCTAACCTTCCTTGCCGCAACTTGGGGAATTCCTGCGGGAGAGCTATGGCGCTCTGAGCAATATGCGATCGCACTGTTCCCATTGTTTATCCAATCAGTTTGGAGTGTTTTTTCAGGAATACCACTGAGTTTTCAAGTCACTCCTAAACAAAGGCAATCAGGTAATTATCTTTACCTCGTTGTGCCACAATTAACAATTATTGCTCTCACTGTTGTGGGAATGACATGGAGCTTAATTCGCTTTATGATGGGCACATTGTCAGATCCTTGGGTTCACCTTCTCAATAGCAGTTGGGCAATATATAATGTTTGTTTACTCAGTGTCGTTGTCAAAGCAGCTGTGTGGCAACCGAAAGAAGAATCTCCAAAAGTATAAACAGTTTTCATGCAAATTGATTTAGTGAGGATTAAACAATGAATGAATCGATCAGTGTATTTGAGCCAGAAGGTATTATCGATAGTGCTGGAGGCGGTCAAATTCGTCAAGATGTTAGCGATCGCCTTGAGGCTGGAGTTGAGTCAATTTTGCTTGACCTTACGAGTATTTCTTTTATGGATAGTTCTGGTCTAGGAGCAATGGTAGCAACGCTGCAACGAGTAAGAGCAAAAGGAGCTAAGTTATATCTTTGCTCTCTTAACGATCAGATCAAAATCATCTTGGAATTAACCAAAATGGATAAGGTTTTTGATATTTTGCCAGATCGCGCAGCATTTGATGCGTTGATCCTCTAAGAACCCATTTAAGAATTACATAACACTTGAAATTTTGTTTAAAATTCTAGTTGTCTAGCCCCCTAAATCCCTCAATTCTGGGGGGCTTAAATCTAAGTCCCCCCCAATTCTGCTACCGTGTACACACAAGTCATAAAACCTAGCTAAGTCAACAA
>NZ_BBJB01000005.1 GCF_016584665.1 Pseudanabaena sp. lw0831
TACCCAAAATTGGCTCCTTACCCTGAGTTTATTCTTCTAATTCTTCGGGTTGTTCTAAATATCGGCAAATTTCATTAATTTTCATGCGATAAATATGCGGCCAGCCACCATTTGTCTCAATATCGCGTAACAGATTAAATAGTTCATGACGACTAGTTGGTAAAGCAGGTTGAAACAAATCATCGCGAATGCGCTTATGGATTACTTCTATGACTCGCAAAATTTGCAGAAGACTAGTTGCATCGCTCTGCCGATCTTGAGCAATTTGCCATAGGCGATCGCTGATCTCTTCAAGCTCAGATAAATTAGCAGTTTGCCCCTGTTGTGATTGGTTCTGTGATTGGATTTCAGTTTGTGCCAAGCTAAGTACCCTCGTGCGCGATAATATGGTGATTGGAATTTTATAAATTAAGTCTTTAGTTAGCTAACCTCTATGGCTAGTCTAAAGCAACACCAACTCCTTAACGATCTCAATTTAAAATCCCAAACTAGATCGTATTTTTTAACAGAGTTATCATAGGCTGTGCTTTGCGCGATCCGTCCTAACTCTAAAATACTACCCGTTTAATCCCGTTAAATTTAAAAGAGGTTATTTATGAAATTTCGTAGTTTTACGAAAGCAATTTTTACATTGTGTATCAGTTTATGTATGTTAATAGCAGGCGGTCTGTTTGCTACTAATGCGATCGCTGCTGTTGAACCAGGCTTGACCTACGATCAAATTGTAAATACTGGCTTGGCGAACAAATGTTCTGATATTTTGGGTTCCTCTCGCGGTGGTCGTAACTTTATTCCTGTTGGTGCAGGGCAATCTGTGGAAATTACAGAACTTTGCCTAGAGCCAACTTCATTCTTTGTCAAAGAAGAGTCCAGCAACAAGCGTAAAAAATCTGAGTTTGTTGCTAGCAAGTTGATGACTCGCTCAACTTCTAGTCTTGACTTTGTAAAGGCAACTGTAACTGGTAACAGCGATGGTAGCCTCAGCATAGTTGAAACTGATGGTCTAGATTATCAACCGATCACCGTCAAAATGCCTGGTGGTGAACTGGTAGCAATTTTGTTCACCATTAAAGGTTTCAAAGCCAAAACTGCTCCTGGTGTAAATGGCATCACCACGTCGGTAGATTTCGTTGGCGTTACCGATGTTCCCACCTATCGTGGTGCTAGCTTTATCGATCCTAAGGGTCGTGGTCTAGCGATCGGTTATGACTCTGCTGAGGGATTACCTGGTAAGCGGAACTCTTTTGATAACCGTAGCGTAAAGGATGACTCCACCTCCAAAGGTACTATGTCCTTACAAATCGCTAAGCTCAATGCTGATACTGGCGAAATCGCTGGTACTTTTGAGACTGAGCAAACCTCTGACAACGACCTTGGTGGTGTTGAACCCAAGGAAGTAATCATTCGCGGCGTATTTTACGGCAAAGTTAGCGCTTAATTTTGTCCTCAAAAAAGAGAGTTCCTATTGGGAACTCTCTTTTTTTATGGACTTTACTGCAAATGTTTTTTGAAGAAGTCGATCGCATAGCCAATTTCTAGGACTTGGTTACTGCGCTTGCTGGAGCCGTGACCTTCATCGGGGAAAATTACTAGTTGGGACGGGATTTTTTTCTGTTCTAGAATTTTTTGAATTTGGATTGCTTCACCGACGGGAACACGCGGATCGTTTGCGCCTTGGATGATGAGCAAGGGAGATTTGATGCGATCGCTATAGGTCACAGGTGATAACTCAATCAGAGCTTCCCGATCTTTGACAGGATCGCCATATTCACTGATGCGAAGGATGCGGCGATATGGTGCAGTGTTATTTAAAAAAGTAACTAGATTGCTAATCCCTACTATGGAGACACCTGCATCATAACTGCCTGCAAACTTAGACATTCCTATCAGTGCAGAATAGCCGCCATAGCTACCGCCGACGATACCGATTTTGGGCGTGATACCGTTAATTTGCCAGTTCTTGCGAATGTAGATTGATGCATCTTCGATGTCAGTGATGACTTTGAGGCGATCGCGTCCATTGTCAGCATTGAGCCAAGTTTTGCCATAGCCATCACTACCCCGCACATTTGGCTCCACAAATACAAATCCTGAATTCACAAATAATTGTGCATAACGATTGAATCCTGGGTTACTTTGTCCTTCTGGCCCCCCATGAAAATGTACGATGACTGGACATGGCTTTTCAAGTGGATTTTGGGCAGTATTTTCACATTGAGGCGAACTATACACAAAAATGGGAATCGATGTGCCATCTCGCGTTGTGTAGTTTTCGAGCTTAGCTGCCGCAAATTTGCTGGTGTCGATTTCAGGAGTGCTTGGCAGCACCCATTGGGTTAGTTTCTGAGTTTGCCAATCGTAAACATAGCTGAGACGTGGGGCTTTGGCGGTTTCAAACCCTATAGTGGTAAAGCGCCCATTGCGAGTAGTGGAGCCTGTGTAGACATGATCGGCGCTTGTAAAATCGGGTAACTTAATTTCCTCGAAGGTATTAGCCGCGATCGCCTTAAGCTTTGTGTAACCACCATCATTAATCGAGTACAGAATACGCTGGCGCCGATCGTCAATATCAAAGCCAGATACATCTGCTTTTAGCTCTGGTGTAATCGGTGTGAATTTTTTGTCTTTGTAACGATAAAGGCGGCGAAATTCGCTGAATTTTGGGGTTAATACGAGATAATCATCAGCATTTACACCGTAGCTAATGCCATACTCTTGCTGCTCATTCTGACCAATCAGAGGAGTAGTTTGTCTAGTTTTGACATCGTATTCGTAATATTCTTGTGATTGGCTACCTGTTGCCTTGGCAAAGAGAAATTTTTCGCGATCGCCTGTTTTCGGATTTACAAACACATCAGCAATCCACCAAATCCCATCACCACCAGAAATTTGTACCTTCTTTTTGGTCTGGAGATCGTATCGATAGATGACAACCGAGTCTGGCTTGATGTCATTGGCACTGAAATAAATAATGCGTGAGTCATTTCCCACATATTGCAGTGAGGTACGAACGCCTTTTAAGTGCTGGATTGACTCTAATTCTCCGCCCTGAGTCGATTGCAAATATAGCCCCGGATTTTCTTCGCCTTGGCGATCGCGTGACAGTATTAAATATTTACCATCTGGAGTCATCCCTGAAATGGTGGTGGCATCCTGTCCGCCTGTGACTTGTACAGGAAATTTTTGCGCTCCATCCAGTCGCCATACTTGCACTGTTCCCGTAATTCCCCATGTAAAGAACATCCGCTTTCCATCGGGTGTGACCATGCCCATCCCTGGTGATCGCACATCCAAAATTGATTCAATTGGGCTCGTCACCGTTGGCGGTAACGCCGTCGGAGCATAGCGTTTGAGAATCTCAGGATCGAGGCTATCTTTACCTAAACCTGAATATTGAGCCGACGCAGGTAAAGTTGTGAGTGCAAGGCTAGCAAAAATAATTGGAAAAATTAGCGATCGCTTATTCATATTGGGATTTAACGGCTCTAAGTTTTATATTACGCTACATTATTTATCAACAAGCCTAAGCGATTAGCTCAGTAATACCAAAACACAAAATGGCTACGCCATTTTGTGTTTTTAAAACCCTTACTGGGTTTGGTTTTTAATTCACAAAAGTGTCATCGCACTTTTGTGAATTGATATAAGACTATTGTTATGATGGGCTAGGTATCTCAAACAGGTAAAGTCATGCTAGATACAGAGACTTCTATTCAAAGCAATGTAAGACAATCTTTAATACAAGAAATTGAACAGACATCAGATTATCTTTTAAGTGAGGTTCTGGATTTTCTTTTGTTTGTCAGAGCTAAACATTCTCAAGTAGAAATAAAAGCAGGTAATTTTGCATCGGTAGAATTTTATGATGAACCCCAAGAAAAAATTTTAGAGGATCTTCGCCAATCTTTACAAGATGCTAAAGAGGGGCGAGTTCATGATATTTCCCTACTTTGGGATGGAATCGATGTCTAACGATGAATCCTTGATCGTAATTCAATTCACAGATGTTTTTAAACGCCAAGTTCGTGACCTAGCAAAGCTATATCGACAAATTAAATTAGACCTTCAGCCAATTTTTGAACAACTTAAAAATGGTAAATTAATTGGCGATCAAGTTCAAAAAACTAGTTATACAGTATTTAAAGTTCGCGTAAAAAATAGTGATATTCAAAAGGGGAAAAGTGGTGGTTATAGGGTAATTTATTATGTTAAGTCTTCTACGAATATTTTATGTATTTTGATTTACTCAAAGTCTGAAGAAGACAATGTAACTTCTACAGAGATCAAAAAAGTTATTCAAGAATTTTATGATTAATTTCAGTGAGTTAAAAAGAAAACACCTCGCGTAGCGAGATGTTTTCTTTTTAATTAGATTGGAGATCGCGTGTCTTGTTGATCGCGTAGGGTATGAAAATCTTTGTCAGGATTCCATTGGATCGCACCGTCGCGTCCTGTATAAAACACTCTGATTTTTGCTTCATAAAGTTGATTGACCATAGCTTCTACGACACTAGTTGCGGAAGCGATCGCAATTTTAGGAGAGATCGCTTGCAAAATCCCTGTATCTATTTGCCCACCTGTCCACCAGAGAATATTCGCAGATAGTTTGGGAAGTAGATCTTTTTTAGTAGCGATCGCTTGTTGAGATTTGGGATCGGCATTAGGAAGTAATAACCAAGTTAGTTCGCCAGTTTTGATTTTGAGAACATCAGGGGATTGATTGAGTAGTTGAATCTCCACTTGATTATTAATCGTCAAAGTTTCACCAGCTTTTAGAGATGCTAATGGAGTTTTTGCATTGGCTAGCGATTGTTGGAGATTTTGATAAGGTTTTGGCGTGACACCGAGACTGATATCACGAAACTGAGCGATCGCTACTGAGCTAGATATCAAAGTATTCCATCCTTCGCTGACATCGGGCTGCGTATCGGTGGATATTGCCCAGTCAATGCGATTAACACCGAGCTTTTGTAAAAAAGGCTGCAATGTAAAACTGGCAAATTGCTGATCGCCGCTATTGATTAGCACCGTTTGATTTTGATTTTTGATCAACATGATCGGTACATCGTTAAATGCTGGCAATGTCACTTGAAAGACATTTGCTTGGGCGATCGCATTAGGGACAAATAGCACTACACAAGCTAAAACAAAAGCGATCGTCCAACGTTGCATTTTGCCAAACCAAGGCAATAACCAAATCGCCATAAATAAACCATAGGCAACTAACATTTGCCAGAGATTAATTGCTCCGACACTAGTACTAGCATTTGGCAAAGTATTAACCAATTGCGCGAGGTCAATCGTCCAATGCAGCAAGGGATAAAGTAGCCAAGCGATCGCAGATCCGATTGGCACAAAGATAATTCCTAAGAGTCCGCTAATAATGCCGCCATAGGTTGATATGGATACTAATGGCGTAGTAAAAACATTAGCAACCAAGCTATAGGGAGAAAGTTTGCCAAATACCAATAGTTGTAAAGGCAAAGTCCAGATATAGGCAGCGATCGGTACAGATAGTAATTCGGCGATCGCAGGTGGCAGCCATTCTAAACGTTCAGAAATCGATCGTGAGGTGGTGAGTAGTCCAAATGTGGCAAGAAAACTGAACTGAAATCCTAAATCCCAAATCCAGAGAGGTTGATAAAGCAATAACAAGACTGCGGTAACGATTAATCCAATCACAGGACGACTACGGCGTTGCACCACTAAACCGATCAAACTGCCGAAGCCCATGACCACGGCTCGTAAAATTGATGGACTAGCCCCTGTCAGCAGCAAATATCCTCCCAAACAAAGGCTTCCAATCACAAATTGCAGCTTCAGCGATTTATTGCGAGTTAAGGCGATCGCTGCACCTAATACCAATGTCACTTGAAAGCCTGAAGCTGCTAGTACCGCCGCCAATCCCGCCTGAATAAAAGCATCCTTTAGATCGCTCGGCAAATCTACCGCCCGACTCCCCAGTACCAACGAGCTAAGCAATGAACCCTCTGGCACACCAGCACCCATCACATGGGCTCGGACAATCCGACTAACAAACCACCATTCACCAAAGCTAGGAGCATCACCTTGTTGAATTAGCGATCGCCCACTCATGCCCGCAAACACCCCCTGACGCGCTAAATAGGATTTGAAATCAAAGGCTCCAAAATTATCGGCTCGATTTGGCAAATACAATCTTCCTGAAAGCTCTACTGATTGCCCTGAGCGCAAACCTGTCACCTCAATTAATGGCACGGTTACATATAATTTGCCTGAAGCCGCTACAAATTTATTAGCTTCATCGGGCTTAGCTTCGGTACTGCTACTACTAGGATTCGCCGTAGGAGTTTGAGTAATATCTTTAATATTTAATTTTCCAGAGGTATTGATCTCCTTCACCTCTAGCAAAAACTTTGCCCGCTCGCTGCGAGTCAAGCTAGGAGCTTCGATTACCTGTCCCCGCACGATCGCATTGGATAAGGGTGCATATTTAGAAATATCTTCAGCTTGAGGCTGGGGCGTGCGAATTTTGACATAAAAGCAGGCAAAAACAGCAATTAATGTTGCTAACAGATAAACCCAACGTTTAGGACCTAAGCGCCAAATGGCAGGAACCACTAACGACAAGCCAAAACCAGTGCCCAAAACCACATAAAAACCTGTCCAGTCTGGCAAAAAACTGGCATAGGCTCCCGCAACAAAAAACAAAGATAAAACTAAAACAACTTGCGATTTCATTTGCTCAGATTAAATCATCGCCGTAGGTGTTCCGAATAGCGCGATCGCTAAATTCTGATGGTGGGCGATCGTTGCTCCAAGCCCACCATACTGCTTGGCATTCACAGTGATAAAACTCTTGCCACTTGCGTTGATGATTTTCGGTATAAACAGGCGATCGGAGGTTAACCCACACAGCTTCAGCTTTACTAGGTGGCTGCCCACATTTAGGACAACAAAAACCATTGGCATGTGTAGCCTTTTCGACCCACTCTGGAGGTATTGGATTGAAAGCATCCATAAAAAATGATAGGTAACGCGACTTCGTGATCGATATTGCTGGAAATTTTGCCGAACTTATGTTGCCTTAAGTTAACGCAAGATTACCAATAAATGTCTTAACTTGTACAATTTTGATCAAGAGCTAGGACAAATCAAAACCCAAATAAATGAAGGCGGCGCTTCGCTCCGCCTTCATTTATTTGGGTTTTATGTCCTAATATGCGCTCAAACCACAAATTTTTTGGGGTTTGAGCGCAGTTCTTACAAACAATCCTTAACAGAATACAAAAAGAGATAAAAGTTATAACTTTTGTATAACTTTCTGATAGTGACAATAGCAATAAGCGTTAAGTATCATTTATCAAGATACTAGCTTAGTTAATTCTTGTTAGTTTTTTATGTGTAACCTTCTTTATTCCCTTGTCACTTGATAATTAGTGTTGTACAGCAAATTCTCACACCGCTAATTATTAAATTTACAAAAGATTATTTCAGTGGGAAGAGGGGAAGAGATTTATGGGGAGAGACCAATTTTATTTTTCGTTTTTGGATCGATCATGATTTAGTTGTTCGCTGTCTAGTAATTAAGTCAGACATCTTGAGGAACTGAACGTTAGATTGATCTTCGTATATTTTTTGCTCGGCTAATCCCTTAACAATATTACAGAAAATGGATGGATATTATGAATTACTGCAATAAACCTAATTCAAACGTTAATATTGATACACATGACTATTCTAACTATGTTGCAGATCGTGATATCAGTTCGGCATTCTCTTATCCACATCATAAAACAGATCAAATGCCGATACAATCTTCTCATCAAGCATTAATGAATGAATCAAAATCTTTGATTGCTCATGCTGAAGAACTAATGAATAACCGCAGACCAATGTCCTCTACTCAAGAATTAATTAATGAGTCAAGATATTTGATTGCTTATGCTGAAAAAACAATGAGTAATTACAAGGCAATGTATGAATTAAGAGCTTAGGAACTAGCAGTAACATCGACAGACAAATCGCAGATTCCTCGAAATTGTTTTAAGCAATTGCAATTGTTTCGTATAACATTTTGAAAATGGGTACTTACTCATTCTCAAATTCAAAGGGAATCGCAGCAAAGGTTTTGAGTTTTGAGTTTGCCTAAGGCAAACTCAAAATTGCTATATATTTGATTGAGATATCATGCCATCGTATTTACTGATGTTACGTGGAATCTTGAAGACCTTACGCAATCTCGACCATACAGAGACAAAAAATCGCGGACTTTAAAGTGTTGATTGGCTGTAACCCTATAGATTCCTAGATCTAGCCAAATCGTTCCACGTAACATCAGGTATTTAATAACTTTCTTATAACTTTTTGGTATAGACATTAACTCTTTCAATGGAATATAGTAATTTTGTAGTTAAGCACTATGATGAATTTCTGAATCCTACTGGCTTCTATATCCATTCAAAAAATGGGGATTGAGACAGGGTTTTCTAGATATCTTGGTTTATGTGTAGGGGATGGGGGAATCAAAATAATTATTAAATTGATTCTAAATTAAATTTATTGAAATCAAATCTCAAAATTCTAGGGGTCAACCATGAAAGCTTCTTCTATCTTTTGTATTTCCGCGATCGCTGCATCTAGTCTAATCACTTTAAGCACTGCTACGTTGGCATCTGCTCAGCCTAATAACATTTCCGCAAATCTATCACAGACTCCTCAAATATCAGATCATTCTACACAAAAGATTGCTAAATCCGCTGCGAAAGGTGGAAGAAGTTGTCCCACGTTGAATCCTTTGTGTGGATGGTTCTAACATTCTCTCTAATTCCAAATCAGCCTGAAAGAATGGTTTTTGAATTCTACATACCTATAGATTCGTACATCTAGCCAAATCGTTCCACGTAACATCAGGTATTTAATAACTTTCTTATAACTTTTTGGTATAGACATTAACTCTTTCAATGGAATATAGTAATTTTGTAGTTAAGCACTATGATGAATTTCTGAATCCTACTGGCTTCTATATCCATTCAAAAAATGGGGATTGAGACAGGGTTTTCTAGATATCTTGGTTTATGTGTAGGGGATGGGGGAATCAAAATAATTATTAAATTGATTCTAAATTAAATTTATTGAAATCAAATCTCAAAATTCTAGGGGTCAACCATGAAAGCTTCTTCTATCTTTTGTATTTCCGTGATCGCTGCATCTACTCTAATCGCTTTCAGCACTGCTGCTTTAGCAATTTCTCAGCCTAAAAATATTACTACGAACATAGAATTACAGTCTATTCAAATCTCAGAGCATCCCCCACTGAAGATCGCTGAAAAAGGTGAGGAAGATGGCGAAGACTCAGAGGAATACTCCGGCAGGGGATGTCCTCCTGGACTTGAATGGTTGTGTGGATGGTGGTAAATTGCTTCAAACTCATATTGATTTACAGAGTTCATAACTCAAGACGAACCACAAAAGATTTTTTGAGCTATAAACTCTGTAATCAAACACCCTGAACTGAAACTAAAATAGTTTGTATGACAGTGAAAAATAGATGCTATTGTCCTGACGATTATTCCTTATGGAAATCAGGGGTAAACCGTAATCTAATTTAGCTGTAATCCGATCGCCCATCTGCCAACGCAGCCCTAATCCTGTTCCTAGTATCCAGTTATTGCCAGTAGAAGCAGAGCCTTCACTATTCCACACACTTCCTAAATCAATAAAAGGGACAAGTTGCAACAGTCCTTGTATTTCTGGAACACGGGCAATCGGAAATCTTGCTTCTAAGGAAACATTCATTCCACTATCACCAACTAGAACATCTTGGCGATAACCTCGACCATTTTGAGAACCTCCTAGACTAAATTTTTCTGCGGCTGGCAGAGGACGATCGGCAAACTGGAGTCCGCCACTCACAATCAGCAATGTGTCTGTGGCTAAAGCCCGAATGTATTGCAACTGCCCACGCCAAGCGACAAAACTGCTATCTGGTGATTTGAGATTAACCGTAGAATTTAGAACCCCACCTAGCCCCAGACTAATCTGCGATCGCAATGCAAGTACATCCTCACTACTGCGCTGAGTAAAGTCTTGAAAAAATCGCAAAGTCGAGAGCTTAGTTCGACCAAAATCATCCGAGCCTTCCGAGAGCGGAATTGCTAATTTGAGCAAAGTTGTGAAGCTCTCACTATGAGATGCTGTCAAGCCCAGTGCAAATTCTTGGGCGGGTGTTTTGATCAGTGGTTGGCGAAAGGTTAGCTCGTAGGTAGTGGAGTTGGAATAAATATCCAGAATCTTGAAGTCGGGATCGATAACATTGCTGTTGGTATTGCTAAAAACAAAACTTAGCGTCCCATGATGGGGATTGACTGGCAATGTGTAGTTGAGATTATAGAGATTACGACCATCTGTATTTCCATAAGTTGCAGCAATCCGATCGCCTAAGCCCAGTAAGTTGCGATCGCTTATTTCAACCTGTCGCGATAACTGCCCAACACTAGGAGACGCATAATTATCAAGGCTTGCCCTGACATTAAAGGAATTTGCCTCATCAACCTTAACCGCCAAGATACTTGTTCCTAGTTGTGAGCCAGTTTTGAGTTCTGAAGAAACAAACGTGAATAAAGGATCGAGCTGTAATAATTGCAAAGCATTGAGCAAGCGATCGCGGTTTAAAGGTGCGACCGTCGCTACTTCTAGCCTAGAGCGAATATAACTAGGATCAAGGCGAGTAGTCCCCGTGATCTGAATTTCTTCAAGCTTTCCTTCAACTACTTGAATAGTGACTTTGCCGTTATTTGTTTCTTGGGGAGGGATAAAAGCACCTGATGTGATGTACCCATTGCGGATATATAAATCAGCGATCGCCGCCCTTGCTTGCAATAATTCAGTGAAATTAATGGGGCGATTGGTAAAGGGTTTGACAGCAGCAGTTAACTCCTCTGCCGAGAACACAGTACTACCAATAATTTGGAATTCCTGCACAATAAAAGTATTGTTGGCATCGGGTATTTCCAAATTGGGCTGAATTTGGGGACTAGTTGGCTTTAGTAGTTGATCAACGGGGGGCAGAAACTGGGGCGGGACTTCGGGACTTATGGGGCTAGGTGGAACTAGATCGGATGGTCTAATAGACTGGGCAAGAATAGGGTTTTTTGCTGATAAATAACCAAAGATCGCGATCGCACCGCAAAAAACAATAGGTTTCCAATGTAATCGCATCTACGATATCCTCCACACATACAAGCTTTGCCTATGCTCACAAAACTAATTGCCCAACAATACAATATAGCAATAATATTAAAAACTAAGGGATTAGTTAATCACAATAAATTTAAATTAAGTTGGTATTAGGCTTCAGAATAATTGTTAGGTTATTTTCTGTAATATTAAGGTTGGAATGATATGAAGATTTTGCGGCAGAATTGTCTTAAGAATGCGATCGCTACATTTGTTGCACTTGCTAATTTTTCTGCTGTTTTTGTTCCTGAGTATACATTTGCTCAAATTACTCCTGATACAACCCTACCAATTAATTCTGCTGTTACTGGTGGTCCATTCTTCACAATCACAGGAGGAACAACAGCTAACACCAACTTATTTCATAGTTTTAGCCAGTTTTCCTTAATCAATGGCGAGACAGCATTTTTCAATAATCTACCCGCTATCGAAAACATTCTAGTTCGGATAACGGGAAATACGATCTCCAGTATCGACGGTGCAATTAACGCCAATGGCACTGCCAACTTGTTTCTAATTAACCCTAATGGGATTCTTTTTGGACAAAATGCTAGTTTGAACATTGGCGGCTCGTTTTTAGCCACTACCGCCAATAGTGTTCGTTTTTTAGATGGGACTGAATTTAACGCCAATGCAAATACTCAAACTACTTCCCCTCTATTGTTAGTCAGTGTTCCCGTTGGGTTGCAGTTTAATGGCACAACTAATGGCGCGATCGCCTCACAGGGACTCGGCGTTGGATTAGATTATAGCCCTCCTGATTTTCTAGAGATTTTTCGTCCTGGCAACCCACCTTTGGGTGTCCAGAGTGGGCGTACTTTGGCTTTTGTTGGTGAAGATATAAATCTTCAAGGTGCAAAATTGACCGCAGATAGCGGACGCATCGAACTTGGTAGTGTCGCGGGGAGTGGTTTTGTGGCGATCGCGCAAACTGCTGGTGGATGGCGATTAAATTACGATAATGCCCCAAATCTTGGCAACATTCGACTAGAGCAAGCTTCTTTAGTGGATACGAGTGGAATAAATGGTGGAGGCAATATTCAGGTACAAGGCAGACAAGTGAGCCTGAATGATGGTTCTGCACTTCTATCTTCATCCTTGGGAACTGGACATGGAAACGAGATATTTGTCCGTGCTACCGAACTTCTTTCAGCAAGGGGAGAATCTAACGCTCCTTTCCCTAGCGGTATATTTACAGATACATCGTCAGCTTCTTCGGGAAATGGTAGTAATATTACGATCGCCACAAAAAGATTAGAAGTGACAGGCGGGGCACAAATTTCTGCTGGGGTATTTGGTTCTGGAAGTGCTGGCAATATAAAAGTTAATGCTAGTGATATCTTATTAACGGGGAGATCTAATTCAGATTTTTATGCAAGTGGAATATTTTCTCAAGTTCTGAACACAGCGGTGACGGGTAATAGTGGAAACATAACTATCACTACTGATAACCTGCAAGTCTTGGAGGGCGGGAGCCTCACAACTAATACTTTTGGAATTGGCAATGCTGGTAATCTAGATATTACAGCGAAAAACATTAGCCTTGTTGGCACTCCAAAAGCTCCAACAGGTATTACCTCCGCAGCGGATATATTCTCAACTGGCAATGGAGGGATACTCACAATTACATCAGACAATTTGTCGATTAAAAACGGAGCGCAGGTTTCTGTTGGGACGATTGGTAGTGGCAATGCGGGTAACTTATTGGTAAATGCGAAGTCAATTGATATTTCTGGACAGGTTGAGCGTGGTCGCAGTGGTTTATTTGCCAACGCCATTTTTGGTACGGGAAATGGAGGCGATATTGTCGTTAATAGCGATCAATTGATCGTTCGTGATGGGGGCATTATTAGTGCCAGCAACTTTCGCAGCAATAGTAGTACCTTCCCTGGTAGTGGCTCGGTGGGTAACATCAACATTAATTCGCCATCAATCCTGCTTAATAACGGACGTATCAGTATTGATTCATTGAGTGGCAGTCGTGGCAATATTAACCTAAATTCCACGCTGGTAGTTTTGAGGAACGCTAGCGGTATTTCCACCAATGCATTAGGAAATGCGTCAGGTGGCAATATTACGATTAATACGGACTTTCTGGTGGCAGTTCCGAGGGAAAACAGCGATATTACTGCTAATTCCTTCAATAGCTTTGGTGGACGGGTGATTATCACGGCTAAAGGGGTGATCGGGTTTCAGACAGGCAATCTCTTGACTCCCTTCAGCGACATTACCGCCACCTCGGCTTTAGGCTCACAGTTTAATGGACTTGTGGAAATTCGGACTCCCGATACTGACCTTAGCCGAGGTTTAGTCAAACTTCCTGATAATTTAACCGATGGCAATAAACAAATTGTGGCGGCTTGCGATCGCTTTCGTGGCAATGAACTCATCGTCACTGGGCGTGGCGGCGTTCCATCTGACGCGACCCAAACAATCTCCAGTCAAGCCATTTGGCGAGATTTACGATTGTCTGAGATCCCCGCAACTCAATCCAATGTCACGTCTCAAGGCGAGATAACTCAAAGCGATTCAAATAGGGTCACAACTCAGTCCTCTCCATCAATCGCCATCCAACCCCTTCCCCAAATAGAAGCCCAAGGATGGGAAAAAGATCAGAATGGACGATTAAAACTGTTAGCCTATGCAGCATCGCCTTCAGTTCCAGCGTGGCGACTCCCAGTCATTTGCCCAGCTAATCCAACCAAATAGATAGGGATAAAAAACATGAAATTTGCGATCGCTACTGCTCGAAAGTTCTGGAAAAAAATACTGGGTACAAAAAATCTTGTTTTCTTTTTAATGCTGGCGATCGCTACTTACTGCTCCATAGCGATAATCCAACCTGTGATCGCTACGCATAGCCAGAATATACCATCGCAATTGTCCCAGTCTGCTCAGCGCCCATTGCTAGAGCAAGGAATCCGTCTCTATGAACAGGGAAACCTTGCTGAAGCAGTGACAACTTGGCAACGAGCCTTAATCACCTACCGAAATGATCGAAGCGCTGGATCTAACAAATTAAGCGCTCAGCTAAATGAGGCTCTATGTCTAAATTATCTCTCAATGGCTTATCAAGAATTGGGAGAATGGCAACAAGCACAAACTACGATTGCCCAGAGTACAGCCTTAATCAATCAACAGTTGACCAGTAAAGAAGGGCAAGCGATCGCGGCAAGAATCAGTAATACACAAGGCAGCCTTCAACTTGCGATGGGCAATCCTCAAGCCGCTCTAGACAGTTGGAAAATAGCTGCGGAGAAATACAATCAACTGGGTGACGAGATTGGGTTACTAGGTAGTCAGACTAATCAAGCCCAAGCACTACAAGCATTAGGCTTATTTCGTCTAGCAAGCGAACAATTAGAAGCGATCGAATTGCGCCTCCAAAAGCAACCCGACTTAATCCTTAAATCTGTGGCTCTACATAGCTTAGGCACGACCTTGCAGACCCTTGGAGATCTTGCCAAATCCCAGAAGATCCTCGAACAAAGCTTGGCAATTGCTCAACAATTCAACAGTCCTGCCGAAAGTAGTGCCGTACTGATCAGCATAGGCAATAACTTTAGATTTATCAAAGATACAGATGTCGCCCTGCAAAAATATGAGCAAGCAGCAAAACTCTCGACCGTCAGCATCCTCCGTTTAGAAGCACAGGCTTTACAGCTAAGTTTACTTGTTGAAAGCGATCGCCCTCAACAAGTTAAAGCACTATGGCAAAGCATCGAACCCGACCTTGCGAAACTGCAACCTAGTCGTCGTAGCGTTTATTTGATGGTCAATCTGAGCGAAAGTTTGATGAAGATTAGAGAACTTAACGCCCGACCCATTGCTACATCGAAGATTTCCGATCTATTAACTGTAGCGTTGCGGCAAGCTCAATCAATCCAAGACCGTAGAGCTGAGTCCTTTGCACTTGGTGCGCTAGGTGGGCTTTACGAACAAAATCAACAACTTGCCGAGGCATATCAACTTGCCCAACGTGCGCTTGTGCTGGCTCAATCAGCAAATGCTGATGATTTACTTTATCGTTGGCAATGGCTATCAGGAAAGATATTAAATCAACAAGGCAAATCAGATCTTGCGATCGCCGCCTATCGCCAATCTGTAAAGAATATCCAAAGTCTGCGTCGAGAAATCGCAGCCACATCACCCGAAGTTCAGTTTGCCTTTCGCGATCGCATTGAGCCTATTTATCGCGAACTCGTGTCTTTATTATTAAAGAGTGAAAAGCCCTCTCAAGAAAACCTGATCCAAGCACGTCTAACTCTAGAGTCATTGCAAATCGTAGAACTAGAAAATTATTTTCGAGCAGCTTGTTTAAATATTCAACCACAACAAATCGATGCGATTGACTCCAATTCCGCAGTGCTCTATTCGGCAATCTTGAGCGATCGCCTAGCAGTGATCCTCTCATTGCCCAAAGCCCCTTTGCAATATTACTCAACGAATATATCGCAGGCAGAATTAGAAGAAAGTGCAGATCAATTTCTTCAAGCTCTTAATCCCGCATTTTCTGAGCGTATTCGCTTAAAAATCTCGCAAAAACTATACGACTTGATCATCCGTCCGACAGAAAATGCCCTCACCGACAAGCAAATCAAAAATTTGGTATTTGTTCTAGATGGCTCATTGCGAAATCTGCCCATGGCAGCCCTACATGATGGCAAAAAATATGTGGTCGAGAAATATAGTGTCGCTTTGACCCCAGGACTACAGATATTAGGTGCAAAGGCGCTTGATCGCAGTCAACTTAGAGTCTGGTTAGGTGGACTATCAGAAGCCCGACAAGGTTTTACAGAGCTAAAGGGCGTAAAGTTTGAAGCATCCCAAATCGCCAAGCAAATTTCCACTAATTTAGAGCTCAACAGTGACTTTACCAAATTAAATCTTCAAAAAGGTCTGACGGAGGAAAACACTGCCATAGTCCATTTAGCAACGCACGGACAATTTAGCTCCGATCCAGAATCAACATTTATTCTGGCTTGGGACGAGCGCGTCACTGTGCCCGATTTCTATAAGTTTTTGCGCGATCGTACCGACAATCGAAAACAACCTTTAGAGTTACTTGTTCTCAGTGCTTGTAAAACTGCCGAAGGTGATGTGAAAGCTATCTTGGGACTTGCAGGTATCGCAATACGCTCAGGAGCTCGGAGTACGATTGGCAGTCTATGGGCTGTGAATGATGACTCAACCAGTAAGCTGATGTCAAACTTTTATGACATTCTCATCAAGCAACCAACTATTTCCAAAGCGGAAGCATTGCAGAAATCTCAACTTTCAATACTTAAAGATTCACAATACCGACATCCATACTACTGGGCAGCTTTTGTACTAGTGGGTAGCTGGCTTTAAGCTGCAATACACTGCCAAAATAAATACCTGTGCATAATTAATTACCAAGTACAACCCATAAAGCTGCGCCCCGCATAGGCTTAACTTTACGGGTTGTGCTGATTTATTCGGCACCGATACTTAATAGTAACCTATTGCTAATATAAATATTGCAGTTCTAATTCGTTCGTAGATTTTTAAGTTTTTGGAAGCAATCCTAAACAAGTTGACATGCAAAACAATTAGGAAGAATTCATGCTTTCGGGTAAACGAGCCCTAATTATTTAGAATTGTTAGAATAGCACTTATCCTAGTAGATAGTTGGCTTTTATATAATCACTTATCTTACTAAGAACCACTATCTAAAAGAAATATATTGTTAGGAAGAAAATTGTATCAAATAACTAGTAGACATAGAAATTTTTTGTATATATATCTTTTGTATAACTTTTAAGTATAGCTAAATCATAATCACTAGACTATGATAAATCACAGTTATTGTATCCAGCACTACTTTTACAATCACCAAAAAAACAAGGATAAAAATCAGTATATTTATTGATTTTTATCTTTTGCTATTGGGTGTAGCAATCCTAAATTAACCATATGAAGATAAAACTAATAATAAGGGAATTAATGCCATTGGCTTTCCTTCAAATAATTTAAAATTTCTATATTAACTATGAATATTTTCTCCCAATTGAGGATATAAAAATGTACTCAAATTTATCTACGCTCTCCAAGATTTTTCTTTCGACATCAACAGCTACTTTACTATCATTTGCATTTATGCCTGAGATAATGTTGGCGCAAACAATTAATTTTAAGCCACCTAGTGGTGGAGCACCTAAGACTACAACTGGAGCAGCAACTCGTGACGAAAGCTGTTTGATCGACTCAACTATACCTAGTAAACCAGTAAAAACATTACCAATATTGCCTCAATCAAACTTCGGATTAACCATATCCAGTCGTCCTGAATTGCCAATATTTAAAGCCAAAACATCAGCAAAACAAATATTTTTGAGTCTTGAAAGTGAAGATAGCCAAGAGGTTTACCAAACTTTTCTGCCTTTACCATCAGAGGTTGGATTTGTCTCTATTAACTTTCCCAAAGACTCGCCAGATCTAGTCGCAAATAAGAAATATAGATGGACGATGGCATTTATCTGTGGAAAAACACTCAAACCCGATAGCCCCATCATTTCAGGCTGGATTCAACACATACCAATATCGCAATTTCTGACCACCAAGCTAAAATCGGCATCACCAGTTGATCGAGTTGTGATATATGGCGAAAATGGCATTTGGTATGACATGATCAAGGAACTCAATCGATTGCATAAGCAAAACCCTAGCAATCAAACTCTTTCTAAAGCTTGGGACAAGTTGATAAAAGATCATGTCGTTCAATCATCTGAATCCGTTACGCAGACTAAATAAGAGCTTGATTCGAGCCGTAGAGAAAGTCCAATCGAGCATATTTACGGCTCCAATTTTTATCGTTACTCTAGTTCTTTTAGTACAGATGTTTGGTACATTTCAATTACTAGAGTTGAGATTCTTAGATAAACTCTTTCAATTGCGAGTATCTGAAGGTTCAGATTCTCGCATTGTCATGATCACTTTTGATGACAGGGATATCGCAAAAGTTGGAAAATGGCCATTCGCAGATCATGTAGTAGCGAAACTAATTACTACAATAAAAGCAGGTGATCCAAGAGTAATTGGATTAGATGTATATCGCGATCTCCCAGTAGAGTCAGGATATGACGAATTAAAACAAGTTTTTCAATCCACCCCTAATTTGATTATTGCTGAAAAATTTGTTGAGCCAAGTGTGCCAGCACCAACTTACCTTAACTATGAAAATCAAGTTGGTTTTGTTGATGTTTCCGTGGATCAAGATGGCATAGTAAGAAGAGGGTTACTATCTATTGAGAAGCCTAATAAAGAGATCATTTATAGCTTTCCACTTAAAATCGCCTTGAAGTATCTAGCTTCAGAAAATATATTTCCACAGCTATCTTCAGGTAGCGATCGCACAGTTACTTTGGGTAAAGCCAAATTTTCCCCATTAGATTCCTACCAAGCAGGTTATGCATCCGCCGATAATGGCGGCTACCAAATTTTGCTCAATTATCGCTGTCTGAGAACATGTTTTCAGGAAGTTTCCATGACAAATGTTCTAGAGGGTCAATATCCAAAAGATCTGTTTAAAAATCGGATCGTTTTAATTGGCTCTACCGCAGAAAGTCTCCGTGATTTTTTCTTTTCTCCCTATGACAAAATTCCAGGTGTACATATTCATGCCAACTTAATATCACAAATTATTAATGGAGCCATAAATAACCGTCCATTTTTAAAAACCTATCCAAAGTGGCTTGAGGGAATATGGGTTCTTGTATGGGCTTCTATCGGCGTTAAGGGGATTTCAGGATTTTTGAGAGGGGGTAATCTTGGGAAAACTCAATTTATCACGGGTATACTAACTTTCCTTTTAATATCAATTTTGGGATTGGTCTTAATTAGCTACGTTTCTTTTCTGTTTAGTTTTTGGTTGCCAGTATTTCCTACTCTATGTTCATTTTTAATAAGTAGTGTCATCTCCATTATTCAACTTGGTGAAAAGTTTCGCTATGCATCAAATATTGATGAACTAACACAGATTGCAAATCGGCGTTATTTTGATCGCTTTCTGATGAAAAATTTTCATGCAAAGCAAGCTCTTTCTGTACTGATCTGCGATGTTGACCACTTTAAGCTTTATAACGACAGCTATGGGCATCAGGAAGGAGATACATGCTTAAAATTGGTGGCTCAGGCTATTAACAAATCTGTACGCAGTGGTGAACTGGCTGGTCGGTATGGAGGCGAAGAATTTGCAGTGATCCTTCCCCATACTAGTTATGAAGAAGCTTTAGCTATAGCAGAAAGGATCGTTACAAATGTGAGTAATCTCAATATTCCTCACAAAAGTTCTAAGACCAGTAATGTGGTGACATTAAGCTGTGGAGTTGCGAACATGACGGTCGAGGATAGTTCTAGCTTGGATTTGTTGATTAAAGCCGATCGCGCTTTATACAAAGCAAAAGAGCAAGGACGGAATAGAGCGTTGGGATATATTTCGTGATAGTTATAGCCATTGCGAAGTAGCTAGTCATAATTAGTTACAAAGCAAAACCCAAAATAAAAGTGGCGGCGCTTCGCGCCGCC
>NZ_BBJB01000006.1 GCF_016584665.1 Pseudanabaena sp. lw0831
TTATTTCCTAAGTAAACCTTTTATTGCTATAAAACCGATTTTTAAAATGAGAATTGCTGTGGCTAGACAGCAGTTGCATTAAAATGTAAAGATTTAGGCTAAGATGTGAAGGTTTGTTACAGATTTTTGATAGTCCTACCAAAGTTAGTGAACCGTGCCAGCTTTATCGTCTGAACCAAATTATCGCTGGAGTCGTGACAACTACTCTGAACTTGCCCGTAGCATCGACATTTGGCGAACAGTCCTGACATTTTCGTGGATGGTTTGGATCGATGGCAAAAAATGGAGCTATGTCGGCGGCAAGAATGAAGCCAAAGCCAAAAAGCGTACTCGCAAAAGAGCCATTTGGCTACGCGAGTCAATGCTGCAACTGGGACCAACTTTTATTAAAGTCGGTCAACTTCTATCTACCCGCGCTGACATTTTGCCTGCCGAGTCCGTAGAGGAGCTATCAAAATTACAAGATAAAGTTCCCGCCTTCACGGCAACTAAAGCACAACAAATCATTGAGTCAGATTTAGGTAAGCCGATCGCCGAAATGTTTGGTTACTTCGATCCCATCCCCCTTGCAGCAGCGAGTCTCGGACAAGTGCATAAGGCACAATTGCATACTGGTGAAGAAATCGTTGTTAAGGTACAGAGACCGGGTTTATTAAAATTATTTGCGATCGATTTAGGGATTCTTAAGCGAATCGCGCAGTACTTCCAAAATCATCCTAAGCATGGACGGGGACGCGATTGGGTTGGCATTTATGAAGAATGCAGCAAAATTCTTTACGAAGAAGCAGATTACTTAAACGAAGGGAAAAATGCGGATACCTTTCGACGTAACTTCCGTAGCGATCGCCGCATCATGGTTCCTCGTGTGTATTGGCGTTACGCCTCACGGCGGGTGCTGACGCTGGAGTATATGCCGGGAATCAAGGTTAGCAATTATGAGGCACTGGAAGCTGCTGGCATCGATCGCAAAGCGATCGCTAGAATTGGAGCCGAATCATATCTAGAACAGTTACTAAATCATGGATTTTTTCACGCCGATCCCCACCCTGGAAACTTAGCGGTGACTGGTAATGGCGAATTAATTTTCTATGATTTCGGGATGATGGGGCAGATCCAATCGATTACCCGTGAAAAACTATTAAAGACTTTCTTTGGGATCGCCCAAAAAGACGCGGAAGCAGTGATTAATTCACTAATCGAGCTAGGCGCTTTAGAAGTTACAGGTGATACTGGTCCAATTAGGCGATCGGTGCAATATATGCTCGACAATTTCATGGGGCAACCCTTAGAAAAACAATCGGTAGCGGCGATCAGTGATGATTTGTACGATATTGCTTATGACCAACCATTTCGATTCCCCGCTACATTTACCTTTGTTCTAAGAGCAATTTCCACGCTCGAAGGTTTAGGTAAAGGACTCGATCCCAACTTTAACTTTATGGAAGTCGCGAAACCTTACGCAACAAATCTTATGGAAAATGGTAGTTCTAAAGAATCAGGAAATTTGTCCACCGCTTTCTTTGGTGAGCTAGGTAGACAAGCTGCACAAGTTAGTAACACTGCGATCGCATTGCCTCGTCGCATTGATGATACTCTCGCCAAACTAGATCGCGGCGATATTCGGGTCAGAGTCAAATCTCAAGAAACCGATCGCCTATTACGACGCTTAAGTAATGTCGGTATCGGCGGAATTTATGCGCTATTGGGTGCAACTTGTTTATTATGCGCCACACTTTTATTTATTAATAGTTTGCAGATTCCTGCCGTGATAGCTGCGATCGTGGCAGGGCTTTTTGTCTTAGTTTTATTACGATTGCTGTCAAAAATTGATCGTCCCGAACGATAGTCAGCAATTATCATTAAATGAAACCGATTTTGGGTTTTACAGCGCCTAAGGCGCTGTAAAACCCAAAATCGGTTTTGATGAAAGTCCGCCGAAGGCGGACTTTCATCAAAACCGATTTTTATAACGGGAATTGCTGAACGATAATCAATATTTTAGTTTTTTGCCTGTGAGGGGTAAACTAAAGATTGCTGTAGCAAAACTGGTCAATTCAATACGTCGAGCCGAACCACATAACATGAAGCGTCTATTTGCGGGAGCAACCGATACTGGCTGCGTCAGATCAGCCAACCAAGATTCATACCATATCGACCCTGAGGGACGATTTTTTGTAGTTGCTGATGGAATGGGAGGACATGCAGGCGGCGAGGTAGCAAGTCAGATTGCTGTCGATTCCATTCGCGCATGTTTAGAAGCATTTTGGGATGTTGAAACAGACACCCAAAAATTGATGCAAGACGCTATTAGTAAGGCTAATCAAGCAATTATTAACGATCAAGCTGCTAATCCTGTGCGGTCGGATATGGGCACAACTATTGTCGTATTACTCTTTCGCGATGATCAGCCTTGGTACTCTCATATTGGTGATTCGCGGTTATATCGATTACGCGGTGCAAAGCTTGATCAAATCAGTGAAGACCATACATGGATTGCTAGAGCGATTCAAACAGGAGTCGTCAATCCTGAAGAAGCTAAAAGCCATCCTTGGCGACATATGTTGTTGCAATGTCTTGGACGCGAAGATGTTAAATCAACAGCGGCTCGTGAAATCGAATGGCAACAAGGCGATCGCTTCTTGATCTGTAGTGATGGTTTGACTGAAGAACTCAGTGATGATCGAATTGCACACCATCTCAAGGGCATTCGCAACTGTCAGCAAGCAGCTCAAACACTGATCGAGTCAGCCAAGTTACGCGGCGGTCGAGACAATATCACTATTGTGATTGTCTCTAACGAATTAAATCAAAACTCTCAAGAAGACTAATATTAAGATAAAGATAAAGAAACAGTTTTTAGTGGCGCGGCGGAGCCGCGCCACTAAAAACTGACGCATCCCTAAAAGCTCTGTAAAGCATATGAATAGCATTCGGAGAATAGTCTTTTTAATTTTGATGACCCTAGCGTTAGTCGCAACCATAGGCATGTCAGATGTAAGGTTTTTTGCGGACTCTGAAACAAAATCAAGCCTAGCTGATGAGGCTTGGGGACAGGCAGGCTCGATCGCCTATCAAGCGGCGGCGAGAACAATGCGTTCTAAAAATGGCGAAGGCGTACCTTTAGAAAATGTTCAGAAGCGTTATTTAAGGCGATATTTTCTTAACTATATTGATCGCGTGCAGATCATTTACAACGCCCAAATGATGGATCGTTGGATACTTGGCAATGTCGCCGTCCATTTTGGCCAAGTCGAGACGATCGCCCAAACCTATTGCGATCGTATTTATCTCCGAGATGATTACAAGTCCGAAGATGCCAAACAATTATCAGTTTTAGCTCATGAAATGGTACATGTCCGTCAATGCTTTCAAAATGGGGGGCTAGACCAATTTGGCTATCAATATTTTGTGGAATATAAACGAGCCAAGCAAAAGTACGAAAATAATCTCATGGAAAGAGAAGCCTATGATATACAATCTCGCTTCGCAAAAAACAATCAATAGGGGCAGCGCGAAGAGCTGCCCCTATTGATTAGTAATTAACCGCACGAAGGCATGAAGTAACGTTAAAATTGTTAACGTTACTTCATGCCTTCGCTGTTTTGTATACTCGACCCCTAGCCAATCTCATCGAACAATTGCAGCGCTTGCCAGGTGTTGGGGCAAAAACTGCTCAACGCCTATCGCTTCATATTCTCAAACGCCCAACAGAAGAGGTTGAAGCTCTTGCTCACGCATTAATTCAGGCAAAGCAGCAGGTTGGTAGTTGCACTATATGCGGACATCTTTCGGCAGAACCAATTTGTGAAATTTGCGCCCATTCTAGCCGCGATAATTCCGTGATTTGCGTAGTTGCTGACTCCCGCGATCTGATTGCCCTTGAAAGAACTCGCGAATATCGTGGGAAATATCACGTTCTTGGGGGACTAATTTCGCCCATGGATGGGATTAGCCCCGATCAACTGAATATCCAAAGCTTAGTGCGGCGGGTCAGTAGTAACAAGGTCTCTGAGGTGATTATGGCGATCGCGCCCAGTGTCGAGGGTGAAACTACCACGTTATATGTGGGCGGATTATTGAGACCTTTTACAAAAGTTACGCGAATTGCCTTTGGCATTCCGATGGGTGGTGATTTAGAATATGCAGATGAGGTAACACTTGCTAAAGCGATCGAGGGCCGACGCGAATTAGATTTTTAGCTGTTAGCTAACAGCCAATAGCTAAACATGGCATTTTCTAGCACTTTTATGTTGCATATTGTTCCATCAAGCAGATAATATTTTGCTGATTCGCAACGCATTAATAATGATGATTAACCAATTCCCTAGCAGAAGTTCTATGACAGCTTTAACTGGGTTAATTGGCTCTGGATGCATGATTTTTGGAGTGCCATGCTTACCACCAATCATCTCCAGTCCTGCACCTAGAGAGCCACAGGCTATTTTAGTGTTGGGTGGCTCTCCCACCCGCGAAAAATTTGCTGCTCAGTTTGCTTTACAACATCCACAGCTCCCGATTTTTGTATCATCAGGTAGCCCAGAGGAATATGCTGAATATGTGTTTGAGCAGGCTGGGGTAAAACGCGATCGCATTCACTTAGATTATCGTGCCGTCGATACGGTCACTAATTTTACGGTAATGGTGACAGAGCTTCAGAAACGCAAAATTACGGATGTGTATGTACTGACTTCGGAGTTTCACATGCCCCGCGCTCTTGTGATTGGCAAAATTATTTTAGGTAGTCGCGGCATTGAGATGCACCCCATATCGATTCCTTCTAGCATCAAATCTGAAGATCCTGCTAAATCTCTGCGCGATGGTTTGCGATCGGTGGTTTGGCTAGTCACTGGCTCATAATATCGCTGTCGCCTTGAGAATTACAGCGCTTTGCGCTGGACATAAAACCCAAAAGATGATGGACGGCATTTAGTGTCGCCTGTCATCTTTTGGGTTTTATGTCCTAAAAAGAATGGCGACAGCGATAAGTACCTCATTACAAAGCTCTAGAAAATTAAAAAAATTCTATTGATCGAAATTCCCTTTCGGTGTTATCTTAGTAAAGCGCTAAAAAACGCACAGCGCCGGGATAGCTCAGTTGGTAGAGCAGTGGACTGAAAATCCACGTGTCACGAGTTCAAATCTCGTTCCTGGCATATGTCTTAATAAAGGGTTCGCTAAGCGAACCCTTTATTTTTGGTAGCAAATCGCTGTAAGATTCCAAAAGCTAAGTCATCACGTAATTGATTGGAGAATGTAACCTTGAAAGGAATTTTGATTAGCTTTGGCATTATGGCAGTTGCTGTTCTAGTCATTGTAGTTGCTCAAATTACAGGCGGACAGCCAGCAGTTGCTAGCACTGGTGCGCCATCTACAGGTGTACCAAATCAAACAGAAGTAAAAATAGCAGCAGCACCTTTAATTAGTATGAGTGATTCTGAAATCAAAGAAACTGGCACTGGTCTCAAATATAAAGTGATCACTGCGGGTACAGGTGCAACTCCTAAGAAGGGCGATACCGTAATCGTGCATTACACGGGTACGCTCGAAGATGGAACTAAGTTCGATAGTTCTCGCGATCGCAATAGTCCTTTTTCGTTCAAGCTTGGCGTTGGTCAAGTGATCAAGGGCTGGGATGAAGGTTTATCGATTATGCGCGTTGGCGATCGCTACACCTTGATTATTCCTCCCGATCTCGGTTATGGCGCTCGTGGAGCAGGCGGAGTCATTCCTCCTAATGCGACATTGATGTTTGATGTCGAGCTATTGCGTATTTCTTAGATAATTCAATCTTAAAAAGCACTGCCTTCGGGTGGTGCTTTTTGGTTTATTAGGATCAATGCTATGCATAGAAAGTTGAGTGCGATCGCCTTAATCACTATTTTGTCGAGCTTGCCTCTGCAAGTATTGATATGCGATCGCCTGGTGGCGCAAGAGCAGAGCGATCGCAAGACTAAAGCGGTTCAATTACTCAACCAAGGACTTCGGCAATATCGTGGGGGGGAGTATGAGGAAGCCTTGCAATCATGGCAAAGCGCTTTACAGATTTATCAAGAAATCAAAGACCGCGCTGGCGAAAGCAAGGTATTGAATAATCTTGGCATTGCTTACTACAGTCTCGGACAATTTGCGAAGGCAGTCCCTTTATTTCAACAACGCTTGACGATCTCGCGTGAATTAAACGATCGTCAGGCTGAAGCCTATGCCCTTGATAGTTTAGGACTGAATTATATTCAATTAGGGCAGTACGAACAAGCGATCGCTGTTTATCAACCTGCTGTAGAAATCCTGCGCCAACTCAATGACCGTAAAAATGAAGGCAATGCCCTCGGAAATCTTGGTATTGCTTATCGTGAATTGGGGCAATATGCCAAAGCGATCGCCTTCCATCAGCAACAATTGGCAATTACCCGCGAGATTAGAGATCGTGCTGGCGAAGGAAGAGCGCTAGGCGGACTTGGTATTGCTTATCGCGAATTGGGGCAATATGAAAAAGCGATCGCATTCTATCAACAGGATTTAGCGATCGCCCGCGAATTGCAAGATCTTAGCGGACAGGCGAGGGCGCTGAATAATTTGGGTACTGCTTATAGCAACTTGGAGAAGTATTCGCAAGCAATTGTTTTATACAAACAAGGCTTAGAAATATTTCGCGCGCTTAAGGATCGCAATGGGGAAGGTCGAACCCTCGGCAATATCGGCAACGACTATCGGCAGCTAGGACAATACGAGCAGGCGATCGCTTTTCTTCAGCAGCAATTAACCATAGCCCGTAACATTAAAGATATTGCCACTGAGGGGAAAGCTTCTGCTGGTCTGGGCATTGCCTATAATCGGTTAAGAAAATATGAAAAAGCATTCGTCTTTTACCAGCAAGATTTAGCAATCGCCCGTCAACTTAAAGATCGTAATAGCGAAGGAAGAGCGCTGAATAATTTGGGGGTTTTACTTGGGGATTTAGAACGCCCCGAACTTGCAATCCTTTATTACAAACAATCGGTCAACATTCAAGAATCGATTCGCCAAGATATTCGCGGACTGAGTAAAGACGAACAGCGTTCTTTTTTGGGAACGGTGGCAGGTACATATCGTAGCCTTGCGGATTTATTGCTCAAGCAAGGACGAGTAATGGAAGCTCTGCAAATCATCGATTTATTAAAAATCCAAGAACTGGAAGATTATCTCCAAAATGTCAAAGGGAACGATCGCACGGCACAAGGAATGCGAATTTTAGAGCCTGAGTCAAAAATGAGTCGCCAGTTATCAACGGTAAGCTTTGAGGGAATTCCCTTGCTGAACCGCGAGCTAACCCAAAAGATCCAGCAGCTCGCTCCATCGGAAATTAATAAGGCTCCCGAATACTTACAAAAGCTACCGCAAGGGGTGGTTCTCATCTATCCATTAGTGTTGCTAGATCGTCTAGAAATCGTCGTTTTTGCGGCTAATTCTATGCCCACTGCGCGGACTGTGGCGATCGCTAAACCTCAACTAGAAGAGCTGATCGCAGATTTTCGTACTGACTTGCAAGATCCTAGCTCCGACGACATCAAGACTTCGGCGAAGAAGCTATACGATCTGCTCATTAAACCGATTGAATCCGATCTTAAGCAAGCCAATGCTACGACTATTCTCTATGCTCCTGATGGATTATTGCGCTATATACCCCTCGCTACACTCTACGATGGCAAGCAATGGTTAGTGGAACGATATCGCATCAATAATCTAATTTCCTACAGTTTGCTGGATCGCGATCGCCAATCACTGAATGACTTAACCATCTTAGCGGGAGCATTTGGCGGCAAAGCTGGAGAGAGTAAATTTGGTTTAAGTGGACTGCCATCATCTATTACAGAAGTTGAGAACATTGCATCAACTTTTCCTAGGGCTAGTAAATATATCGAACAGAATTTTACGAGTCAGACGATGCGGGATAAAGCAGCAGGTAATACGATCGTCCATTTGGCAACCCATGCCGAATTTAAAAATGGTAGTCCTTTTGAATCCTATCTGTTATTTGGTGATGGCAGTAAGCTCACATTAGCAGAAGTCAATGATTTAAAGCTGAAAGATACACATCTCGTAGTTTTGAGTGCTTGCCAGACAGGATTAGGTAGTTTAGGAACTGGTACAGAGATTTTAGGCTTTGGCTATCAAGTCCATCGGGCAGGTGCAAAAGCATCGATTGCTTCACTGTGGAAGGTTTCTGATGGTGGTACACAAATACTGATGTCTGCTTTTTATAACAATTTGCGAAAGGCAAATAGTGATACATCTATAGCTTTACGGGAAGCTCAGTTAAGCATGATTAAGCGCAATATTAAAGAAGGCGCTGTGAATTATAATCATCCTTATTTTTGGTCGGCTTTTGTTCTGATTAGTAATAGCTTGTAAATCACCTAATTCTGACTATAACTACTTCTTTCTCAATGAATAATTAGTGTTGCGCGGCAAAGCCGCGCAACACTAATTATTCACTTTACAACACCTATTCTTTCGGTGGGAAGGGAGTATATTGCCAGATTCCATCAAATGTTGTCAGAGTGGTTTGTTGATTGGGATTTAGCTTTTGTTCGCGATCAAGATTAATCTGACCCACTACTTTAACGATTTTCCCATCATAGGTTTTGACTTCTTCGGGCGATCGCAACGACTGCTTAAGGTAAGTTGGGTAAATTGGAATTTCCGTTCCATCTTCTAGCACAATATTCGCCGTTGTATAGGTTCCTTTAAAGTCTAGGCTGGACGTGATTGCAGGGGCTGGTCTACTGTGCGACACATAGCGCCCGATCACTTGAACACGGCGATTGTCAAACTGAGCCAAATCAGATTTTGTTTTAACAACATCTAACTCTTCTTGCAGCACTTGAAAATAAGTATTAAAGCGATGACCAGTCGTCGCTACGGCGGGTACGAACTTGAATGCTTCTTGAGGAACTCCCGTAAATCCTCCAGTTTCGTAGCCTACATATTTAAACGATCGCCCTAAAACAGGTTTGGCAACTTGAGCCGTCACAAATAAATTAAATTCGATGGTTACTGGCTGAGCGAGAGGGCGATCGTTTACAACTTCGACGCTTAACACCTCTCTTGGGCTAGCTTTTGCACCCAATTCTCCTTGTCGAACGACACCTGCGATCGTGATGATTTTACCGAGGGGTTGCCCCAAATGACCAAGCAGAGGCTTCTGTTCAAGAGCGGTGACGGTGAAATGATTTGATGCTTTCGTCATTAGATTTGTAGGAGCTATATTACCTTCTTGGCAAGGCTGGGGGGCGGCGATCGCTTGCATTGCTTGTCCTGCAAACCAGAATATAGGCAAACTGAGGAAACTCAGATGTAATTTTTTCATGGCAAATTTAGTTGGTTGAAACTTACAGCAATTTCCAATTCAGTAGTGTTTTCACTACCGCCAGAGACTATAGCAACAAGGGCATAATCATACATAGAAATGTCTGAAGGAGAAAAGTAAATGTTTTTTCACCCATCCTATTTGATCCTCATCCCAGGGATGATCTTGATGTTTTGGGCGCAGCAGAGAGTCAAAGCAACTTACGAAAAATATGCAGATATGCGATCGAGCCTTGGAATGACAGGCGCACAGGTTGCTAAGACCATCCTGCAACGCATGGGTATTCATGATGTGACTGTAGAGCAAGTAGCAGGAGAACTGACCGATCATTACGATCCTTCTGCGAAGGCAGTGCGCTTATCGGAATCAGTGTATGGATCATCATCACTAGCTGCTGCCGCGATCGCAGCCCATGAATGTGGTCACGTTTTGCAAGATGTACGCGGTTATCAATTTATGAATATCCGTGCATCCCTTGTGCCAGTAGCAAATATCGGCGCTAACTTTGGCCCCTTGATGGTGATGGCTGGGCTGTTCCTGACATCCCTCGGCAGTCTGAGTGTAGTTTTCATCAATATTGGTATTGCCTTATTTGCTAGCGCGATCCTATTTCACATTGTGACTTTACCTGTGGAGTTTGATGCTTCTAGCCGAGCTTTAAAGCTAATTGATGAGCTAGGTATTCTCCAAGGTGACGAAAATATCGGCGCTCGCAATGTACTTAACGCTGCTGCATGGACATATGTAGCAACTGCAATTTATGCCGCACTTCAACTTGTGCAGTTGTTGTTAATGCGAGGCGATCGCTAATTAACGTAATCCCAATTCTCAAAATGGCGTTGCCATTTTGAGAATCCAAGAAGCTTACTGGATTTGATTTTTAATTATCACTATTGACCGATCGCTATATGCTTCTATCATGCGATCGCGCAATTAGTTCATGATTTCATCAATCAGTTGATGGTGCATAAAGAGGGCGATTGCTATTAAGCGGCGATTGATTGGATGTTTTGATATTCGGATTCTTTAATCTGGCTAATCTCCCAATTATTTTGAAGATTTAACCAAAATTGGGGACTGGCTCCCAATGCACGAGACAACTTCATGGCTAGTAGTGCGTTAATATCTTTCTTTCCATCACAAATATCGTGAATGATGCTGGATGGTATTTCTATATGGTTAGCTAAGGCTTCAGAGGAGATATTAATTTCTTCTAGCTCATCCTGTAAAACTTTTCCAGGGTGAATAGGCGTTAGGTGTAGTTGCTGCATGATTGGTTATGTTACAAGTCTAATGGTTTAACAAATAATTTATGGCTATCAATCATGATAGTCAATGATCTCTACATCATAAGCATTCTCTTGTAGCCATCGGAAGCAAATGCGATATTGATCGTTGATACGAATACTGTATTGTCCTTCTCTATCTCCCTGCAAGGTTTCTAGGCGATTTCCACGGAGTTCGCGTAAGTCTTCGAGTGAGGTTGCCGCAGAAATTCGAGCAAGCTTAATTTGAGCCTTTTGATGTAATGTTTTTGGCAAAAGTTTTAAGCTGTTTTTTGTTACACGACCATAGTTTATGTCTTCGGTCGCTTTATTCCGAAAGTTATAAATCGCCACTTACGCTAACACTGTTGTAAATCATTGCCATTCAATCATATGTTGGCATAGCGATCGCCATTACAATCATCTGCATCTTCAATCTATAGTAAAGTTAATAATCATCTGACGATGTACAATCTGATCAGCAATTGTAATCAAGGGTGATTTTATGGAACCGATAACTGCGATCGCTGCGGCGGAAATTGTCAAAATTGCTTTTCAGGAGTTTGCGAAGTCTGGGGCTGGGGAATTGGCTAAGAAATCTGTTGGTGGTGCGATCGACTTAGTAAAAAATCTGCGCGACAAAATTAAAGCCAAATTTCAAGGCAATGAACGTGCCGAAAAAGCCTTAGCTGAGGTGGAACAAAATGGTGATTCAACGGCACTAGACAAAGTTAAAAAATATCTAGACCTTGAGTTGGATGAAGATGAGGCTTTTGCGACGGAAGTAAGGCAAATTGCTCAACAAATTATCAATATCCAAAATCAAAACAATTCAATTAGGGAATATAACAACTACGGGCGCGATCAGATCAACATCGAAAATATCCAAGGTAATCCGAAAATTGGCGGGTCTTAACCATGTCTCGGCAATATGACAACCGTGGGCGAGATCAATTCAATATCGAACAGGTTCAGGGAAATGTAATAGTTCAGAACCAGCCTATTCGTTCGCGCAACGAGCTATTACTCTTACAAGCAATAGAACAAGAAGTTGACTCCAGACTCGCGCAGTCGCTACACAACCATGTATTCGTGACTTTGGACAAGGAATCTCATCCAGAACAAGTAAAACACTTGTGGGATACAGAAATTAAGATTGGAGCAAAGCCTCCACAACCTATCCCGCCAAAGACAAGCATTATAGAGACATTTGAGCAAACAGAAATTGCTGGACGGTTGCTAATTTTGGGCGCTCCAGGTTCTGGTAAGACAACAACGATGCTAGACCTCGCTAAAGCGCTCGTTGCCCAAGCGGAGCAAGATTCAGTTCGACCAATCCCAGTACTTTTTAACCTGTCGAGTTGGACAGATCCGCGTCAGTTAATGCCTGACTGGTTGGTAGAGGAACTTAAATCAAAGTATGGGGCAGGTAAAGCTCTTGCTGGGCAATGGCTGCAAGAGAAACTAATTTTACCAATGTTAGATGGTTTAGATGAAGTCAAAATAGAGCATCAGGAATCTTGTGTAGCTGCAATAAATCTCTGGTTACAAGGAGATTTGCGTCCGCCATCTGTAGTGGTGTGCAGCCGTCAAGAGGAGTATGCCAACTATCAGACACGATTAAATCTCAATGGTGCGATTTTGCTGCAATCGCTGACAGAGGAGCAAATTCAAGAGTATTTATTAGGGGTGAATCGGACAGAACTATGGCAGTTACTACAACAAGATACAGAGTTACTGGAATTAGTCAGAACTCCGTTGCTATTGAGCATAACAATTTTGTCCTATGCAAAACTTTCTTTGCAGCAATGGCAGGCATTAAATTCGACAAAGCAACGAATAAATCTGTTACTGGATGCTTACATTACAACAATGTTCGAGAGGAGATTTAACAGTAGGGCTTATAGGGAAAGCAAAGTCCCGTCAGATAGACAAACACAGAAATGGTTGAGAGTTCTATCCCTGCAAATGCAAAGAGAGTCACAGACAGAGTTTCTGATCGAAAGGATGCAACCATCTGTGTGGTTATTCGGTAAACAGCAAGGAATGTATAGGCTAAGTATTGGGCTAACTATTGGGCTAACTATTGGGCTGATTGGGTGGCCGATTGGGTGGCTGACTGAGGGGCTGATTTTTGGTCTGATTTTGGGTCTCAGCAGCAGTAAAATTAACTTAGTGGAGACAATCAAATTGTCTTTTAAAAAAGTGATTTTTGGGCTGATTCTGGGGCTGATTCTGGGGCTGATTCTGGGGCTAAGTATTGGGCTGACTCAGGGGCGTGAGTTCAACATGCAGGTGGTGCTGATTATTGGGCTAAGTATTGGGTTGATTCTGGGGCTGATTCTGGGGGTCAATATTGGGCTGATTTCTTCGGAACTGGATGTTAAGACTAGTCCAAATCAAGGGATACGCAAAACAGCACGCAATGCACTTCTTATTACACTGATTAGTGTGCTGATTAGTGTGCTGATTAGTGTGCTGTTCAGTGTGCTGATGTCTTCTTTTCTGGATTCCGATGATTCCTTTCAGATAGTTTTGAGTGGGATGAAGTGGGTGCTGATTTTTGGGCTGATTTTTGGGCTGATTTTTGGGCTGATTTTTGGGAAAGCTTGTCTACAACATCTTTCTTTACGACTCATCCTTTACCACAATGGGACTATTCCATGGAATTACGCTCGTTTCCTTAACTACTGCACTGAATTACTTTTTCTCCAGCGCGTGGGAGGACGCTATCGCTTTATCCATAAGCTATTACAAGATTACTTTGCGGAAATGGAGATCTAAAGAAAGGTCACTGCGAAAAAGCCTCTAATTCATTTCACGGCAAACTCTATATACTTTTTGGCATAGCGCATAAATTAGAAGAGAAAATAAGTAAGATGATTAGCGCAATCTAAAAAACTAAAAGTTTATTTCGGTAAACTGAATTAGAAACTTAATATGACATTTAAAATTACACTAAGAGGATACCCAAATGACAGTTAGAGAACAACTTAGCAAAGAACTTGAACAAGCCCCCGACTCATTAGTTGAAGAAATCCTTGACTTCTGCCTATTTCTCAAACAACGTGAGCAAGCCAAAGTTAATAATCAAGCAACTGAAACAAAAACAAACGGAATTCTCGACCTATTAAATCGCGTCAAAGAAATTCAAGCCCAAGTTCCCACCGAAGAATGGGACAAACTTCCCCATGATGGATCAATCAACCATGACCATTATCTCTATGATTCTCCATAAATGACAACTAAATTGGCAATTGAAATTATTTTTAGGGGTATATAATAAATTCAAGAAAACAAGACAAGATTTGTATAAAGCATAAATTTATGTCGATCGCTCAGCTTGCCTCCAAAATCGAAAAAGTTAAAGTTTACTCCGAAGGCTCCACTGTGAGGCGTTTGGCAAATTTGTCAGCGATCGCATGGCAAAATGAAAATACTGAAAATGTCGAAGTCGAGATCGTGGGATTACCGCTGGCTCTGGATGATGCGAGTGTCAGGGTGCGGGTGGACAATGGCGAAACTGGGGCAGATGAGAATGTAATTGTTACAGATGTGCGGGTTGGTTTGAGTGTCCCCTCACCTGTGGAAGTTCCGATATCAGATTTAGATGAATTAATACGGTCAGCAAAAGCTGAGGTCGATCGCTTAAATGATCTCCAAGGTGTAATTGCTCTAGAAATGTCGGCTTTGAATGTGTTGAATGTTCCCGATCGCCCTATAGGAGAAGAGGGCAAAGCCCCACCAACCTCACCAACAGGAGCAAGAGTAGCTTTAGCAAATTTCAAGGATGAGCAGAAGCAACTACGCATTAAAGAAAAGCGCGAACTTGATATGCAATTGCGAAAAGCCATAGAAAACCTGCGCGATCTGCAACAACAGCAAATCCTTGCTTCAAATGCGAATGTTGCCAAAGAAAATGAGTTACGCAAAACCATTGTCGCTCGTTTGCAAATTAGCGATCGCATTGCCTCATCTTTAGCCATACCTGACAATCTGCAACTGATTGTGGAATATTTTGTGCAGGGTGCAAAATGGACACCCACTTATGTCTGTCGGCTGAATAGTGCCACTAATACGGCGGCGATCGCCTTGCGGGCTTTGATTTGTCAGCGTACTGGTGAGGATTGGTCGGGTGTGCAGATAGAGCTTTCGACTGCTACGCCGACTGGTTGGTGTGAGTTACCAGAGTTACCGTCTCTGAGGTTAGGGCGATCGCAAGCATTTGCGTCCAAAAAGGCTTGGCGAAACCCACCCAAAGGAGCAGAGATTCTGTTTGAAGATTATGATCTTCAGAGACAGATCGCCTATAGCGCCATTAGTACTACTTCAGTTTCGCAAAGTTTTCAAATTCTAGCACTAGAGCCATTATCATCAGTAACCCAATCGATTCTGAACCAGAAGCTTGAAAATTTAAAAATAGATACCTTTGCCGATCTTAGTCAAAATCTGCTGGGTCGTGGAGTCAACTCGGTTGAGTTAGCAAGTGAAACCACCTCGTTTGACGAACAGAGCCAATATTTTGGTGGTATGTCATTAGAAATTGATGCAGAGTTGGCAGAACTTAAATCTATGATGCAATCTAACGCTAGTAGAAGTGCATCATCACAGGCTCTAGAAAGAATGGGGGCAAGAGTTATGATGAGTGAAGCACGATCGCCGCAACCAGCTATGAGTAAGGCTATGGCTCCTGCACAAAGGTCTACGCTTCTCGATCGTCCAGGGGCAGTAATGCGAGAATCTATCTTCGATCCTGTTCAAGAGATTACGAACTATGGACTGATGCGATTGGCTGATCCTAGTAATACCTCACAACGCGGCAAACTTAGTTTGCCTGATGTGCAGACAATTTATTTGGAATCCCTGAAGCGATCTCAAATGACAGTTAATTTCGATTTGTCCTTAGTGTTGCAACAGGCATTAAGTCTAGCTGCTTGTCAGAATACCCATTTACCTGCGGGTGCGATCAATGTGCGGCAGATGGTAGGCTCTTTTGACTTTGCTTATCTTGGGACTGGAAGAGTGGATATTCCATCCGATGGACAGTTTCATTCAGTTGCATTACTCGAAGAAAATGCGGAGATCGATCTGCGTTATATCGTCGTCCCCCGTGAAGACACCAATGTTTTTCGGATAGCGCAACTTCGCAACCCGCTGCGATCGCCATTATTAGCAGGCTCTACGGATGTCTATGTTGATGGTGAATATATTCTCTCAACTCGCATTAACACCGTGCCACCCAAAGGACAAATGGAACTAGGCTTAGGCGTAGAGCAATCGATTAAAGTGGCGCGAAATACCTCCTTTAAAGAAGTGCGATCGGGTATGAGTCTGGTCGCCTTTAACGAATTGCGTCACAGTATTCATATTGCGATCGCAAATCGACTAGGGCGAGATGCCAGAATTGAAGTACGCGAACGTATTCCTGTGCCACAAGCTGATGTAAAAGTAGATGTGACTGTTACACAGGTTGCCCCAGCATGGGAGAAATACGAACAGCAAGAGCGCAATGCTGTGATTAAAGGTGGCTATCGTTGGCAAATCAACGTTCCCGCAGGTGGTGAAACGGAATTAACCGCCGACTATACAATTAAGACTTTTGTGGATAACGAATTAGTTAACGGTAATCGGAGAGAGGCATAGAACATGATATCAACCGAAATTCAGACCCTAGATCTAAATGCTCCTGTTACTACCGTGACACTACTCGAAGATCGCGCTCAAGTTCAACGCATGGCGAAGGTAACTTTAACATCAGGACTTTGGCGAGTTCATGTTGCTAAAGTTGCGCCCATTCTCTCTGATAAGTCCCTTCGTGCCGAATTTAGCGATCGCATATCTGGTGCAAGAGTAAACGATGTACGTGTTCGCCGACGGATGTTAATTAAGGAATCCGATCGCTCAGGTTTGTTAGAAGAGTTAATGCTTGAATGGCGATCGCAATTCGATCAATACAATGTCCTCACTGAAGATCGCCAACAACTCGAAGACCAGTTTCAACAAATCGGCATAATTTTGGGGAAAGCTTTGCAAGAGCTCCCCATTGACGCTGCTTGGGGACAAGTCGATCCCATGGCATGGCGATCGCAATTACAGCCACTATTTCAAAAAATGCGGGAAGCTCGTAGCGAAATCCTCAATACTTACCATGCACAGGCGAAGTTGAAATCTGCGATCGAGCGGCTGGTGAGCCGTATTCAAGCTGAAGCTAGACCCGATCAGATTTTCACAGCGCATCTCGAAGCGGATTTAGCGATCGCGGAAACTGGTGAATATGAACTAGCTTTTGATTATGTCGTTCCCAATGCCTTCTGGCGACCCTATCATCAAGCCCAGTTACAGATGAGAGATAAGCAAACGGGAGAAAATTCGCAATTAACCTTCCGTACCGATGGTTGCGTTTGGCAAAACACAGGCGAAGACTGGCTAAATGTGGATTTAGTCTTTTCCACCGCTCGTGCGTCCCTTGGCACTGAGCCACCTTTACTTACCGATGATTGGCTGAATATCCGCGAAAAAGCTAAGAAGATTGCCGTAGAAATGCGCGATCAAACGGTTAAAACGACGGGGCTAGGTGGAGGAGCAATACCAGATGCGATCGATTTACCTGGGGTTGATGATGGCGGAGAAGTGAGAACTCTCCGCGCCCCTAAAAAAGCGAATATTCCCTCCAATGGCAATCCCTATCGTGTGCCATTATTTCAATTTCAATCCTTAGCTAAGATTGAGTATGTGCTTATACCCGAAATAGCTTTGCAAGTCGTTCTCAAAAGTGAACACACTAATAATTCCACATTGCCAATTTTAGCTGGCCCCGTCGATCTAGTGCGGTCTACAGAATATGTCGGGCGAACAACTGTATCTTTTATCGCTCCCCAAGAAAAATTTGCCCTTGGTTGGGGAACTGATGCAAATATGCGTGTCCAGCGCACCCAGTCACAAAAACGAGAAAAGAATCATCTCACCCAATGGAATACAATTACCAACACTGTAAGTATCTTTCTCTCAAATATTGGCGATGAAGCTAGAAAAATCACCATGACTGAGCGAATGCCTGTCTCAGAATTGGAGAAGGTAAAAATTGAAGTAGTGCAGGATGAAACCAGCGATCGCATCCAACCCGATCTCAACGGTTTTTGCAATTGGAATTTGCATCTCCCACCTTATTCCCAAGCCAAAGTTATCCTAGTCTACAAAATTGCTGCTGCTCCTGATGTCGAAGGTTTATAAATTCAAGGATTATCGACAGATCCTGCTTTACTAGTTGAAATAATGTGAATATCCACATTTTTGAGTACTCGTAAAATCCTTTGCGTGAGCGATCCCTTAAACAAGATTTGCCAGCGTGACTTCTGGCTTTCACCCATCACAATTTGCGTAACTCGATAATTTTTTGCCGTATCCACGATCGCATCTAAAGGCTGACTATTTCGCACTCGAATAAAAGTGCCTGCAAACTCTTTGCACAGACGCTCACAGGTTTCAATATGTAGACTTTCGGTTTTGGTTAAAAAGCGATCGGGATCATCAACAAATAGAACATAAAGTTGCGCGTGCATATAGCTTGATATCCTTGCTCCTCGGCGTAGCAATTGAAGAGAATTAGGATAAGTGGAAACACAAACCAAAACTCGTTCGTGAATATTGCAAATGAGATTTGTAGAATAACCTGACTGTTCATGGGCTTCTAGATCATCCTCGATGTTATCCGCAATTTCCCGCAGGGCTAATTCTCGCAAAGCAATCAAATGGCGACGCTGAAAAAAGTTGTTCAGAGATTGATCGATCTTCTCAGGTGCGTATATTTTGCCGTCACGCAGACGTTCCTGAAGAGTTTCAGGCGTAACATCAACCACCACCAGTTCATCGGCAGCTTCTAAAACGTGATCGGGAATGCGTTCGCGCACGATCACTCCCGTAATTTTTGCTACGGTATCATTAAGGCTCTCAATATGTTGAATATTTACAGTGGAATAGACATCAATTCCTGCTTCGAGCAAGATTTCCACATCTTGATAGCGTTTTTCGCGCTCTGCATTTGGGACGTTGGTATGAGCTAATTCGTCTACTAGAGCTAATTGTGGCTGTCGCTTGATGATCGCATTAGTATCCATCTCCGTGAGAGTTACTGATTCCATCTTAATCTGTTGGCGTGGGATTAGTTCTAAGCCGATTGCTTTTTCCACAGTTTCTACGCGATTATGGGTTTCTAATAAACCAATAACCACATCAATTCCTTCAGAACGTAGGCGATGCCCTTCCTCTAGCATCCGATAGGTTTTACCGACACCTGGACTCATGCCGATAAATATTTTATGCTTACCGCGCCGATGAGCTTTAATCATAGTGTCGCGATCGCTAATTTAGATTGCTCAAACATATAGCCAATTGCTGTAAAAAGCAGTTTTAGATTTTGGATGGTGTGGATGGTAATTTCTTTTACAAAATAGTTGGTGTCAAGTATAGCAAATTCCCAAATTATGCCGTTAGATACAATTCCAAAAACAGGGGCGAAATTTGTTTCGTTTTTAGATGTCTGATTAGCTCTACGCGCAGCCATCATGTCAGAAATGCAATCAATCCAAGCGTCTTCAAAGCTCTCACGTTTGACCCCAATAATGATGAGTCTAGGTTTCTCTAAAAAGATGTTGCCCATAGGCGATCGCTTGGCAATCAAATAATCTGGAACTACGAAACGATTATCTCCATAATTAAGTGGTTGATGGCTCCATAAAAGCAAATCTTTTTTGTATAGTTTCCAGACTTCTCTGAGTGTGGGATAGATTAAGGACTCACAGAGAGCAGATTCCGAGTTTCTATACACGCTTTCACTCAGCGTCAATTTGATCTCAGCTTCAAAGTATTCTAAAACTGGTATTTCCATCATTTGAATAAAGTTTTGTTCAGAGTAGTTGATATCGAACTCTCCCAGTACTTCATCAACTCTTTTATAGTTTGTGTATGACATATTTTTGGATGGTTTGAGTGGCTATACCTTGCTTTTAGTGGTACTGAGTGAACAATAGCTGAGCGAAGTCGAAGCGACAGCTATCTACTTCGCCACAATTTGTATGGTTGGTATAGCTTATCGAAATCACAAAGAATCTAAAGCTAAATTTAACTTCAAGACATTTACACCATCTTCGCCAAAGATGCCTAGAAAACGCCCATCAGTATTTTGTTGAATGAGTGATTCTAGCTTGCTAGGTTCAACTTTGCGGGCTAGGGCTACTCTTTGGATTTGAGCTTTTGCGGCTTCAGGCGCAATGTGTGGATCGAGACTTGAGCCAGAGGTATAGACTAGATCCGCGACTGGAGGTATCCCCGCTTCTTGAAGACGGTTTAATTCTCCTTTAATTTGTTTGGTTGGATCGGGATCTTTAGTGCCCTTAATTCGATCTAAGAGTGCAGGATTGCTCGGTGCGAGATTGCTTGCGCCTGAAACGCCTGTCTTGAGAATGCCAGCATCATCTTTCTTGGGATCGGCGGTACTGTAGCTAGAGGTGCTGGGGCGGCTGTTGAAATATTTGTCGCTGGTAAATGGTTGTCCGATCAGCGCCGAACCGACTACTTGTCCTTGAGCATTACGGATCAAACTTCCTTTAGCTTGATTTGAGAGAAATGGTAATTGCGCGATCGCTAGCGCTCCCGCAGGATAAATCACGGCGACTAGTACCCAAAGAACTAGGGTAGCGCGGATGGCTTTGATGATTTCGTTCATAGATTTTGGTTAATTAGTAATTCGTAATTAATTTAAAATTTCTCTGGTTGAAACATGACGACAAATAGATAAATCGAGAAGCCGACTGTGACGATTCCTAGTAGTCCTAATGCGTAAGCCTGCGTGCGCGTAAAGCTATCAGCATTGGCTGCATAGACGGCGGGAGCAACAATCAAATTAAAGCAGAGCAAGAGAAATAGATATTTTGGATATTTCTTTTTGATTGAGAGTTGCCAAAGCCCTTTCAGGTCTTCGATAGAAAAATCGCTGAAAACATTGGGGAGAGTTTTTTTCATGGTGATTGGGAAATAAAAAGTCAGAATCACAGATTAGACGGATTCAAGGATTGCGCGGATTTTTAGATACAGATTTTTAGAGAGGATCAAGAAAATCCGTGAAATCCAATCATCCGTTTAATCCGCGATCAAATGATGGGTAGCAAAATATCAATGAATTTAATTGCAATAAATGGAGCAATTACGCCACCCAAACCGTAAAGCAGAATATTGCGCTGCAAGAGTTGATCGGCAGTGAGAGGTCGGAATTTTACGCCTTTGAGAGCAAGTGGAATTAAAGCAGGAATGATTAAGGCATTATAAATTAGTGCCGAGAGAATTGCCGATTGGGGACTTTTGAGACCCATCACATTCAATGCACCAATACCTGCGGCGGCGAAGATCGTGGGAATGATCGCGAAGTATTTGGCGATGTCGTTAGCGATGGAGAAAGTAGTCAACGCGCCTCGTGTAATCAGTAATTGCTTACCGATCGCGACTAAATCAATCAACTTAGTCGGATCGCTATCCAAATCCACCATATTTGCGGCTTCTTTAGCGGCTTGTGTGCCTGAGTTCATCGCGACACCGACATTTGCTTGAGCCAATGCAGGAGCGTCATTCGTGCCGTCACCAGTCATTGCAACTAATTTACCTTGAGCCTGTTCACTGCGAATTACTTCGATTTTATCTTCGGGAGTTGCCTCGGCAATAAAATCATCGACACCTGCTTCTTCAGCAATTACAGAAGCCGTAATTTGGTTGTCACCCGTAAGCATAATCGTGCGAACACCCATCCGCCTTAGTTGGTCGAATCGTTCGCGTAATCCTGGCTTGACAATATCTTTGAGATAGATCACACCATGCAAATCACCTCCTAAACTCAAGCCCAATGGGGTTCCGCCCAGCTTAGAGACTTTCTCATAGGCGGCTTCAAATTCTGGGGGGATTTCACCCGATCGCGATCGCACAAAGCCTCTGATTGAATCAATAGCTCCTTTCCGAACTTCAACATTATCAGGTAAATCAGTGCCACTCATGCGAGTACGGGCGGAGAAGTCAACGCCTTTGGCTTGATCGCGATCGAATTTAATCACGGCTCCTGATTGTTCAGCTAACTGCACGATAGAGCGACCTTCAGGAGTTTCATCAAAGATACTGGCGGCAAGTGCAACAGTGGCGGTTTCAGCGAGGCTATGACCATTGACAGGAATAAACTCTTCGGCTAAGCGATTGCCGAGAGTAATCGTGCCAGTTTTGTCGAGAACCAGTGTGTTGATGTCACCACAAGCTTCAACGGCGCGACCAGAGGTGGCAATCACATTAAACTGTGCGACCCGATCCATACCCGCAATGCCGATCGCACTCAATAAACCGCCAATCGTAGTGGGAATTAGCGCCACTAATAAGGAGATTAAAATCGCGATGGTTGTGGGAGTATTTACATAATTAGCGATCGGGGTCATCGTAGCCACGACGATTAAAAACACCTGTGTTAGTACGGTCAGCAGAACCGTCAAAGCAATTTCGTTAGGTGTTTTCGAGCGTTCGGCTCCTTCCACAAGGGCGATCATGCGATCGATAAATCCTTGCCCAGGATCAGCCGAAATCTTAATCGTCAATTCATCGGAAACTACGCGAGTACCACCTGTAACCGAACTGGAAATATCCGTTCCTGGTTGTTTGAGGACTGGAGCCGATTCTCCTGTAATTGCGGATTCATCGACTGAAGCTATGCCAGCAATTACTTCACCATCGGAAGGAACTAGTTCGCCGATTTTCACTTTTACCAAGTCACCACGGCGCAATTCTGTGGAACTGGTTTCTTGAATTGAACCATCAGGCAAGACTTTACGAGCGATCGTATCAGATCGAGTAGTGCGTAATGAGTCCGCTTGAGCTTTACCGCGTCCCTCAGCGATCGCCTCGGCAAAGTTGGCGAATAATACTGTAAAAAAGAGAATTACAGTAATCGAACCATTGAGAATGCGTTCTTGATTGGCATTAGCTTGAACAGTGCCAAATAGATTGGGATCGATAGTAACGAGTAAAGTGACAATCGTACCGACCCAAACCATAAACATGACAGGATTACGGACAGCAATGCGGGGATCGAGTTTGACAAAGGCATCCCGAACTGCTCGTTGAAACATTCCATCCATTGACACTTTAGGGGTGTGTCTGCGGGACTCGCGAGTGCTGCCAAGTTCGCGTTTCTTTTGAGATGACAAATTACTGGTTGTATTGTTGTTCATAAATTTAATAGATTTTAGCCGCCTCTAGCGATCAGAAATGCTTCGGCAATTGGACCTAATGCAAGCACGGGAAAGAAAGTTAATGAACCCATCACCAAAATCACGCCTGCGGTGACAGAGGTAAATAGAACTGTATCGGTGCGAAGCGTACCTGTGGTCATGGCAACTGGTTGCTTGCGGGACATTCCATCGGCTAATAACAGCAAAGCCGTAATTGGTATGAAACGACCACCTAACAAACTAACGCAGGTACTGAGATTCCACCAGAGTCCTGTTGCGGCGGGTTGGCTATCGGCTAAACCTTCAAAGCCAGAACCATTATTTGCCGCAGCCGAGGCATATTCATAAACTACTTGAGAAATTCCATGAAACCCAGGGTTACTAATCCCTGCTAATTGATCTGGGAATGCTAAAGCGATCGCCGCAGGGATGAGAATCACAATTGGGTGAATAAGCAGAATCAAGAAACTGGTTAAGACCACTTCATTCTTCTCGATCTTGCGACCTAGAAATTCTGGAGTTCTGCCAACCATCAGCCCAGTTACAAATACTGCCAAAATCGAGTAGGCAAATAGATAAGCGGTTCCTGTGCCTTGTCCACCCCAAATAATTTGCAGAAAGAGATTGGATAGAGTTATAAAACCACCGTTTGGCATAAACGAGTCGTGGAGAGAGTTAACGGCTCCCGTCATCGTTCCAGTTGTTGTCACTGCAAACAGAGCCGACTGCGCCCAACCAAATCTAACTTCTTTACCCTCTAAGTTGGGACTTTGTGAACCAAGTAAAGAATTCACAAGGGGATTACCCTGATATTCGCCTATTCCTGTAACGATAATGAAAGCAACATAGAGAATAAACACCATGCCAAACAATAACCAAGCTTGTTTGCGGTTATTAGCAATTATTCCATAAGTATGAATTAGCGCTGTAGGAATCGCAACCATCGCCAAAGTCTGAAGCAGATTAGAGAAACCACTGGGATTCTCAAAGGGATGGGCGGAGTTAATTGCATAAAATCCACCGCCATTTTCACCTAGTTGTTTGATGAACTCGAAATGGGCGACAGGTCCAAGGGCGATCGCCTGACTGATATTCGGATCTTCTAAAGTCGGGACAACCACTGGTCCCGCTAAAGTCTCAGGAACACCTGCGGCAATAAAGGCGATCGTGCCGATAATACTGATTGGTAACAGAATCCGAGTAATTGATTTGGTTAGATCAACGTAGAAATTGCCTAGCGATCGCCCTGTTAAACCGCGAATAAAGGCGATTCCCACGGCAAGCCCTGTTGCTGCGGAGGTAAAAAACATGAAACCAAGTCCCAGCGTCTGCGAAGCATAGCTAAGCGTGGTTTCACCTGAATAATGCTGTTGATCGGTATTCGTAATAAATGAAATCGTGGTATGGAGCGCTGTATCCCAAGTTGGGGCGCTCAGAGCCGTTGGGTTGAACGGTAAAGCTCCCTGAAACATGATCAGCGAGAATACCAGTATTGACATGGCTAAACTACTGTACAAGACAGCACGAGCATATTGCCATCCTGTCATCTGCGTTTCAGGCTTAACTCCACTGAGGTTAAAAAGCAACCTCTCGAATGGGTTTAAAACTGAGTCCAATATTGTCTTTTGTCCTAGAAACACTCGTGCAATGTAGCCGCCAAAGATCGGAGCGATCGCCACAATCAGCACCAGTGTCAGTCCAATTTGTATCCATCCCTGTAGCATGGTGGAGATTTTTCCTTTTGAGTCGATAAAACTATCAGGAAACCATTCCTAACAGTCAAATCATCGATCCATTTCCTCCACTTGACAAGGTATATCTTTGCGTTTAGACCGCTCTTGCTTACTAGCATCTAGATTCTAAGCTTGGCAAAGATTTAGCCGTTTAGACTGCGTTTAGATGATGTTTAGTTGGCGATCGCCTCTTGTATATTGAAAGGCAAAAGTTTTAGGCTCTATAGGGGTTTCGGGGAAGTCAAACATGATAAATGGCTCAAAGCTTTTAAGGACAGATATGTCAGACATTGAAGACCTCCGATGCTAAAAACATTGCCCATCAAGCACTTCGGGCTTTCGAGGTGTATTACCTCCCCGAAACACTTATTGTGTTAAGTACCCAGCGAAAGGCATAGCGCCATTTGAGCAAGAAATTAATTAATCCTGCGGATTCAGCGATACTTTTTAATTCAGAGGATTTGAATCCGCGCAAAACTGAAAGTGGTGCATCATTGCGAACCATTTGCACTGCTGGCAATAGCCTTGTAAGCGCATAGATTCCATAATAGGCAAATGGATGACGATGTAAATCATTAATCAGAATGCCATGCTTCGAGATTCGCTGCATTGATCGCACAATTTGGACTGCATTCTCATGGGCAAAGTGATGCAAAAACATCGCGGCGATCGCAATATCAAACTCATGGTCAGCATAGGGTAGAGCCAAAGCATCTGCAACTTCCACTTTAATTTTTGTTTGCAGATCTGCTGGCAATCGCTTTTTTAAAGCTTCACGGGCATAATCCACAGTGACAGGATTAGCATCGATCGCCACAATCTCTACATTAATTGCAGGAGATTGAGCCGCAGCCCAACGCACGATGTATTCAGGGAAATCGCCGATACCAGTGCCAATATCGAGAATGCGGGTGATTTGATTTGATTGCGATCGCGCTTTTAGAAAAGGCGAGAGAACTTCCATCGTAGTGGCATATCCGCCAAATAGTTGATTGATCGGACGAAGTTGTTCCAATGCATCGGTGAGGCGTTCATCCTGAATTGAGAAATCATCCATCAATTCATCTTGATTAGTACGGATTTGGAATGAAGGCATATATGTTCCTAATTGTGTAGATTGATAATGAAGTAGCTTGGAAAAACCCTAAAAACTTTACCGCCTGCTGCGCGAGCGGTAAAGTTTTTAGGGTTTTATACACTTAGACTTTTTGAAATAGACAACCTTCAATCGATAGCCCGGGACCAAAGGCTAAGGCAATCCCATTTTGAAACGGAGTATCTGCTCTTGATTGATGCTTATCTAAAATCTGTTTGAGGATAAATAGAATCGTTGGCGAACTCATATTGCCATAACGGCGCAAGACCTCAAAGGAATCAGACACCATGCGATCGCTAAGTTCACAAGCTGATTGAATATTTTCAATAATCTTTCTTCCCCCTGGATGAATTGCCCAAAAATCCAGATCATTGGTCGTGAGATGATGTTGCTTTAAGAAAGCTTGCAAATAATCAGGTAGATGCGATACTACTACATCAGGAACCCTCGGTGATAAGCCCATCAAAAAACCAGTATCACCGATTGTCCAATTCATTAGTTCTTCAGTGTTTTCGATCAGCAAACTATATCCATCGGTATAAGCCAGCTTTCCTTCCGCTTGAGCAAATGGACTCGAAGTCAAAATCGCGGCAGCAGCTCCATCGGAAAAAATGGCATTGATAATTGTATTCTCTAAGGTGTCAGCGACTTGAAAATGCAATGAACATAGCTCAACGCAAACTAAGAGAACTTTAGCTTGGCGATCGCTTTGACAGATGGCATGAGCAGTTCTGAGTCCATTAAAAGCTGCATGACAGCCCATAAAGCCAATCATCGTGCGCGAAACACTATAGGAAAGTCCCAAATGCTTGATTAGGTGAATATCTAAGCCAGGGGCAGAAAAGCCAGTACAACTAACGACGATTAAATGGGTGATGTCTTGAGCATTAAGGTTTTCGGCTTCAGAGATCGCTTGTTGTGCTGCTTGCAAAGCAATTTTTGGCGCATAGACTTCATATTTTTGATTACGGCTAAAGGTAGTTGGGGTAGGCGTGAGTTCCCAATTATGAGGATATAATTCAAAATTTTGGAGATCGCCACCATAGTCTGAAATACAGCTAAAGCGATAATCGATTCCTGAATTTGCATAAATTGCTGGAATTCTTTTTCTAATGGAAGCTGATAAACTTTCTGTCTTTAACATAAAGTCCGCAGCTTCGGCCTGTGTTAGTTTATAAGGTGGGTTCGCTGTAGCGATCGCTTCTAAAACTGTATACATTTGGTTAAGCCCAATATAACGAATATCAAATTAAACTTTTCACTTTTGCCCTAGGCAAAGCGATGTAATTTGCTTTACAAATACTTTTATAGAAACAATCTGAGAGATTAAGAACCCATTCCTTATAGCTGTTTACAATCAAACAAAGCTCAATAAATTTTTCAACAGTGTTACTTCGCAACACTGTTGAAAAATTTACTGGTTCAAGCTTAATCGCAAAGAGCTGGAAGGAATAAATATACAAATCAATCGTTAGGTGCAATAGCCTGAGCCTTACATTGTATATCTTTATCAATATTCCTGTTTGAGACTCCTTATACCAACCCTCAAAATGGCGTTGCCATTTTGAGGGTTCTAAAGCCTTACTGGGCATGGGTTTCAATCCTCAAAAATGTAGACGCACTTTTGAGGATTGGTATTACTCCCACAGATAGAGATGTCAACAATTTCTTTGAAATCGATAGCAAAGAGCAATCCAAAATGATTTTTGAGAAGTGTGTACTTCTCAAAAATCTCAAAAGCCTATAATGACGTAACTTTACTAGCGATCGGCATTCTCCAGCCTGAACCAAAAGCGCGATCGGTGATTTTCAAACCTGGGGCAGCTTGGCGGCGTTTAAATTCCGCGATTTTGACCAACCGCACTACGCGATCGACGATCGCTGGATCGTGACCTGTTGCCATAATTTCTGCGGCAGCGAGATGTTGATTAATCAGCTTGTGCAAAATATCATCAAGGATGTCATAGGGAGGAAGAGAATCTTGATCCAGTTGATCGGGCTTGAGTTCGGCACTAGGCGGCTTAGTAATAATATTCAGGGGAATCACTTCTGTATTCCCTTGCTTAATTGATAAATGGGAACTAGTACGATTTAGCCATTCACAGATGGAAAACACTCGTGTTTTTGGTACGTCAGCGATCGCAGCAAGACCACCATTCATATCACCATAAAGCGTGCAGTAGCCCACCGAAACTTCTGATTTGTTGCCTGTAGAAAGGAGTAAATGTCCAAACTTGTTAGAGATTGCCATCAGCAGACTACCGCGAATCCTCGACTGCAAATTCTCTTCAGTGACATCACTAGTTTGCCCCGCAAATAGATTGGCAAGACTAGAGTCAAAGGCTTCCATCATTGGTTGAATCGGAATTGTTTGCGTAGAGATTCCTAAATTATGAGAGAGGGCGATCGCATCGGTAATCGAATGCGCAGAACTGTAGGTCGAAGGCATCAGCACACCCAGTACATTCTCTTTACCAATCGCCTCAGCCGCGATCGCCGCCACCAGAGCCGAATCGATACCGCCACTCAAACCAATCACCACCTGACGAAATCGACATTTCTGTACATAGTCACGCACACCAAGCACCAGAGCCGCAAAAATTTCCGCATCGGCACTTTCGTATTTAGATGGAGTGGGGCTAAGCCCCACTCCATCTAAACGCAAAATCAATAAATCTTCCTCAAAACCATTACTAAGCGCAATTATTTCGCCATGGCGATTAAAAGCCATACTCCGCCCATCAAAAATCAGATCGTCATTTGCCCCAACCTGATTGGCATAAAGCAATGGCAAGTCATGCATAAGCGCACTATGACTCAACATCGCTTCACGCAACTTCTGCTTACCAACCGCATAGGGTGAAGCCGATAAATTGAGCAGCAAATCTAATTCGTGATTCTCAGCTAGTTCAGCAACAGGATCATCAGCATAACTACGCTTGCCCCAAAATGTCTCGTCATTCCAAATATCTTCGCAAATGGTGACACCTACATTTAGAGATGTTCCCCCCTTCAGATTTAGCGTAAAAACTTGGCTCCCATTCCCCACCGCAAAATAACGATCTTCATCAAATACGTCATAGGTTGGCAACAATCGCTTGTGGAAAATTTGCTGAACTTTGCCACCTTGCAATAGAGCCGCACTATTAAATAGGGGTTTTCCTCCTGCTTGGTTAGCATGAGGGTTTACCGATACAGTACCTACCAGTACTGCAACATCAGGCGGAAGTTGAGTAGCAAGATCGGAGATCGCAGTTTCCATATCGCGCACAAATTGATGATTCATCAACAAGTCACGAGGTGGATAGCCACAAAGTGATAACTCAGGTGTGAGCACTAGCTGCGCCCCTTGCTCAGCTAATCTCTTAACAGCAGCTAATATGCGATCGCAGTTGCCGACCAAGTCACCAATTACTGGATTAAGTTGTGCGATCCCAAAAATTGCATTACCTAGGCTCATGTTTGATTTATCCCTCTAAAAATGATGGGGCGGGCAAAGCCCGCCCCATCATTTTTGTTTTTTGTATAGCTCTAGCGCAAGAAACAAGCATGTAGCCACATCACCAACAAGATAATTACTGTCTGGATTGGGCTAGGAAAAAATCCACTTCCTACCAAGCGAGATATTACTAAAACTTGATTAGTTAAAGTTGCTAATAATACACCGACTGTAATTCCTGATAGGGAGATCAGCAGAGCACGTCCAAAGCGATTTTCTTTGCGGGTTAGCAAAATAACACTGGCAATTAAACCCAATGATAGCCATGTAGTAGTGACAGCAGGGACAAAAAAGCTAACTGCTCCAAGTCCCGTAAAAATTCCCAGCGAAATATAAATGTCTTTTTTGCTTGGGCTGTCCAATAGTCTCGACAACCAAGATGGGGCGCGACGCTGTGTATTATTTTGGAGCGAAGCAGGGATCGCCGCAGATAGACGTTCAGGATAACGAATGCGATCGGGTACGGCAATCTTGCCTTCTTTTCGGGCGCGTAAACGATCCATGAGGATGGAATCGTAAGCAACCTCGATCATTTCTTGTTGAGACTCATCCCCCTCATTTTCGCGCAATAGGCGATCGCGTGCATCGCGCACTTCTTCAAAGGAGGCTTCGTCATTGACTCCTAATTTGTCGTAGGGAGTTGGTTCGCTCATTTTTCCAACTATGAATATTTGTAGAGTTCGCTATATATTTGCTGAAAAAAGTAGCTAAGCAACTGATCAGAAAATATTAGGCAGCTTGATGGCTAAACATAGTATAGCGTCTGATTTAAAATACCTATCTAAACTTTTGAATATCAATAAGAGTCAGTCACGAAAGGACGGCCTCTTATTGATTATGGCTATATTTTTGTAAGAGCCATGCCCCAACTTCAGATTGAGATTTCTCGCGGCTGAGTTTTAGGGCGGCTTCGAGATCAGCGATCGCTAGTCCACCTAATAATTTAGAAGCAGTGATTTGCCGACTGCCACCGTTTTCCAACATTTCTAAGGCAATAATTTTCACTTCTTGGACATCAACCACCCAATACTCACTAATTCCTAATTGTTCATAAAGTAATCGTTTTTTGCCTAGATCGTCGTTGATCGTGGAGCTAGATATTTCAATCACCAAATTTGGTACTGGTGATTCGTCAAGACTGACGATGGAACTGCTGCGAGGTGCGCGGGCTGCGACTTCACCAACGTAGTACGAAATATCTGGCTGGCATCCTTGAAAGCCTATTTTGACATAGCTGCAATTGGTCAAACCTCTAGCAGGAATATTTTTTAATGTGCAGTACAAACTAATCGCAAAGATGATGAGCGTATTGTCATCAGCATGTTCCGACCCAACGGGCATAGTTTCGATCCTCATTTGCTTAATTTGATTTTTGTCGTAATAGCAGCGAGATTCTGCATACTGAGGATTTTCGAGAATCTGGACAAACTCGTCCCAAGTTGCACTAATCCACTGATCAGTGATGAGTTGCTGGGATCGTGAATCTGCTAAGTTTTCCTGTTGTTTGATAGGGGGAGGTGCGATCGCTGTCATTTCATATTCTCCCAAAAACAATACTTTGCTCTATGTTATCAAAGCAAAAAGACTAAAAGCGGCACTCTTTAGTCTTTTTGTTTTGATACAAGGGTGTGTTTCTCATAACGTATTTCCGATGGCGATCGCCATACAATTCTGTAGACTGTCATGATGTACGAATTGTTTTAAAAAAATCCTTTTATTTTTAATGGATCTGTCCAAATGGATTTAGACCTAATTGTTTCTAATGTGCTTAACCCGCCAATCCTGTTCTTTTTTCTGGGCATGTTAGCGGTGTTGATTAAATCAGATTTAGAAATCCCGCCGCCAATCCCGAAATTATTCTCGCTATATCTACTGCTGGCGATCGGATTTAAGGGTGGTGTCGAACTCGTCAAAAGTGGAATTAGTCAAGCAGTAATTCTGACCATGCTTGCCGCGATCCTGATGGCTTGCATTGTCCCTGTGTACTCATTCTTTATTCTTAAGATCAAGCTTGACGCTTACAACGCCGCCGCGATCGCAGCAACTTATGGCTCGATCAGTGCTGTTACCTTTATCACCGCGAGTTCATTTTTGAACCAGTTAGGTATTGCTTTTGATGGCTATATGGTCGCAGCATTGGCGCTGATGGAGTCTCCTGCAATTATTGTGGGACTGATCCTAGTTAGCCTATTTACTGCCGCAGAAAAAGCGAACAAAGGAGAAACTAGCGAATTTGCATGGTCAGAAGTATTACGTGAAGCTTTTTTAAACAGCTCGGTATTTTTGCTAGTTGGTAGCTTGATTATTGGTTGTTTGACTGGTGAAAGAGGCTGGCATGTATTGTCGCCTTTTACTCAAGACATGTTTTATGGTGTGTTGACTTTCTTCCTGATGGATATGGGGCTAGTCGCCGCCAAAAGAATTAAAGATTTACAAAAAACAGGCATTTTCTTAATCGCTTTTGCGATTTTGATGCCAATCTTGAATTCGGGTGTTGGCATTGCGATCGCCAAATTAATTTCTATGTCTCAGGGAGACGCGCTGTTGTTTGCAGTGCTATGTGCCAGTGCCTCATATATTGCCGTACCCGCTGCCATGCGTCTGACTGTGCCAGAAGCTAATCCTAGCCTCTATGTTTCGACGGCTTTGGCTGTTACATTCCCTTTCAATATTATTGTGGGAATTCCTTTATATATGTACGTGATTAATTTGTTTTGGGTAACTACTTAAAAGGTACTGACGACGCAAAGCGTCGTCAGTAATTTTGATGATCGGTAAAAAACTTTAGTAAGAATTTAGTAAAAATAAAATCATGCAAGCTGTTAAAAGAATCGAAATTGTATCTGATTCTGTTGAGTCGCACAAGATTATCAAGGTGTTAGAAAAAGTTGGGGTTTTGAACTACACAGTAATTCGGAATGTCGTGGGTAAAGGAGTCAGTGGTACTAATTCAGGCGATCTTGATATGAGTATGCTGGAGAACGACTATGTGATTGCTTTCTTTTTGGAAGACAAAACCAAATTGCTGGTCGAGAAACTCAAGCCAGTTACCAAAAAGTTTGGTGGAGTTTGTTATATCTCTGATGCGATGGCAATTAGTTCGGTAACTGTTAGTTAGTCCTAAGTGCCTTGGAAAAATCAAAACCCAAAGAAGATAATTCGCTAGCTTCGCTGGCGAATTATCTTCTTTGGGTTTTATAGTTAACGCGAAAAGCGACGCTTGATTTGATTGGTTAAAGCTTTGATCTCAGGGATTTTCATTTGGACAGCGATCGCACCAAAAATAGCGAACCCGACCGCACTAGCGATCGCTAAACCTCCTAGCTTTGCTCCAAATTTTGCCACAGTGCCGAAACTGTCAAAACTCTGACTGAGTAAATGATAAACGCCCCAGCTTGCTCCACCAGCGATCGCACTGGCGATTATCAAACCTAAGATGGTTATGCTCCAACTTTTTAGTGGCATCCCATTCAGGCGGCGATCGAGGAAGTAAATCATTGCAAACATGGAGAGCACATTCACAGAAACCGTCGCCAAAACAATTCCTGCCGCGCCAAATCTTTGGACTAATAAATAATCAAATAGTCCATTCAAGAAAATGCTAACAACGCTGATCTTAAAAGGTGTATCGCCATCGCCGAGTGCATAAAATACTCGCACCAACACATCGCGCCCTAAATACACAAACATGCCCACCGCATAAGCCATCAAAACTACAGATGTTAACTGTGAAGCCTCAGCATCAAAAGCATAGCGCTCATAAACCACCTGAGATATTGGCAAAGCCAATGCTACCATTACCGCACTGATCGGCAACATCGTAAGCGCCGTGAGCATTAAGCCTTGACGAATACGTTGTTTCAGTTCTCCCCAATTTTCGGGATCGGTTAGCTTAGAAAGTACTGGAAACAAAGGGACTAAGATTACATTCGACAAAATCCCCAGAGGCGTTTGTACTAATAGCCCTGCATAACCCATCGCTGACACCGCTGCCGCCGCATTAGGGATGAAAGAAGCAAAAAATAAATCTGTCCAGACATTAATTTGCAGCATCCCCGATGAAAAAGTTGCGGGGATCATAATTTTTAAGACTTCTTTGACCTCAGGACGCTGAAAGTCAAATCGCAGCTTAAATCCGCCCATGCCAGCTTTAAGCTGAACAGGTAGTTGCACCAGCCATTGCAAAACTGCCCCAGCTAGAGTTGCCCAAGCAAGCACTTCACCGCCCAATACCGCATTTTCTGGCAACAACATTTTGCTGCCCATAGTCCAAAACAAGCCGCCGATGCCAATGAGCACTGTCAAGCTAGAAAATATAGGGCTGACCGATGGCAACCAGTAAGCATCAGCAGCATTCAGCGCTCCAAACCCGATCCCCACTAGCCCAGCCAAAACTGCCATTGGAGCCATGATCCGAAACTGCTCGATCGCAATATCTTTAGTGATCTTCAGGTTCTGAATAGTTTCAGGGGTAATTCCTTTTACGAGTAAATCTGCTTCTGGGACAAATAACCCAGGCGCAACCAGATGCATCAATGGTTCGGCAAAAATCACTAGAGCGATACTCACCAGCAATAAAATCCCTGTAACGATGGTGGTGATGCTATCGATGATTGCTGCGACTTCTTTACGATCTCGTTTAGCTAAAACACTAATGATCGCACTATGAAAAGGTCCATTAATGCCGCCCAGTAAGATCAGCAAGAAGCCTGGAATCACGTAGGCAAAGTTATAAGCGCCGTAGGCAGTACCGTTACCAAAAGCGGCTGCGATCGCCACTTGACGCAGTAATCCAAATATTTTGCTCAGTAACGTGGCGATCGCGACAATCGTAGCGATGTTCAGTAGAGATCGCTTAGCAGACTGTCCAGTGGATTGTGATTCCTGCGTTTTCGTGTTAATTTCTTCTTCGTTGCCAGACAAAATTGGTGATGCCTCTTTGCAGTTTTGACTTTTTAGGCTTTGAGAAATGTAGCACCAAAATACCACTCACACGAAAGCTTGCGTAATGTGCTTTATACAAATCCTCAAAATGGCAGCCCTATTTGGGGATTTTAAATCCATACTGGATTGAGCTTGTATCGATGTTGTCATAAATCCAAACCGTGAATAGCAGCTTTTCGCGCCGCAATTCACTTTAATTCTCACTATAAAAATCGTTTTTGATGCAAGTCCGCCGACGGCGGACTTGCATCAAAAACGATTTTAGGGTTTTCATACCTAGAATTGTGATCGCTTTCGGGAATTGGTATTACTTGGTAAAGACTAAAAAACTCCGAACGTTGCACATAAAGTACTAGCGATCGGAGCTTTTAAAATATTTATGAAAAGAAGCGATTAGTAGAGAGCTTCTTCTTGGTGGGTCAAGATTTCACAATCAGACTGAGCATAGGTTACGCAAAGGAGAGCGTAGCCAGCTTCAATTTGTTCATCATCCAAGAAGGACTGATCGCCTTGATCGACTTCACCCTTAACGATTTTACCAGCACAAGAAGAGCAAGCACCAGCGCGGCAAGAGTAAGGAAGATCGATGCCTTGAGCTTCGGCAACATCAAGAATGTACTCATCAGAAGGAACTTCGATAGTTTTATCAAGTCCTTCAGCTTCATTAATCAGTCTTACTTTGAAGGTAGCCATGTATGTAATAAACCTCTTAAAGATTGCAGCCAAAAAAATAAACGAGGTCTTGAAGTTATACCCAATTAAAGGTAGTCAGCCAAGTTACGTTTATCTCAATCACCCACAAGGGTATCAACACGCATCATATCGTTCTTGGCAACCAAGCGAACAACTAGCTTATTATTTCTACCATTGGTTATAGGTGATAGTTATCGATCGCTTTCAAGACCATTTAAATAGCCTAAATCCTATCTAGGCAATAGTTTCAAGCATTTTAGCAGCCTAGGAAAATGATGAGTTTTCGTTTGTATTTTGATTTTTTTGATAAGTTTTTCTAATCTCATCCACAGACGTAATCACATACCCATTTTTGATATGAAAATTCAATCAATGATTATCTGTTATGGCTATCGCCAAGTGTGAGATATAAAACCGAAAAGAGAGTTGCGGCGCTTCGCACCGTAACTCTCTTTTCGGTTTTACATGACTGGCGCATCCTTAAATAAAGAGAAAAGGACGTAATACGTCCCTTTCTCTTTATTTAAGGATGGTGCTAAAGTCTGCGAGTTTGCGGCTGTAGTTGCGGATAATGCCGAGCAGATTGAGACGGTTTTGGCGTACCTGCGGATCTTCTGCCATGACTAACACTTCATCAAAGAATTTCGCTAAAACTGGCGTGATCGCAATAATCCCTTCCATGAGTTGCTCGTCACTAGGCTGACTGGGCAAAGCGGCGATCGCTTGATATAAATCCTGTTCCGCAGGTTCAGTTAAAGTTGCAGGATTAATAATTGCCTTCACATCAACGGTCACACTATCTAAATTACCTTGAACCGCGAGGCGAGAAGCTCTGACAATTGGCTCATAGATGGCGCTGAGTGTCGCATCTTCGCGAGATTTTTGCAGGAAGTGAGCGCGTTCCTTGATGCGAGTAAGATTGCCCAACCCTTGCAAGGTGTAGGCGAGATCTTCAGTACCTGAGACAGCATTAACAAGATCGTATTCAATCCCTTGATCTGCCAAAATTGTCTCGTAGCGTTGCTTAAACCATTTGTAGAGATTCTCCAAAACGGTTTCCGCAGGTTTTGCTAGCAAATTCTTTTCGGCGTAAATTGCGATCGCTGCTTGCAATAACTTAGGCAAATTGAGGGCAAAATCACTTTCCCAAGCAATCTGAACAACTCCAGCAGCGGCGCGACGTAACGCAAATGGGTCAGACGAGCCTGTAGGAATAATCCCTAAACCGAAAATACCAACGAGGGTATCAATCCGATCGCTGATCGCCACAATCTTACCCGCCAAAGAAGTTGGCAATGAGTCACTAGCGCCGCGTGGTTGATAATGCTCACGAATGCCAGTGGCGACTGCAATCGGTTCTTCGCTAGAGAGTGCGTAATAATAACCCATTTGACCTTGCAGCTCAGGAAATTCCTTGACCATCTGGGTAACGAGATCGGCTTTAGCGAGTTGAGCCGTGCGATCTATGATCGCCTGATCAGCCTCAGTGGTTTCTAAATTAGCGATAGATGCAATTACAACTTTAGCGATCGCCCGAATTCTGGCTACTTTTTCAGCAACAGAGCCAAGTTGGGCTTGAAAAGTAACTTTTTCTAAAAGTGGCAAGAAAGTTTCTAAATGCACTGCGCGATCGCTATCGTAGAAAAACTTGCCATCGGAGAGCCGCGCCCTAATTACACGCCCATTCCCAGACGCGATCAAACGCGATTTATCGGGATCGCCATTGGAAATAGTGATAAAGCGAGGTAGTAATCGATCGGGATTTTTAAGTGAATGTACGGGGAAATAGCGCTGATGGCTAACCATTTCGGTCTTGATTACAGGTTGAGGCAGTTCTAGATATTCCCGTTCAAACTCACCAATTAGCGCTGTGGGAAATTCCACTAAATAAGTAACTTCTTCAAGTAAATCATCAGGAATTTCGGCTTTACCGCCAAATAACTCCACAATGCTATTAATTTGGGTGACTATATGCTTTTGGCGCTCGTTGCCATCTACAACCACAAAAGCTTCACGTAAAGTCGCCACATAATCTATCGCCGTGTCAATAATTACCGATCGCGGATGCAGGACTCGATGCCCCTGACTAATGCGATCGCTTTGGACATTTTCTAAAGCGATCGGCAAAAGCTTGGAATTAAATAACGACACCAACCAGCGAATCGGACGGGGAAATTTGAGATCGCCATTACCCCAACGCATCAAGCGCTTACCTTCTAAACCTGTAATCCAAGTTGGTGCTAATTCCTGCAAAATATCAGCAGTCTCGCGACCAACAATTTGCTGATTGGCAAATACAAATGCACCCTTATCAGTTTCTTTAATAAAAATATCTTTCAGATCTAGGCTTTTAGAATTGGCAAAACCTAATAAAGCCTTGGTTGGTTCGCCTTGCGGATCGCCATTAACAAAGGCTGAACCGATCGCTGGCCCCTTAATTTCTAGATTGCGATCGCTTTGTTGAATTGGTAAGCCTTCGATTAATACGGCAAGACGGCGCGGCGTACCATAAACATTGACCTTACTCGTAGTTAATTGGTGTTCATCTAAATTTTTGGGGATGCGCTCTTGCCATTGGCGCAAAGCGTCAACAATAAAGCTAGCAGGTAGCTCTTCAGTACCAACTTCTAACAGAAAACTTGCCATAACCACGAGTTGAGGGACAATCTTCAGTTTAACGCTTTGACGTGTAAAAAACTAAAACTTAGATAAAGTATGTCGGAGCGAAGCTTCACCGTAGCTTTCTGGGTTTTAATTTTATTGCATAGTCCACTTAGCATAAAATAGCAAGAGATTAACTTTTATTGAGCAGGGATATTTTAAGAGGCAAAACATGGGGCAAACACTCGAAGCTGTAGCGATTGACTATCAAACAGAAAACTATCGCGATGCCTACAGTCGAATCAATGCGATCGTCATTGAGGGCGAAGCTGAGGCGTACAGCAACTATCTCCAATTAGGAGAACTAATGCCCGAATTTACTGAAGATTTTACCAGACTTGCCAAGATGGAGGATCGCCACAAAAAAGGTTTTATCGCCTGTGGTAAGAACCTCAAGGTCACACCTGACATGGATTTTGCCGAAAAATTCTTTGCGCAACTGCATGGCAATTTTCAAAAAGCATTCGCAACAGGGGATATCGTCACTTGTCTGTTGATCCAATCACTCATCATTGAGTGCTTTGCGATCGCCGCCTACAACATCTATATTCCCGTCGCTGATCCTTTTGCGCGCAAGATCACCGAAGGCGTGGTCAAAGACGAATACTTGCATCTCAACTTTGGTGAAGAATGGTTGCAAAATCATTTTGATGACTCCAAGGCAACCCTAGAGCAAGCAAATCGTCAAAACTTGCCTATCGTCTGGAAAATGCTCAACCAAGTCGAAGCCGATGCCAAAGTTCTTGGCATGGAAAAAGAAGCTTTGGTTGAAGACTTCATGATTCAATATGGCGAAAGCCTCGGCAAAATCGGCTTCAACACCCGCGACATCATGAGAATGTCAGCAATGGGTTTGGTCGCTGCTTAGTAGCAATTAGCTGTTAGCTGTTAGCTTATAGCTAATTGCCAACAGCTAATCATCTTTCAATTCTCAAAAAAGAAATAATTATTTCTAAAAATTCTAAATAAAAAAGCTAACAGCTAATAGCTAATAGCTAGTAGCTAATAAAAAAACTGGTAACTGCAATCGATGTTTGGTCTTATAGGGCATTTGACAAGTCTTGAACACGCTCAGTCTGTAGCAAGGGAATTAGGCTATCCCGAATACGCCGATCAAGGTTTGGAATTTTGGTGTAGCGCCCCGCCCCAAATCGTCGATCGCATCAAAGTTACGAGTGCCACAGGTCAGCAGATCGAAGGGCTATATGTGGAATCCTGTTTTTTACCTGAAATGTTAGCAGGTAGTAAAATTAAAACCGCCATTCGCAAGATCCTCAACGCGATGGCGCTTGCTCAAAAAAATGATGTTGATATTACTGCTTTGGGTGGATTTTCATCGATTATTTTTGAGAACTTTAATCTCAGTCAGATGTCGAGTGTGCGAAATATTCAACTAGAATTTGATCGCTTCACAACGGGCAACACCCACACCGCTTACATTATTTGTCGTCAGATCGAAGAGGCAAGTCGTAAATTTGGTGTTGACTTAGCCAGAGCTACCGTGACTGTCTGTGGCGCAACGGGGGACATTGGCAGTGCAGTTTGTCGTTGGCTAGATACACGTACCAACATCAAAGAATTATTGCTAGTTGCACGGAATCGGGAACGCTTACAAGAATTGCAAGCCCAACTTGGACGCGGTAAGGTCATGGATATGGAGGATGCTCTGCCGCAATCGGACATTATCGTGTGGGTGGCGAGTATGGCGAAGGGCATGGCGATCGATCCAGCTACTCTCAAGCGTCCTTGCATTCTCATCGATGGTGGCTATCCTAAAAATATGTCTACGCTGGTGCAAGAAGAAGGAATTCATGTGATTGATGGCGGCATCGTTGAGCATAGTCTCGATATTGACTGGAAGATTATGAAGATCGTGAATATGACTGCTCCTGCTCGTCAGCTTTTTGCCTGTTTTGCGGAAGCGATGCTTTTAGAGTTTGAAGGTTGGCATACTAGCTTCTCTTGGGGACGGAATCAAATCAGCATTGAGAATATGGACAAAATTGGTGAAGTCTCGATCAAACATGGATTTAGACCACTAATCAACTAAAAAATTACCAGTAAAAGACTATGTCCAAGCTAAATTACGTTACTAAAGTTTTTGCTTCCTTAGCGATCGCAATTTCCATAAACATTGGATATTCTGCAACTTCTAAGCATCATATTCCTGATGCGATCGCTGCCGAAAACACTCCCGTATCTGTGGAAACAAAACAGTTGATTGAGCGGCTAACGGGGCAATGGCAACTAGCGCCTTCTGTCAGTAATACTGAATCATTGAACTTTATCTTTACGGCTGATGGCAAGTTATATATAGTCAGCACAAGCCAGAAGTCAGCACTTGCATTGGAATATCAAGTTAATACGAATAATGGACAGATATATTTAGATGTTTTGCAAGGTGGTTTTGCCTCCAGAACCATCCTTGACTTTAGCCAAAAAGGTCAACTGATATTGCAGCAACTAGTTATTCCAGCCGTATTCCAGTATTCCAGCCCTTTTTCTGGAGGCTTTTTCCTGCCCAATGCGCTATTTCTTAATCGCATTTCTAATGACACTAGTTTGCCTAAAGACCTTGAGATTATTCCCCTTCAATCTGGTGTAAGTTCAGCAAGACAGAGCGAAGCGAAAACTTATGTTGGTTCCATGAATCGCGCACAACAAGCTTTCTTTCTGGAAAAAAATTACTTTGCAGGCAACCTTGAAACACTACAGGTAGGCATCCCATCTGAAACTGCAAACTACAAGTATCAAATCATTGTTTTAGACAGCACTAAGGCAGTTCAGAATATTGCGATCGCTAAGAGTGACGGATTGAAATCTTATACAGGATTGGTCTATCTTGCCAAAACTCCTAATGATCCAGAACCCTACACCACAACCATACTCTGTGAAAGCCTGACAGCTACTCGTCAGAGTCCTCCCAAATTCATTCTCAAACCATTGCCAGATTGTCCATCTGGGTATGAGAAGATTAATTAATCCAAAACAAAAGGTAGTGCTTTGCACTACCTTTTGTTTTGGGAGTAAGCATCATGGCGATCGCTATAGTAAATTTATTAAGCTGATAAAGTTTTGATAAATTGCAAATATGACTCAAAAGATTGCATTTCTTGGTTTAGGCGTAATGGGTGGGGCAATGGCTGCCAACTTAGTCAAACGGGGATATTCAGTACTAGGTTGGAATCGCACTAAAGATCGCCCCACGATCGCGACATTTACCAGTGTAGGCGGTACATTAGCTAATTCCTTAGAAGATGCAGTCAGTGAAGCTGAAGTGGTGTTCTCTTGCCTAGGCGATGTCCCTGATGTCACCGAGGTACTCATTGGTGCGCGTGGGGCGATGCACTTTGCTAGAGCCAATACCTTATTTATCGATACCAGCACGATCGGCAGTGATGCTGCGAAGAAGATTGGCAATGCCTTAATGCATGACGGTTTACGCTTCTTGGATGCGCCAGTTTCGGGTGGTGATGTGGGTGCACGCAATGGCACATTAACTTTTATGGTTGGCGGTAATCCCGAAGATTTACAGGAGTGTTTATACCTATTTGAGGCGATGGGCAGCAATATTAAACATTGCGGGGCGATCGGTAGCGGTCAAGCCGTAAAGCTCTGCAATCAAACTCTAGTGTCAGTCTATATGCTGGCTCTTTGTGAAACCATGCAGTTTGCCGAGCAAATGGGGCTCGATCCGCGATTAATAGTCGATGTTTGTGGTAGTGGGGCAGCGGGATCTTGGGCTTTAACAAATCTTGGAATGAAAGTTGCAACGGGCGATTATCAGGCTGGTTTTGCAATTAAACACATGCTTAAGGACTTAAGGCTTGTGCAGGAAATTAGCGATCGCCAAAATTTAGATTTTCCTGTAGATCTACCTGCGATCGCTCTCGCCATGAAAAATTTCCAAAAAGTGAGTCAACTTGATGACGGACAAGGTGCAGAGCAAGGTACACAAGCAATGATCCGTGCTTATCAATGAGGCTTTGCGTATTTTCAAAAGTAGTGGCGGCGCTTCGCGCCGCCACTACTTTTGGGGTTTAAATCGTAAATTGTTAAAAATCTAGCAAACTCTAGCAAGTATGCTTTGATACAATGCTTACCTAATCCCGTAATGCTGCCTCCGCTCCTCCAGAAAAAATGCAACTGGCAAAAAGACTTCGTAATATTCAGCCTTCCTTAACTCTAGCGATCGACGCAAAAGCTAAGGCGATGAAGGCTAGTGGAATTGATATTTGTAGCTTTAGTGCTGGCGAACCAGACTTTGATACACCCGACCATATCAAGGCTGCTGCCAAACTCGCACTCGATCAAGGCAAGACTCGCTATACTGCCGCCGCAGGTATACCCGAACTCAAGCAAGCGATCGCTGCTAAGCTCCTGCGCGACAATAACGTAACCTACAAGCCCGAACAAATCATCGTCACCAATGGTGGTAAGCACTCGCTATATAACCTGATGATGGCAATCCTTGACGAGGGGGATGAAGTAATTATTCCTGTGCCGTTTTGGGTGAGCTATCCCGAAATGGCAAAGCTTGCTGAGGCGACACCAGTATTTGTGATTACAACTGAAGAAACTGGCTACAAAATCACTCCTGAACAATTAGAAGCGGCCATAACACCAAAAACCAAGCTATTTGTTCTCAATTCGCCTTCTAATCCCACGGGTATGGTGTACTCGCCTGCGGAAATTAAGGCTCTAGCCGAAGTCCTAGACCGACATCCCCATGTTTATATCGTCTCCGATGAGATTTACGAAAAGATTCTCTATGATGGGGCAACCCATCTCAGTATCGCGGCAGTGAGTCAGTCGATGTACGATCGCACTTTGATCAGTAGCGGTTTTGCCAAGGCTTACTCGATGACAGGTTGGCGGGTTGGCTATTTGGCTGGCGCACCCGAAATCATCAAGGCGGCTACGCTGATTCAAGGACATAGCACCTCGAATATTTGCACCTTTGCTCAATATGGTGCGGTTACAGCGCTAAATGATTCGCAAGATTGCGTAGAAACAATGCGTAAAGCTTTTGCCGAACGCCGCGATGTAATGTATGACCTGTTAACTTCCATCAAAGGATTTACTTGTCCTAAACCCGACGGTGCATTCTATCTATTCCCTAGCATCAAAGCCTTTGGAATTCCTTCTCTAGAATTTTGTGACAAATTGCTAGAGGATCAGAAAGTTGCTGTAATTCCAGGGATTGCTTTTGGTCTAGACGATTGTATTCGGCTCTCCTATGCCACTGATTTAGGAACAATTCGCGAAGGATGCGATCGCATTCGCCAATTTGTCGAAAAACATTTCTAATCTCTAAATAGAAAGAAAAGGCGGCGCAATGCGCCGCCTTTTCTTTTGGTAGCTTTATATGAACAAAATTTACTTTGCCATAACAGCCATTGTTATTTTGATCTGTGGATATTTGGGTCTAAATTTTTGGTTGCTGGACAATCGCTCTCAACAACATGTCATCACTGAATCTCTAGGCTTAGATCCCTACGAATTGAAAACTTATCCTACCAATCCCAATCTGTCAAACCGCGATCTAAGCAAACCTTTAGTCGTGTTTTTTGGGGACTCCCGTGCAGTGGCTTGGCCAGCGATCGCCAATATCCCCTTTGAATTTATCAATCGCGGCATTAATGGACAAACTACTGACCAAGTATTAGGAAGATTATCTACTCATGTTGCGTCGTTGTCTCCCCAAATCGTGGTTGTCCAAGTCGGTGTGAACGACCTGAGAGATTTTGCAGCTTTTCCCAATGAATCGCGGAATGTAATCAATAACTGCAAACAAAATATTCAAAAAATTGTTGATAGATTAACCCAAGAACTAAAAGCAACCGTCATTCTCACTACGATTTTCCCGACTAGCGAGTTATCTCAATCGTTACGAGCTAATTGGTCAGAGGAAGCCGATCGCGCAATTATTGAGATTAATCAATTTATCAAATCCCTCAAGAGCGATCGAGTTATTATTCTAGACGCAGCAACACTCTTAGCAGATGAGCGTGGCAAGGTTCGCCCAATCTATAGCCGTGATATTCTGCATCTCAATAGCCAAGGCTATACAATGCTTAACGATGAGTTATTGAAAATACTCACGAACCAAATTGGCGGCAGAAAATTGCAAACAAGCAAACCACTATATTTTTTGTAAGAGCCATGCTTCGCATGGCTCTTACAAAAAATATGGGTTTGATGTTATGAAAATTTATTGTTACCAATTATAGAAATACAAGAGGATTGGATAGTTAAAGGGATGGCTAAATTTTACGATCGCCTGACGACCGAGCTACAGACATTCATCGAAGCTCAGCATATTTTCTTTGTGGCAAGTGCTCCTAATGATGGGCGCGTGAATCTGTCGCCAAAAGGAATGGATGCTTTACGAGTAGTCAACGAATCCGAAATCGCCTATCTCGACCTCACAGGAAGCGGCAACGAAACGGCTGCTCATTTGCTAGAAAATGGCAGAGTCACCATCATGCTATGTAGTTTCACTGAGAAGCCTCTAATCCTGCGTCTCTATGGTCAAGGCAAACCGATTCGCCCCAGAGATACCGCATGGCAAGAATATATATCACTATTTCCTGCGATCGCGGGTACTCGCCAAATCGTGAGTGTCAAAGTCGAATCTGTACAAACATCCTGTGGCTTTGCGGTTCCCTTTTATGAATTTTCAGGCGATCGCCATGTCTTAAAAGAATGGGCAGAAAAAAGGGGTGAAGAGGGAATCTATGAATATTGGCAAAAAAACAATCAGCAAAGTATAGATGGTTTACCAACTGGACTTTTATAGTCACAATACTTTAAAACTCAACAGACGAGAGACGGCGCTAAGCGCCGTCTCTCGTCTATTGAGTGAATACAGGTAGCTATAAATTTTTATATGTTTTAAACGGTTACAACTTGAGTTTTATTAAAAGACTGAAACTTATAGCGCTTTGTGCTCAAACCCGAACCAATAATTTTTTTAAAAGTGTTGCAAAGCAACACTTTTAAAAAAATTATTGTGGTTCGTTTGATCGGGAATTGCTGTACAAGTATGAAGGGAAGCAATTTCAAGTTTAAACTGAATCTGTGGTTGAGCTAAACAATCAGAGATCGCCGAGGAGAAAAGCAAAAAATCAGAATAATATCTGGTATGCAAAAATTGCTTTTTCAAAAATTTCTATTGCCGCTCAATCAAATTCAAATCGGGAGTGCAGGAAGGCAAATAAAGTAAATTGTCAACAATGGAAAAAGGCAAAGTTAATCTGCTTTTGAGCCTGTTCTTATCGCCTTAAATCCCTTGAGACTCTTATTTTCTCTGTGGGACTACTTTATATTTGCGAGAAACTTTTGCGCTAAGTAAAAGAACAATAAATTTTAAAATCATTTCATTTTTACCGAGCAACCACTTTGTATTAAGTAATGTAACAGAATATTTTGAAATAACAATCTTGCTAAAGATAGGTATCTATGGTCTTTTTATTGCTAGTGCCCTTGTACAGCGATCTTGAACCCAAGCCAATAAATTCTTTAAAAATGTTGCTTTGCAACATTTTTAAAGAATTTATTGGCTCATTTGATCCTCAAACTGCTGTAATACCAATTCTCGAAAGTGTGACTACACTTTCGAGAATTGGTATAGGTTTTGTGGAATAGCGATCGCTATTGTGGGTATTGCAAATCGACAAAAGGAAGAATCGTAATGTTGTTTTTTGGCGAAATCCTGACGATACATCCTTGAGGCTCGACTGCAACTAAAGAGTGCTCTTTGATATAAAAATATGTGCCAAAAATCAACCCAATTAGAATGAAAATACTGGAAAGAATTGCACGCATCCATCGAATAGTATTCATAAGTATATGCACATAATTAATTACACACCCAAACCCGTAAAGTTACGCCCCTGAGGGGCGTAACTTTACGGGTTTGGGTAATTTATTTTGCACAAGGACTTAGAATATTGTTTGAGATAGACTACCTCTTTAATTTGAATTTATCTTGTTGGCTACAGTGAAATCTTTGCGCCTCAGAGGTCTTTGCGTGTTTAGTTTTACGACCACTTACCCTTTCTCGCCACATCAAGAAAGATGAGCGTTTCATTGACTTACGCATGATTTTAATCACATCCACTTCAGAAATGCCAAATTGGTCGTAAATCGTATCAAAGGTGGTGCGATCCTCCCAGTCCATCTCGACAATGCGATCGATGTCTACAGCCGTGAGCACTTTTATAGCTTGTTTTTCCATATCAAGTTAGTCTTTCCGATCAATGTTGCCAAAATGGGCTAGAGGCCAAAATCGAAGGGTAGCTTTGCCAATGATGTTTTCCTTTGGCACAAAACCCCAAATATGCCCATCACAACTATTATTGCGATTGTCACCTAAAGCAAAGTAGGAATTAGCAGGCACTGTCGTTAAAGGCAAATCGTATTCAGGTGCTTTGACTAAATATGGTTCTGATATCGGCTGATCATTGATGTAAGTCACGCCTTCCTTGATCTCCACGCGATCGCCTGGTAACCCAATCACCCGCTTAATCAACGAACTTTTTTGCTTTTCGGCTGATAGTCCACAACCTTTTATTACTGCTTCAGTTGGCTCAAATACCACAATGTCAAATCGCTGTGGTGTTTGGAACCGATAGCTCAATTTATCAACAATGACGCGATCGTAATTTTGTAAAGTTGGCTCCATCGATCCAGAAGGCGGTAAATAATAAGCCTGAGCAACAGCAACCCGAAAGCCCAATGCTAGAGCAACACTTAATCCTACAGTTTGAGCCGTTTCTTTCCAAAAGCTAGACCTTTTAGATCTTTTAGGCGGCTGCGATGAATTGCGAGATGTTTGGGGCATAAATTTTGAAGCTTAATTGTTAGTTAAGTCATAACCGCGCAAAGCGCGGTTATGACTTTAGTTTTGTTTCCAGTGACGCGCTAATTGTTTTGCTTTTAGTCCCGATTCGATTACTTCGAGTAGTCTGGTCATACCTGTTGTATTCACAATTTCATAGGTTTTATTAGCCCGACGACAAGCCTCGATCGCTCTTTCGGTGAGTGAGTGGCTTGCATAACCCGTCACAATAATAATTAGATCGCCACCTGAAATTTGACTCTCACCTTGAGCAGCAAGTTGCAAGCCATCTTGTTCGGTATACCACATTAAATTAATTGCCGAATCGCGCAGCCTATTTTTTACGGCTGTTTGTAAGCGATCGTGTCCACCAAATACCAAAACCTTGCCACTGAGATCGGTATATAGTGCAGGACGTTTTTCCGACTTGCGATGTCTTGCTGTAGGTTGGACATCGGGGGCGCGATCAACACGGGAGCGATTTTCGAGAGCTTTGTTGTAAATAAAGGTGAGAGTTTGTTCGTGGCTGCCACGCAATCGAGCAACAGGACCTTCTTCACTGTGGGAATTTATTTGATTGATCAACGCCTCGACGACTTCTTCGAGTGCACCAATCGCTTTTAAGTCATTGGCATATCCCCGAACTGCGATCGAAGCGTCGGTAGCGCTAAAGAAATCGCGTTGTTCTTCGATCATCTCCAATAGATCGGCCTTTAATTCCAGTCGCCATTGAGCCGTTTGTTCAGTTATTCGTTCATCTAGTAGTCTTTCTTCACTCAAGATCAATTGGCGATCTGCTAGCTGGGCTGCTAGAGTAGGGGCTTCAGCGATTTCCTGTCGGATATCGGCAGCCTTTTTTTCTAGCCTTTGCTTAGTCTCGCTGTCTTGATGTGTTCCTTCGCGGCTATATTCTTGGAGCATCTGCTCGACTTTGGCAAGTAGCGGTTTCAATCTTGCTTCAATTTGAGCTACTGCTTCTTGGATTTGGCGATCGCGCTGTTGTTGCAGTCGATTTTGCTCTAACTCTACCTTTGCCATCGTCAGCAAGTCGCTAACCGAAGCTTCCAGTTCATCTAATTCAGAAATATGCATATTTACTTAATATCTGCCTATATTTGCTTAATTTTAATCAGTCGAGAATAAGTCGTGAGAAATGACGTGAATAAGTAATTATAAGAAGTTATCGTCACTAATCTCCAATGTAACCTCTCGCTTGCCTAAGTGTGTATAGTTTTATGCCTCAAACTGATATCAACCCTGCTCCATACATTGATTACGCCCTATTAGATCCCGTCGCCAGTGATGAACAGGTAGATCGTGTTTGCGAAGAAGCCGATCGCTTAGGATTTGCTAGCGTCTGCGTTTACCCTTGCAATGTCAGGCGCGTAACAGAACGACTACTCAAAACTAAGGTGGAAATTTGCACAGTGATTGGTTTTCCCAGCGGCGCGACCACCTCAAACGTTAAGCTTTATGAAGCTATGGAAGCTGTGGAAAATGGTGCAACGGAATTAGATGTCGTGATTAATTTTGGTTGGTTAAAAACTGGTCAAACTAATTTATTACATCAGGACATTGCTCAAATCTGTGAGGAGTCAGGTAAACCCGTCAAGGCTATTTTAGAATTGAGCTTGCTCACAACCGATGAGCAGGAACTCGCTGCCGAGGTTTGTATGGATGCGGGAGTAGCTTTTTTGAAAACTGGCACAGGCTGGGCTGGGGCTGCCACGATTGAAATGGTGAAATTTCTCAAGGAAATTTCACGGGGGAAGGTTGGCGTTAAAGCTTCAGGGGGGATTCGTACTAGAGAGCAAGCGATCGCTTTAATCGATGCAGGTGCAACTCGCCTCGGTACATCTCACGGCGTAGCGATCGCCCGCGAAAAAGATTAATTAAAAAAGACATGCGGGGCATGTCTTTTTTAATTTTTAAGAAATAGCGATCGCCCGCAAAAACTAAACAAGAGTTATGAGCGCTGCGCGCTCATAACTCTTGTGACGACAGCTATAAATCCTAAGAGATTTGGGTATAATTTCGACCTCACCAATCAAAAAGCATAAAATAGCAATATAAACATCAAAAACTAAGCTGTGATACCAACTCTTGATGTCAAACATGCTTATTCGATGTGTCTGGGAATGCTAATTGCCCTGACAGGTGTTTCCCTATGGCAACGTTTTGCCCCACAGCCAGTCCGTGATATTCCCGAAAATACGGAAGCGGCTAAGGTAATCGTTCCGCCGTTGCCTGCAACTTTTACGCGCCCCAGCCTCAATGATGGCGAAAATATCGGTAGCCTTCGGGTTGGCAATCGTACAGATCGCTCTGTGCGGATTGTCTTATTTTCGCGTATTACCTCTCAAAATGTTTGGCAAGCGATCGAGCCACTAAATTGGGACTTTGCCCCAAATGAGGGCGGCAAAGAAGGATTTTTGCTGTCTTTGCCAAATTATAAAATTGCGATCGGTAAAGGTGATGTAATTTTCGCCTTTGCTACCGATGGTTCCCGCACTTACTGGGGACCAAATATTGTTGGCGAAACTGACGCTCCGTTTTGGGACAGCCAAAACAAAGAATGGAGCATGGTATTGCAACCGTAAAAGAATCTCTCGCAATGCGAGAAATTCTTCATAAAACCAAAACGATGAGAGTCGGCGCTTCGCGCCGACTCTCATCGTTTTGGTTTTATAACTGTTGCTAGATATTTTTAGCTATCAGTTGGATCTTTGCGCTTAATTAATGGTTTTGGAACAGGTGGACGATCTTCAGAAGAAAATCTTGGACGAGGTGGATATATAGAACCCTCGCCTCCATCACTCGCATAGGAAGGCTTAAATGGGCGATCGCTATAGGGGCGATCGTTGTACTTCCTTGGCGCAAACTTGCCACCGCTAGGACGACCCTTAAATTGAGATCCCCGCTTACCTTTATAGGGAATAATCCCAATAAATTCACCATCAATAATTGTCAAAACATCCCCTTGCCGTTGGACATTCACACTCCAGAACTGCCCCACAGCATCGGTTGGCAGCAGCCCCGTGAGGCGGACTTTAAACTTAGTGTACTCTTTGGTAACCTTATCTTTTTGCTTGTCAAACTTTTGCTCAGTACGGCGTACCTTAACGATTACAGAGTTATCCTCAATCGACTGACTTGAGATCTCACCCCGCACCGAAAAATAACCATCTTGAACATTAGGATCGATTGGTAGATCGGTCTTTCCAAGCTCAACAGGAGCCCACACGCCAGATATCTGTACATGTAACTTACCAGCTTTGTCATTTGTGCGCGGATAGACTACCCACAAATATTCGAGATCGCCTTCTAAGCGTTTTTTAACAATGGAAATAATTTTCCCCAGTAATACGGCATCAACTTGAGAACCATCTGTCGTCAGGATATATCCTTTCGCAAAGTTGTCTTCATTAGCAATATATTTGCCGTTGATTACGCCGATCGCTCTGTACTGAAATGGCTCTGTTGGTTCTGGAATTGGCTGCAAACAGATTTTATTTTCTTGAGACTCTTCAGCTCGATTATCTGTGACAGTTTGAATATTCCCACCCCGATTTAAGTTAGGTAGTTTTAACCTTGCTGCAGCAGGGATAATTTTAGGAACAGATGACACAGATTTAACTGGTTCCTCTCTCTGCTGTAATGATTCCTGCTCTTCAGACGGAGTAGACTCTGGAGCCTTGGGAGCGATAACTTTGACAACTTCTAATTTAGGCAAGTCTTTAATCGGAGGTTTAGGTGTAACAGATTTTGGTAATTTACTATTTGAGTCATCGGATTGGCTGGACTTATTGATTTTACTCATCTGAACCTCCAGAAAAATAAGCTGTCTAATTGCGGACTAGACCTTACTAAGCAATTGCTAGAAAAAATATGTGATAAAAATTAACATCGAATTCATTTATCTTATACAATTTGTATAAGAAAGAATTTTAGTTGATACTTATCTCAGTTAAGACTGAGATAACCCCATATTTAAAACCTACCTAAACTAAGTTCCGCAAAAAAATAAAATATTTAGGTAGTCTAACCAATCCCCTTGCTAATTGGCTTTATGGCTTTATTTTGGTTAGCAATAACTACCAAATCTAGCATTAGTTAAGATTTAGATTTAGATATCTTAGCTAGAACAAGCATACACCGTTCTCAGTCAGTCCTGTTAATACTTAACTAAGAACTTCACAGAATTTCACGGAGATCTCGCGTAAACAGTAGGGGAAAACTGCGCAAAATGTCCTCTTAGTCTGTTCTGTCCTCTTTGTCTGTTCTATAGATATCGTCATTCTAGAACATAAAAAACAAAAATGAGAGGCGGCACTTTGCGCCACCTCTCATTTTTGTTTTTATGATACGTAAATAGCACTTTTGTGGCTGATGGTATTAAGGATTTACAAAGGATTTGCGATCCCCACTAAATCAGCGATTACGATACTTTTGTGCATACAGCAGTTTTCGATCAAACGAACTACAATAAACTTTTTGAAAGTGTTGCAAAGCAACACTTTCAAAAAGTTTATTGGTTTAGTGTTGAGCGTAAAGCACTGTAAGTTAGGCAATTTGCCTATATTCTGGGTCTGTATTTTGGGAATGAAGCATATTCGTTCATGGATAGTGAGGATTTTATGACGTCTGACAAGCAAAATTTTGGATTGATTGGTTTGGCGGTGATGGGTGAAAACCTTGCTCTAAACATCGAGCGTAATGGGTTTTCGATGAGTGTTTATAACCGTAGTCGCGACAAGACGGATAAGTTTCTTGCCACCCGCGCTGCTGGCAAGAATTTTAAGGGCACATTCACGATCGCTGATTTTGTCGCATCTCTAGAGCGACCCCGCAAGATGCTGATTATGGTTAAGGCTGGCGCTCCCGTTGATGCCGTAATTCAAGAGCTAATCCCATTTTTGGACGAAGGCGACATCATTATTGATGGCGGTAACTCGCTGTTTGGCGATACCGAACGCCGCACCGTAGAGCTAGAGGCGATCAATCTTAAATTTATCGGCATGGGTGTAAGTGGTGGCGAAGAAGGCGCTCTCAATGGGCCCAGCATGATGCCTGGTGGTCAAAAGTCTGCCTATGCAGAGATTGAGCCAATCGTGACCAAGATCGCTGCTCAAGTCGATGATGGTGCTTGCGTGACCTACATTGGCAAGGGCAGTGCGGGGCATTACGTAAAAATGGTGCATAACGGCATTGAATATGGCGATATGCAGCTGATTGCTGAGGCTTACGATTTGCTCAGTACTGGCTTGGGACTGAGTGCGAGTGAGTTGCATGAAACCTTTACCGCATGGAAAAGTTCAGAGCTTGATTCTTATCTAATCGATATCACAGCGGATATTTTCACAAAAAATGATGAGCTCACTGGGGATGCATTAGTCAACAAGATTGTGGATGCGGCTGGTCAAAAGGGAACAGGCAAATGGACTGTGGAAAGTGCCTTTGATCTTGGCGTACCGATCCCCACGATGATCGCGGCGGTGACTGCGCGGGTGATGTCTTCTTATAAGGAACAACGGGTGGCGGCCTCGAAGGTTCTAATCAGTTCAACTTCTGGTAAATATGAAGGCGATCGCCAAGAATTTATTGATGCGGTACGTGATGCCCTTTACTGCTCCAAAATTTGTTCCTACGCTCAAGGTATGGCGCTTTTGGGTGCAGCCTCTCGCGAGTTTGGCTATGACTTAAATCTTGGCGAAATTGCGCGTATTTGGAAAGGTGGCTGCATCATCCGTGCTGCTTTCCTTGACAAGATCAAGCTAGCTTTTCAGCGCAATCCTCAATTGCCTAATTTGTTAGTTGATCCTGACTTTACGCAAACTATTCTGACCAAAGAAGCTGCTTGGCGTAAGGTCGTCATGGCTGCGGCACAGTTGGGTATTCCGATCCCCGCGTTTAGTGCATCTCTCGATTATTTCGATAGCTACCGACGCGATCGCTTGCCTCAAAACTTGACACAGGCTCAGCGCGATTACTTCGGTGCTCATACCTATGAGCGCACCGACAAGCCCAGAGGCGAGTTTTTCCACACCGAGTGGATGAAGTAAAATTTACTTGAATATAAAAAAGGGCGCTTTGCGCCCTTTTTTATTTCCTAAATGAGCCTAAATACTGGACAAGTTGCTTAGCTGCATTTTGATCAAATCCGATATAAGGGTCAGTTGCGACAACTGGTGAGTCTGGAGCATAGTGTTCGGGAATATCATCAACTGCTACCCAATGAGAATCTTCTGCTTGATTTTGGCAGAGATATTCTATAACTTCCTGATGACGGAGAAACTGGAAATTATGGATAATCTTAGCTTCTAAAAGAGGGGTTGCCCCAACTATACGCGCCCTGATATCTAGCGAAAATAATGGCGGAATCACCTCAAATGGAAAAATTTCGCGCCATGAAGAACTAATCACCACTTTTGCCTGCTCAAAGCTCCGAAGAACATTTTCAAATTCATTCAGGCAATAGGTGTCGAATTTCATATATTCTTCCTGTGAAACAGGCTTGTCAAACTTTTTTTCTGGAACAAGCACTCCATCAATATCTAAGAAAATAAACATTATTATCCGATAATAGATTCATCAACATACATCATACTTATCTGTAGAATTGGCAAACCAAATAGCGGACAAAATATTAGTAATTGGGGAGATGAGTGAGTGGTACATCGGTCGATGGCATCGATGCAGCTCTAGTGGAAATTTGCGATCTCTTTGCAGACCAGTAAAATAGTTAACAAGTTTAAAATCTATAAGGTGTAAATTATGACCCAAGCATTACACTCTGCTATTGAGTCAATCAATGCTCTGAGCTTAAAAGAAAAACATCAACTCTTGCTAATTCTGGATGAGGCGATCGCACAAGTAGAAGAAAATGACTGGATAGAAAACGATAAGACAGCATCAGAAATGCAAAAGGTACGTGAAGAGTATAAAAGTGGTGAATACATCGCATTTAGCGAGTATATTGCTCAAAAACAGCTATAACCTATGCAATTATCTTCACGAAGTCTATACACTCTCCTCAAACAAATCACCTTAAGATAAGGCTATTTTGGCGATCGCAGAGAGTTAAAATGAAAATAAATAAGATAGTAAAACAATGACTGAAAGATGGACAGATGAACGATTAGACCGATTTGCCGACAAAGTAGATCGGATAGCTGACAAGATAGACCAGCAAGGCGAACAAATAGGTAGGCTCATAGAGGCTTTTTACCTCGAACTGCCAACAGTCAAAGCTGAGATAAACAGCGTCAGAGAGGAGGCAAGGGAGCAGCGTGAAACTCTCCATGCCGAACTTGTTGAAATAAAGGAGATTATTAAACAGCAAGCCATTAAATCACAAGCTCAAAGCGAATCTCTTCACACCGAATTACTAGAAATCAAAGAAATCACCAGACAGCAAGCCATTGTTGCTCAGACTCAAGCTGAAAGTATCAGGCTGATGATTGAGATGCTCAATCGGAAACAGGCTTAGTAAATCAATAAAGGCGATCACAATTATCTTTTTAGTTAAAATTCATGATTAATGCACCAAATAACAAAATATTAGCGATCGGATTGATGAGTGGGACATCGGTCGATGGCATTGATGCAGCCTTAGTGGAAATTAGCGATCGCAACAACTATCTCGCAACCAATTTAATCTCAGGGCATACTTACGCATACCCCGCCGATCTCAGAGCTGAAATATTAGCGGTTTGTGCAGGGGAAACGCGATCGCTACAGCAAATATGTGAACTTGACGATCGCATTGCCGAGAGTTTTGCTCAAGCTGCGATCGCCATTATGGAAAAGGGCGATCGGCAGCCCGACTTGATTGGTTCTCACGGTCAAACTGTATTTCATCGTCCTCCTGTTGGGGAGCAAATGGGCTACACGGTGCAGCTTGGGCGGGGTGCAGTAATTGCTGAATTGACGGGGATCAAGACTGTCAGCGATTTTCGGGTTGCCGATATTGAGGCTGGAGGTCAGGGCGCTCCACTCGTATCGATGTTAGATGTTTTGCTGCTTTCAGATCCTACTAAATATCGCGTCTGCCAAAATATTGGCGGGATCAGTAACCTAACTTATTTGCCTCCCAACTCAATGGAGAATCAAGATCAAGTTTTTGGTTTTGATAATGGTACTGGCAATGTATTGATGGATATGGCAACTCAAAAATTATTTGGTGAGCCTTTCGATCGTGCTGGTGCGATCGCTCGACAAGGTAAGCCAGATTTAGATTTAATCAATAAATGGTTAGAGCAAGAATTTTTTGTAATTGCACCACCGAAATCTACAGGTCGCGAGCTATTTAGTCCCGACTATTTAGAAGCGCGTTTAGTCGAATGTCAAGATTTGAGTAATTACGATATTTTGGCTACGCTTACCGAATTTACAGTTAGGGCGATCGCTAAAAGTTATCGTGATTTTCTGCCTGTATTTCCCGATGAAGTTTTGATTGGTGGCGGCGGTGGGCGCAACGGTTATTTGATGGAGCGCTTACAGGATTTATTAGCTCCCGCGATCGTTAAGCGCACCGATGACTTTGGGATGAGTGGTGATAGTAAAGAGGCGATCGCCTTTGCCGTGTTGGGATATTTGCGTCTCAAAGAACGTGCGGGCAATTTACCTAGTGTCACAGGTGCAAAGCGATCGGTCTTATTAGGCAAAATTTCATAAAAAAAGGATGCGCGACGCGCATCCTTTTTTTATGTGTTTACAGAGCTTTGCACTGTAAAGAAGCATTAAGCAGCAGCTTCTTCTTCATCCCCAGTAATGATCGCTTCATCTTCAACATAAGCTTCAGCATCTTCAGCAGATACTTCATACTCGATGTCTTCGATGTCGCCATGACGACCTTCGTAGATTGCATCTGCAAGTTTGCCAACGATCAACTTGATCGAGCGAATTGCGTCATCATTTGCGGGAATCCCAATATCAACGCTATCGGGATCGCAGTTGGTGTCAAGCAAAGACACAATGGGAATCTTCAACTTTTGGCATTCTTGGACAGCGTTGTACTCACGCTTGTGGTCAACCACGATCACGATGTCGGGTGGCTTACGCATAAGCTTGATGCCGCCAAGGTACTTGCGTAGCTTTTCCATTTCACGGCGTAGAGTCGATGCTTCTTTCTTAGGAAGGCGATCGAGTGCACCGCTTTCGTCGCGACGTTCGAGATCCTTGAGGCGATCGACACGAGTTTTGATGGTTGTCCAGTTGGTGAGCATTCCACCCAACCAGCGTTGGTTGATGTAGTAGCTACCACAACGGGCTGCTTCTTGAGCAATTAGACCAGCAGCTTGACGCTTTGTACCCACAAACAATACTTTCTTGCCTTGTTCAGATGCTTGACGCAAATAAACATAAGCTTCTTCGAGATATTGAGCAGTTTGAACTAAGTCAATGATGTGAACGCCATTACGCTCAGTAAAGATGTATGGCTCCATCTTGGGGTTCCAACGACGGGTTTGATGCCCGAAGTGAACTCCAGACTCTAGCAACTGGGCTAGGGTTACGACTCCCATTTAATTTTTCTCCTATTGTTCGGGTTTATCCTTGCGCCTGAGATGGAATCTAGTAGTTACGAGTAACTCTAAACACCCGAAACCTCAAGCGTGTGTTTTTTTAACAGCTTGTCTAGGATAACGCATAACTGGTAAAAATAGGCGATCGCATCTTCATCTCAAACAAACCCGAAGAAGTTAAAAAAAGAGCGCAAAGGAAGGCTTAATCGTCGTGCTTTGCGGCACTCTCTTCTTTCCTTACCTCCCCGAAACACCTATTGAGCCTAATACTTTCGGTTTTTAGTTAAATCGCCACTAGTTAAAGCCATATACGTTAATATTTTGATGTGAAATATCAGAGAGTCCGAGTATGCAGTTAAAAAGTGTCGTTCAGCCCTTTGGTGAAGTCAATGTTTATCCCCAAAACAATGGAGATATTGACATCGTTGCAACTATTCTGATGGTTCCAGACATTGAAGGCGCAAGAGTTGGCTTAGCCTTAGACGGTTCTGCCTCGATGAAAAAAATGTATGGCATCAGTGGTGTCGTCAGTAGCTTTTTTGCCAGTGCCGCTGTTACTCACAATGTCGTCGAGCCAGTAACAAGGGTGATGGTCAAGTATCTCGCCAATTTTGCAGCTACTGGTAAAGTTGACTTGATCAATTGGGCTTGTGGCGCAGCAGGTGAACTGATCGAAGACTTGGGCAGCTTTAGCGGTGAAGAGATCGAGCAAATTGCGATCAAAGGTCCCAAAATTCCTTGGGGAACAGGGACGAAACTATTACCGACTTTACGATATTTCATTAATAAATATAAAGACGCACCTGCGATCGGGGTCAAGCAACCTGCGGCAATTTGTCTAATCATCACCGATGGCATTATCGAAGATCTCGAAGATGTGAAGGAATATTGCTTTAAATATGCTCTAGAGATTGCCGATCAAACCAAACCATTTATCAAACTTTTGCTAATCGGCGTTGGCAAAGAGATTGATGAAAAACAACTAGAAGAACTAGACAATATGTTTGAAGGCAGCTTTGTAAAAGATGCCGCAGGTCGTGAGATTGACCTATGGGATTATCAAGTTGCTGATGATATCCAGATTCTCGAACAGATTTTTAAAGAATTTGTGTCAGCGGAAACGATTGTGACGCATTATGGACGCATTCTCAATCAGTCGGGAACGGTTTGTGAAGAGTATAACTTCGGTGTCCCTGCCCTGATGCGTTTCAAGTTGCCTGCGGGTTCAACGGCTTTTACCCTAGAGTTTTCTGGCGGCAATGTTACTCAAGACATTACGGAAGCTTTGCCTCCAGAGTTAGAGGCTCCTCTGATTACGGAGTCTGAACAATGGAAAGACGTTATAGACTTCGTGTAAATAATTAAGAACTAAATAATAATTATCAAATCTTGCAAAGCAAGATTTGATAATTATTATTTGGTTTTAGATAAATTAGCAATTAAAAAACAAGAGAAATAGAATGCCATGCTACATGAGAATAATTCCGAACCTATTGAATTAGAACGTGCAGACAATGGTGAAATTAAAAATAAAATTAAAAATGAAGGCAAGAACGAAGTAAGACTTGAATCAAAAAGCTTCCAAATGCCAGCCAATCTAGTGGCAGCAGAGTTTGGCGAGGTGAATGTTTGGCGGAATATGTCAGGGATAAATTCGGGAATAGCTGAATGTCGAGTGGAATTCTCGATCTCAATGGAGCCACAGGGAAAATTTGCCGAGGGTTGGCGGACTGGGCTTGCCCTAGATGCTAGCGCCTCAATGAAACGATCCTATGGGCGCAAGGTTGAGGCAAGGGTCGATCCTGAACTGTTGGTTGATTATATTAAGCAAGGTCGATTGCGTTCTTATTTAGAGGACGGAGAACCGATTCGGAAGATTGAACGTGGTGCCTTTGCAGAAATCCAAGAGCGAGGCTATGAGATTAACTATACTGCAAACGTCTTGCAGCCATTAGTTCAAGATTTTACAGCTTATCTGGCTGGCAGTTTAGATGGCACTGGGAAGACTTCGTTAATTTATTGGGGTTGTGGTAGTGGCGATGAGATTCAAGTATTGGGTGAATTTGATCATGCTAGTTGTCAGCAGTTAGAGATCGCTGGTCCCGCCACTTTCCAACTTGGTAAGACAACCAAGCTATTACCAGCGATCGCCTATTTCGTAGACCAATATAGCCAAGCACCACAGGGGATTTATATATTCTTGACCGATGGCAGGATTGATGACTTAGATCAGGTCAAGAGCTATACCAAGGAGCTAGCATTAGAGATTGCGGTCGGGAAACGAAACTATTTGAAATTGGTTTTGATTGGGATTGGTAATGATGTCGATCGCTATCAGTTGCAGGAGCTAGATGATTTTGAGACTGGCTTAGATATTGATATTTGGGATTACAAAATAGCTAATGAAATGACTAGTCTCTCGCAAATTTTTGCAGAAGTGGTCAATGAACATCAAGTTATTGCTGATAGCGGCTCCATTTACGACGATCAAGGAAATTGCGTCAAATCCTATACCAATGGGTTACCCGCCAAAGTTGATTTTTTAATGCGCGATGATTCTCAATGGTTTGAGCTAGAAGTGGGTAATCAACGCATTCGTCAAGCTGTGATTTTAGGTACTGCTATGGCGATCGCCCCTTTAGCAAAGAAAAAACTATTCGATTTTGAGACTCAGCCGCAGGAAAGCGATCAGGCTGTTGCCCTAGTAGATGATCAGCTAGATCGGGAAATCGATAGCAATCAGATGAACCAGCCAAGCAGCCTCTGGAAAATATTAGCGGCTTTGTTGATTGGTGCGGCTTTTATCGGGACGGCGATCGCCTTTGGCATTTTAATCCAGCGATCGGATAATAATAAATTACAAAATCAGGCAGTGCCTGAAGCGATCAAAGAATCCGTACTTGAGTCGAAGACAGATTCTACGAATAAAGCCAATAAGAACTTACCAGATAGTTCAACTAAATCGAATCCCCAGAATTCGCAAAAACCAACAAATCCAGTAGCCAATCCATCACCCAACAAGGAAACTAATCATAAGTTGAATGATATTGCTGACAAGCAATCTGGAAATAAATCCAACATAGTTGCGATCGCTAATCCTCAAAAACTAACTGGAGATATGGCGCTCGCTACTCTAGTAAAGTATGGTATTGTTCCCAAGTCAAAAGTGGGTGCGCAATCCTCTGCTGTCTCTCAGACTAACGATCAGGGCTATAGTTCTATCAACACCTCGGCAAAAACGAATAAGGATAATCCTCCTAAAAATGCTGGTGCTGGTGATTTAAATAATTCCAACAATGTTGCGAAATCCGATCGCAAAATTGCGCTTACAAACGATCCAAATTCTTCAAACCAGAATAAAACTAGCGATCGCAGCATTAATAAATCAATTTTGCCAATTACGAATCCAGACGTAGAAATAGTAGTTTTTTTCCCATCTGATGAATCGCAACTTATATCTGGTGAAGAAACCAAAATTGAGGATTTCTGGACAAAAATTCAAGGAAGACGAGGAATCATTCAAGTCATTGGTCATACCGACAGGATGGGAGACTATGACTATAATCTTGACCTCTCACAAGCAAGAGCAAATGAGGTGGTGAGATTACTGCGCGATCGCGGCTTGGATGGTAATTATAAAGTCACGTTTGAAGCTTTATCGTGGTTGCAACCTCTGCGTAAAGAAATTACGGCAAAGGATAATGCGTTTAATCGTCGTGTGGTTATTCAATTCAAAGAGCAGCGTTAAGCAATAATTGTGGTGCGCGGCAAAGCCGCGCACCACAATTATTCAATGGGAAATTTAAGATATTGTGGCGGTACAAACTCCGTTAGCCAGACTAAATTTTCTGAGCAAAAGAATACAAATCCATCTTGCAGCATTGCCGATGTATCAATTTTTAAAACTACTGGCTTTCCATGTCTCTGACCGACATTAATAGCAGTAGTTTCATCACTTGACATATGCACATGTTGACGATTTCCTGCAACCAATCCTTGTTGACGAATTGACTCAATAAATCTTGTTGCCGTACCATGAAATAGCAGTTCAGGAGGATGCTTAGACGTTAAACCTAACTCAATATCAATAGAATGTCCTTGATTAGCTCGAATCTTAGACTTTTCAGAATTAAACGAAAATCGTTTTTTGTTATTTGTCTCAACTATTTCCTCTAAAACACTTTTCGAGATATCTGTACCATTTTGTTTTGCTAACTCGATGAAGCGATCGACCTCTGCCCAGCCATTTTCATCAAGTTTTAACCCAATTACCTCTGGCTGATGTCGCAAGACAAGGCTAACAAATTTGCTGAGTTTAACTAAATTTTTATTCATACTCCCTTCCTAGTGAATAATTAGTGGTGCGCGGCGAAGCCACGCACCACTAATTATTCACTTAAACCTGTAGTTAAAAAAAATTCAAATGCTTGTGTAGTCGTTTACAATGATAATGGTTAGCTTTTTTACCTTATTGAGGTATGCTCTAACCTTAAAAAATTATGTAACCCTGAGGACATAAGCGAATGCTACATCGCAAAATATATCAACTTTGTGAAGCCAAGAGCGATGTTTGGATTTACCTGAGGGATCAGGGACGTTGGCTAGAAAGAGCCAAGATATTGGATATTGAAGGAGACGTGGTAACAATTCGTTACGAGACTGAGGATGAAGACGAAGTTTGCTCTTGGGAAGAAATGGTCAGATTAGAGAGTATTGGTGCTGTTACTCAGAGACTATCTTCTTTCCCCAAAACAGGAATGTCCTCCCACGATATTCCTGTATCTGATGATTGCCCTGAAGCCGAACAAATCCGCCCCCGTATTGATCCTGACAAATAATCAAATCAACAAAAGGGACGCAAAACGCCTCCTTTGTTATGAGCAAAGAGTGGACGCAAAGCGCCCACTCTTTTTTATGCATACATGAGATTACAACGATGCAACCTGCCGATCTAACTACACTTGTAGCTTTGACCCATGAGCTAAACATAGCTTGTGTGCCTGCGAGGTTAGAGCAGGTACATCAAAGCGATCGCCATACGATTCATTTACAATTACGAACTTTAGAAAAAAAGCAATGGCTCTTGTTATCTTGGCATCCGCAAGCAGCGAGATTGCATCTCAGTGCGCCACCACCGAAACAACCAGATACTTTCACTTTTAGCCAACAAATTTTGCATCAAGTTGCAGGGTTTGCCCTTGTCTCAGTAAAACTTACTAGCCCTTGGGAGCGCGTAATTGATTTGCAATTTGCTAAACGCCCCGATGACGAGGTGCAATGGCATCTGTATTTAGAAGTAATGGGCAAATATAGCAATGCAATTTTAGTGAATGCTAATGGCGAAATTGTCACCGCAGCCCACCAAGTCAGCAGCAAGCAGTCGCGAGTACGCCCGATCCAAACAGGCGATCGCTATGAATTACCGCCAGCATTACTCGAAGCTATTCCCAGTTTGAGTGAATCCTTTGATTCATGGCGCGATCGCCTAATCCTGATTCCAAAGGAAATTAAGCGCAATTTATTAAGTAATTATCGCGGTGTTAGTTCTTCGTTAGTACGTTCGCTAGTAGCGATCGCAGATATTAATGGTGATAAAAATGTTGCTGATTTAAATCTCTCTGAATGGGAGGTATTATTTCGAGCTTGGCAAATGTGGCTAACTTGTATTGAGAAAAAAGAATTTTATCCGCATTTAGAAGGAAAGGGATACGCCCTCACCCCTAGCCCCTCTCCCAAAGAGGGAGAGGGGGATAAGAAAGATTTTCTTCTTGCCCCCCTTCTCCCAAGGGGAGAGAAGGGGCTGGGAGATGAGGGAAACCCCTCGCTTTCAGTTAATGATTTTTGCGATCGCTACTATTCCCAGCAAACAGGACAAGTTGCCTTTCAGCAGTTGCACCAACAAATTAGCCAAGCGATTCAAAATCAGTTAACCAAGTTAACCATTAAAGAGAATGAATTTCTTGATCGCTTAAAACTCTCGACTCAAGCCGATGATTTTAAAGATAAAGCAGATTTGTTAATGGCGCATTTGCATCTCTGGGAAATCGGTATGAAAGAGATTAAACTTACTGATTTTCATTCAGAAGCACCAGTGATTATTCCTCTCGATCCCACTCTAAATGCGGCTCAGAATGCACAATCTTTTTATAAAAAGCACCAAAAACAAAAACGGGCTGCCCTTGCGATCGCGCCATTACTAGAATCAGTTCAACAGGAAATCGCCTATCTCGAACAGGTTTCTACCGCTGTTAGTTTATTAGAACAAAGTGAACTTCCTGCCTTACGAGAAATCAGGGCAGAACTAGCTCAGCAGGGTTATCTCAAAGTCACCGCCGAATATGCACCGCGCACTAAGACCAATAATAAAGGCGGCAAAAACAAGAACAATAGAACCAAACAAGAAGAGATTCCTGACTGTCATCGCTTCACGACTCCCAATGGTTTTGAGGTCTGGGTTGGTAGAAACAACTATCAAAATGATTTAATTTCTTTCCGTATCGCAGGAGAATACGATCTTTGGCTTCACGCTCAAGAAATCTCTGGTAGTCATGTGTTGTTGCGTCTGCCTGCGGGTGCGATCGCAGACGACCAAGATCTACAAATTGCCGCCAATTATGCCGCCTATTACAGTCGCGCTAGGCAAAGCGATCAAGTTCCTGTGGTCTGCACCATTCCCAAATATTTATTCAAGCCCAAAGGTGCAAAACCGGGGATGGTAGTCTATACCCACGAAAAAATAATCTGGGGACAACCAACTGACTTGAGGTAAGAATGAAGGCTTCGTAGCGGCGTTTCAATCTTACGATATGATTGTTTTACATCAATTTTTACTGAAAGCCATCATGTTGAGTTCGACTAAAGAACTTCTAGAAACTGCGAGACGCAATTCCTATTCGATCGGGGCATTTAACATCTATAACTTAGAAGGCGTAAAGGCTGTAGTAAATGCTGCCGAAATCAGTCGCAGTCCTGCGATGTTGCAATTACATCCTAGCGCTCTCATCTATGGCAAACTCCCTTTAGTAAAAATGTGCATCGAAGCCGCGAAATCAGCGAATGTCCCGATCTCTATTCATCTCGATCATAGTACTTCCGCTAGTGATATTCGCTTAGCCCTAGATGCAGGAGTGCGATCGATCATGGCAGATGGCTCTCCCATGTCTTATGACAAGAATTTGGAATTTACAAGAGATATGACGACCCTCTCCCATAAGTTCCATGCAGTTGTGGAAGCAGAAATTGGTAGAATTAGCGGAACTGAAGATGGTCTAACGATTGCAGAAAAAGAAGCGAAAATGACCGATCCGATTCAAGCCTTTGAGTTTGTGAATTTAACCAAAGTTGATGCGATCGCTGTCACAATTGGCAATGTACATGGTGAATACAAAAGCCCACCCCGCCTAGACTTTGCGCGTCTCGAAAAAATTCGTAGCCTTGTTGATATTCCTTTGGTTTTGCATGGGGCATCTGGGTTGCCTGCCGAGATGATCCAGCGATCTATTCAATTGGGTGTCTGTAAATTTAATGTGAATACAGAAGTGCGTCAAGCTTATATGCAAGCACTCAAGTTAGAAATCTGTGGCGATAGTCCTAAGGATTTGTTAGAGATTGCGGGTGAGGCGATCGCGGCGATGCAAGAAGTGATCGTCGAGAAGCTCAATCTCTTTGGCTCTGTAGGTAAAGCCCATTTACATGAAACACCCTATGCCGAAATGTTGTCCAGTCAAGCCTATGGTTAGAACCAATTTTTTGTGGCGCGGCGAAGCCGCGCCACAAAAAATTGGTTTTGACGAAAGTCAGCCATAGGCGCACTTTCGTCAAAACCAATTTTTATATAGTGCTAGGATTTATAATAGATTGAATAAGTAGTGACATAGCTACTTGTTTAATTTTGTGTATCTCTCCAAATACTTCGCCTAAACGCATACGTTATGACTGCAACCGCCCCTACTAAGACCAAGACACAATACGAAGCCGTAATTGGTTTAGAAACCCACTGTCAGTTGACCACAAACTCAAAAATCTTTTGCAACTGCTCAACCCAGTTTGGCGCACCACCAAATACGAATGTTTGTCCTGTCTGTCTGGGTATGCCCGGGGTATTGCCTGTACTTAACGAAAAAGTGTTGGAATATGCAGTCAAAGCTGGGCTAGCCCTCAATTGCCAAATTGCCCCCCACAGTAAATTCGATCGCAAACAATATTTTTATCCCGACCTTCCCAAAAACTATCAAGTTTCGCAATTTGATTTACCGATCGCAGAGCATGGTTGGCTAGAAATCCAACTAGAAGATGGCAGCACCAAACGAATTGGTATTACCCGATTGCACATGGAAGAAGATGCAGGAAAACTGGTACATGCAGGTAGCGATCGCCTTTCAGGTTCTAGTCACTCACTAGTAGACTTCAATCGTACAGGTGTCGCTTTATGTGAAATTGTCTCTGAGCCAGATATGCGATCGGGTGCAGAAGCGGCGGCATATGCTCAAGAGCTAAGGCGGATTATGCGCTATCTCGGTGTTTGCGATGGCAACATGCAAGAAGGATCGCTACGTTGTGACGTGAATATCTCGGTTCGTCCTGTTGGGCGCGAGAAGTTCGGCACGAAGGTAGAAATCAAAAACATGAACTCCTTCAACGCCATTCAAAGAGCAATTGATTTTGAAATTAATCGCCAAGTGGAAGCGATCGAAACTGGTAGTGAAGTCATCAAACAAGAAACTCGCCTTTGGGAAGAAAATACTCAACGCACAATCAGTATGCGATCCAAAGAAGGCGCGAGCGACTATCGTTATTTCCCTGAGCCTGACCTAATGGCGATCGAAGTTCCACTGACTACGTTAGCGCAATATCGTTCAGAACTTCCCACACTACCAGCCGCCCACCGTCAACGTTACCGCGATGAATTTGGTTTGACTCCCTACGATGCGGCTCTGATTGCCGACGATCGCAGCATTGCCGAATTCTTTGATGCCACGATTCTCACAGGTGCGGAACCAAAGCAAGTCTTTAACTGGGTGATGGGTGACGTTACTGCCTATCTCAATGAGAACAAGCTCAAGATTGCTGATATTGTCCTCACTCCTACAGTTTTAGGAGAGATGATTAGATTGATTACCGATGGCACAATCAGCAGCAAAATCGCTAAAGACATCTTGCCTGAACTCATCATCAAAGGTGGCTCAGTTAAGGATTTGGTTGCATCTAAAGGGTTAACTGTCCTCGCAGGTGCAGAACTTGAGCAAATCATCGATGAGATCATTGCTGCTAATCCTAAGGAAGTAGAACAATACAAGGCTGGTAAGACTAAGCTCCTAGGATTCTTTGTCGGTCAAACCATGAAGAAAACCCAAGGACGAGCCGAACCGCAATCAACTAATCAATTGATTGCCGATAAACTGTCGTCATAATTTACAGTGCGCCATCTTTACTTTTTAGTTTCAAATTGAATCCTCTGCTTCTACTCCCAAATGGGCTTCCTAGACTTTTGTCAGTCAATCAGGTGGCTAGGTCTGGGTCGCCGCTAAAACAACCGATAAATGTGCTTTGTCTAAGTTGTGCGATCGCATCAGATTGTGATGCTTAGATTTGTTTGTAATAGGTGTCGATCTCTTGAGTAAGGGTACGATTTAGTAATGTCGTTGGGTCTTGGTTTGTTTGTTGTTGGTGTATTCTAGTTTGTGGGTTTGTTCGTCTTCTAGGTGAATGATGATGTCCATAGTTGCTATGTTTGTGGTGACTAAATTCAAGTGTAGCGCATCATTTAAAGGCTTCGCGGAGGACGGTTTGCATGAGGTCTTCGGCGAGTTGTTTGTGAGAATGTTAAGATAAGATGTGTTCAATAGTGTTTTGTGTCAAATTTAGGAGTTTGGTTTTTATGTCAAATCTTGAACTATTGGCTCAGGTTGGGCAGTTATCGCGTACTGAAAAGTTTGAAATGGTGCAGTTTTTAATGGCTGCGTTGGCGAAAGAAGAAAGTTTGAAACCATTAGATAATATGGTGGCTTATCGTCTTTGGTCACCTTTTGATTATGGTGATGCGGCTCAGAAGTTGATGAGCTTATTAGAACCAAAAGAAGTGAAGTAAGATGTCAAATCCTAAGCGATTTCCTTTTATTGAACGGAGGAATCCAAAAGGAGAAGCAAATGTTTTTCCTTGTGTACCGATCGCTTTGAGTTATGGCGATCGCACTTCAGAAATTTTTGGTCTGTTGGATACGGGTTCGAGTCTGAATGTATTACCCTATGACGTTGGGTTAGAGTTGGGAGCAGTTTGGGAAGAGCAGAGTCTTTCAATTCCGTTATCAGGTAATCTTGCGCCTGTGGAAGCAAGAGGCTTGGCTGTTATGGGACAAGTTAGCGATTTTCCGCCGACTCTTTTGGCTTTTGCTTGGGTCAAATCTAACGATCCGCCGCTTATTTTAGGGCAGTTAAACTTTTTCTTGGAGTTTGATGTTTGTTTTTATCGATCGCAGTTGGCGTTTGATATATGTCCTAAATTAAGAATATGAATTGCTGAAATTCTATTCAAAGGCTTCTCGGAGGACGGTTTGCATGAGGTTTTCGGCGAGTTGTTTGCGGTGTTTGATTTGTTGTTCTAGTTGGTCGATGATGTTCATTAATTTATCGACTTTTTCCATTATTGCTTTTTGTTCGGCAAGAGGAGGAAGGGGAAAAGGTTCACCCAGCAATTCACCACGAGTTATGTTATTCATTGATGTGCTTTTCTGGGTAGAGAGTGATATTCGATACTTTCTACTGGAATCAGATTTATTGTAAAGATTAAGAATCTCAGGTAAAACTAAATCACTTAGCTTTACACGAATAGTTTTGTCACTTAACAATAAATTTAAGCTTAAAGATTCTACTAAACAACATAAACCAGCTAAACCTTTACTACCACTAGCACGACAGAAAATTAAATCTCCAATTTCAATTTTATATTTAATTTCTTCTGGTACAGATTCTGAATAAAGTTTGTTTTCTGATTCAACGAAAATTCCAGAAGTAATTGCACTGGTTTTTATGATTCCCCAATCTCGATTACGAGTCTCACCATCTTTACATAAAAAGCTTTTTCCCGCTTCTGCTATTTTTACAACTTCTTCCAAACGACACCAAACCCAATTATCAGGAATAGAAAATGGAATTTCATCGATCGCTATTTCAGCGAGAGGGTTTTCTTTTTTGAGTTTGCCATCAGCGATCGCCTGTTGTTTTTCGGCTTTGATTTTGGCGAGGAGGGCGGCGGCATCGGTGTCTGGATTTCCCTTTTGCATTGGGCTTTGGGTGCGCCATTCTGCAGTGAGATGACCTGCGATCGCCTCCTGCAAAATCGCCTGTTTCAACTTAGAAATTATGTCTGATTGCTTTTCTTGCTCAGACGAAAAATCAAAAATTTTTAAAGTTGTTTCTTGGAGTTTTAAGATTTTTGCTTCTACTGATTGAGAGAAATATATTTTTGTTTTTAATTTTCCATTCTTTAAGTCATTGATAAATTCAATTATATTAAATTGAGTTTCTATGTCAGGAATAGGAAAATTCATTTCCTCAACTTGTTTAGAACTAACATTTGGTTGTGCTCCTCCCCATGCTAGTTTCTTCACATTGTCCTGAACCCCACGAGCTACCCAGTAAACATATTCATTAGCTATCTTACTTGTGTCTAATACTTGAAATTTTGCAACTCTTTGATTGAGATATAATTTCCCTAGTCCACTTTGAACAATAGCTAATTTACCAATAGTTCCACCAGTCAGAGCAATTATGATATCTCCAGAGTTTAGTTCATATCTTTCAAATTCTTCCGACTCATTGTAGCAAATAGCTTTTTTTAAAACAATTTTTTCATTTTGAAAATCAGAGATTCTGATAATCGGAATACCAGTTTTTTGATATTCAGAGCTTTTAAAAGCATATCCTCCGAGAAGTTTTACATATTTCTTTAATGGGGTTGATTCAAATTGAATTGATAACGAGGCATTTATTATCAATAAATATGCTGGAATATTATTAAAAAAAACTTTCTCCCAATTATCCATGATGTACACGATCCATTACAAAATTTAAAAGTTCATCACTCGCTTTGAGAGAATCATGCAACATTCCCAACAACTCAACAGAACTATAACCCCGTTCCACTTCCATAACATGAGGATTTTTCACATCTAGATTAAATCCATTCTTCTCCAAATCCGCAAAACTCACCCGCCAAGCCTGCTCACCCTCCTCACGCCTTCCCCACCAATCACGCAACGACTGAAACTCACCCTTCACAATCGGCTTCGTCTTAGAATACGCCTTCACCCCATCAGGCAAACGATGCTCCCAATACCAAATATCCTCAGTCCGCTTACCCTTCGTAAAGAACAACAAATTAGTCGCCACCGAAGCATAAGGCTGAAACACAGAATTTGGTAAACGCACAATCGTATGTAGATTACAAGACTCCAACAAATGCTGACGAATCCTCGCCTTCACCCCATCACCCGTTAGAGAGCCATCAGGCAACACGATCGCCGCACGACCGCGATCGCGCAAATAGCGCACCATCAACAACAAAAACAAATCCGCACTCTCCGTAGTCCGATAACTCAACGGAAAATTATCCTGCACCCCATCCGTCACCGAAGCCCCAAATGGCGGATTAGCAAGGATCACATCCACCCGATCCGCCTCAGTAATACTCGTATATTCCCGATTCAGACTATCCGTATACTCAATATTCGGAACCTCAATCTCATGCAAAAACAAATTCGTCACCGCCAACATAAACGGCAACGGCTTAAACTCCATCCCCCTAATCGTCTGCTCCAAGGTTTCCAGATCCTTCACCTGATCGATACCCTGCGATCGCAAATGATTAATCGCACAGGTCAAAAAACCACCCGTCCCACAAGCAGGATCGAGAACCTTCTCACCCAACTGCGGATTCACCATCTCCGTCATAAACTCCGTCAGCGCACGCGGCGTATAAAACTCCCCATAAGCCCCAGCCGATTGCAGTTCTTGCAAAATAGTCTCATAAATATCCCCAAATAAATGCCGATCTTCCGAATTCTCAAAATCAATCTCATTCAGACTATTCAACACCTGCCGAATAATCGTCCCATTTTTCATGTAATTATTCGTACCCTCAAAAATCTCCCGCACAATCCGCGCCCTCTGATTGCCCGTACTCAGATCGAGATTTCTTAAAGTCGGAAATAAATCCTGATCGATAAATTTCTGCAATGCGTCCCCTGTCATCCCCTCTTTATCCGCCGCCCAACTAGCCCAACGCAAAGGCTCAGGAACCACCGACACAAAATCATCCTTGAGTAGCTCTAATTCGCGATCGCTAGCATCAAGGATTTTCAAGAACAACAACCAGCCTAACTGCTCAATGCGTTGACCATCCCCCGACACACCCGCATCTTTCCGCATAAAATTACGCAGAGATTTAATATTACCGCCGACATTTTTCATAGTCATTTGATCGCACTGCTGGATTAATCACTTTACGGTAAAAGCGCTACTCTTTGCATGACCAAACTGATTTAGCTGTAATTTCTGCTTCCAAAATTTCTTCGGACTCTATCGCCAAATTGGGAGAACCCGCTAATAAGCCAACCAAAGGATCTTGAGAAACATCTTTTTGTATAGTTGACGATAAATTTTGTGCAGATACCAAATAGCGTTTTTTCAGAATTTGGACAAAATCAAATAATAGCCCCTGAGCTTCATTGGGCAAACTATCAATATCTTGGTGTAACTGTTGTACCTGTTGCATGACCTAATTCCTCCAAAGTTATTTGATTAACTCCAATTATCGTTCATAAATAGATTTACAAGACCAAAAATAACCAGGACCCACCGCCAAAACCTGCTCAGTTGGCATAAATAGCTCCCAATGAGCAAGCCCTGAATCATCATCTAAATCGGGATCTAAAATTAACTGATAATCATCCTCAAAACTCAAAGTTAACCGAATCGTATCCGCTTCAATCGTCAGATCGAGTAATTTCTTCTGCTCTAATTGCTTGACAATTTCCTTAGCGATCGCAGTCTGTTCATCCGTATCCGCTTCCGCAGTCACCACCAAAATCTGCCCCTGATGCTTCACCGTCCAAGGTGTAGCTCTCGCCCCAAAACGCCAACTACCCTTTAGTAAATGCGCTAATTTAGGATGATCATAAGGAGTCATTTCACCAAAATGTAAATCTAACTCATCACCATAGCTAAACGAAACTTTATGGCAAGTTTCACCGATCATCGGCTGGGTAATAACAGGAATAATTTTTTCAATACTTGGCTTATTTATAGCTGGTGGTGACATATCAAATTCTTTAGCGATCGCATCAATTTGTTTAAGATCCCTTTTCTTATCCATTATCACATGAACATATTTTTGTAAGGGCAATTCATGAATTGCCCTTACAAAAAGCATAAATCAAATTAAGCGGCTTGATACAACTCAGTCTTCAATTCTCGTAAAACCTCAATATATCGAGACTTACCACCAAATAAATCGATAATCTGTTTCGGTGCGCCATATTTCTTAAAGGATTCTAACTTTAAAACCGAAAGCTCCTCAATATTCTCAATCCCATCCGTCGCATACTTCTCTAACAAAGTATCTAAAACCGATCGCACCGCTACCCCATACTTAGCAAAACAATTACGCTTACGCACATTATCCGCCCGTTCCTTGCGCGTCAAAGGCGGCTGTCCCCAAGCCACATAACAAATCAAATCAAACAGATCCAAATCCTTCTGAATAGATTTTTGTAAATCCTCCAAGACAATTCCCTGATCTGATAATTCCGCAATCAAAGCACTCTTCTTATCCGCATCATCCCAGCTACTCAAGAAATCATCCAAACTGCTAAATTTTCGCAGCAAATTCTGTTTGGTATAGTCCTTTAAGCTTGCCGTCACCAAGTCCCCATTGTCGTTTAAATACTGAATTCTCTCATTGAGAATTTCCACATTCACACCCGTAATATAGACCTTATCACGGTGTTCAGAAACCACAGCCCCACCACTAATAATCGTTGGTGTATATGGCACAGCTTGAGCATCCGTCCCAAAATTCAAAACCTCACCCGTTGCTTGATCGATAACTCTATCCGTAGGATTTCCGCTAATATCCTCATCCGTAAACGCCACACCCTCACGCACCTCCTTAATCATCACAGGATCGCCATCAAAACTGCGATCGCTAAATTGATCAGTCACATTCCGAAAATCCATAATCGTAAAATAGCGTTTATCAAACTGCTCATTAATCCTTGTCCCCCGCCCAATAATCTGCTTAAACTCAGTCGTTGACTGGATATTAGAATCCAACACAATTAGCTTGCAAGTCTGAGCATCCACACCAGTCGTCATCAATTTAGAAGTCGTGGCAATTACTGGATAACGTTCTTCTGGATTGATGAAATTATCCAATTCCAACTTGCCCAGCTTATCCTCACCCGTAATTCGCATCACATATTTATAGTTCTCTCGCACCAGATCGCCTGCTTCATTAGAAATAGCCTGACGCATTCTCTCCGCATGTTCCGTATCCACACAAAAAACAATCGTCTTCGCATAAACATCCGTCTTTCGCAAATATTCCATCACCCTCTTCGCCACCGCCTTTGTGCGATCGTCAATCACCAAATTACGATCAAAATCCTTGAGGTTATACAAGCGATCGTCAATAAAGTTACCAGACTTATCGCGCTTACCCACCTCTGGACGATATCCCTCCAAATCCACATTTAAACCAACCCGAATCACCTTGTAAGGAGCTAGAAAACCATCATCAATCCCCTGCTTCAGCGAATAGGTATAGATCGGATCGCCAAAATACTCAATATTAGAAATCTCTTTCGTTTCCTTGGGCGTAGCCGTCAAACCCACATGGGTAGCTGAACTGAAATATTCTAAAATCTCTCGCCATTTACTATCTTCCGCAGCACTACCACGATGACATTCATCAATCACGATCAAATCAAAAAAGTCGGGACTAAACTCACGATAAGCATCCAAAATATCATCTTCATAATTGACTAAACCCTGATACAGAGCCAAATAAATCTCAAAGGCAGTATCAATATTCTTGTTTTTAATCACCGTCATTTTGTTTTTAAAATGCTTAAAATCACCGCGCTTAGTCTGACTGATGAGCGAAGTGCGATCGGCTAAAAACAAAATTCGTTTCTTAGCGCCATTTTTCCATAACCGATGAATAATTTGAAAAGCGGTGTAAGTTTTGCCCGAACCCGTCGCCATCACCAGCAATAAACGATCCTGTCCCTTAGCGATCGCCTCCACCGTGCGATTAATCGCAATCTGCTGATAATAGCGAGGTTGCCGCCCTTTGGAATCAAAGAAATAATCAAAACTTGCAATCTGTTCCGCTTCAGGCGTTTCAATTCCCTTAAACTTCTTGTACTTCTGCCAAAGCTCGTCAGGACTGGGAAAATTATCCAGACTCAACTCTCGTTCAATTACTTCTGCAAAGCCAGATTTATCATGCTCCAAAAATCCATCACCATTCGAGCTAATTGCCACAGGCAAATCTAAAATATCGGCATAGTCCAAAGCCTGCTGCATCCCTGCGCCAACAGGAAACGTATTTTTCTTGGCTTCGATTATAGCGATCGGGATATTCGGCTTGTAATACAACACATAATCCGCCTTTTTTGCCTCACCTCGTTTCGTCTTTTCCCCCTGCACATAAATCCGACCATCCGTAAAATAGACCTGTTCGCGCACTTGCCTACGAATATCCCACCCCGCAAGCAACAAAGCAGGCAAAATATATTGCGTACAAATATCCTGTTCTGAAAGATCCTGTTTATCGGTCATCAATAAATCAACCTATATTTTTTGGAAATCTTTCATTAATTATAATAGGACTTACACAAAAAACGAAATGCAAGGGCAATTCATGAATTACCCTTACGATGGAATATTGATTGTCTCGACGAAAGCTGCTTTATCAAAAGCCTTATAAATTGGTTCTTTTGACAAACTAGTTGATGAATTTCTTCAAGGTGTCAAGAGTCATTTTATAAGGCGGATAGCGCCACTTGAGATCGAAGCGGAAAGAATTTTTGAGTACACTCTTACGATGGGAGAAAGTATCAAAACTTGCCTTGCCGTGATAGTTCCCCATACCACTATGCCCGACACCACCAAAGGGAAGTTCTGGATTGCTTAAGTGCAGGATCATGTCGTTGAAACAACCTCCACCGTAGGAAATCTCTTGGAGAATGCGCTCTTGATTTTGTTTATTGCTGGAGAAGAAATATAGGGCTAGAGGTTTAGGTTGAGCATTGACAAAAGCGATCGCATCTGAAAGTTGGTCATATTCCAAAATCGGCAAAATTGGACCAAAGATTTCCTCTGCCATAATTTTCGAGTTAGGTGAAACTTGATCGATGAGGGTGGGCGCAATAAAGCGATCGCTTTTATCGCTGTTTCCACCAATTAGCACTTTGCCTTCATTGAGCAAACTGATGAGACGATCAAATTGGTGATCGTTGACAATACGGGCAAAATCTGGGCTTTGTTGAGGATTTTCACCGAAGAAGGTCTTGACATGGGTGACTAACTTCTCTATTAGTACAGTCTTAATATTTTTCTGAACCAATAGATAATCAGGAGCAACACATGTCTGTCCAGCATTATAGAACTTACCCCAGATAATCCGCTTCGCAGTAATTTCTAAATTACAGGTTTCATCGACAATGCAGGGGCTTTTGCCACCGAGTTCTAGGGTGACAGGAGTTAGATGCTTTGCCGCAGCCTCCATGACGATTTTACCGATCGCAGTTCCACCAGTAAAGAAGATATGGTCAAATTTTTCGGCAAGTAAAGCTTGATTCGTCTCGATACCACCTTCAATCGCAGTGATAAAATTGGGATCGAAGTTGTTGTTAATGATTTTAGCGATCGCATTGGAAGTATGAGGCGTATGCTCTGAAGGCTTAAGTATCGAACAATTGCCTGCGGCGATCGCCCCAATTAAAGGTTGGATTGTCAGGGCAAAAGGATAGTTCCAAGGTGCAACGATCAACACTACGCCTAAGGGTTCAGTATAGATATAACTAGAACTAGGAAATAAATTTATAGGAGTTCCCACTTTTTGGGGCTTCATCCAAGCTTTAAGATTTTTGAGAACAAATTTAATTTCTGAGAGGGTAACTAAAATTTCACTACCAAAAGCCTCGATCGCAGGTTTACGTAGATCGGCATAAACAGCATCAAGAATTAGCTGTTCATTGTCTTTAATCAGTTGTGAAAGTTTATTGAGTTGAGCAACCCGAAAATTATAGTCCTTGGTTTTACCAGTGGCAAAAAAAGCACGTTGATTGGCGATCGCGACTTGGATATCAAGACTACTAGCAGGTATGGTGACCATAATTCGTAATTCGTAATTCGTAATTTAGAAAACTGAGTTCTCCCTCAAGGTTAACTCATGTTAATTTTAAGCGATAGCAAAAGCTTATACATACTGCAAAAACTATGGCAATCTTTGGTGGCATCCTGATCGTAATCGGTATCATTCTGTTTTTTGTCCAAAAGAATTACAGTACGAAACTACAAAGTATTAGGCTAGCAACAGCCTCAACAGTTGCGGAGTTGCAACGTATTGCTAGTGAAATTGCGGGAGAGATTGGTAGTGGAAATTTACGAGAATATGTGAAGGTGCGCGGTATTATTCGTAGCGATCGCCCTTTAATTTCGGAGCTTAAGCAAGAACCCTGTGTGCATTACACCATGAAAGTGGTCAGGGAATATGAGGAGCAGCAGACAACTCGCGATAGTGAAAACAAAACCCGCACCGAAACTCGTCGGGGTTCAGAAACCGTGTCAAGTAATAGTCAAGCAATTCCATTTACTTTGCGAGATAATTCTGGCGAACTTGTGGTTAATCCTGATGGTGGCAATATTGATACTGTGCAAGTATTAAATGAGTTTCGACAAGAGAATTCAAGCGGTTCTTCAATATCTTTTGGCGGGTTTAATTTATTGCTCGGTGCGGGTATGGATGGTAGACGCACGATTGGTTATCGTTATACGGAGTCGATCTTGCCCTGCGATCGCGAAGTGTTAGTAATTGGTACAGCGGCCGATGAGGGTGGTCAAGTCACTCTCCGCAAGCCGATCCAAGCTGACAAAAAGTTTATTATTTCCCTCAAGAGTGAAGAGGAACTTGCCAAGTCTACGGCAAATGCTGCCAAATGGTATTTATATGGCATGGTTGCTTGCTTAGTGATCGGGGCAATTTTATTGGTTTTGGGATTAATTTTAAAAAAATAAACATTACAGAACTTTACATCCCTTGCCAAGAAATGAATTCGGATCAAAGCCCTGAATTCATCTCTCGGTAAGGGACTTGTTAGATTTCTACAAAATATTTAGACTCATTGCTGACAACTGTAACTACAGTGGGTAGGCTGTTTTAACAAAACTCATGTCATAGGCGCAGAAATGAAGAGAATTCGATTTTGGATAGTAATTTGCCTTAGTTTTTTTCTTGTTCTAATTTCTCATCCACTTGTCGAGAGACTTTCTCCCATTTATGCGCAAACTCCTTTTATTCAAAATATTCCCCTGCTACCTTTCAACATGCAAGGGCAAACCGAACTACAACCATTTGACGATTTAATCAAAGATCATCAAAAACTAACGGGGCTATTTACACTCTATCGCCATCAAGAAACAGGCAAGACCTTTGCCGAAATTCAACCCGAACAACTTAATCGCAACTTTTTGGCGGTAATGACTCTTGAATCTGGGCTAGGTGAACGAGGTCTCTATCGTGGGGTTCCTCTACGTGACTTAATGTTCACCCTTCGTCGCTTAAACAATAATTTGCAATTTGTGGTTCCCAACACCAACTTTCGCGCTCAGCTAGGTGATCCCCAAGAGCGATCGCTTAGTCAATCCTTTAGTGACTCGATTTTGATATCACTGCCAATTCGGAGCATTCATCCTAAAAACAAATCTTTTTTAGTTGATTTAGATCCTTTGATCTTGAGTGATGTTTTACCAAATTTAAGTAAAACCTTGGCTGCACAGCTTGGTGCTCCCTTCACCGCCGACCCCAGTAAATCTTATATCAGTAATGCGGAAGCATTTCCTCAAAATATTGAATTGGAATCGGTATTTAGTTTCATGGGAGCAGCAATGCCAAGATCGGAGTTTAGCCCTCCTGACCTAAGTACTTTGTCCGATAGCAGCGCTTTTACGCTCAAAGTCCGTTATAGCCTATCTCAACTCCCGACCCAAAATGGCTATCGTCCTCGCCTTGCTGATGAGCGAGTTGGCTATTTTGTCACCGCCTATCAAGACTTTTCTAAAAATTCTGGCAAAACTCCATTTGTACGCTATATCAACCGTTGGCATTTAGAAAAGCAAAATCCCAATGATTTACTTTCTCCACCCAAACAACCGATCACCTTTTGGATTGAAAATACAGTTCCTTTAGAATATCGCAGTGCCGTGCGTGAAGGCGCGTTAATGTGGAATCGGGCCTTTGAGAAGATTGGGTTTAAAGATGCGATCGCAGTGAAACAAATGCCCGATCGCGCTGATTGGAACCCAGCCGATGTGCGCTATAACACGATTCGTTGGTTTAACTCGATTGATGGTTTCTTTGCGATGGGGCCATCTCGTACTAATCCTTTAACAGGGCAGATTCTGGATGCTGATATTATTATCGACAGTAATTTGATTCGAGCGATCAAGCAAAATTATGGTAGTGTTGCTCAGCAAAATAATTGGCAAAATTTGTCTTTTTTATCGCGGTTGACTGGTAATCCGAATCTATGTAGCTACGGCATGGATGCGCGGCGGATACGCTATGACAAACAAGCGATCGCATTGCTCAGAAAACAACCGATTACCAATAATTTCAATAACAACTTGTTTATGTCTAGCGCCAATGATTTGTGCTACGGCATGGAATCGGTGGAGCAATTTAAATTAGGCGCAATGTCTTTATCTCTGTTTGAGAATGTATTGCCGAGTAGCGATCGCATGAAGGATTATGTTAATCAATTCGTGCGTGAAGTCACGGCTCATGAAGTTGGGCATACCTTGGGTTTGCGGCATAACTTTCATGGTAGCGCGATGCTCTCGCCTGCGGAATTGAATAATACTGAAATTACTCGTAAACGGGGTTTAGTATCTTCCGTAATGGATTACAACGGTGTAAATATTGCACCACAGGGGACAAAGCAAGGTGATTTCTTCACTAGTAAAGTTGGTGCATATGATGAATGGGCGATCGCCTATGGATATACCCCAATCAATGCGATTATTCCTGCTGGAGAACTCAAAGAGCTAGAAAAAATTGCTAAGCTTGCACCTCAGCCAGAGCTAGCCTATGCCCCCGATGAAGATGCATTTGCTGGACTCGATCCCATGATTCAAACCCATGACTTGAGCAACGATTCAGTTACTTATGCGCAGTGGCAATTTGATAATTCCCGCGTCATGTGGAATCGCATCGAGAAGCGTTATCCAGGCAAAGGAGAAAGTTTTAATGACACCAAAATCGCCTTCAATCAAGTCTTTGGGCATTATGCCTCTAATTTGTTTACCTTAGTTTCCTACGTTGGTGGACAATCTTTTAACCGTTATCGTTCTGGTGATGCGATCGGGCGATTACCATTTGAGCCAATTCCTGTCGCGAAGCAACGTGAAGCGATCGCTACAATTCAAAAAAATCTATTTGCCGCTGATGCTCTCAAGTTTTCTCCAGATCTGCTGAATAAACTGGCTCCATCTCGTTGGTATCACTGGGGCGCTTCACCTGATTTCTCTTCTCTAGACTATCCAATTCACGATCGCATTTTATCATTACAAACCTTTGTCTTGAGCGATTTACTATCTTCAGAACGCTTACAAAGGATGCGTGATACCGAATTGAAAACTACTGCTGGTCAAGCCCTGACATTGCCTGAGCTATTTGATACTCTACTGCAAGGTATTTGGACAGAAGTTCTGCAACCACCTAATGACTTAACTCAAGTTTCCAGTCTGCGCCGTTCACTTCAGCGTCAACATATGAATCTATTAGTTAATCTAGCTCTACGCAATCGACTCTCCTTAGACAAAATCGATAATTTCCTTGATTTTGTAGTTGGGATACAAACCAGCAATCCGCCCGAAGATGCTAGAACCCTCGCATGGCATCAACTCCGCCAACTGCGCGATCGCCTTACGAGTGTATTGCGCGATCGCGGCGACAAGCTTGACACCTATACTAAAGCCCATCTTGAAGAGGCAAGCGATCGCATTGCCAAAGCGATCGATGCGAAGTTACAGGCTCAGTAATTGAAATAAATAGGGGGCTATAGCCCCCTATTTATTTCAATTACAAAATTTTGGTTCCGCGTAAAGCGCTGTATTTACCTTGTTTCGGTTGATGGGGTTACTTTTTGGGGTGAAGGAATTAAATAAGCAATCACTGCACCACCAATAAAACCTGCCACATTGCGGACAATGGGAATCCATTCACTCGTGCGAACTAGGACAGGGCCTAAACCAAAGGAGATAAACAACATTCCCCAAAGTGGTGTAAAAATTAGCGCCCATTTCCAAGCAAAGATTTCGCCTTCCTTCCGAGGATGACCAGCAAACCCAAATATCACGCCACCGACAATAGAAGTAATCAGCGTCAGAATCCATTGCTCTTGCGGAATCCCTGGGACCACTGCACATCCATCTTGATCGAGACAAGTCGCGATCGCATCAATAGCCGACAAAATCGATTGATCGTACCCCTGCTCACGCACATAGAACTGATTACCATAACGTGACTGCAACTCAATCCAGAAGCTGCGTGATAGCAATGGATACACCGCATCACCGACGCTAAAGTTTAGTAAGTTACGTCCACGCCCATCAGCAACAAGCATGACGCTACTCTCGTCTAGCCCCCAAAACTCCTTAACTGCCCGACCTGGGGTGCGATCGACTTGGGTAAGAACCCGCAATTTCCAGCCTGTTTGTTCTTCAAATCTAGTTAACTTTTGATCAAGTGCTAACTCTTCAGACTCAGTTAAAAATCGTCCTAAATCAATTACATTTGTATATTTTTCGGGCAATAGCTCTGGTGCATCAAAAGCGTGAGCCGCAGGAATGTGCGTAAAGGCGATCGCTAAGGGCAGCATTATGGCGATCGCGATCGAGCTAAATCTCTGAACAAATCTCCGTAGAGTGTGATTAATCATGATTTTTATTAACTGTAAATTAAAAGTATATCTTAATATTTCTTAATATCTTAGCAACAGTATATAGTTAAAGATACTTTCTCTCCGTATTTTTTCCTATGGCAAGCCCAATTCAGTGGTATCCAGGTCATATCGCCAAAGCTGAAAAGCAGTTGTTAGAACAACTAAAATTGGTTGATGTGGTTATTGAGGTGCGTGATTCGCGCATTTTAATGTCTAGTAAACACCCCAAAATTGAAAAATGGGTGGAGGGAAAGTCGCACATTTTGGTATGCAATCGCATTGATGCCATCACCTCGAACGTAAAAACGCAGTGGATGCGCTGGTTTACCGAGCAAGATCGCATGGCATATTTCACCGATGCTCAGGCTGGCAAAGGCATGGTGGATTTGCTCAAGGCGGCTCAAGTCGCAGGCGAGAAAGTAAACGAACGGCGGCACGGTCGAGGCATGTTGCCGCGTCCTGTACGGGCTGTTGTAGTCGGGTTCCCCAATGTTGGCAAATCGGCGCTGATTAATCGGTTGCTTAAGAAAAGGGTGGTGGCGAGTTCCAATAAAGCGGGAGTAACCCGCCAGTTGCGCTGGATTAGGATTTCCGATCAGATCGAGTTGTTAGATACCCCTGGGGTAATTCCACCTCTGCTCCATGACCAAGATGCGGCGATGAAACTTGCTATTTGTGATGATATCGGTCAGGCTGCCTACGACAATGTCTTGGTGGCTGCGGAAGCAGTAGATTTGTTGATTAAGCTCAATGCTAAGTTAAGCAGCCGTTACGTCATCGATCCTGCGACGGTAACTTCAGGGATTGAGTATATTCATGAAGTTGCAGCTTTAAATAAATTTCAAGGCGATTTAGATAAGGTTGCAAGGCTAATTTTGTATGATTTCCGTAAGGGCAAATTAGGGGCGATCGCCCTAGAAATGCCACCTCAATAAGTACCTTGGCATTTATAGTGAAGTAGCCCTGCACTCAAGTGCGGGCTAAAAGCTCAAACCCTTGGAAACGGGTTAACTTAGAAGTATTCTATAGTCTGCTGAAGCACAGACTTAGCAATTTCAACTAGCATTACTCAATCAGATGACAAGCAAAATTTATTTAAAAGGCGTAAGGGCATATGGATATGTGGGATATCTGCCCGAAGAAAATATATTAGGACAATGGTTTGAAGTGGATGCTACCCTATGGGTCGATTTTGAGAAGGCTAGCCATAATGACGAAATTGAAGATACGGTTAATTATGTTTCGTGCATTCGCAAGATTGAAAATCTAATTCAGACCCAAAAATCCAAGCTAATCGAGAGATTGGTTGGCGCGATCGCAGACAGCTTGCTCGAAGACGAAAAAATCGCACAGGTCGAAGTACGAGTGATCAAGCAACCGCCAATTCCCAATTTTCTGGGTTCTGTTGCCGTAGAAATTATGCGATCGCGCTCTCAAGTCACCTCCACAAAAACAAAATTAGAATCAACTCTAGAACCCATATCTCTCCCTCAATCACCAATCGCCGAATCCCAATCACCAATCACCAATTCCACCGAATCCAAAATCATCAGCATCCACACCGACGGAGCCTGTTCTAAAAATCCAGGTCCTGGAGGTTGGGGTGTAGTCATCCATTTCTCCGATGGCAGTATCAAAGAACTCGGTGGCGGCATTCGTGAAACTACGAATAATCAAATGGAACTACAAGGCGCGATCGCAGCCTTAGAATTTTTGGCATCTCACAAACAATCCACTCCTGTCGATCTCTATACCGATAGCAAATATGTTCTAGATGGTATTACCAAATGGATTAAGGGGTGGAAAAAGAATGGTTGGAAAACCAAGGACAATAAGCCAGTCAAAAATCAAGAATTTTGGCAACAACTCGATCCTCTAAATTCATCTAATATCCGATGGCATTGGGTAGAAGGACATTCTGGCGATCCTGATAATGAAAGATGCGATGCGATCGCCCGCAGCTACACCGCAAAATACGCCTAAAAATAGGGACTCGCAATGCGAGCCCCTATTTTTTTGGTAAAGTCATGATCATTACAATTAGAATAAAATGGCAAGAGATTTATTTCATGATGCAGTTAAAAATGCACTAATTAAAGATGGTTGGTGTATTACCGATGATCCATTTTCATTAAAAGTAGGAGATTCTGAACTTTATATTGATCTTGGTGCAGAAAGATTTATCGCCGCCGAACGCAACAATGAGAAAATTGCCGTAGAAATTAAAAGCTTCATTGGGAACTCATCTGTCAGCGACTTTCATTTAGCTGTCGGACAATTTATTAATTATAGAATAGGTCTAAAAGCAGCTTATCCAGACCGTAAACTATTTCTAGCAATTCCCAATACTTCCTATGAAACCTTCTTCAAAAAAGAGTTTCCACGCATGGTAATCCAAGAATGCCAGATTGATATTTTAGTTTATGACACAAAAAATGAGGTAATTGTCACATGGAAAATCTAGAGAAAATCCAAAATTATCGCACTATCATCAAACAAATTCTCAACCAACATGCCTCTTATAAACCCTCATACAGCGAAATCGAAATGCAAACTCTATTTGATAACGAACAGGATCGCTATCAAGTACTAGCAATTGGTTGGAATCAAGACAAACGTATCTATGGTTGCTCCATGCACCTTGACATTCAAGCAGGGAAAATCTGGATTCAAGCCAACAATACAGAAATCGATATTGCCGAAGCTCTTGTCGCCAAAGGAGTCCCCAAAGAAGATATTGTGATTGGCTTACAGCCTGACTATTTGAGGAAATATACGGGATATGCGATCGCCTAAAGGTAAGATACTAAACAATGGCTTAAATTCTACGAGGATGCTGGCAAGTGAATTACAAATTACAGCCCATAGATCCACGAATTAAGTCCGTTAACATTTTAAAAAACTCGTAAACATGGCAACAATAACAATAGAATTAGAAAGAAAAGTCTTAAATCTTAATAAAGATTTGTCATCAGTTGCTTTAAGTAAACGCAATATTTTTCAGCAGCAATTTGAAGATGCAATTAAAAATAAATCTACTGGTTGGCAATCATTATCAATAATTCCAAATAGTAGCCTACAAATTGATGAGTTTACTTTAAGGAGGATGATTGAAAAATATTCTGAACAGGCTGTGTATCGCCCAATTGATGATATGAGATATTTTTTCTCATATGCTAGGCGAGCATTTACAGAGATTGGCTATCCTCCTCTTTTTTATCGAGCAGTTACAGATCGCAGAATGACTCAAAACAAAAGTGCTATCTCTGCCATTGGCGAAGGTATAGCAGGATTTATAGCTCAAAGAGTTTACGGATGCAGAAAGCTTTCTCGACCATGCCAAGATGGTGTTGATATAATTATGTCTGCTGACAATACAACTTATTTAGTGGAAGCAAAAGGAACAGCGCTCATCGATAGATATAACTGGCGAGACAATAATTTAGGGAAAGCATACTTAGAAGAATTGTCTCGTGAAGTATTAAGTTCACATGGGATAGATATAAGATCAGTAAGAGGTCTTCTGATTGGTGTTCATTTGCAAAATGAATTACATTACAATTGTTCAATTATAGAAATAAATATAGCTTGACATGAATAATCAAATAAAAGTCGTTGTTTTTTCTCAAGTAAAGGCAATTGTTGACCATGTTTGTAACAAAGAATCGCTAGAGGAATTGTCCACTTCTAGTGAGAAAGAGAATAATACTGATTTAGCAACTTCAATTTCTGAAGTTTTTAAAATATATATGCGTCAAATTGCTCGTAATGCGGAACAATATATATCTGATAGCATAGTCGAACAAGCATCTCACCAAACAATTAAAACTTTTTCAAACAACTTAAAAAAACATTCAAATATAAACCACAATAAAGTACTGGAAAAGATCCGTTTTTATGTAAAAAAAACGCAAGAATCTCTAACGAAAAAACCATCAAAGACTCAAAAGAGTACAGTTTCTTCCCTAATAGAAGCCACAAATGATTTTCGATTCAATAGAAGACATAATGATTACAGGGATATACAGTCTGAAGACGAGAAATATATAGGTGTTTTTAATGAATTAAAAGGATATTTATCGAACTGCAAAAATCAGGTTAATGCTCCCGAAAGAAATATTCCTAATTTATATATCTCAAAAGTAGGATTTGATGACTTTATAGAAGGTTTATTTATTTATCCATCTATAGAGGATAGCGATGAGTTTTTAATAGATTTTACAAATCTGCCATCTCAATTTAGATTGAGAGATAGTAGCAACTTGAATTTCCCTTTTGAGTTCATTAAAGAAGAGTTTGTCTTTATACAGCCCATTGAGCGATTAAGTAGCACAGTAACAATACTTAGTAAACCAATTTTTGAAGAAATCCTTTTCTAACAAAAAAGGGAAAATGTTGATTAAATGCTGGAGTAGTTTTTGAGACTGAGGTCTGAGCAATCTAATAAAATATTTGAGAACCGACCACATCATCTCAATTGGATTAAAATCAGGAGAATAGGTGGGTAAATACAAAATCTTAGCTCCTGTATCTGTAATTGCTTGTGCTACACCCTCAACTTTATGGCAGTTAAGGTTATCCATGATTACTCTATTCTCAGGACGTAATTTAGGTACTAGGTCATCTTTGATAAAGGTGAGAAAATCTTCTCCTTTCATTGAACCCTGAATCGTTTTCAGCCAGACAATACCATCGACCGAAATAGCCCCAATGACTGTGTATTTCTGACCTTTGTAAAAGGGGCGATGGCTGAATACTCTTTTGCCACGCTCACTTCTTGCCACAGAGCGTTCCATCCCTTGCCATACTCCCGTTTCATCAATACAAATAAGATCTTCAGCTTTCACATCCTGCAATGCTTCCCAAAATTCACATCTTTGCTGCTGTACTGCGTCACTTTTTACCTTTTCACTGCGATATGTCTTTTTTTTTACGTGCTGTTATGCCTCTGGAAAAATCGGCACATACTGCCCGTGGTCACTGATACTCCTGTTTGTTCAGCTACTTCCTCACAGTACTGCCATAGTGTCCAATCTGGATGTTCTGAAACAATTTCGAGGATTTTCTCCCGATGGGCTTCGAGGGGACTTTCGATTTGACTCCCTAATGGTTTGTGGTTTAGCTCTCCTGTCTCTCGGTATTGATTCAGCAGTGTTTGCACTGTTTTCGTAGCCACTTGAAATTGTTTAGCTACTTTCCTAATGGATGTATTTCCTGCTTCATAGGTTGCTACGATCTTTTGTCTGAGATCTAGTGAGTAAGGTGGCATTTTTACCCTCTTTTTTTATCATCTATCCTATTTTATCTTGTACTACTCTTTCACTCAATAGGCT
>NZ_BBJB01000007.1 GCF_016584665.1 Pseudanabaena sp. lw0831
ACTGAGTAATAACTTTCAATCTAGGAGCAGCCATGCTAGACACAGCAACATTTGAGCAACGCTTGATAAACCTTGAACAAGTAGTATTCGATCTTCAACATAAATTTGAAAGTAATCCTAACTCTGACAATTGGCTCGATAGTCTCGTAGGCTCAATCTCTGACGACTCAGCTTTTCTTGAATCTCTAGAATATGGACGTGCTTTTCGGCAGTCTGACAAACCTATTGATGACACTGACAAATAATCGTGAAATATTTGCTCGATACCGACCACATCAGTTTTCTTCAGCGCCGTTCCAGTTCAGAGTTTATTCGATTAACTTTGCGGATGTCACAACATTCGCTCTCTGACTTTGCTTTATCAGTTATTAGTTTTCATGAGCAAGTAATTGGCGCTCATAGCTTCATCAATCGCGCCCAAACAAATACAGATATGGCTCGTGGATATGCGCTGTTGTTAGAAACTCTCAACAGTTTTGCAAAGGCTCCAGTTCTACCATTTGATGCTAAGGCGATCGCCATATTTGATGAGATGCGAAATCAGAAAGTTCGTGTGTCTACAATGGACTTGCGAATTGCAGCGATCGCCATTTCTAACAACTTGGTATTACTTACCCGAAATACTGGGGATTTCAGTAAAGTTCCGAGTTTAATAACCGAAGATTGGACGGTGTAGCGTAGAAAGGATTCCCTTCAGAATGTGTCCCGCCGCAAAGACCAATAATTTTTAAGCGATCGCCTAGAAATCACGACTCATAGTAGTAGCGATCGCTAAAACCAACCAATTCTCATCATTATCTCTGGCTCTCCAGAATTTTCTTCGCATTTAAAAGCTCTTGATGTAGCTCTTTACTGAGCGTAGGATACTTGAGATCCAGTTCCTTTAACTGCGTGTAAATGATACCCGCCACAACCAGACGAGTAAACCATTTGCGATCGGCGGGGATAATGTACCAAGGAGCATATTCTGTACTGGTGTGGTTGAACATATCCTCATAGACACTCATATAGTCATCCCAAAAGCCACGCTCTTTTGCATCATTTTCAGAGAACTTCCAATTCTTTTCAGGGCGATTAATCCGTTCTAAAAAACGTTCTTTCTGCTCCTCTTTGGATACATTAAGGAAAAACTTGAGGATGATTGTCCCGTTATTAACCAGATGCTTCTCATAATTGTTGATTTCTTCAAAGCGGCGCTTCCAAATATCATTGTCGATCGCACTAACAGGGAGCGATCGCTGCTCGAGGATTTCTGGATGTACTCTAGTTACTAAAATTTCTTCGTAATAAGAACGATTAAAAATCCCAATTCTTCCTCTTTCGGGTAAAACCTTAGAACATCGCCACAAGTAGTCATGATTTAACTCTTCCGTAGATGGAGCTTTAAAGCTATGCACCTGACATCCTTGAGGATTGATGCCCGACATCACATGTTTAATCGTGCTATCTTTACCAGCCGCATCCATAGCCTGAAAGATGATTAGCACCGCATGGGTACTTTGAGCATAGAGAACATCCTGATATTTTGCTAACGCCTCAATACCTTCCTGTAATTGACCTTTAGCGTTCGACTTTTTGAGGCGATCGGCTTTGTAAGCAGGGTCATAGTCTTTGGCAAGAGAAATTTTTCGTTCTGGTGGCACAATAAACGGACGAATCAAATCGTCAAGTTTTTCGATTGGGAATAAATTATTAGATTGACGATCTGTCATGTTTTTTGCCAAAATTTATAATTCTATTTGTCCTAAACATCATCGCGATCGCGCTTTCTGTATCTTCAGCCGCCTTGTACTAGAGTTCGGCGAGGCTTTTACCTAATTGAGTTTGGAGATCGCTCAGGTGAACGCCCATTAGATTGGGTAGAACAAGATGTGCAGATCCACCAAAGCGTTCAACAGGACCAAGTCCAATCGTCCTCATACCCGCAGCGATCGCGGCTTCAATGCCAACGGCAGCATCTTCCACCACTACACAGTGGGCGGGGGTGAGTCCTAACTGAGCCGCAGCGTACAGGAAGAGGTCAGGAGCGGGTTTGGGGGGTGCAACACTGTCACCATCCGCGATCGCATCCACACGATCGGCAAGCCCCAATTTTTCGATTACAGTGCGTGCATTTTTGCTGGCAGAGCCAATCGCGATTTTGAGGCCCGCCTTCCTGATTTTAGTGAGTAGCTCAACGCTTCCAGGTAGCAGATCTTTTGGTGTAATGGATTGGAGCGATGCCAAATAATAACGGTTTTTGCGCTCCATCATTTCCTGAAGCGCGGATTCTGAATAATGCTTTTTGCCCACAATGAGCAGTAGCGATTCTTTTCGAGAGACACCCCGCAACGCTTCATTTGCATTGCGATCAAAGGGCAGTCCTTCCTCATCCGCCAGCCGCTGCCACGCTCGGTAGTGCCATTCGGCAGTGTCTGTCAGCACCCCATCCAAGTCGAAGATAAAGCCTTTGATTTCAGGTGCGCGAGCGTCAGGCGTTAAATCAAAATTGTGCCAAGTGCCGCGCCAGTGTAGTTTGAATTTGAGGCGAGTCCAGTTGGCGGGGAGGTGAGGCTTTGCGACGGGACCATCGTCCTTAAGTTGAATCCCACCAAAGCCAAACACCACTGATTGCCAAACACCGCCTGCCGAAGCCGCATGAATGCCATCGGCTGTGTTACCAAAAGTATCTTGGAGATCGATTAGGGCTGCCTGCATAAAATATTTATAGGCATTGTCTTCACCTAGGTTAGCGGCAAGGATGGAGTGAACAGAGGCCCCAAGGGATGAACCATAGATGATATCGGTGCGGGGAGCGTAGTAGTTCCAGTTTTTTTGGAGCGAGTCAAAGGAGAACTCTGGCGTATCGCGCATTAGGTAGAGGAGCATCAACACATCAGGCTGCTTGAGTACCTGTGTGTGATTGGTTTCTTCCATGCCTAGAATCGCTTGAATCGATCGCGTTCGCGGTTCATAGTCACTCAAATTGATATCCTTAAGTTGAAAAAATCCATCAAACTGCTCGATCAGTTCTGGATTAGCAGTAGAAGGAATGTATATCTGAGACATCGTTGTGTGCAAACTTGCCAGTCGCTCTGGTGTGAGTTTTAGCTCTTGGGCCAGTGCGATCGCCCGATCGGGAAACTTATGCTGTAGCCATTCATAAACAGCGATCGCCTTTTCCAAATGCCACTGCACCATCCGATTGGTAAACGCATTATTATTCACCTGCTCGTGGTATTCATCGGCTCCGATCGCGTTGCATAATTCATACCGTTTTTGCCGATCGTTCCACTCCACCCGACTGAGCCAGAAAATCGCAGTATCGATTACAACTTCGGCACCACAGTCGCGCATCCAAATATCATCACCCGTTGCTTGCCAGTATTGCCAGACGGCATAAGCGATATCAGCACTGATATGAATTTCGCGATCTCGGCACCAGATTCGCACTGGTTCAGCGTAGGGATCGCTCTGAATCGACCATTTGGGAGTCATCTCATCTCCTGTAGCTGCACTTTCCCAAGCAAACATCGCGCCGTTATATCCACTATGAAAGGCTTTGCGCCTTGCTCCAGCGAGGGTGTCGTGACGGTAGCTCAATAAACTTCGAGCGATCGTGGGCTGAGTCAAAGTAAAGAAGGGCAGAATAAATATTTCTGTATCCCAAAAGATATGTCCTCGATAACCTAATCCCGATAACGTTTTAGCAGCAATGCTATCAGGAATGTTATTTGGAGATGCTGGGTCAGCTACTGGGGCATCTTCAGCACACGCTCCAATAAAAAGTTGAAACATGCTGTAGCGCACCGCCAGTTGAGCCTTAAGATCTCCCTCAATCTCGATATCACTTTGCGCCCAAACTTTATCCCAAGCCTGCTGATGCGCGGCAAGTAGAACCCCATAGGATGGCAGGTCGGCTAACTTGGCTTGAGCCGATTGAACTGGTTGCTTTACCTCCTGAGATGTAAATACCGCTACTAACTTTTCTACGGTGATGGTATCTCCCTGTCTAGCCAGAAAGGTAAATCTAATGGAAGGACGGTCGGGACTATTGATTTGCGATGAAGCCGCAATACCGATCGCTGTCATTTTAGCCGCCATGCTGAGTTCAATCTCAGTACTGCGGGTGCGAACTTGCAGCCAAACTCCATGCTCTGTATCGCCGCGATCGAGATGCTCCCAGTGATCGAAGCCTTGATTGTCGGGATAGTCATTAATACTGGAATTCACTTCGATCTTGCCACTAAAATCAACAGGCGTAACATGGCAAATTGATGCTAGTACCTGCTGATCCGCTAAACTCGCAAAGCGTTCAAACTTTATGTCCACCGTATTTCCAATCGGACTCCGCCAGCGTAGCGATCGCCTCAGAACTCCATGTCGTAAATCCAACTGTCTTTCGTACTGAAGAATTTCGCCGCTATCTAGTCCAAACCGTTCGCCATCGATTGTGACCACCATTGATAGCCAGTCTGGACAATTGGCTAACTCGGTATAGACCAAGGGTATATCATCATACAACCCACTGATTAAGGTAGTTGGCAAGGCCTTAGGATAACCTTCTTCAAAGCTGCCCCGAGTCCCTAAATAACCGTTGCCGATCGTAAAGACGGTTTCTCTGGCACGCAACTGTGCTGGCTCGAAGTGAGGTTCGATCACTGTCCAGTCTGTGTAAATCAAAGCATGAGGGGCAGGCAGATTTATTTCTGCAATTTTATCGAGGTCTAACATATTTTTCCCACAGAATTAAAGATAGAATTAAATCTTCGATGAATCTCATCGTGACTATGTTTATCGGTCATACACTTCCATCGCAGTCTTGTATTCGCCCTGACGCGCTGCCCAATTGCACTTAGCTCGATGCAAAAGAGCCTGTTGAGCCTTTGCTACATTTGCCTCTTTGCCTTGCCAAATATCTAACGCTGGTTGCTGGATGGCGCGACCAAAGGAAAAGGTCAAAGCCCAAGGCGATCGCGATTTGAATCTTAGATTCATGGCATTCAAACGAGCCGAGGCTAGCTCAGAGGATTGTCCGCCTGACAAGAATGCAATTCCCGATACAGCAGCAGGGACGTTTCGCAAAAGACAGTTCACCGTGTCATTGGCTACCTCATCCACCGATGCTTGTGCAGAACAGTTCAATCCCGAAAGTATCATGTTGGGCTTCAGAATTATTCCTTCCAATATCACCCGTTGTGTATAAAGGTGGTTAAAAACTGTATGCAAGACTTCTTCCGTTACTTTGTAGCATCGTTCTATAGTATGCTCGCCATCCATCAGTACTTCAGGCTCAACAATGGGAACTAGTCCAACTTCTTGGCACAAAGCAGCATAGCGAGCCAATGCTTGCGAGTTGGCTTCGATACAATCTCGGCTGGGAAAGCGATCGTCTATAGTAATCACCGCACGCCACTTGGCAAAACGAGCACCCATTTGAAAATATTCCTTGAGGCGATCGCGCAATCCGTCTAGACCTTCGGTAATTTTTTCTCCAGAATGACCTGCCATCTCCTTAGCCCCAATGTCAACTTTAATACCGAGAATAATTCCCGTATCAGTAATGGCTTTAACAAAGGGAGTGCCATCTTTCTTGTGTTGGCGAATCGTTTCATCGTAAAGGATCGCGCCACTAATGTATTCATTGAGACTGGGTGTGGTGATAATCAATTCTCGATAGGCTCGTCGGGATTCCTCAGTCTGGGGAATGCTTAACTTTGCGAATCGTTTGTTACAGGTTGGATTGCTCTCATCCATTGCCAGCAGACCCTTGTTGTCAGCAACAAGTATCTTCGTGGTTTCTATCAGTTTTTGGACATTCATTATTTTCCTCCCAAGACGGCGAGCTGTTTCTCTATTGGTGTTGCATCCAAACTCCACTTCCAGTTGCGGATTTCTGGCAAGTCTTCGCCATGTATGTCGATGTAATGCTTATGCTCGATCAACTTGTCCTGCATCATCTGTTTGAGATAGGCTCCCTTACTACCCAAATGCGGTAGGCGATCGACTACATCTTGCACCAGATGAAAGCGGTCTAAGTCGTTTTGAACCCGCATATCAAAGTCGGCCGTGATCTTGATGTCACGTTGTTCCTTAATCACTGCGACCAGCGCATAGGGAGAGATCAACACCTGCCGCCCTGTAAGCCAGTTTCCTGTGTCAGCGACTAAATAACGAATTGTCCAATACTGATCATCGAAGTAGAATTCTTTGACTTTCCCAATTTCACCATCGAGGCTATTTAAACTATATCCATTAAGTGTTTTGGCTTTATTTAACATCTTTGATTCCTAATCGCTAAGTATTGTAGATTTTTTTAGAATAGAAATTTAGTCGTTAAACAGGCAAGTAATATTCAGTCATTTTTTAGAGTTCTAATTAAATACGATTAGATGAGCCAAACATTTTTCTACTTTTTACGATTATGCTATGAGGATGTTTGAAATCATGTATATGTAATGTGTAGGTTGAATGAGTTGTATCGCAATGTCTTAAAGCTTTACGAACCTATATCCATATTTTCCCTGTTGACCAGTGCGATCGCCCAAAAAACACGGCTCACGGTAGCGATCGCCTACAGCAAACCTATAGAAAATATATCGTTAAAGCGATCGCCTAAAAATCACGACTCATAGTAATAGCGATCGCCTTTAGGAGATAGATTGTTGATGCGATCTCGATAACTTTGCTATGGGGGTGCAGAAACTTTGGGTAAATATAAATTCTCTCAACGAGTTATTTAAGTTTGATTCTATTCATTCAGTTACGTTTTGTAGCGTATTCAATCAATTCATTCACGAAATCAAGCGATCGCCTGTCACACTTAAAGCTTTGGTATGAGTGAAAAATATTAACTTCTCCCCTTTAATCGAACAATGGCGAACTGCTGACAGCTATAAGTTGCAACAAAATAACTGCGAAGGTTTGTTGTTTTTATATGAAAGGGATTTCAAAGGTGGGTCAGATATTGTTTGGAAATTTGATGTTTTGGGAACCTAGAAGGTAAGTCTTAGATATTTAAATCTATTCACACATCATATACTATGAGCCAGAAGTCATCTTCCAACCCGTGGCAAATCCTTAGTAACTCAGCCCTTCTACGCTTTCTGCTGCTGTTTGGCTGTAGTTGGGCTACAGTGTTGCTGATTAATTATTTCTACACTACGATCGCCCTCTTCACCGCGGCCAGTGTCTTTGCGGTGCTACTAAATTATCCTGTGGTCTGGCTATCGCTTTATATGCCCAGAAAATTGGCAATTACAGTCACCTTTATCGGGGCAGTTACTTTATTGCTTGGTTTGGCCATGCTGATTGGTCTGGAAGTGCTGAATCAGGGACAGAGTTTGCTAACCCAGGTTAGAAATACGTTGAACCAGCCAGATCTTTTACCATTTTTGGATTCCCTCAAGCATTTGGATATTATACAAGTAATAGAAACGCTCCAAACGAATTTAGCATCTGGTTTAGGAGTCGTTAAAAGTATCTTTTCTAGCGTCTTGATCGGGGTTTTTTGGGCGGTTATCAGCTTGTATATGCTGATTGACGGTGAAAAGCTGTGGAAATTATCGCTGCGGCTATTGCCAGTCGCCTACCGCGATCGCTTTGCTAAAACCTTTCAGCAAAGTTTTCTCGGATTTTTACGCGGACAACTGCTGTTGATGCTGTTTCTCTCTGGCTCCACCTTGCTAATTTTTCCATTTTTGGGGGTGAACTATGCCCTGTTTTTGGCGATCGTTCTTGGCTTAATCGATTTGATCCCTGGCATTGGGGCCACCTTGGGAATTACGCTAGTTACCCTTTTAGTTTTAGCCTCCCAAGGAGGTGAGATCGCCTTAAGAGTGTTGATTACCTGCATCGTGTTAGGTCAAATCCAAGATAACGTAGTGCAACCGAAAGTAATGGGCAATGTCCTAGAGTTAAATCCTGTGCTGCTATTTCTATCGCTGTTTATTGGCGAACGAATGGCTGGATTATTGGGCGTTTTTCTTGCCATTCCGATCGCTGGTATGATTGCCGCCTGGATGAGATCAGCCAAAGCAGAACCAAATCCAGTTTTGGAAGAAGTTCCAGAGAAAATTGTCGAACAATAGCAAAATCATTACGCCTAAGAATCAAGACTCACAGTAATAGCGATCGCCTATAGAAAATATATCGTTGAAGCGATCGCCTAAAAATTACGACTCACAGTAATAGCGATCGCCTTCAGCAAACCCACAGAAAATATATCTTTGAAGCGATCGCCCAGAAATCCCGACTCACAGCAATAGCGATCGCCTTTAGGAGATAGATTGTTGATGCGATCAGGATTGACTTAACACAAAATCTGGAGTAATTTCCCAAATGACATCTTCTGAACCATTTACATTTAGTATTTGCCAGCTTTCCGCCAAAGACCTAGCACTTATGGAAGAATTATTGGCTGTCTTCGGTGAAGCTTTCGAGGAAGTTGATAGGTATAGCTCGTCTCGTCCAAGCGATGCCTATCTCAGGCGTTTACTAAGTAGCGATTATTTCATCGCACTTGCAGCGTTGAAAAATGGATCGGTAGTTGGAGGTATCGCCGCTTACGAACTCCAGAAGTTTGAGCAAGAACGGAGTGAAATTTATATTTACGATCTAGCTGTTGCGGCAGAGCATCGACGTGAAGGAATTGCCACTGCACTAATCCAAGAATTAAAGAAGATTGCTGTAGCGCGAGGATCCTACGTTATTTTCGTACAGGCAGACATCGAAGATGACCCTGCGATCGCACTTTATACAAAGCTTGGTGTGCGTGAAGACGTGCTTCATTTTGACATTGCTATTGACGATAATAGCGATCGCCTTTAGGAGATAGATTGTTGGTGCGATCGCCTAAAAATCACGACTCACAGTAATAGCGATCGCCTTCAGCAAACCCACAGAAAATATATCGTTAAAGCGATCGCCCAAAAAACACGACTCACAGTAGCGATCGCCTACAACAAACCCATAGAATATATATCGTTGAAGCGATCACCTAAAAATTACGACTCACAGTAATAGCGATCGCCTTCAGCAAACCCACAGAAAATATATCTTTGAAGCGATCGCCTAGAAATCTCGACTCGCGGTAATAGCATATAGGTTGAAACTTGATTTTCAGCCTATATGCCTTATAGTCAGATTAGGCAGAATTTTTCCGTATAATACATAGTTGGGCTGTCAGCTTATGAAACAAATGATATGAACGACGAAAAGCCAGCACAATATCAAGTAAATCAGCATGGCTTGCCTGATAAGTTCCCCACCCACGGGCATGAGTCTGCCTTCTGGGAAAGCCTAGGGCGTGCCGTTGCCACATTCGGATTTCTAGAAGAAGTCTTGGGGAAGGCGATCTTCGCCTTCACAGCAACGCGAGCATACGAAGAGGAGGAGATTGAGCAAGCTTATGCCGAGTGGTTGCCTAAGCTAGAACGTGCTCTCATTGATCCTTTAGGAAATTTGATCGATACCTATGGAAGGGCGGTAAGAGACAATCCGAATGCTGCAAAAGAAAATCTTGATGAGCTTCTAAGCGACCTAAGAAAGGCATCACAAATTCGGAATATTCTTTGTCACGGATCATGGAGACTACCAGATACAGATGGTGCTTCGGTTCCATTTTTCGTAAATCGTCAGAAACTGATTGTTGACACCGCAATGGATCGACAATTCATTGTGCAGGTGCAGAAACATACGGTCAATCTGATATGTGCAGTTATCAACTCTGTTACCCAAATGGGTTGGCAGTTTCCTGGCTCTGCTAGTCCAGGTAGAACGATCTGGGAATCCACCGCCTAACACTTCACGGCATCGGACAGATGATAACTCTTAGTACGGAGTCTAAGTTACCTGCTGCCGATGCATTTTGCCGTTAGACACCAACTTTAACTAGGGTTATTTATGGAAAATGAAGAACTAAAAGAGCGTCTCCAAGAATTTATTAGTTGCTTTGAACTGGTATTTGATATTGATTGGGATTACACAAAGAATTCGATTGTAGATGAATATCTGATTGATATTCATGGAACATTTCTAGATCCTTTCCCTGGTGAACACTATACTGGAGGAAAAGGGGATAACTGGGCTAATAGATCATCTTTTCTTGCTGCCTACCGAGAACTAAAAGCATTTGCTATCAGTGAGGGCTTATATAATCCAGATGAAGCCCCATGAGAAATGTAGATTGGGTTTCGCTCTGATCGCCTAGAACTCACGACTCACAGTAATAGCGATCGCACCCCATGAGTTCATACTAAGCATGAGTAGCTTCCTTTTGGTCATCCCGAATCATCTGCATTAGAATATTTGCAGCTTCTATTGAGTCGTATGGCGAGGAAACTGGATACTCTGATGCAGAAAAGATAACTTGTAACTCAGCATCTGGGACTTGTGCGGCTAGAAGTTTGAAGAGTGATAATTTGTCTAGCTGACTCAGATTGTCCACTAAGGGAAGTAATTCCGCAAGAGACATAGTTTAAACTCCCAAACATATACCTATGATAATGTATTTATCATAAGCGATCAGTGTAGATTGCGATATATTAAACATTAAAGTTTTCAGTAAAATCACTCAATGTCAGACCCTTTGCAACCTCAATTTGCTGAAGTTCTTACCCTCATCAAAACTGCCCAGCAAAAGGTCATCGCCACTGCTAACCAAGAACTCATCAAACTGTACTGGAGCGTCGGTAAGTACATCAGCGATCGCCTATCAACTAGCGAATGGGGACAAAAAGCGATCAAACAACTGGCAACCTTTATCCAAAGTCAAGAACCCAGTCTCAAAGGATTTGAAAAGCACAACCTTTACAGAATGCGCCAATTTTACGAAACCTATCCAAATCCCGAAATTGTGTCGTCACTGCTGACACAATTAAGCTGGACTCAACGTAAAGTATTACGCTCCAATTAAGAACAAATTAACGAAGTATTTAATTTCAGAGCCATTCAGTTACATTTTGTAGAGTATTCAATCAACTCATTCACGAAATCAAGCGATCACCTATCACACTTAAAGCTTAAGCCAAACTCCCCACTCTCTCTTTTGGGACTTTGATGCGATCGGCTATATATTTATGGGATTCGCAACCTTATTTGCAGTTCCGATATTTGAGAAGCAGGGATTTCAAAGATGGGTCAGATATTCTTTCTTGGCTCATAGTCTGGTTACGCCGTTGATAGTATTTGTTTGTTTCTATCCCAACTTTTCGGAGAAGCTACTTCTGATTGGAATGCCTTGGGCAATTACAGCGCCCTTGTCAATGTTGCTACTTGCGATCATGTTCAAGAAGGGTTCTGAAGTAAGTACTCAAACAATTTAAAAATAGAAGATTAATATGAAAAACAACGTATCAGAAAATAAATCACCATTCAAATTCTTTCTGTTAGTTTTATTGCTGTCAATTCCTTTTTGGATACTGGGCGCTGTGACTAGGGATTTGACTGAAATAATTCCTATAAAGCTGCCAATAAGCGCATTAATGACTTTCTGTCCTTTATTAGCAGCAGCAATTCTTGTTTATAAAGAACAGGAGGTTCAGGGTATTAAAGAACTGTTAAAACTATCTTTCGACTTTCAAAAAATCAAAGACAAAAAATGGTACATACCCATTGTTCTTCTCATGCCCACCATAGCGGCACTTTCTTATTTGTACTTGAAGATAACAGGAGCGATACTACCCGAACCTCCAATCCCTTTTCTATCTGTTATCATCTTTTTCTTTGTGTATTTTATTGGTGCGATCGGCGAAGAAGTGGGTTGGAGCGGTTATGTTACTGACCCATTGCAAAACCAGTATGGAGCCTTTAAAGCTAGTATCATCATCGGTTCTATTTGGGCAGTATGGCATATCATTCCCTACAGCCAAGCCCATCAAACGCCAATATGGATATTTTGGCAATGTCTTGGTACAGTCTTTTTGCGAATAATTATGGTTTGGATTTTCAACAATGCTAATAAAAGTGTTTTCGCGCTAATTCTCTTTCATACCACGATTAATATAAGCCCGTATCTATTCCCAAGTAATGGTTCGCATTACGATCCATTTGTCTTTGCTATTTTGTTAGCGATTACCGCGATCGCCATAACTTGGCTATGGGGAACAGAAACTCTTGGTAAATATCGTTTTTTAGTCCAATCAGTGAGAGGTGAGACATGACGAACTCAAAGCGTATAGGAGGGCTACTGGGACCAACCCTGATGGTAATGGTTGCTTCGGAGTTTCCGCTTATTCAACCGCATCTCTACGACGAACAGATCCCACCAGTCGTCTACCTCTCTGGAGTTCTCATGTTTGTCGCGGGTTTAGCGATCGCGCGATCGCATAACCTATGGCAACGTGACTGGACTCTGTTGATTACACTCTGTGGCTGGTTCTTGCTGGCTCTCGGACTGTTCCGAATGTTCGCAGCTAGTATCTATCGACAAGCAACTGGCAACACGAGTTCACTCTTCTTCATGATTGTCGAATGTATCCTATTTGCAATTGGTTCTTTGATAACGTGGAAGGCATATGTCCGTGACGCAAAATCATAAGGAGGCAGTTCAATCCTTTGCGATCGCCTAAAACTCATGACTCACGGTAATAGCGATCGCCTTCAGCAAATCTATAGAAAATATATCGTTGAAGCGGTAATAATCTAAGCGATAACGCTTCACCGTGGGTGAATACGATATAGCTGTATACGCTTCTCGCTTTCTTCTTGAGGGAATGCGTTAGGTTCCGGCTTAGTTTTGATGGTTAGCTATTGCGATCGCTAGTTTGATGTTTTTCAGTGTATCCTTGCCGAGTTTACCGATACTGAGCTGGTTACCGTTTAGCTAAAACCTAAGTTGTAAGTTGTAATTACATTGAGTAATGGCTATTCTCCCGATTTTCAGCGGTAACTCTAGCTGTTGCTATGTTTTAGCCATTTAGTTTATGTGGGTTTCCATTTCCTGTACGAAATTACTGTACATGGGTTACCTACAGGTTTTGTACAGTTTCAAAGGTAATTTGACTTTATTTTTTCATAATAAACTTCATAATAAAAAAGCACTCTATTTCTAGAATGCTTTCTGTATATGGGTTTTGAAAAACAGGCTAGGATGGACTCTAACCATCGACCGATCGCTTAGAAGGCGATTGCTCTATACAACTGAGCTACTAGCCCAAACAATTTCACAATTTATTATAGTACAACAAAAGTTATGGTTTTGGCAATTTTTAACAAAAGCTAAAAAGGAGATCCTCGCTTAGCGAGACTCTCATTTTTAGCTTTTGTTAAAAATTACTTTTTAAACTGCCTAAACAAATTGCTGAGGTGTAATGATGTAAAAGCTCAATTAATAAAATTAATTAAAGTTTAGTAAATACCTATGGATAGTACATTAGCGATCGCATACCTTGGGGCTTTAGTTGTCCTGCTAGCTGGGGTTAGCTGGTTAGTTATCCGCCAGATTTTGAAAGCACGTAGTTTAGAAAATGTAATTTCTGACCTACAGCCTAAGCTACAAAAGGAAAAAGGCACGCCTGAGGACTATTACCAACTTGGTAGTGTTTATTTGCGTAAAAAGCTCTACGCTCAAGCAATTACCTTGTTTAACAAGGCTCTGAAAGAAGGCGGAGAGAATATTCCCGAAGTTTACAATGCATTAGGATTTTCCTATTTCTCTCAAGAGCAGTATGATTTGGCGATTAAAAATTATAAGGAGGCGATCGCCTTACAAGATGGATATGTGACTGCCGTTAATAATCTTGGTCATGCCTATGAGAAGAAAAAGCTGCTACCTCAAGCGATCGAGATGTATGAGCAAGTGTTGAAGCTGGATGAAAAAAATGAAACCGCCAAGCGACGCTTAACTTCTTTAAGAAAACAAGTAGTACCAACTGCATAAAAAAAGGGACGCTTAGCGTCCCTTTTTTTATTGCTTGGATTCGATCAGTCCGCCGCCAAGTAACAAGTCATCGCGATAAAACACCGCCGCTTGACCTGGGGCAATGCTAAATTGTGGTTCATCAAAAACAATTCTTGCCCGATCGCCTTTGAGGGGAATTATGGTCGCAGGAGCTGGCACAGTCCGATAGCGTACTTGCACTTCAGCGTGAAATGGCAGATCTGTGGGGGCAAGTGATACCCAGTTAACTTGATTGATCGTGCATTCTTTGTCGTGGGCTTCCGAGCGATCGCCTAGGACAACTTCATTTTTAACAGGATCGAGAGCAACCACATACAAAGGGGTAGCGGCAGCAACGCCCAAGCCTTTGCGCTGACCGATGGTGTAGTGATAAGTGCCATCATGCTCACCCAAGACATTTCCCTGTGTATCAACAATTTTGCCTTGGACGGGCGTGAGATATTTATCGAGAAATGCTTTCATTGAGCCATTGGCTTCGACTAGGCATAGATCCATGCTTTCAGGCTTTTCAGCGGTGGCTAATCCAAACTCGGCGGCGATTTTGCGGGTTTCGACTTTAGTGGTATTACCCAAGGGGAAAATGCAGCAGCTTAATTCTTCTTGTCCGACTTCGTAGAGAAAATAGGACTGATCCTTAGTATCGTCAACGGCACGGCGCAATTCATAGCGTCCCGATTCAGGATTGAAGTTGAGCTTGGCATAATGTCCCGTCGCAATTTTATTGATCCCCAACTTTTCGCGAGCATAGGTCATCATCGGGGCAAACTTTACGGCTTTGTTGCAACGTGAACAGGGCAGAGGCGTATAACCTGCTGCATAGCCAGTAACGAGATAATTGATAATGCTTTGTTCAAAGACTTCACGACTATCAACAATTTCGTGGTGAATGCCTAATTCTTCGCATAGTCGTGCTGCATCGACCATTCCCTCGGAGCAGCATTGTCCCTTGCCACGCATTAACCACAACGTTAGACCTGTGACATCATATCCTGCGCGATGCAATAGTGCAGCCGCCACAGAGCTATCTACTCCGCCCGACAAGCCGACAACTACCTTCTCTGCTGTCTCAGGCTTAGTATCTAGTTTTCTTTCGATGATTTCTACGTTTGACATTTGCTGCGATCGAACCACTCAAACTAAATTGTATCTTAACTATCGCGGTCGCCGCTCAAAACCCCAAAGATGAATGCAATTCACATTGCGAAACCGAGTATAGAAATCCCAATCGCCTCAAAGATGAATGCTGTGCTTTGCACAGCATTCATCTTTGAGGATTACAGTCGAGAGAATCGATCGCAGTTAGTGAGAAATTGTTCTAACAAATGTGTTTGCGCCCCAAAGTGCAGATGAGTATAGGCGGCATGAACTTGATAACGTTGCCATCCTTCGGCGGGATATTGCAAATGTGAGTCATAGCCTTGTAGAGAATATAAGGGGCGATCGCAGATTTCGGTTAAGGATGAGCGATGAAACTCATGTCCCCAAATCCGATCGCCTTTTTTCATGAGCGGACTATCTTGTAAAGCGATCGCCTGACGATATCCGAGAGTTAGGCGCTTTCCCATTTTTGCTGCCGTCGGGAAAATATTTACCATTGGGAAAGATTGATCCTGAAAATCAACAATGCGATCGCATAAATACATCAAGCCACCACATTCAGCATAGGTGGGAATTCCTGATTTGATCGCATTATGAACGGATTCTCTAGCAGTTTTATTTTCGGTTAATTCATGGGCGAACACTTCAGGAAAGCCCCCGCCAAAATATAAGCCTTGGATATTTTCAGGTAAAGCGCGATCGCTAATTGGACTCCAAGGAATTAATTCTGCACCCATTTCTCGAAACAGATCGAGGTTATCAGCATAGTAAAAACTGAAGGCGCGATCTTGAGCGATCGCAATACGAAGACCCTCACCCCCAGCCCCTCTCCCATGGGGAGAGGGGAGCCATATTTCTTCTCCCCCTCTCCCCATGGGAGAGGGGGCTGGGGGGTGAGGGCTTTCCATTAATGGCAATAACTTCTCCCAATCAAAGCAAGTCTCACCTAAGTACGCCAAGCGATCAATAATTCCATCAAGATCGGACATTTCCGCAGTGGGGACTAATCCTAAATGGCGATCGGGAATTGAGATATCATCTTGGCGGTGCAGAACTCCTAGAATTGGTAAATTCAATGGCTCTAGAGCTTGAGTCAATAATTCTAAATGGCGATCGCTACCAACGCGATTAAGCACAACTCCTGCAATGTGAATACGAGGATCAAAGGTGCGATATCCATGTGCGATCGCTGCAATAGATCGAGAAGTACTAGCACAGTTGAGAATCAAGACCACGGGAACATTTAGCAATCGCGCAACGTGAGCAGTGCTAGCAGTATCATCTTTGCCAGTCGCACCATCGAATAGCCCCATTACCCCTTCAATGAGCGCATATTCAGCATTCTGACTATGTTTCGCAAAACAGGACTTTACATAGGGTTCGGAAGTTAAAACAGGATCGAGATTGCGACAAGGTAGCCCTGTGATGTAGGAATGGAACATGGGATCGATGTAATCGGGTCCCACTTTAAAAGATTGCACTGGAGATTTAGTAGATGGCGATCGCGCTTTCATTGCGGCTAATAGTGCCAAAGTTACTGTGGTTTTGCCTACACCGCTACGTTCACCCGCGATAATAATTGCCATTATTTATAGATAGTGCTCTTTAATTCTGATTATGAAATAAACTGTCGCTAGAATTTATCTTCTCCACCAAATGTAAATCGTGCCATTTTCCATTTGATAAGCCCGATCGCTCACAGTCTCAAATCTTTCACTCGGATCGTAAAGTCCAAGTTTTTTATAAACTTTGCCACCGCGATCGTCTCTATAAGTAAATGGCACTCCATCATAGTTTTTGAAAGATTGACGCACTCCATCTTTCCATACTATCTCAGCATCGAAAACTTCAACATCAGAAGAGACAGTGCAGGGCATCGCGGCTTGAGGAGTGACGGAGCCATTTACGAAGTACATACAAAATGCATTGCGAGTCTGAATACTCGCATGGCTTGGTGATATAACTCCTAATGATGCGATCGCGGAAATTACTCCAATTATAGTGGCTTGAATTTTCATGATTTAATTTCTTGATTTATTTATGAACAATACACAGCAAAAAGACAATGCTAAATCATAAAATGTTCCCATTAGACAGGTAAGGCGACGAAAAGCGCCGCCGTACCTGTCTAGGGTTAACCATTTTTGTTAAGGGATAAATGGGATAAATTGCCGCAAAAATTTACGCAGTTTCAATAGACCAATAACTTCGCGTACTTTTGGAGAAACAAAATCTTCGGGCGGAATACTGTCTAGCGATCGCAGCTTTTCCATGAGTTCTGTATATTCAGCAGCAGTGAGTTGTTTGCCATCGATGGGCGATCGCGCATCAGTATAGATTTCCGCGCGTAAAACTTCCTCAGGTATATCTTCCTGAGAAGATGACATTGACGGAGTTTCCGCAAAACTAATCATCGGCACGATCGCCAATGTGGAGATCTGTAAACTGAAGAAAGAAGCGATCGCCAAATTACGATTTTTCACTTTGGGTAAAGCTTTGCGCTGCAAAGCCTTGCAACTTTTAGCGCCCCAATCTATTTGGTACATCTTCACAGCCTCCAGGAATAGTTTTACGAGATTTTTTGCCAGACCATGCACAGAGATATTGGCGCGTTTCTTCAGATAGATCGATCGCCTTGCTAAAGTCAGCATCTTCGACCACTGCGCCCGTATATTCCCCTGTCTCGAAATTGGGTGGATTTTGGCGATCGCGCGGCGAAGCAGTTTCTAGCTTGCCATAAAACAGCTTCACCCGACTAAGATCTGTGCCGCGCAAATTTGCCTTAGCCAAGATTGCGCCCACAAGGTTTGCTCCTGTGAGATCGCAATTAACAAAATTTGTCTTAATCAAGTTCGCGCCACTCAAATCCGCATTGCGCAGATCCGTATTGCAAACATCCCGATTTGCTAACATCATTCCCAAATTAACCACCCGTACTCCATTGGCAAGATCGACCACATATCCACCTGTTCCATCAAGAATCGGGCGACCTAACAACCCATCACGTTTCAGTGGTGTTAAAAGATTGGCGCTAGATAGAAATCGAATAATTTTGGCGCGTCCATCACCATCACATCCACCTAGCAATGCTGCGGTTCTGGCTTGGGCGATCGCTCTTTCTAACGGCCAGTCTTCCAATTGTCCTTGTGGATCAAGTACTAAGTCAGAAATCCCTTGAAAATATGAATCAATAGTTTGCTGTTGGGTAATGACATTTTGCTGTCCCGTCAAGCTTTCTGAGATCTGATTTTGTCGCCAAGCCACCCACACCGCTAAAATCGCTATTAAAATCTGTCCTACTGCGCCTAAAGCTTCCCACTTGATGGTGTCAAACCATCGCGCAAAGGCAAGATCAAGCTCAGTGACATGGGCGGTCATGAATACAGCAACACCACCTAAAATGCTAGACAGAGTAACATCCCAATGCTTACCAAGGGGAGACTCAGCGATCGCAGTTAGAAATGGAGGTACGAGTATTGGCAGAATGATTGCGAAGATCACGCCGAGACTGATATAAACCAGTTCATCGTGGTCTAGATACATCGCCGCAAGTGCCACGAAGGATGCGATCGTGGCTACGACTAAGAAAAGTACTTTAATTCGAGAATTTGGTAGAGCCAATCTAGTTAATTCTGTTGGATTTGCTAAAAATCACGATAAAGGCTGTATTCGCCTCGATAATCTTAACAATATTCTTGCAATTTGGGTTAATTGGCTTAATGCATGACAGTTTGTTAGCATCTGTAGCAGCGATCGCCACGCCAATTAGCCAAATCAATGTTTTTTGCGAAGCAATATTGATTAGTTATAATCATCTCAATGGTCAATTTTTAGGAGGCGATCGCACATGGTTTTAGCAACTACTAAGCGATATACCGCATCAGAATATCTAACCTTAGAAGAAAAAGCAGAATTTAAGAGTGAATTTATTAACGGAGAAATTATCCCGATGGCAGGCGCTTCCGCAAATCACAATATTCTGACAGGAAAGTTTCACGCTCTGCTTTTGTTAGCTTTGGAAGATCTAGAATATTCAGTCTTCATGAGTGATATGCGGCTGTGGTTACCCGAATATAAGCGTTATACCTATCCTGATGTGATGGTGGTGGCGGGTGAGCCAGTTTTTGTTGATCAAAAACAGATGGAAGTTACTAATCCATGCTTGATTGTAGAAATTCTATCTAGTTCTACCCAAGCAAATGATCATGATAGTAAATTTCGCCAATATCGCTCTATTCCTAGTTTTCAAGAATATATTTTGGTTTATCAAAATGGCTATGAAGTTGATCACTATGTCAAGGAGTCGGAGGATAGATGGGTATTGACAACCTATAAGGAAGAAAAGGCTGTGATTAAACTTGCCTCAATGCAGCTAGAAATCAGTTTGAAAGATTTATATAAGCGTGTGAAATTTGATTGATCGGCACGGATTTAAGCGATCGGTATTTTCGAGAATTGGAAATGGCTGTTTGGAATTAGTAACAACTATAGGACGCTACGTTATTAAAAACCCAATATTATTGCAGCGGGCTTCGCTCGCAGCAATAATATTGGGTTTTATTTAATTTGCGATCCTAGTATGTATATGGTTATAATTCTTGCTCTAATTCTGCCATTGCTGAGGATCGAGGCGATAGTATCTTTGTAAGATTTCGTAGAGATCTTGATGCTTTTGGTTTAACTGTTTTGGCTTCTCAAAGAATGTCTCAGTTGCCACCGCAAAAAACTCCGCAGGATTTGTGGCTCCATAACCATCTAGAACCGTCTTTTTGCCATTTTCAACCCGATCGCATAGTTGCAAATATTCTGCTGTCATTACCTTTGACCATACTGCATAATCCATTGCTCTTGGTAAAATTGGCACACCTTCTGCTTGTCCATCTTCTTGATCGAGTTGATGCGCGAACTCATGCAGCACCACATTATGTCCATCTTGCCAATTGCGAATATCTTGCTGCACCTGCTCCCAAGACAGAATTAGTTGATCCTTTGTCCATGACTCTCCCAATCTAGCGACGCGACGCTCTTCCACTACATAACGATCGTTCATCACCAACTCATTGACGATGTAAGCATGGGGATAAACCAGAATCGATCGCAGATTAGGAAAGTAAGTCCTGCGATCGCCAAATAATAACAAACAAGCGATCGCGGCAATCGTGACTTTAACATCTTCCGTAATCTGTAATCCTAGACAGCCAATAAATTGCTTCTCTTTCAGAAATACTTGTATATAGCCTTGCAATTCTTTTTGCTGCTCAGAAGTCAGATTACTATAAACATAAAGATTACTTTCAATAATGCTGAGCCATGACTTTGGGAATTGCTCAGCCATGAGGCGATCGCGTTGCCATTTCACGAAAAATGGATAGCAGAATATTCCTATTGCGATCGCACTGACTGCAATAGAAAAGATGATCGCGAAAACGTTGATAGAAGTCACACAGATTAAACCGATTGAAATTAGAGAACTAAGTAACTTGGCATAATTATAAAAACAGAGCCAAAACCTGTACCGCCCGCTACGCGGGCGGTACAGGTTTTGGGCTTTTATATTTAATTGTGCATAGCTACCTATGAGAAGTTCTGACAATGCCCAAATCTATATTGGCATATGTGTTGACGACGACAGTAGTTTATTAATCAAAAGATTTATCGTGAGAATATCGCTCAAAACAGAGTAACATCGCTTAGAATAACTTTAGAAAACTCAACATTTGCCCTCACACCTATGAAAGCTATTTGGATGTTAGCAGCGATCACAGGCTTATCAGTTGGAATTATTAGCTGTGGTGCAGCTAAAGAGGCCACTCAAGCCCAGACCCAAAGCCAAAAACCATCTATACCCGTAGATGTGGCGATCGCTAAATTTGATTCTCTCCAAGGTTTGACAGAGTACACTGGCACAACAGCCCCTATCAGGGAAGTGTCGGTGAAATCGCGTCTAGAAGGTCGGTTGCTAGATTTGAATGTGGATGTTGGCGATCGCGTGGAAGTTGGGCAAGCAATCGCCCAATTGGATGATGCAGTTCTGTCTGCAACTGTGCTACAGGCGGAAGCAGAGGTTGCCGCAAGGGAAGCGGAGGTATCACAAGCAAGCGCAGCAGTGGGGAATGCCCGCGCCCAAGTTGAACGTGCCAGACTGGAATATCAACAATCACAAGCTGACGCGAATCGCTTCACCCAATTGGCTAAAGATGGAGCTGTATCTTCTCAAACTGCGGAGACTGCAATTACTCGTGCGCGAACTGCCGAACAATCATTGCGATCGGCTGAGCAACAAGTCAGTCTACAGCAACAAACTGTGGGAGCAAGTTCGCAAAGGGTTTTAGCGCAAGAAGCAATTAGATTGAGAGAACAAGAGCGTCAATCCTACACTACTATTACTGCCCCGATTAGTGGTGTTGTACTAGAGCGAGTTAGTGAAACTGGCAATCTTCTATTTGCTGGAAATGATGTTTTAAAATTAGGTGATTTTAGTCAAGTTAAAGTAATTGTGTTGATTTCAGAATTGGAAATTAGCAAGGTTCGTTTAAATCAATCGGTTGATGTGCGGTTTGATACATTCCCAAATCAAAAGTTTACGGGAACAGTAAGGCGGATTTCGCCAGTAGCTGATCCTGTGGCGCGATTGATTCCTGTGGAAGTAGTAGTTCCCAATCGTGACAATAAGCTTGGCAGTGGGCAATTAGCGAGAGTACAGTTTTCGGGAAGACAGGAACGCCAAATCGCGATCGCAGAGACAGCTCTAGAGGTAGCAGGACGACCGACTCAATCGCCTAAAGATGTAAATACAAATACCCAAGCAACTCCGAAAACTGATACTAAGTCTAGTGCTAACGCTAGCGACAAAGGCAAGCCCAAAACTGGAACAGTTTTTGTACTTACGGGTGATCAAAAAGAGCCAAAAGTGATGGCGCGGAAAGTTACCCTTGGCGATCGCCGTGATGGTAAAGCCATAATTCTCTCTGGTTTAAAGGAAGGCGATCGCATTGTGGTTAGGAGTGGTGGCAAGTTACAGGATGGTGATTCTGTCAAGATCAGTGTGTTATCGGAATCTTCTAAATAATGATGCAAGACGCTTTGCGTCTTACATCATTATTTTTTTTAATTATTTTTAAGAGGTAACTATGAGCAACCAAAACTCTTCCAATCCGAAACCGACAGGATTTAGCATTAGCGCCACAGCGATTCGCCGCCACATCGGTACGCTGATGTTGACGATCGCCATTTTTGTGATGGGCGCATTTTATATAACTCGCTTACAAGTGGATTTGCTGCCATCAATTGTTTATCCTCGTATCGGCGTTCAAATTGATGTTCCAGGGGTGTCTCCAGAGGTAGCAATTACCGAAGTCACCAAACCTCTAGAAGAAGCTTTAGCAATTACTGAAGGTGTGAATCAGCTTTTTTCGCGTACTCGCGAAGGGCAGGTGCGAGTTGATTTGTTTTTTGAAGCGGGTAGTGATGTTGATCAAGCTCTTAATGACACTGTGGCTAGTTTCAACCGTGGTCGTAGTCGTTTACCCGATGTCGTTGAAAATGAAAGAATTTTTAAATTTGATCCGTCCCAATTTCCAATCTATGAGTTTGCTCTCACATCTCCTTCTTTGTCATTGCCAGAATTACGAATATTTGCGGATGAAGAGTTGGGACGTGAACTAGCGATCGTGCCAGGGGTTGCAGGTGTTGATGTAGTTGGTGGCGTAAAGGAAGAAGTACAGGTTAATCTTGACTTGCCCCGCTTACAGTCCGCAGGTGTAAGTGTTAATGAGGTTTTGAATGCGCTGCGCGATCGCAATATCGATATTTCTGGTGGGAGGCTCCGCAATGGCACGGTTGAGCCACTGACTCGAGCGATCGGCAAGTTTAAAAATGCTCAAGAGCTAGAAAATTTATCCTTTGTTGTTGGTAATCCATCGGCTACAACTCCGTCTAGACAAGTCTATTTGCGAGACTTTGCTGAGGTTATTGATAGCACTGAAGAACAACGGGTTTTTACTACTTTAAATGGACAGGAAGCAGTGCGGTTGTTAGTAACTAAGCAGCCCGATGCAAACACCATTGAGGTAGTTGATCGCGTAAAAGAAAAGATTGCCAATCTTCAGGAAAACGGCTTAATTCCCAGTGATGCTGAGATAACGGCGACCATTGACGAGTCAAAACTAATCAGAGCTTCCGTTGCCAATGTTACATCCTCTGGCATTATGGGAGCCTTCCTCGCGGGTGGTGCTGTACTGCTATTTCTTGGCTCAGTGCGACAGACCCTGATTATCACCCTTGCGATTCCTCTGGCTACCCTTGCCTCCATTATTTGTATGGGCATTTTTGGATTTTCACTTAATCTGTTTAGCTTAGGTGGTCTGGCGCTGTGCGTAGGGGGTGTCGTAGACTGCTCGATCGTGATGTTAGATAACATCATCATCGGCATTGAGAAAATGCGAAAAAGTAATGGAGTTCAAGATACGATCGCTCAGTCCCAAGCCAGCAGTGCCGAAATAGAATCAGCACTAGTTGCTTCCACAAGTACAAACCTCGTCGTAATTTTTCCGTTTTTATTATTGGGTGGATTCCTGTCGCTGCTATTCAATCAACTGATTCTCACGATTAGCTTTGGCAACATCGCCGCGATCGCGATCGCCATCACTGTAGTACCAATGCTAGCCTCACGTTTATTATCCATTCCTTGGTCGAGTCGATTAAGTGAAACATGGTTTATGCGTGGATTTCAGCAACGATTTGAAGCTGCCACCTTGGGCTATGCGGGTTTTTTAGCAAGGATCATCCATTATCGTCTATTGGTAGTAATTGGACTGTTTGCTGTGCTTGGTGGTGGTGGCTTTCTTATGGCAAGACAACTGCCGCAAGAAATCATTCCTCAAGTTAAAACAGGTGATGTCAGCGTCAATGCTCAGTTCCCAGCAGGTACAACCCTTGCCGAAAACCGTAGGGTGATGGAAATCGTCGATGAAATTCTGATTAAGCAGCCTGAAACTGCCTATGCTTTCTCCACTATTGGCGGTGGTTCCTTTGGTAATAACGTTACTTCTAATCCCTTACGCAGTGGTAGTACAATCACGCTCAAGCCAAATGCGGATCTTACTGGTTTTGTGAGTCGCGTGAATCGGGAAATTGCCAAGCTAAATTTGGCAGGCATCCGAATTCGGGTTAACCCTGGGCAAGTGCGCGGGATTATTGTAAATAATTCCCCTGTACCCAGAACGGATATTGATGTCGTTTTGCAAGGTAATAATCCAGACCTCTTGACGCAAGCAGGTTTAGAAGTTCTTGGAGCCTTAGAGAAGTCAGTCAAAGGCGCGAACTTCCGTCCCGACACCGATGCTCGCCAGCCTGAAGTCCAAATTATTCCTGATTGGGAGCGTCTGCAAGCTTTAGGGCTATCCACGCAAGCGATCGGCTCAACTCTGCAAACCGCGATTACAGGTTCAGTCCCCACGCAATTACAACGCGGCGATCGCCTGATCGATGTGCGCGTTCAGCTTGATCCTAGCCTACGCAAAAATTCTTCGCAATTGCAGCAAGTCCCTCTATTTGTCAGCAATAATCGCCCTGTCCGCCTTGCGGATGTGGCAACTCTGCGCGAAGGTCGCGCCCCAGGGGAAATTCAACGAATTAACCAACGTCAAGTTTATCTAATTCTCGGTAGCATGGAGCGTGGTGCAAGTCTCAGTGGTGCGCTCCAACAAACTGAACAGGCGATCGCCGAGGTTAAGTTGCCAGATGGAGTAACGGTACTGCCTAGTACTGCCAAGACAGCTAACGATAATCTCTCAAAATCTTTTTTAGTATTGGGTTTACTGGCTTCCTTCTTAGTGTTTGTGGTGATGGCGGTGCAGTACAATTCACTACTCGATCCATTAGTAATTATGCTGACGATTCCTCTTGCCCTTGCTGGTGGTATTTTTGGTCTATATGTGACCAGTAGCTCTATTAACGTGATTGTTGTAATCGGGGCAATTTTGCTAGTTGGTATTGTCGTAAACAATGCGATCGTGATGGTGGAGTTCGCCAACCAATTACGAGAGGAGCAAAAATGCAGTCGTATTCAGGCTATTTTGCAAGCTGCACCAATCCGGTTACGTCCGATTTTAATGACCACAATTACTACTGTAATTGGTGCTTTCCCTCTAGCGTTGGGTGGTGGTGAAGGCGGCGAGTTCTTACAGCCTCTTGGAATTGTCACTTTTTCTGGATTGGCTCTTGCGACCCTTCTAACCCTATTCCTAATTCCCTGCTCCTATGTACTTTTTCATGAGTTTAATTGGGCTAAGGTGAGACAACTAGTACCAGTTAGAGTATTTACGAGAAATTAATTCAATAGAATTTCGTAGCGCTTTGCACTCTAAAATCAAAAAGAAGAGGTAGTACAAAATACTATCTCTTCTTTTTTTTGATGTCAGATATTTTCTGTAAAATCTAAGCTTTATGCCTCGTATTAAACTCGAACCTCTAGGAATTACGATCAATGTCTCTGCCAAAGATAGATTGTGGCGATCGCTTAAACATGCCAAGGTCGAACTAGCTGCAACCTGTAATGGACAAGGAACCTGTGGGACTTGCGCCCTACGTGTATTTGATGGCGCAAGTAGCCTTAGCCCCATGGAAACCCTAGAGCAAATCACTCTCAAAAATACACGCCGCGATCTTTCTCTTTATCGTCTGACCTGTCAAGCTTCAGTTTTAGAAGATGGAGTCATTTTTTATTTAGATAACAAAGCCGATAAAAAACTAGCCCAAATTTTTGCACGTCTAAAAAATCGACTTGCTCCGCGCAATATCTATCACCCCATCACAGGAGCATTGCTAGTCCAAGAAGGAAACTTGATCACGCAAGAGATTTTAGAGCGTTTACTAAGTGATTGCTGAATAAAAAAAGGAGCGCAGTGCGCTCCTTTTTTATTCACTAGTTTAGTTAAGTAGCTAGGCACAATTAAATATAAAACCCCAAAATCTGTACCGCCCGCATAGCGAGCGGTACAGATTTTGGCTCTGTTTTTTTAATTATGCTGAGGTACTTAGTGTTAAAAATTACATATTTTTTTAAACTTTTAGCTACTTATCTTTTAAGAGGTTATAGACTGGTTAACAAAATTATTATCTCTAACAGGAGCATCTTTCATAATTTATGAATTCACTGAGTTTTGTCCTACATTCCCCCGTAGGATTGCACATTTCTGTTAATCACAGACTTGAAAACCAGTATGTTTCGGATTGGGGAATTTTATAAATTTGCTATTCTAATTTTTTAATCATTTTTTAATCATTAATCTGAATTTAGGCTTTAAACCTTATAAAAAAATTTAATAAAACATTATAAAAAACCATAAAATGCAGACATTAACAATGAATAACTCAGATTCTTTTTTTGAAGAATTGGTGGATAAGCGGCCCCGACAAAAGCAGCTTATTCACTTAGCTTTAGCTGAGTCAATACCAACCGTATCGCAAGTCATTCTTCAAGAAATCAAAAAGGATAACCGCTGGGTTCCTGAACTCTGCTCCAATTATCAACAATTGGTTCAGACTGTAACTAGCCAATCTTCCGATCTGATTTTATTAGGTAAATTGGAAGATTTAAATTGGCTGGAGGCTTGCCGCCGTTGCCACAAACTATGGCAGAATTTGCCAATCATTCTACTAGTCGAACAAATAGAAATTAGTGATTTCTTTCGGAATTGGGCGATTGATCGCGGGGTGCATGATGTGATCAGCGTTCATCCTCAAAATGTGCATCAATTTCAGACAGCCTTAATTCGCAACTCTCTCCAAATTGCAATTCAAGACTCTCGCAAAAAAGATAATTTTGAATCCTATACAGTTGCGAAAAAGCCTGACACTTTGACTTGGGAGGCAACTCTAGTAGCCCTAAACCGTTTGACCAAGTACAGTTCCAGCTATTTGGGACCACTGGCGATCGCCAACTACTGGAAAAAAAGCCATGCCAGTCTAGTCACACTCCATCCATCTCTAGAATATTGGAAAATTGACTATCAAGGGCACATCAGTTGTCCTTTTATCTCTGAGCAGATTGACTCCCTAACTTCTGAGCAATTACAGGATGTGCAAACATGGGTAAGAGCTTTCTTGAAAGAATGTGAGCGAGTCATTGTAGACTTCTCGCAGATACTGCTATCGAAGTCTCTATCTGCCGATGTTTCCATGCTAATTTCCTCCGTCGAATGAGATTGCAGTGAAACAAATAAAATTACAGCCTTTAAATCAAGATGTGGAGGTTTCAACCGACAGTACTTTACTTAGTGTCCTGCTGAAACAGGAGATGAATGTACTTCAAGCCTGTGGAGGTCAGGGGCGATGCGCAACTTGTCATGTGTATGTTCAAACTGGTGCAGAAGCCCTAAGTCCCAAAAGTGAACAGGAGATATTAACCCTTAGTTTTATCGCTTCATCTCAAGCAAATTCTCGCTTGGCTTGTCAGGCAAAGATTTGGCAAGATGGCTTAGTGATTGAAGTTCCACAAGGTATGTATATCGGTTCAATTGGGGAATTAAAGACCTTAATCGGAAAACGTGCCCAACAAAATCTGATCCATCCTTTAACTGGTGAAGTTTTAGTTGAAGAAGGCAAGCTGATTTTGCGATCGGCTTTAGAAAAGATGGCTGAGATTGATTCCTCCTTCAGCAGTGGTTTAAGTCAAATTTTATTGCCAACAGAAAAACTCATAGTTTCGGAAAGATCGCATGAATAGAATCTTAATAAATGACTGAAACTGGCGATCGCAAATTTATATTTACATCAATTAAATTGAATCAATCTGAGGATTGCAAATGACCAAATCAACCTTTCGATCTAATGAAGAAGCAATTCTTCCATTAACACCTTTATCTCAAGTTTGTCATTATAGTCGCAATACTTTTTTTGAATTTGATCAATCTAAAGGTCAAATTAGGGACTGGAACCAACATCAATACATATTGGCTAGCGATGATTTTATTGTGTCACTGCTCAAAGGACTAGACCATGAAGTCGGCGAAGCATCTGGCTGGCTGATGTATTTAATTGGCAAAGATTGGGGGACTGAGGATGCCAAAAATTTTAAAATCTGGTTTGAGAGAGATTATCAATTTAGCGTTAGTAAATCTAATCTTAGTTTTGCTCTAGAAACTTGGTGGTGGCCATTGACAGCGCAGGGCTGGGGGAAATGGAATGTTGATCTCAGTTCAATTCGTGAAGGCTTCATTTTTATTGATCTATTTGATTCGGCGGTCGCGAAGTCGATGGGGAATATCGGTAAGCCTGTGTGTTTTCTCTATGCAGGATTATTAGCGGGCTTCTTTTCGGTGATGCTCAATCGGGGTCTGAGTAGTACCGAAATCCAATGCTATTCAATGGGTAATGATTTCTGTCGTTTTTTGATTGGTTCAGAAACTCGTATTAAAGCGGCCGAATTTTGGCTAAGCTCTGGAGCTAATGCTCAAGAAATTGAGAAAAGGCTGTTGGAGCAGGATGCTGCTAATACTGCTGGGCTAACCAAGTCAATGGATACAGGAGGTATTTAAGTTGAGAAAAAGAAATAACCATCGGGACAATCATTTTTTAAAAAATTGGCTGCATTGGCTCAAAAAACTATGGAAGTCATTGATCAACTTTTTTACTAAGGATTTGAGTGGATTCAATTCTAGGCGATCGCCCAAATCGCAGCAATTAAGTTCTTCACGGCGATCGCAACGCTATGAAGAACTTAATGATCAATTACATCAGGACGGCGAACCAGCGATCTTGAATTCGCGTCCAGCACCTTTTTTATTAGGTTTAGAAAATATTGACAATTTGGAATTTTTAACGACCAAAGAGTTGATTGAGCAAATCGAATGGAATGCCGAGAGTCAGGAAATTTTGACTGCGAAGGAAGAAGATTTGACCTTGCTAGAGGATTTGCTCGTTAATTTCCCTGAAACCTAACCCAGACTCAGAGATGTGCAAGGCATATCTATTTCTAAACCATTATTTAATCACAACTTTAAAAAAATGCTTACTCTATTAGAAAATGTTTTAGACCGTGCCGACGGCTCCTACATCACGCCCGAAGATTTACGGACTTTAGATCGATCGATCTCTTCTTGGCAACAGCGTCGTCAAACCTATGATTTGATTCAGTCCAAGGAAAATATCATTCTTGAGCAGGTGATGCAACAGATTCAAACTAAGGCTCCAGATGTGGCGGCAAAGTTGACTGTCGATGGCGGCAACAAATGCAATCGAGATATGGCTCTAGTACTGCGCTACTGTGCCACGGCGATGCTGTTGCAAGATGAAGAGATACTTAAAGATCGATTGCTGTACTGGATGCAGAACATTATGTTGGCGCTGAAAAATCAGCGGATTAATGATTTTGTCTATCGCTCCTTACAGAACTCTGTACGGGAAAATCTCCCTAAAGAGAATGCTGATTTGCTCCTGCCCTACATTGCGATCGCACACCAATGGTTAAGCCAATGATTCCCAATTCAATTCCTAGCAATTACTTTTCGCCGCGTTTTTATGTCAAGGCTGATCCTGCAACAGGATTACTGTCTACGCGACAAGGCGAACGTCTTGTCGCTGTGCCAGATTTTTTATTACGAAGTATCCATCGGGCGCTTCAGTCTGAAGCTGGACAGGCTGGGGCTTTGGCTCTCTACACCTTTGGCTTTGGTTGGGGTGGTTCCTTTTACGATCATATTCGCAGCGAAATCGAGTCCTACAGAGGCACAACAATCATGGCAACTAACGCGATCGAGTTTTTCGCTACGATGCGTCAACTCTGGACCGTGCATGGTATGGGGACGATAACTCTTGACTTTAGCCATCGCCAAGATGGGTTGATTGTGGTAACTACCGAAAATTCGATTTTGACAACGGGTAGCGAAATTGGCTTGCTGTCAGGCGATCTGCCTTGGCATCAGTTACAAGCAGGATTTATTGCGGCATGGTTTTCGCGCTGGGCAGGCAAGGATATCCGCGCCTGTGCAACTGACTGGTCATCTCAACCTGATCGTGATTATATTGGTGATACTTCTCAGGATAGCTACACGCGCTTTCTAGTTGGAGTAACTAGCAATGTTCAACAGATAGAACCTTTAGTAAAACAAGGATTGAGAACCATAGAAATCTTGAAAAAGCTAACAGCTAAATCATAGACAATTGCGCCACTAAAACTGGTTCTTTATTAAATTTTAAATCACCTCATTAACAGGAAAGCGATCGATCATTTGGGCGGCTTGCTTGGCTGATGAATAGATTTGAGAGGGCAAATTCGGCACATGGGGAATTTGATATAGCAAATCGATAGTGCGGCGCATCAAACGGACAATATCGCCCTCATCAAGATTTGTGTTTTGGCATAGCTCCGACCATTCCATTCCCAGCGCCCATTGTTCCACTAATCCTGTTAGCTCATAATCTAGCCATGCAGGAATATCAACTAAGTGACGGCGTTGGACTGGCATCAATTCGCGGCGGCGATCGCGTAACCCATCAAGAGCATCTTCCACTGTTGGGGACAAACCAAACTTGATCCAGTTGTCAGGGCGACTGTTTTCGCTAACGATCGCAGCGCAGACGGTGGCGAGGTGATGGGGAGCGAGGTCGTCTAACTCTCCCGACATTAGACATAGGGCTAACCATAGTTCATTTTCACCACGCAACGCCGCCACGACCTTACCTTTATCAGTGGGCTGGGTATCTTCAAGACATCCGTAGAATTGCAAGATATTGACTAAGCTCATAAATTCTTGCCAATGTCTCTGTCGGCGCTCGTTGACCACCTTTTGCTGGAACTCGATTTGGCGTTGCAATTGTTCGAGCCGATTAACTTTTTTGAAAACAGCACCGCGATCGCTCATTTTCGAGACAGGATGTTGATTCATTTCTGACTCGATCGCAATGACTCTCGACTGTTGGGTGATTACTTCAGGTGCTAACTCTGGATCGGGTAATGGCGTAATTTTTTGGGCGATCGCAAAGCTTGCTTCATCCCCATCGATCGACTGTCCTGGACGCAATGGCAACTTCGCTGGATATTCGATATCACCGTCGAGCAATAAATCAGTTCCAACTTGGACAATATCTTTATAACCGACTGTGTACCAGCGATTATCGCGACCAAGACAGACAAACCAAGGAAATTGCCCAGAGCCTTGCACCTTTGCTGCGAGAACCGTATGTACAATCAAGCCCCTATTGGTGCGAATCGTCAGCGGTGAGCCTGATAGCAAATAAGGAGCGTAGGAAGCCAAATCATTTAAGCGCATTTCTTCCGCTTGCTGAGCGAGCATTTTTAGGAGTCGCTTTTCTTCGCGGAGGCGATCGCGCAATTTATCATAAACTTCCAATTGCTTCAAATCGATATTGGCAAGATCATGCTCTAGCTTGGCGATTTGTTCGATTACTAATTCAAGATTCTGAATTTGTGGCGCGAGATTAAGATCGGCAAGATACTGCCCAAAGCTACGTTCTACAAGATCTCTAGCCTGATCAAGGGAATGGGTTTGTAACAAGTTCATGACCATTCCGTAACTCGGCGCAAATTGACTAACGAGAGGATCGGCTCCAGATGTAGCGAGATGAGCAGCTTCTTTTGCCCCTTCAAATGGAGTTTGCACAGTCACAACATAGCCAACTTCATCCATGCCACGTCGTCCGGCTCTTCCTGCCATTTGCAGAAACTCCGAAGCATTGAGCAATCGATGTCCGCGATCGGTACGTTTGGAAATGCTAGAGATCACCGTAGTTCTTGCAGGCATATTAATTCCTGCGGCAAGAGTTTCCGTTGCAAATACGACTTTAATCAACCCCTGTTGGAAGAGTTCCTCGACAAAGCCTTTCCATGCAGGCAAAATCCCTGCGTGATGAGCGGCAATACCGCGATAAAGCGCATCAATATGCGTAGGTTTCCCAATCTCAGGATTTGTTGCCACAAATGCATCAATTTGCGGTTTCAATCTCAAGGCTTCGGCGGGACTAACGAGAGAGACATTGCCCAAGTCAGTGACCGACTTATCGCAACCTCGACGACTGAAGATAAAGTAAATCGCTGGCAGCATATCGCGCTGGCGTAGATGGGAAATTACGGTTCCAATCGGGGGGACAATTTTATGTCTTTCTTCTTTTGAAGGGGGCTTATTAGTGAGCGGCTTCAGTCGCGGATTAATCTTCTCATTAGAGCTATCCAGTAGTGGAAAAAAGCCTTTGTTATTACAGAAGGAATGCTCAAGAGGAACGGGACGGAAATCAGAATAGATTAACTCAGTGTCGCCATGTACTTTGTGAATCCAGTCGGTGAGCTGCTGGCTATTTGCTACGGTTGCCGAGAGCGCAACTAGTTGCACTCCCGCAGGACAGTATACAATCGACTCTTCCCATACGGTTCCCCGTTGGCGATCGTTCATGTAGTGACATTCATCTAGTACCACTACCTCCACGTCTGTCAACGAAGTACCTACTTCACCGATAGGTGTACCATAGAGCATATTCCGAAAAATTTCGGTAGTCATCACCAAGATCGGCGCATCGCGATTTACAGACGTGTCACCCGTAAGTAAGCCCACATTATCATCGCCAAACTGCTGCCGAAAGTCTCGCAATTTCTGATTTGATAACGCCTTGAGGGGGGTGGTATAAAAAACGCGGCGATTGCCTGCTAAAGCCGCATGGATCGCATATTCGCCGATTAAGGTTTTGCCTGAACCTGTTGGCGCACAAACAACGACCGACTTACCAGCTTGCAATGCGGCGATCGCCTGTAATTGAAACGGGTCAAGTTCAAAGGGATATAATTCTTGTGGGTCTATTGCTTGCACGCAGGTCTGCCTGAGTAAATATACTTATAAGTTGATTAGCAACAATGATTAAAAGTTTGCTTAATCTCCTATATTAGCTTATTAATGAGGGTCGCAAGAATAACCACAATCAAAAAAAGGTTCTATGTTAAGCACAGGCTCTCTTTTTTAAGATAGCGATCGCAGATTAGAACTGATAGCTAGTACTGAAATAAACCGCAGCATCTTGAAGATTGTTGCCGCGTCCTTGCAAGTTCACAAATGGAATTGCCGCATCAATTCGGATCAGAAACCGCTCAATTGGCTCAATAATCAGACCTAGACCACCTGCCGCAAGGAAGTTTTGCGATGATGACGGTGTGGGATTATTAGCATGATTCCAAATTGCACCAAGATCGATAAAAGGAGCAATTTGGAGAATTGCTCTGGTTGTTTCTTGATCCCGCATTGTAACTAGACGAGTTTCGAGGCTAAAGCGAATCCCATTGTCTCCAGATCGCGCATTTTGACGAAATCCTCGCAGTGATTGTCCGCCGCCAATCGTGAATTGTTGTGATGGCAGTAAAGGATTTGCCGATAACTGCGAATCAAAAGAGGCAATCAGGAGCGCGTCAGAACCAAGTACTTGCACCCGTTGAGCCTGTCCTATCCAGCTAAAAAAACCAGCGTTAGGTATGGTGACATAGGTGGCGTTAAATAGTCCTGTGCCAAGATTGAACTGCGATCGCAATGACCATGCACCTTCAGTATCACGCAGAGTATAGTCTTGCCCAAAACGAAATACGCTGGTGGTGCTGACCCCATTGGCATCAGGTCCAATCCCAAATGGAACTGCAAGATTCTCAAATAAGAACGTTTGCCCAGTCTGATGAGCAAATCCTAAGGATAGAGCAAATTCTTCGCGTGGGTTGCGAATCAATGGTTGGCGGTAAACGATGTCAAAGAGACTGCTCGCACCACGAATATTAAAGGCGGCGAAGTCTGGATCGGTAATTCGATAGTTATTTGGTGCGTAGCGAATTGCTACTGTTCCATTCATCGGGTTGACGGGAATGCTGTAGCTAAAGTCGTAGAGATTGGAGCCGCCTGTGGTGCTGCGATAGTAGAAGGCTGACAGCAAGTCTCCAAGCCCTGTAAGGTTCCGATAGGTTAGTCCGACACCCATGCGTTCAGAACCAACGGCGACAGGTGAGTAATTGTCAAAGCTGACGGAGCCGCCAAACTGTTTTGATTCTTCTACTTGGACAACTAGTAAGCTTTTATCTGCTTCGGTGCTAGGTTTGAGGGTGGAGGTGACTTTTTTGAATAGGGGATCGGCTTTTAGGAGTCGCAATTGATCTTCTACTGCGTTGGCATTGAATGGTTTGGTGATTCCCAATTCCACTCGCGATCGCACGTAGTCAGGATTGGTTTGAACAGTACCTACGATGTCAACTCGTTCAATTTGTCCTTCGATCACTTTGATTTGGGCAACTCCATTAACAACGCTTTGCGGATCGCTTGGGTCAAATTGAGCGCGGGAGGTGATGTAGCCATTACTGAGATAGAGTTGGGTGATGGCTTCGGCGACGGCTTTGACTTGCTCTGGGGTAATGGGTTTGCTTTGGAGTGGTTGCAGGATTAGCGCGATCGCTTCGGGGGGGAGGACGGTATTACCGACTAACTGTACTTGATTAATAGTAGTGGCTTGGGCAATCGCAGTTTCGTTTGCCTTGGCGGGGGCTTGGGGGTTTGTTTTTGTATTCTCTGGTTTTAATGCGATCGTCTCAGCGTAGCTGGATAGCACAAAATATCCTGAGCTAATTACGATTGTCCACAGTAAGCTCTTGAGAAAATCTTTTGTTTGTTTGGTCATTAGTCTGCCCACACCATTGTAATTATACTGTTTGTATACTTCAAGTCTGTAATATAGACTGAAATAAACTTTGCGCTAAAAGATTACAACCATTAGGTCTGTGCAGGCTACGATCCTCGACTTCCCCTAAAAAAGTAAGTCGAGGATTTTGGCATTTAATCCTTGAGAAATTTCGCAGGTTTAGGAGACTTACGCACCTTAAGTAGAATGTTTTTCTTATCTTTTTTAGGCTCAAAGTTGACATCTACTAGATCGACATATTCATTACCAATAAATCTGCCAATTGAGCGACGGATTGCTACTTTAATCACATCTTGATTGGATGATTCATTGATGATACTGATATTGGCATCTTTCCAAATATCTTTAGCGTCGATCTCTAAAGTTCCACCATCTTTATTCATAAGTTCAACGATTATGATCAGGAATCTATCAAGGCGCTGGAATTCAATATCATCGGTTGAGAGAAATGCGATCGGAGTTAATGATGATAAAACCAATACTTTCTTCTCATCATGGTAACGAGTCTCTTTATTAGGGTCTATATCTGCTGGCTTTGATGTGACAACTGGTGGTACAACGACTGGTGGTACAAAGACTGGGTTATTGGTTAAAGCAAAGTTGGCGGGTGTAGCAGCTCCTGAAGTGGCTGTGTTGGTGTAGGATCCTGCGATTGTGTTGGCAGTAACGGAAACTGTGGCAACTCCACTGGCATTAGTGGTTGTAGTTGTGCTGGCAACTGCTGTTGAGGCACCAGCATTGGGTGCGGTGAAGGTGACAGTGCTATTTGGGACAACGTTGCCGAATTGGTCTCTTACTAATACTTGTAATTGATTGGCAAATGCGGTGTTAACAACTGTGCTTTGTGGTGTACCTCCTGTGGCAGTGATAGTGGCTGGTGCATCTGGGGTGTTTGTCAGAGTAAAGTTCGCGGGTGTAGCAGCTCCTGAAGTGGCTGTGTTGGTATAGGATCCCGTGATTGTGTTGGCAGTAACGGAAACTGTGGCAACTCCACTGGCATTAGTGGTTGTAGTTGTGCTGGCAACTGCTGTTGAGGCACCAGCATTGGGTGCGGTGAAGGTGACAGTGCTATTTGGGACAACGTTGCCAAATTGGTCTGTTACTGATACTTGTAATTGATTGGCAAATGCGGTGTTGACGACTGTGCTTTGTGGTGTGCCTCCTGTGGCGGTGATAGTGGCTGGTGCATCTGGGGTGTTGGTCAAAGCAAAGTTGGCAGTGTTGGATACGCCTGTAGCTGTAGCTGTGACATTGTAAGTTCCCGATGTGGTAGTAGCCCTGAAAGCTCCAGCAGTGGCTATGCCTCCCGTAATTGTTGCTGTGGTGGTGCTGCTCGCACCAAACAAACCTGATGCAGCAGTATTTGGTGCAGTAAAGGTAACTGTTTCTCCATCCACAACCCCGCCATCAAAGCTGACAGTAACGCCTAAGAGATTCCCAAACAATGTGTTGACAGTGGCACTTTGTGGCGTGGTTCCGCTTACGGGAGTGAGAGTAAATCCTCTCGACTCAAATGCACCGATATCGCGATTAGTGTTAACTGTAAGGATACCGCGTTGGTCAGATGTGGTAGGAATTGCTCCGCCTGCTGTGGTACTTGCATCAAGGGCAATACTGTTAGGAGAAAGGGCAAATGTTTGCGTGGGACCACCATTATTGGCGAGGGTGGTGTTAATTACCGTGCTGGCTGCCCCAGTCGGAGTAATGGGAGTTACGCCCGTAACAGTTCCATTAATACCACTTGTTCCATTTAAGCCAACAATGTTTGCTCCAGAAAAATTGATAGTCCCACCTGTTCTGTTGATTTCTGGATTCCCGACTGACGAATTACCGACTATGATGCTGTTAGAAATATTGGTTGTCCCATTCTCATTAAAAATCGCTCCCTGTGGATTTGGCGTATTGCCAGAAACAGTGCTATTAGAGATGTTAGTTGTACCCGAGAAGTTAAAAATAATTCCTCTACCACCTGTACCTGTCGAATTGCCAGAGAAGGTACTATTAGAAATATTAGTCGTGCCACCCTCATTCAAAACTGCTGCTCCTGCTCTATTAGCTAATGTATTGCCAGAGAAGGTACTGTTAGAGATTGTGGTTGTTGCATTCACGTTGTAAAAAACACCAATTATATTTGCCCTATTGTTAGAGAAGGTACTGTTGGAGACTGTGGCTGTACCATAGTTTGCAATGCCGCTCACTGCGGATGCCGAATTGTTAGAGAAGGTACTATTGGCGACATTAAGAGTTGAATTAGAAGAATTAAGGATAGCTGCCCCTTGTGAACTGGCAAAATTGTTAGAGAAAATAGTACCATTCAGGCTCAGTGTCGATCCTGAATCGATAAATGCACCCCCAGCATCTCCAGCAGATCTTCCATTTGTAACAGTCAAGTTATTCATGTTGACAGTACTATTATTGCCAATATTAAAAACTTGGACGGCATTGTTACCACTAACAATTGTATTATTCGCACCTGCACCATTTACTGTGATGTTTTTATTAATCGGAACAGTTGCGCCTAATGTATAAGTAGCAGCAGCCAGATTCACAGTCGCGCCAGAAGCCGCTGCATCCACACCATTTTGCACAGTACCTGCAACACCCACATTGATCGTAGTCGCATTACCCGTGAGAGCACCTGTTAAAGTAATTGGTGCATTGAGATTAGTGGTGGGAGCATTAAGCGCTAAGCCATTTCCAGAAGCAGAATTGATCGCTGCATCAACAGTAATAAAATTAGTTGCGGTGAGGGTGACATTGCCAACGCCAAGCGCTGTCACAATTACGGAGCTATCGATAGTGCTAGCACCCGCATTAGCATTAGCCACTGCTACAGTCGGATCAATCCCACCTGCCGCCACCACCGTAATCGAAGTAGGATCAAGCAACCAATTGCCTGATACACCTTGTGGAGCCGAAGTATTAACCTGTGAGGTATTGCCCACAATCAGAGTATTTTTGCCAGAAGTCTCAACTAGTCCACCATTACCACTTTGGGTTCCAGCTTTCGCCGTAATGGTGCCATCAAATTTCGTTGTATTGTCTGCCCACACGATTACTTTGCCGCCATCGCCGTTGGTCAATGCATCGGCAATAATCTTGCTGTTTGCGTCAACCGTCGTCGATTGAGCAGTAGGTGTTGTGCCAGTACCCTGTATATCGCCACCAATCAACACCGTACCGCCGCCGTTGATTCCATTTGCATTGATATTGGCACTTGCTAAGGTGACATTGTTGCCCAAAACTTGAATATTACCCCCGTTGTTTCCCGATACATTTAAATTACCCGATACGATCGCAGTTCCCGCCGTTTTACCCGTCAGCAAACTAGGTAAATCCACTCCTTTTAATACAGGTGCATTACCAACGGATTGCCGATCAGCGATCGGCAGTTCGAGAGATATCAAGCTTCCTTCGTTGCTGATTTTGATAAATTTATTGTCAGGTGTTGCTGCGATCGTGATGTTGCCAGAAGGTGTTGCGATCGTCCCTGTGTTTACGACCATGCCACCAACGAGGGTCACACCTTTTCCTGCACTGACATTCAGATTCCCTTCATTGACAATGACACCTGATGAATTTGTATCCACACTGGGCAAAGTACTCGTAAATGCATAGCCCGTAACATTACCCGTGAGGTTGCGAACTTCATCAACGCTGCTATTAATCCCAAACCAGCCATTCCCAACTTGGATTCCTGACGCAGTTGTAGCCGAAAAACTGGCGGGTACATTCAAACTCGCATTTGCTCCAAACACAATTCCCGCAGGATTCATGATGAATAGATTAGAGTTCCCACCAGTTACTTGAATCAATCCATTAATCAGCGATGCTTCTCCACCTGTAACGCGAGTTAAGACATTCTGAACATTTGGATTGCTTAAAAAATTAGCGATTTCACCTGTAGATAGTCCTAATTTTTGCAAACTATAAAATAAGTTACCACCTGCCTGTGTTCCACCAGTGATGTTGTATTGGTTGCCTACTTGATCGACGTTTGTATTTAATCCGTTAGCACCAGTGGTGATACTCTGGGCATAGGCTCCGCTTGTTGATGCGATTATGCTAGTTAGTAATAAGTAACTTAAACCATGTTTTAAAATGAACATAACAAAAATCTCATAGGTTGATGATATATATTACGATAAATTACATAGCTTTTGGGTCAGCTATTAATCACAACTTCACACCTTATAACTTACCTATAACTTACCTATAACTTTTAAAATCCAATATCAAAGTCATTCAAACTTTCACATACCTGCAAAGAAATTATTTGCTTGGAGAATCCAAGAATTTACAGATTTAAAAAGTAGATTTTAATGGTGTTATATTGTTTTACTGATACAAGTCATATAGTCAATACTATGGTTCTCAGATTTATTTGAGAGCTAAGCAATGGAGCTATTGATGTTAGTGTCTTTAATCTGATCAGGCAAGCAAATGGGATCTATTAGTTGCCTCGATACACATGTCAAAATTCCAAAGATGCGATCTCATGACTAAAATAGCCAAAAGCAAGCTTTCAAGACTATCAGGTATATTTCAACTATTTGTTGTCAAATCAATCAAAGACAAAAAACTATTGATTGATAATAGTTGTCCTTCCATTTCCGTAAACTGCGTTACCATTTCGGATTGCGAAATTGCTAAAGAAGAAACTGTTGTTGATATTAGCTTCTCTTTCGTTATAAATCACACCTACATCTTGAATCGCGAAATCACTTAAGAAGAAGTTGTTAATGATATTCGCGGTTCCAGCATTTAAGAATGCAAGGGCGCACCAAAACAGGTATAAATACTGATGAAGTCTAGTATCAGCCTATCAAGATGCGCCAACCCTATAATAGGGTCGTTTATCTATATAGCTTTGATCCGCAAAATGCTTAGGAATCTTACTACTGTCAATTCTTAAATGCTTTCTTAGAAAGAATTTAAGAATTGACAGCAGGTTTAGCTTAAATTTCTACTTCTCAAATATACTCTCAAAATCTTGCGAAAAGATATGAAAATTAGCGCGCGCAACTCTTTTAAGGGTATAGTGAAGAAGGTCAAGGTTGGGGCGGTCAGTGCTGAGGTATCGATTGAGATTTCGGCTGGTATTAATATAATATCGACCATCACAAAATCATCTGCTGAAAATCTCGAACTTGAGGAAAGTAAAGAAGCCTACGTCGTGATTAAAGCGTCAGATGTAATCGTAGTGATCGATTAATTACATTAATCTACGTTCGCAAACATTACAGCTTTATACAACAAGGCTGTAATGACAAAAAATCCAACAAATATTTCCTATGAATAAGAAAAAAGTTATCACTTTCATCTCTTTGATTGTAGTTACCCTATGCGCGATCGCAGGATGTAGTTTTTTCTCGCCAACAATCGAACAGACAAATAAGCCCATAGCCAGCCAATCAGCAGTCCCGTCAGTCAAGCAAGAGAATGTCCAATTAACAATTTCGGCGGCAGCAAGTCTCAAAGAAGCATTAGGAGAAATCACTCCTATTTATAGCAAAGCCAAAACTAATGTCGTTATTCGCAATAACTTTGGAAGTTCAGGCGATCTCCAACAACAAATCATTAACGGCGCTCCCGTCGATGTCTTCATTTCCGCCGCCGCCAAGCAAATGGATGAATTGCAAAAAAAGGACTTAATCGTTGCTGATACGCGCCGTGATTTATTGAGCAATCGCTTAGTATTAATTATACCTGCGGATAAAGGCGATGCTAAAGAATTAAAAGATTTAACCAGTGTCAGTATCGAACGAATTGCGATCGGCGATCCGCGCAGTGTTCCCGTAGGTCAATATGCCGAACAAGCCTTGACGAAGCGCGCTTTATTGGAAGATGTGCGATCTAAATTTGTCCTAGGCAATAACGTGCGTCAAGTTCTGCAATTTGTGGAATCTGGCAATGCTCAGGCAGGAATTGTCTATGCAACCGATGCCAAAAATTCTAACAAAGTGAAGGTTGTAGAGATAATAGATGCTAAACTTCACAAACCGATTGTCTATCCGATCGCAGTTTTGCAAAAAAGTGCTAACCAACCAAGCTCCAAATCCTATCTAGAATTTCTATCCAGCGAACCTGCTAAAACTATTTTCGAGAAATATGGATTCAGTACCCTTTGATTTCTCTCCATTTTGGATATCGATAAAGGTGGCTGGCACTGCCATCTTTTTTACGTTCTTTTTTGGGGTTACGGCAGCCTATAGCCTCCTAGAATATCGCGGTAAATGGAAAGCAGTATTTGATAGTATATTTCTCGCACCGCTTGTATTACCACCTACAGTCGTTGGGTTTCTACTATTGCAGCTATTTGGACAATACGGCTGGATGGGAAAGTTTTTACAACTATTCCATTTCAATATTATTTTCACTTGGTATGCTGGAGTCATTGCATCAATAGTGGTCACTTTCCCCTTAATGTATAAGACTGCTCAAGGTGCATTCGAGCAAGTAGATGGAAATTTACTAGGAGCTGCGAAAACTCTTGGTGCTTCTGACGTGCAAGTTTTTTGGCAGATAGCTTTACCCCTCGCATTCCCTGGGATTTTAGCAGGAGCGATGCTTGCCTTTGCAAGAGGATTAGGAGAATTTGGCGCAACATTGATGCTAGCGGGGAATATTCCTAAACAAACTACGACAATTCCGCTTGCTATTTATGCCGCCGTAGAAGCAGGCGTAACTCAAGAAGCATGGCTATGGACAGCCGTAATTCTATCTATTTCTTTTTCAGCGATCGCCACCGCATATCTTTGGTCAAACAAGAGAGAGCAGAACAAGGGAAAAGGAAAAAGGAAAAAGGAAAAATTGCAGGCAAATTACGAATTACGAATTACGAATTACGAAGAGGGTTTAGTAATCGATATTGAGAAGCAATTACCTGAGTTTGATTTACAAATTGCTTTGCACTGTGCTGACAAATCTATTGGTATTTTGGGGGCATCAGGCACGGGGAAAAGTATGTTGCTCAAGTGCATTGCAGGTATGGAAACCCCATCGAGTGGGCGGATTGTAATTAATGGTAAGGTTTTATTTGATAGGTCCAAAGCAGTCAATTTACCTAGTCGCGATCGCAATATTGGTTTCCTATTTCAAAATTATGCACTCTTTCCACATCTCACTGTTGCTCAAAATATTGCTTTCGGATTACCAAAAGCACTTTCGCGATCGCAGGTTAGACAAAAAGTTGCTGAGCAATTGCAGAGTATTGAACTTCAAGGTTTTGGCGATCGCTATTCTCATCAACTTTCAGGCGGTCAGCAACAGCGCGTCGCCCTTGCAAGAGCATTGGTCAGTCATCCCGATATTTTGCTACTAGATGAACCATTCTCGGCGCTCGATACTCATCTCCGCAGTCAAATGGAACGCGAACTAATCTCGGCTCTTAGCACCTATAAAGGAATTACTCTCTTTGTCACCCATAATATCGATGAGGCTTATCGCATTTGTCAAAACCTACTGATTTTAGATCGCGGTCAGGTAATGAGTTATGGCGAGAAGTCGGCAGTTTTTGATCATCCTGCTAATGTCGAGACAGCAAGGCTTACGGGCTGTAAAAACTTTTCACGTATTGAGGCGATCACCACTGAAATCATCGAGGCTGTCGATTGGGAATGTAAACTACAAGTCAACTTCGCTGTATCTAATCTAAAGACTCATATAGGAATTCGCGCCCACCACATTGTATTTTTAGAGAATTTAGTCAAAAATGCTTCACCAAACACGATCCCTTGTTGGTTAGTCCGCATTACAGAAACGCCACATCGTATGACCTTATACATCAAGTTAAATAATCCGCCAGAACATGATTGGGATTACGATCTGCAAGCGGAAGTATTTAAAGAGAAGTGGTCTGTTATTAAGCAATATCCTCAGCCGTGGCAAGTTTATCTCGATCCCGATCAACTGTTTTTGGTCTAAGAATTCATAGACTGTTGCGATCTAGTATATTGTTCGTGGAAAAGACCTATCGGTCACATTTTGGCGAATCAACGATTCGGTAATACCAATTCACAAAAGTGTCGTCACACTTTTGTGAATTAAAAACCAAACCCAGTAAGGGTTTTAAAAACACAAAATGGCTACTCAATTTTGTGTTTTGGTATAATCTATATTTCCAGAGCTTGGCGGATTAATTGTTTCTCATTCTTCTTAGGGAACTCCAAGGAAAAAATGATCCATACAAAACCCAAAAATGTTGTGGCGGGCG
>NZ_BBJB01000008.1 GCF_016584665.1 Pseudanabaena sp. lw0831
CCCGCCGCAACATTTTTGCGGTCAATTATTTTGTGGAAGTCCCTTAGGCTGAAACCTGCCATTTTCTATACCTTGTTTTTGAGGCGAACGCGCACTCCTTTCAACAGTTTTTTGGCAGGACGACCGACAGAGCCATTGCGGAGTAACTGATGGCAGATGTCAAACAGTAAATTGCCATAGCGTTTTTCGCCATCAATAATTGCTATTGCCGATACACTGAACTTTAGGAATTTAGATTTGAACCATGAATATTTCTAGCCAACTTTTACAGCTTGCCTCATGGATGGCTGGAGAATTTAGCAACCGCGAACAATCGCTAGATCAACCTGTTTGGTTTGTAAATTTAGTCTGGTGGCAGCGTCCCATCCCATTTAATGTCTTAGGCAGCATAGCCATCTTTGCCGAACAAGCCAATGCCCTGATCCTCGATCGCCCCTATCGTCAACGTATTTTGCAATTTGTGAAAAATGACGGCAAAATTCAAATTAAATATTGGGGATTTAAAGATCCTGTTACATGGACTGGGGCAGGACGCGATCAAGATCGCCTCAATCAAATCACCATTAATGACATTGAGCCTCTCAGTGGCTGCTTATTAGATGTAACTTTTGATAATGGTCGATACAAAGCCGAAATGCCCAAGGATGCTAAATGTTGTTTCCAATATTTAAACGAATCGCGCCAAGTTATTTTAGGTTTTGAGGTTAGCGCTGATGAATTTTGGAGTGGCGATCGCGGAATTAATGCTGACACAGGATCGGCAATCTGGGGTGCGATCGTAGACTTATACAAATTTAGCAAAACTCAAGATTTTGGGAACGAGATCCTAAACAAATAGCTAGGAAGTGACGCTTGATAGTTAGCAATGACCGTACTTACCCGATCGCGCAGAATTAGTGACATAATGTACAGGAAAACTTAGGATAAAACTGATACTGCTATGTCAGACGGAAAAGGATTTGGCTTTGGTTTAGGCAAAATGAAAGAAGCCTTCCAAAAAGCGCAGCAAATTCAAGAAGGTGCAAAAAAGCTACAAGAAGAATTAGATGAACTGCGCTTAACTGGTGAATCTGGTGGTGGTTTAGTAAAAATCACCCTAAGCGGCAACCAAGAACCCCAAAGCGTGGAAATTTCGCCTGAAGCTTTGAATGAAGGTGCTGAAGTTTTGTCCGACTTGGTACTTGCAGCCCTAAAGGATGCTTATCAGCTTTCTACTGGCACAATGAAGCAAAAAATGGAAGATCTCACAGGTGGCTTGGGTTTACCCGCAGGTTTCTAACTTTTCAAGAAGTGTTTTCAAGAAGCGTGCAAAGTACACTTCTTGAACGAGTCTAGAATTTTTATTTGATACTTTTTATGATTAACAACCCCGCTTTGCGCGTACAGCGCCGCAACCAGCCTGCCACACTTATTCCCACAGAGCAGCAAGCATCTATTCTGGATTGGCTAGAGTCTACAGGTCGCCTGATCGCTAGAGAAGGTACTGAGTCGAGCTTAAAGTTTGATGATGAAGCTGAAGAATTAAGTGAATTGATGTTAGGTGATGACCCTAACTACATCGATGACGATGACGATGATGATGATAACGACGATATTGATTAGACATAAAAAATGCGGCTAGCCGCATTTTTTATGAGGTAATATGCCCAAAAAACAGAAATTTCCGCATCTAATCGGTTCCAAGTGGACTGCTATGCAAGAAACTTTCGGTTGGCGACATTTTGTCGTAGTGAATCGCAAAAATGAAGGAGAACTAGTTTTTGCCGAGATCAAAGCAGCTTGTGATGATTCTGTAAGATTTTGGCTAAATGCTAAGGCTCTGAATCGGCGATCGCTATGGTTGCCTGGTTGGAAAACTTTAAAAGAAATGTAAAAAGCCTGCTCAAGAGAATGCTTAAACAAAAAAAGAAAGGTATCGCGGAGCGATACCTTTCTTTTTTTGTTTAAGCTGTGGCTAAAGCTTTGATATCCATGAGCTTTAAGAAACGATCGAAATTAAAGTATTTTGCCATCATGTCGCAGATGCTAGTTACTTTCACTCCTTCATGCAGGCGAACTTGCCCTAGACAAGATTCGATAATACCGACCGTACTGAGTGTATCTTTACTGACTGAAAGAATCGGGACACCTAATTCCATGGCTTTATGAGCAACATCATCGCTAATAAAGGGACGACCTGTCAAAATCAAGCAATTTGTTGATGTTTCTAGCGCTGCGAACTGGAGATCGATACGACTGCTGCCTGTAACTACGGCTTTGTTATAGGACTTGCGAAAATAGCTTTGGGCTGAGTTGACATCCATTGCGCCAATTTTTAGTTCCTCAACCATTACTTTCCCTAAATCAATATTTTCAGGACAACAGAGGACGGTTGCACCAAGTTGCTCGATGATTTCAGAGACACTGACACTCCGCAAAGTGCGGTTTTCGGGCATGAGGGCAAAAACAGGAATACCTTGATTTTCGAGATAAGGGTGAAGAACCTCGATCGCAGTTTCATACTGTTCATCGGGAATATCATTGATTACAACTCCTAATAGGCGATCGCCAAAGCGTTGTTTTGCCACCAAGATATGGTCAACTACTAACAGCGAGCCAAATCGCATTACTAACAAAATAGGAGCTTCAAGTTGATTTGCCATTTCCTCTAGTGAAAGCCCAAAAATTGCGCCCTCAGCTGTATTTGCAGGTGCTTCTAAAAGCACGAGATCGCCTTCAATTAATTTTTTATACTCATCCAACTTATTACTGTAATCAGCTTTATCTTCCCCAGATAGTCGGCGTTGGAGAGCAGAGCGATCTAGATTAAGTAGAGTAGGTCGCAAAAGTGATTGCGGTAAATTTAGCACTTGCTGAATAAATTCCACATCAGCTTCAGTGCGTTCGGCTGATTCGGGTAATTCTTTGGTCGTAAAAGTACCAATTGGCTTACCATAGCCAATTTTGTAACCTTTAACTTGCAAGTTATATGTTAATCCCAAAATTGTTGCTGATTTTCCACTGCCTGATCTGGTGGAACCAATCAGCAAATGCTTAGCCTGTGGCACGTCTTGCCCTCAAAAAATGATTACAATCTTTACAGGGTTGTATTAAAGCTTACATCCTGTTTGGCTATTGTAACTGATGGACTGTTACGGATGCTTGTTGATATTGGTTAATTGTGCATATGGATTATGCAATATCTCGATAGAGAAACAAAGCATCACTATCGAAATATTGCGTCACTAACGCGACAAGCATCAAATATTTCTTTGGGATCATGTACTCGCAAGATATCTGCGCCGCCTGCAATACAAGAACTACAAGCTGCAATCGTCCCATACAGGCGATCGCTAGGATCTGGGCGATCGCAAAGTTTACCAATAAAGCTTTTGCGGGATACGCCTAGCAATAGAGGTGCGCTGATCTCCTTAAAGCTGCGCAAATTTTTTAAAACTTTAAGATTATGGTCAAGAGTTTTACCAAAGCCGATCCCTGGATCGATCGCAATTAAATGTTTAGGAATACCGCAAGCTTTGGCTACCAAAATTGCATCGGCGAGAAATTGCTTAACATCATCCACCACATTGCGATATCGAGGGTTTTCTTGCATAGTGCTTGGTTCACCTTGCATATGCATTAAAAAAATCGGTACTTGCAACTTTCCCGCTAGAGGTAGCATTTCAGGATCAAATCTCCCAGAGGAAACATCGTTGAGCATATCTGCTCCTGAGGCGATTGCAGCTTTTGCGACACTTGCCTTAACTGTATCAACGGAAATCGGCAAGTTTGGATAGGTTTCGCGGATAGCTTGAATAATTGGCAAAATGCGATCGCATTCTTCGGCGGCGCTGACTGGCTGAGCATTTGGTCTAGTCGATTCGCCGCCAATATCGAGTATGTCGATATATGGAAACATTTGCTCGACCTGTCGCAGCGCTGCATCCCGTGAGTTAAAGTGACCGCCATCGCTAAAACTATCAGGCGTAACATTCAAAACGCCCATGATATAAGTGCGATCGCCCCAAATAAATTGGCGATCGCGGATTTTCCAGTTAGTTAATTTAGTTGAGTTAGCAGTCTTACTTGTACTTGGATTCAATGTTTCAACCTCAGAAATTTTTACAGCGCTTGGCGCTATCAAGTAAATAGGAGGCGCTCTGCGCCTCCTATTTACTTAGATGTCCGCAAGAACTTCAGCGGGATGGGGTTCGGCTTTGACTGAGAGATAAATTTTCTCGATCTCACCTTCTGGACTGATCACAAATGTATTGCGGAAGATACCCATGTATTCTTTACCCATCATTTGTTTTTTGCCATAGCTCTCGTAGGCTGTTGCAACTTGAGCATCGACATCACAAAGCAATGGGAATGGTAAATCAAACTTTTCGGTAAATTTTTGATGAGACTTGGCATCATCAGTACTGACACCAAAAATCAGCGTATTCTTGGCTTGAAACTGAGCATAGTTATCACGAAAGCCACAAGCTTCTTTGGTGCATCCAGGGGTGTTATCGCGAGGATAGAAATATAGAACCACACGCTTACCTTTCAGACTAGAAAGGGTCACGATGTTGCCGAGCGTATCAGCAACGCTAAAATCTGGGGCGCGATCGCCAACATTCAAAGCCATAGATATTCTCTATAAGTTGTTATCCAAAACATATTATGAATCACTACTGCCTGACAGTGCATATCAACTTTTGCAACCTCAGCGAGGCAAGGTGCTTAAGCCCCCTTGCTCTTTAAAAGTAGTCATTCTTGCTGGGTTTGCAAAAACAAAGCTTTGTGTAATGATCTGTGGCAGTCGATCGCAAATGCAAATTTTTGCAAAAGAACCTGTGAACCCTTGGCTCAGTTTGTTGCAACAGCATCGCATTATCGCCGTTATTCGAGCCGATAATATTGTGACCGCACGGGAAATGGCTCTTGCCGCCGCCGCAGGTGGGATTAAGCTCATCGAAATTGCTTGGAACACCGATCGCGCCGAGTCACTGATACCCAAATTGCAGCAGGAATTACCTGATTGCAAAATCGGCACAGGCACAGTTTTAGATTTAGATAGTGCTGAAAAGGCGATCGCCTGTGGTTGCAGCTTCTTATTCACGCCCCATATTAATCCTGATCTGATTGCTAAAGGTGTCGAAAATAATATTCCTGTAATTGCAGGGGCGCTGACACCAACAGAAATAATTGCCGCATGGCAAGCAGGAGCAGCAGCCGTCAAGGTTTTTCCGATCAAGGTAGTGGGTGGGATTGACTACTTAAAGTGTTTACAGCCAATCTTGCGGGATATTCCCTTAATTCCCACGGGCGGTATTACTATTCAAAATGCCGATCAATTTTTGGCGGCTGGCGCGATCGCTGTGGGTATTTCCAGTCATTTATTTTCGCCAGAAGCGATCGCTGAAGATGATTGGACAACGATCATTGCGCGATCGCGAGCTTTAATCCAAAAAGTTCAACCATTTCAAGATCAATAACTTGTCGTGCGAAGCACGACACGTCATAGTTAATTTATGCAGTATGCAGCATTAGGTTTAGATGTCGGCAGAAAACGTATCGGTGTAGCGGGATGCGATCGCCTCGGTATATCAGTACATGGCATTACAACTATTACTCGCAAATCATGGGATGAGGATATGGCGATCTTGAGATCGCTAATTATTGAGCGCGATATCGATACTCTTGTGATCGGGTTGCCCTACAACATGGATGGATCGTTAGGACATCAAGCCAAACATGTTCAAAAATTTGCCCATAGCGTCACTAAACAACTCGGCATGATTTTAGAATTTGTCGATGAGCGCTTAACCTCCTACGAGGCCGAAGAAATGATGCGATCTCAGGGCATTTCCACAAGACATAACAAAGAAATGATCGATCGCAAAGCCGCCGCCTTAATTTTGCAACAATGGTTAGCGCTAAAGCGCCAGTCTGCAACATAGAAAGTACAAGTTCTAATTTTCGTTTAAGAACAAGGGGCTTAAGCCCACTAGTTTGTTCTAATCAATTGTCCGATTGCTATAACTGTCACATTTGCTGTCATAATGCTTAAAAGCGCCAAAAGCCTTATACAAGAGGGTTTCTCTGAGCTAGTAGTGCTATAGGATACAAAACAGCAATCTATGGAAGGATCGACGATCGTACTTACGGATGACGCAGGTAAGAGCTTGCCTTGCACTGTCGAAACCGCGTTTAAAGTGGACAGCACCGAATACTTGTTGCTGCAACCAGTGGACTTTTCTGTGCAAATCTTTGCATGGCAAGAAACCGATGACGAAGAAGAGACTGAATTAGTCGATGTCACTGAAGAGGAAATTGACCTAATTTTCCCAGTAGCTCAGGCGGTTTTAGCAGAACAAAATCTTTCCCTCAAACGTTCTGCCCATACATTGACCGTTCAGGGTGAATTACCTGAACCAACTGAAGACGATATCATTGAGATTGATACCGAAGAAGATGGGAACTGTGGTGAATTTCAAGAGTTAGCCCATTTTTACTATGAAGAGCAAGCTTTTTCTGTGTTTACATCCCTAGATCCTCTGATGTTTATTGCCAAAGTTGGAGATGATGGTCAACCCGAAATTCTCACTCCTGATGAAATGGTAGCCCTTGAGCCTTATGTGGAGCAATATCTAGACCATGTCCTCAGCACAGAAGATGCCGAAGAAGAGATCTAATTGGCTGTTTTATGGTGTTGCCGTTCCCTTAACTATCCTCGTTACTGGTATCGCTAGCAGTTCTTGGTGGATTTGGGCAAGTGCAGCACCTAGCAATTTTGGGGCAAAAATTCGTTTAACTATATCCGATGGGATGCCAACCCAATCGATCGCCCAAGAGCTAGAATCGGCAGGTGTAATTCGCTCTAGCATAGCTTTGCGGCTATGGGTTACTTGGCAATCACTGCGAAGCAGTGAGCCAGTAGCTTTGAGAGCGGGAACCTATGACTTTGCCACTAATCAGTCATTGCCAGAAGTTGTTGCTCAAATTCAGACCGCAAAATCCTCGGAAGTCCGATTTACGATTCCTGAAGGTTGGTCGATCGCACAGATGGCGGATCTATTTGAGAAACAGGGATTTTTTACGGCTAAGGATTTTGTGGCGGCAGCTCAGCGTGTCAGTCCTAGGCGACGCAACTGGATTCCTGAAGATGTGCCAAGTTTGGAGGGGTTTCTCTTTCCTGATACTTATCAAATCTTGCCATCGGAAGCGACACCCGATCGCATTATGGATTTGATGCTTGATCGCTTTGAACAAGTAGCTTTACCTGTTTATCAAGAAAATCAGTCTGGTAAGCCGAAGGTCAAAGTTAGTCTCAAAGATTGGGTCACTCTGGCAAGTATTGTTGAAAAAGAAGCGGTAATTGAATCAGAGCGGCGGATAATTTCGGGTGTTTTTTGGAATCGCATCAAAAAAAATATGCGCTTAGAGTCTGACCCCACGGTTGAATATGGCTTAAATATCAAACAAACTCCTGAAAATCCGCTTACCTTAGATCAGGTGCGTACCGATTCGCCCTATAACACTTATCTAAATGAAGGGCTACCTCCAGGGGCGATCGCTTCAGTCGGATTAGCTAGTCTCAAGGCAACTCTTGATCCTGCAACCACTGACTACTTATTCTTTGTGGCTAAGTTTGATGGCAGTCATGTATTTAGCCGCACCTTAGAAGATCACGAAAAAGCGCTACAAGCGATCGACAAAAAAATCCAGCAAAAAACACCCAAACAGTAATCAAAAAACAAAATAGAGTTGCAGCCCGAAGCGCCGCAACTCTATTTTGTTTTTTACTGAACACTTAGGCGAGGCGCAACTGTTCTAGCACAAAGCGCTGTAAGATATTCTTAATTATTTAATTAACATTTTTAAAATATTTGTGAAACCTTGGCATCTTATCTCTCCTGACTTAGTTCTGTCAGCACCAATTTACGCGATCACTCCGCAACTCATGGAAACTCATGGTTTACGCGGACTGATTTTGGACGTTGACAATACATTAATTGGTGATGATGAAGCCGATGTGTCAGCAGAAATTCGTGTTTGGATCGAGCTAATGCGGTCAAAATATCCCATCTGGCTAGCTAGCAATAACTTTAGCGATCGCCGTATTCAGAAAGTCGCAGAAAGTTTAAATCTTCCCTATCGTAGTCGCGCGGGCAAACCTTCGCGTCGGGTTGTGCGTCAAGTTCTCGAAGCAATGGAATTACCAGCTTCTCAGGTAGCGATGGTAGGCGATCGCCTATTTACAGACACCATTGTCGGTAATCGCTTGGGATTATTTACAATTTTGGTACAGCCTCCTTGCGAAGAACTTGTGTTCAAGCCATCGATCGCCACGATATTTAAAGCGCGATCAAGTTTTCTCCGCAACTGGGAAATTTGGATTGCCCGTAAATCTGGTGTGAAAATTTAAAAAATGGGTGTGCTATGCACACCCATTTTTTAGGGTTGCAAAGTCGGTGTTTCGACTGGGCGAATGATCGGTGGGGTGATTTCTGGATCTGGCTTAAAGATTGCTGCGATCGCCTGTTGTAAAGTTTGTGCCATCACAATGCGATTTTCATAGGCAACAATTACGCGGACTAGGGTCGGCAATTTATTTTGAGTTGATTCTAAATAGAGTGGTTCTACATATAAGAGTGACTGTTCTATGGGAATAATTAACAAATTCCCTTGAATCACTCGCGATCCTTGGCGGTTCCAAAGTGAAATTTGTTGAGAAATAACTGGATCTTGGTTGATTCTAGCTTCGATTTGTTCGGGTCCATAAACAAGTATTTGTTTAGGGAAAGTATAAAGCAGAAGTTTGCCATAGTTCTCTCCATCCGATCGCGCCGCCATCCAAGCTACAAGATTTGTTCGTTCTTTAGGAGTGAATGGCAAAAGTAGAATGAACTCTTCAAAGGGAACCTCAGGTAAACTCGTAATCAAATAATAAGGCTCCACCAAACGCGGTTGATCCCCATAGACTTCATTGGGGATTTGCCATTGATCTTCACGGTTGTAGAACACTTGAGCATCAGTCATGTGATAAGTCATCAAGCGTTCTGACTGAATTGAGAATAAGTCCACAGGATAACGCAAATGCTGACGTAATGCTTCAGGCATTGCACTCATGGGTTTAAACAAATCAGGAAAAATCTTTGCCCATGTGTGAATAATCGGATCGCTGGGTTCGGCAATATAGAAATTCACATTGCCATGGTAAGCATCAATCACAACCTTGATCGAGTTACGAATGTAATTGAGCCCTTCTTTGCCAATATCTGAATAAGGATAGCGATCGCTGGTTGTATAGGCATCAACAATCCAATAAAGGCTACTTGGATCATTAGCCTGCGTTTTGGTACTTGCCGCCACTAGATAAGGATCACTGTCATAGCGCAAAAATGGGGCAATCGCCTTAATCCTTTGCATAATGTTCCGCCGAAACAGTAACTTGGTTTCGGGCTGAAATTCTGGAGTTACAGCCATGCGCCAATCATTCAGATACTTGGCAAATAGCATTCGTCGCCACCATGAATCAAGGGCAAGCCCACCTCTTCCATCGTAAATGTTGTAAACATTATCATTGTCGCTAGGATAATCTAGCTCCTTTACCTTTGTACCCGTCATCACATAGGTGTCAGTATTCTCTCCGTAATAAATACGAGGCTGACCAATCGGAATACTTGTCCGCACCGCCTCGCTAGAAGTGGTGAGAGGAGTACCTTCGGTGATGCCAATATCTTTAATAAAATATTCAGGTAAGCCCCCAGCCGCAACCCGATTTACAGGACTCAGCGTAAATCCATAACCATGGGTATAAATCAAATGTTGATTAACCCAAGTTTGTGCTTCTTGGGGAACTGCTGCATAGTCTAATTCTCTTGCTGCGATGAGTACCTGTTGCTGGCTTGCTGGAGACTTGGATAGCTTCTCCTCATTAATTGTATAGCGGTCTATATCTGCATCAGGAAAACTGTAATAAAGACGGATTTGTTGAAGTTGGCGATTGGTGGCAAGTAAGGGTTGTTTATCCCAAAGGCGAATATTGCGAACCGTTAAATCATTATTTTGAATGGATTTTTCGGTTAACTTGCCCTGTGGATTAAAAACTTGAGAACTAATACTTTCGAGTCCAAATGCTTGACGGGTAAAGGAGATTGTGCGTTGGATGTAGGGCTGTTCACGGGCGAGTTCATTCGGCTGTACGATTAATGATTGCACTGCGATCGGTAAACCCTCTCCAAGCCCGATCGCCATCGTCAGATATAAGATTAATACCGCTACTACGGGCTTGCGGCTTACAGGCTGACGATGAAATCTAATCCATCTCAAAATCAAGTAAATAGCGATCGCTAAAGCTAAAATACTTAGTCCTGTGTAGACTGGCAACTGCACGACATTATCGGTATAGCTAGCTCCGTAAGAAACTCCGCGTGGTGAATATAAAAGTTCATAACGATTGAGCCAATAACTAAATCCAATCACCAACATCACAACGCCACCAAGTTCGTAGAGATGGCGCTGTTGATCGTGGGAAATCCCGATAAATTTGCCTTCGCTCAGGCTATTTCCCGATAGTAAATAAGTTAAAAATACAGCGATAAAAACATATAGACAAATGCCAACTAGCCCAAATTCCACAACTTCCAATGTGGGCAAATTGAATATATAAAAGCTAATATCTTGATTAAAAACTGGCTCAGTGGGTCCAAAACTAGTGGATTGAAAGGAAGGAATAATTCGCATCCACTGCCGTGAGATCACCCATGCTGTGAACGCACTGAGTAAGACTGCGATCGCTCTCAGTAAAAACTTTGGATAAACCAACAAGGCAATCGCTAACCCAATAGTCACGACTGCGGAGAGGCGCTCTCTTAAGGTGTGAACTACCAATTGACCGATCAGATCTGGTCTAAATAGTAAGGGTGCGATCGGGGCAATACTTGGCTGAATCACTGACGGTCGCCATTGCGCGATCGCTACCTGTCCATAATGAATTATGAGCAAACAAATTAGAAAGCTCAAGCTTAAAACTAGCGGTAATAACCAACGCAATCGTAGAGATGTCGGGATGTATTTTGCTGATATTGCTTGTTGCTTATTTAGGTGCTGATTTGGAGATGCTCGCTTGCGCATTTTAGACTGTCGCCGTTCAGCGTCGCTGGGCAAATCAGCATATTTCAGTGTTTCAGCAGTCTGCAAATTTCTGAATAGATAGACTAAGGCGATCGCGAATACGGCACTTCCCAACCCAATTTGCCAAGTAATTCGCAACAAATACATCGACAAATAGCCCATTTCTTGAAACCATAAAATCTCGGCTCCCAGTCGCGCCACGATTTCACTAGTCAAAACTAAACCCGCAATCCCCAGCAAGATCCAAAGGTAATAGCGCTTAGACAAATTAAATGTGGTTAGTTTTGCGGAGATTAACTTCATAATTTTATCTAGAAGCTAGAGACTTACGCCATAGCCCTGCACTCAAGTGCGGGCTAAAAGCTCAAACCCGTTGAAACGGGTTGATTTAGAAGTATTCTTTAGTACACTTCAGTGGACTTGAGCTTTTAGCCAAGAACTTGAGTTCTTGGTTTCAGGGTAAAGCGCTGTAAGTTGATGATACAGTCATTACAAGATCTTTTCTAACTAACAACAATGGGAAACCTTCAGGGACGCGATCTTCTTAGTTTGGCAGATTTGCAACCAAGCGAAATTCAGGAATTGCTGACTCTTGCAAAACAACTCAAAGCAGGAGAAGTCCAGTTTGACTTTCAGCGTAAAACCCTTGGATTGCTTTTTCGCAAAGCATCAACAAGAACGCGAGTTAGCTTTACCGTCGCCATGCATCAACTGGGCGGGCATGTTATTGACCTCGATCCCAATGTGACGCAAGTCAGTCGAGGCGAACCGATAGAAGATACCGCCAGAGTACTTGATCGCTATTTGGATGTTTTAGCAATTCGCACCTTTGAGCAAGTGGAGTTAGAGACTTTTGCCAAATTCTCGAAGATCCCAATTATCAATGCCCTGAGTGATTTAGAGCATCCATGTCAAGTCCTTGCAGATTTACTAACCGTGATGGAAAACTTCGGCTCTTTGAAAGGGTTAACCCTCACTTATCTCGGTGATGGCAATAATATGGCGCATTCCCTGATGATCGGCTGTGCTCTCGTTGGTATGAATGTTCGCATTGCTTCACCGAAAAATTTCATGCCCGATCCTGCTGTTGTTGCTCAAGCAAAATCTCTAGCTATTAATTCTGAAGTAATCGTTACAGATGATCCTAAATTAGCATCACTAGCAGCGCATGTCCTGTACACAGATGTATGGGCAAGTATGGGACAGGAATCAGAAGCAGAAGATCGGATTCCCATTTTCCAGCCCTATCAATTGAATGCGAAGCTTATGGCTCTAGCAGATAAAAATGCGATCGCTTTACATTGCTTACCTGCTCATCGTGGTGAAGAAATTACTGATGAAGTAATGGAAGGCGCTCAGTCTCGCATTTGGGACGAAGCCGAAAATCGTCTTCATGCTCAAAAAGCCTTACTAGCTAGCGTTCTTTAGATTGAGTCCGCGCTTTGCGCGGATTCAATCTAAACTAACTTTCTGGCTCACTGTTAATTTCGATATCTAGGGTATCTTCGTCAATCTGAATATACAAAATATTTGGCTGACAGCAAACCTGACAATCTTCTACATACGACTGTTGCATTCCTCCACTGAAATCAACAAATGTTGTATTAGTCTCCCCACAAAAAGCGCAGGTATATTCAGCAGTATCTTGCATGACTTAAAAATTGATCGTATTGTACGCGATTAAACCAGCAATTTGAATATTTCTCAAAGTAGTTAGAGCGATCGCCCCCAACCAAATATTTACAAATAGCGATCGCCCAATCCCCCTTGACCTGACATGATTTTGGGGCCAAAGGTAATGCGATCTAGCCCTGCTATTGCTTTCATTGTTTTTCACCTCTTACTCTATTTTAATTGCTGTATAGTCCTGTTCTGTTAGTTCAAATTCTGGATCGATGATTTTTACTTCGTCATAGGTGAGTTGATAGGGGCTGGAAACTAAGCGATCGCCTTTTCTAATTCGCTTGTATCAGCATGGCGATCGCTAATAGACTTCATTATGAGTACCAATATCAAGTAAAACTATTACTTCTGTCTGTTCTTGAGAAACTTCTATAGTAAATAGAATTCTACAGTCATAGCCACAGGAACAGGCTTTTAACCCTGCTAATTTCCCTTGTAGTGAATGAGTACTTAACTGAGTTGCAAAAACGTCTTCTTTCATTAATTGTAATATTTGAATGAGCTTTGGCTCAAGCTGGTAATTACGCTTTACAAATTTCCGAAATGATCGTTTAAATTTTGGCGTTAAAACTAGTTCTCTCATTAGTCTTCTGCCAAAGTTGTTTGTAGTTCAGAAATGATTTCTTCTATGGGTTGAGGTTTTAACTCTCCACGATAAAAGGCAGCGATCGCTTCTTTTGCATCTTGAGCAATTTCCTCACGACGAGCTTCAATCATTTGATTTTTAACGATTTCTAAAAGCATTTCTCTTTGTTCAATCGAAAGCTGATTAACTGTTAAAATTGCATCTTCTAATGTAACCATTTTAGATATCCTAATATGTTTGATTGTCTTGATTATAGCGAAATCTCAAGAATTTTATTCCGATTCACATCCCTCACATATTTTCCTTGTCACCTCTCTCCTTCTACTATTTTAATTTCTTCTTCTGTCAACCCATAAAGTTGATAAACTAAATTATCGATCGCACTCTTTTTCTAATCCGCTTGTATCAGCATGGCGATCGCTTTACTCGTCTTGCAGCTTTTCTAGATCGGCTAGGTCTTGAAGTCGCCCAGAGGCTAATTTTTTTTTGAGATTGTCAAGATTAATAATTGTATAAACTCTTTGAAATCTTGGATGAGCATTGTATTTATATTGGTGATATTCTTGGCGGATTTGTTCGAGTTCTTCTAGTCGTTTTTGGGGTGTTTGTTGTTGCCAGTATTGGAAGTCGCTGGTTTGTTGTTTGAGGGAAATTTTATTAATGACTTTTTCCATGTTTTTATCCTGTTTTAATTGCTGTGTATTCTTGTTTTGTTAGCTCGAATTCTGGGTCGATCGCTTTTACTTCGTCATAGGTGAGTTGATAAAGTTTGTAAACTAATCGATCGCACTCTTTTTCTAATTCGCTTGTATCAGCATGGCGATCGCCTTTTTTAGCAGTTTGTCATAGTTTAAGCAAATTGACTGGATAAGCTCGAACTGCTTCGTCTACTGTTGCGATCGCCATATCATTTTGTAAGGCTTGACAAATAAGCATTCTGTCAAATGGATCTCGATGTAAAGATGGGAGTTTAGCTAGTTGAGTTACACTGGCTTGATCAAGATCGAGATTAAGAATTTGATGGCGATAGCAGTGTTTAGGGAAATATATTTCAGGTGATTCTGGTAATGGTAATTTGCCTAACTGATATTTAACAATGGCTTCCCAAGTCGAAACAACGCTTAAATAAATCTCGTTGTCTAGATCTTGTATGATTTCTTGCATATCTGTCGGTAATCGTTGATCTCGACTGATAAACCATAGGAAAATATGTGTGTCTAGTAAAATTTTCATTTTCCTTCAAAGGCATTCAAAATTTCGTCTGACAGTGGTGCATCAAAGTCTTCAGGAACGACAAATTCTCCAGCGCATAAACCAAATGGGCGTAGTTTTTTACTCTTTGGTGTAACTGCTTTAGGGGAGTTTTGATTTTTGAAGGTTTCTGATAGCTGGATGTTCTCAGATGTATCTAGGTCTTCTGCAAGAATCCGAATTAGTTTCAGTTTTTCTGTTACAGAAAGTTTTCGGGCGGCGGGTAGTAGTTCGGCAAGTGTCATGTTATATACCTCCTATTCTATTTTAATTGCTGTGTATTCTTGTTCTGTTAGTTCAAATTCTAGATTGATCGCTTTTACTTCGCCATAGGTGAGTTGATAGAGTTTGTAAACTAATTGATCGCACTCCTGTTCTAATTCACTTGTATCAGGATGGCGATCGCCTTTTTTAGCATCAATAATTTGCCTGACTTTAACAATTAACTCGTTGCGTGAAACACCGAAGCTTTTAGGAATCGGGAATGTTCCCATTTCGTTAATCTTAATCTGATATCAAAATGCGTAAACCCGATCCGATCCATAACCGCCGCGATCGCAGGTTCCGCAATCTGCGTATAGAAAAAACCTTTTTTCTTGCCACTCAAGCGCTTCTCTTCAAAATCAATAAACTTCTTAACTAAAGCCTTATCGTTAAAAAACAACTGTTCAAAAATAGCCGCATCAAAAACAAACCACTCATAAATATTAGTCACCACCAAATATTTAACATCAAGATTTTTATGGATAACCCTTTCCCGCAAAAAATACAAAACTAACTGCTGAAAGGCTTTCCTATTGAGATTGTCCACCTTTGTCATCTCTGCGCTATTCGTTTTTGTTGGCTTCTTCGTCTCGAAGATCACCCCAACCGTACTGCCAACATCCTTTTGATTATGAATAACCAGATCGCTATTTTCTTTCGTATTAATGAAATAGAGATCGCCGTAATAAGTCTTTTTAAAAAACTCAATAATAAGATTCTTGTGAAACTCTTCTGATTTCGTCTCATTAATCAGGTCAATCAGCACAACCAAATTAGCCTTAAACTTCCCAATATGCTTACCATCGAGCTTAACCTTCAAATAGGCTTTATTTAATGCTTCTCTTAGCTGTAGCTTGTTTCCTGACATGAAAATTTACTTACAAAAATAGATCTAAGACTTATAGAATAGCTTATAGACGTTTTCAGTTGAGCGTGACACAAAAAATGTAGGGTCAATTCTTGAATTGACCCTACATTTTTTAAATTTTTTTGTACGGTAGTCAGATCAAAGTCATTTTGATACCACCCGCAGGGGCAAGTGTCACACCTCGACGTTGTGGCTTAACTGGCTTGCGATCGCTTAACTCCAAATCATAATTTAAGAGAATTGTTGCCAAAACGATCTTCATCTCAAATTGGGCTAAAGCCTCACCCACACAACGCCGCACACCACCACCAAAGGGCATAAACTCATAGGGAGAAAATTGGCGATCGAGAAAACGCTCTGGTTTAAATTTCTCAGCATCAGGATACAATTCTTCCCGATGATGTAAGAGATAGATACAACCAAGCACAATCGTATTTGGCTCCAGTTTGTACCCCAATAGTTCCACAGGCTCTACTACAACTCTAGGGAAAGTCAGCATCGCCACAGGATGAATTCGCAAAGTTTCATTACAAACTGCGGTCAGGTATGGCAAGCGAAAAATGCTCATCCAATCCATTGGATCGGCGATACTCTTTAACTCATGCAATAGTTTCTCCTTGACATCTGGTAAATGATGTGTCCAATACAAAGCCCAAGACATTGCCGTTGCAGTGGTTTCATGCCCTGCAAACAATAATGTTAGAAGTTCATCGCGCAACTCCAAATCTGTCATGGGATTACCTTCTTCATCCCTCGCTGTCATTAGCATCGATAGAATGTCCGTGCGATTAAGATCGACATTAGCGCGACGTTCCGCTATTTCCATGTAGATTAATTGATCAATTTGCTCCCTTTGCCGCACTAAATTACCCCACGGACTCCAAGCCCCGAGATCTTTTTGAATGGCTGGGAAGAATAGAAAAGAAGAAGTTAAAGGTGAAGTAAATAGCTCACTCAGTCTATTCATGAGCATCTTGAGCTGCTGACAACGCTCTCCTTCATACAGACCAAATACAGCTTGTAAGATGATTTGCAATGAGATATCTTGCATTGCCTCACGGGCAAGAAAGTTGGGATTTGTCGTTTTGTTTGCGAATAATTTGTCAAATACCTTGGTTGTGATCTCAAAGACTAACTGCCCATAATTTTGCATACGTGAGCCATGAAATGATGGCATGATCAAGTGTCTGCGTTTTTTGTGGCGATCGCCATCTAACATGATGACGCCTGAGCGACCCAATATTGGCTCTAAGATGGCATTTAGCTCACCAGGGGCGCTAAATTGTTTGCGATCATTGGTTAGCATCTGCTGAATGGCTTGAGGTTCGTTCAGAAATACGATCGCGTTGCCAAAGCCAACAATCTGAGATGTAAAAATATCTGGATACTTTCGCGCCGCCGTCACCATATAACCCACAGGATCGGCGACCCATTGAATTTGCTGCAATAAAGATATGGTATCGATTTGGTTAATAGCTGTGAGCATATTTACTCTATTGATTTGAGCTTTTTCCATTTTATATCAACTATTAAAAGAGAATTGTGGTGCAAAGCGCCGCAACTCTCTTTTGGGGTAGGAAAAAGAAAGCTTAAAATTCAAAAAGGCAAAGCGCCCGCAACGGGTGGCACTTTGCCTTTTGGGATTCAAGGTACGTTACTAATCAAAGTAAAAAGATACAGCAAGAAAAGGAAAAAGACGGTAAAGATAAAGTAATGAGAAAAAGAAACAAAGTCAAGCAACAGCCGAGAGAGCCAGCAATTCTCATTATGAAACCGATTTTGGGGTTTCCAGCGCCAAAGGCGCTGGAAACCCCAAAATCGGTTTTTTGAAAGCCCGCCGTAGGCGGGCTTTCAAAAAACCGATTTTTATAATGAGAATTGCTGCGAGAGAGCATAAGGTACTGTTTCAAGTCGATCGAGATCGATGATCACCATCGAAAAGAATGATGCTTAAAACTTTGTAAAGTTTAGTACAATACTTAACATTCCATAGAGTAAGTATTTAGACTCATTGACATGACATTAGTCCAATTTCCTTGGCTTACCGCGATCGTCCTGCTGCCCCTCGTAGCTTCCTTGCTCATACCCATACTGCCCGACAAAGAGGGCAAAACAGTACGTTGGTATGCATTAGGTGTGGGCATCGCTGACTTCATTTTGATGTGCTACGCCTTCTGGAAGAACTACGATCCGAGCAGCGCGACATTTCAACTCGCGGAAAAGTACACTTGGATACCCCAATTAGGTCTTAGTTGGGCAGTTTCAGTCGATGGCATATCAGCACCTCTAGTACTACTGGCTGGACTTGTCACTACGCTGTCAATCTTCGCCGCATGGCAAGTTAATATTAAGCCGCGCCTGTTTTACTTCCTGATGTTGGTGCTGTACTCCGCGCAGATTGGTGTATTTGTCTCCCAAGATTTACTTCTATTCTTCATCATGTGGGAAGTTGAGCTAATTCCTGTCTATCTGCTCGTTTCGATCTGGGGAGGTCAAAAACGTCAATATGCAGCTACCAAATTTTTGCTTTATACCGCCGCCGCATCTATTTTTATCTTAGTTGCTGGCTTAGCGATGGCGCTTTATGGCAACAACCTAACCTTTGACATGGCTGAGCTAGCCCTTAAGGAATTCCCCCTTGCCCTAGAGCTTCCACTTTATGCTGGTTTATTAATTGCCTTTGGGGTCAAGCTGGCGATTTTTCCATTACATACTTGGCTTCCTGATGCCCATGGGGAAGCATCATCACCTGTATCGATGATATTAGCAGGTGTATTGCTGAAAATGGGTGGTTATGGATTAATTCGACTGAATATGGGATTACTCGATCATGCCCATGTTTATTTTGCTCCAGTTTTGGCAATGCTCGGTGTGATCAATATTGTCTATGGAGCCGTGAATTCCTTCGCTCAAACCAATATGAAACGCCGCCTTGCCTTTTCATCGGTTTCGCACATGGGATTTGTGCTAATTGGTATTGCTTCCTTCACTGATTTGGGAATCAGTGGTGCGATGTTGCAAATGCTATCTCATGGCTTGATTGCTTCGGTTTTATTCTTCTTGGCAGGTGTGACTTACGATCGCACCCACACAATGTTGATGACCGAAATGGGCTATATCGGTAAGGTAATGCCTAAAGTATTTGCATTGTTTACAGTCGGTGCATTAGCTTCTCTTGCACTCCCTGGGATGAGCGGTTTTGCTAGTGAAATTTCGATATTTATGGGCATGACCACTAGTGATGTTTACAGTTCAACTTTCCGAACTGTGACTGTCTTCTTAGCTGCTGTTGGTGTGATCCTTACACCGATTTATTTGCTCTCAATGTTGCGCCAAATTTTCTATGCATCGGATTCAAATCCATATTGTGATATCAATCCATCTTGCGATATTTCGGATATCAGTCTCAAAGCTCAAGGCAATCAGGAAGTAGTTTGTTTCGGTACAAGTTGCGTTTTGCCTAGCGAAGCTGATTTTAGCGATGCAAGACCTCGCGAAGTGTTTATTGCGGTTTGCTTCTTAGTCCCCATCATTGCGATCGGTGCTTATCCAAAAATGGCAACCAATCTTTACGATGCCACAACAACGGCTATCAATTCACAAATGCGTCTTGCCCACGAGCAAGTTGCTTTGATAAGGAATAATGAAACTTTCGCGGTGAAATCTAATTTCCCCACGCTTTCCGAAGTTAGAGTTAATGAGGTTGTAGCGAATAAGTAGAAATTCTCACCAATATAAAACATAAAACAGCGCACTCATGTGCGCTGTTTTATGTTTTATATTGGTGCGGTCAAGTGTCTTAGGACATAAAACCAAAGAAGAGAGGGATGGCGCGAAGCGCCGCCCCTCTCTTCTTTGGTTTTGATTTTGTCCTATCACAATTGAGTGTAGCCACACTTTTGTGAATTAAAAATCCAACGATTAAGAGTTTTAAAAACGCAAAATGGCGAAGCCATTTTGCGTTTTGGTATTAATTGCGGCGCACTTTAGGAACTTGACGTGTAGATAGATCGCTCTCATCTAAAATTTGCTTGACTTGAGGCTGTGACAAGACTATTTTCACATCGGCAATTAAGCGATCGCCCCAGAGATTTTCCACAAGATAGGGGATTTTTCCATAGCGTGGATCGATTTTCATCGCTTCAACGCCTAGTTCAATGGCTTTAGCGCGATCGCCCTTACGATAAAAGGCACTGGCAAGAGCGAGGGTTGGTTCGGCAGCAAGAAATTCCACTTTTTCAGCTTGCTTGAGGGAGCTTTGCCATTTGGCGATCGCCTGATCGACATTGCCGCGCTCATACTCAACTAGACCGATATTATTAGTGGCTGCCCAAAATTTGGTGTCAATGACTAGAACATTGTTATAGATTGTAACGGCTTCATCATAACGTTTAGTCAAAAAGTAAGCATTGCCTAGGTCAAACATTGCCGAAGCAGCTTTTGGCTCAAGAGTCAAACCCTGTTTGAGATTGCTAATTGCTTCAGGATAATTTTTATTGCGAAGATAAGCTGCCCCCAAACTGAATAAGATCGTTGGCTCGTCTTTTTTTAGTTGATGAGCTAATGTTAACGAGGCGATCGCTTCGGCATACCGCTCTTTACGGAGATAGATGCTACCGAGAATGCCTTGAGTTTGAAATGCTTTGGGCGCTAGTTGTACAGCTAGACGAGCGCGAGGCAAAGCTAATTCGTACTGCTCAAATTGAGCAAGTTGTGCAGCTTCCCTTGCCAAATTGAGCGCTTGCTCTTCTAAATTGCCAAAATTAATCCTTGTTGTATGGGGCAGAAGAGCTTGAGCGCGTAGTGGAGAGGCTCCAACGCTAACTGATGCAAGTATTGCCAGCAACCAAATTCGATAACGCACAGGTATAACTCTTACCAATTGTGAATATTGTGAATATACTTCAAATGATAGCGCTTCTTTATAAAAACCGATTTTTGGTTTGCCCAAAACCCAGAAAATTAGAGAGGGTTGCGAAGTGATCCTCTCTAATTTTCTGGGTTTTAAAGATTTTTTGAGTAGCGATGCTTGCTAGAATATCTCTAGAATTTTGTTTGATTTATTAATCATATTTAAGAAAACTGCTATGGACTTTCTAAACCCTGTATTTTCACTATTTTCCAGTATTAATTTTCAGCTAATTTTTCAATTGACTTGTTTAGCTCTGATTGTCGTTTCTGGCCCAGTCATTATCTTTTTGTTATCAGCGAACAGTGGCGATTTGTAATTTAGCCCAAAAAAGAGGACGGTGCAACGCACCGTCCTCTTTTTTGCGTTTTAAGTCATAGAGTT
>NZ_BBJB01000009.1 GCF_016584665.1 Pseudanabaena sp. lw0831
CCGCAACTCTATGACTGGGTTTTATTTGGCTATAGCTATAGCAGCCATGCGGCTGGAAAAACTAGTTATAAAGTCAACAAAGAAGCGATCGCCTTGTAAGGCTGTAAAAGTTTTTTGACATATTTGTTGAAGGGTTTTGATCGTTGAAGGTCTAGAGCTAATCGCAGATTGAGTCTCAGGTTGCTGCTCAAGATATTCCACAAAGCTGTTACCGCCGATATGAGTTAGATAAGCGGCGGTAACAGCTTGCATGGAGCCACCGATCGCATAGGTGATCGCATTAACTTTAAAGAAAGAAGCGATCGCGGAAGTAGCTATTTCGATACAACCAAGTTGTAATAATTGCTGCGCGATGGTTAGCCCAAATTGCTGTGCTTGTTTAAAATTTAAAGGGCGATCGTAGATTTTGGCGAGATCGATCAACATCTGCGTATTAATTGCGGCTCCAGCCAGTAAATCGATCGCGGGGATGGGGTTAGCAAAGACCGTCGTAGCCGCAATTAATTGATAGCGACTGATGATTGTGGTGGCATCTTGGCGACGTTCTTGATGAATTGCGCCATTGATTTCTTGCAACAAAGTTTTGATTTGCAGGTGAGTATTGTGAATTAGCAAATCTTCCCACTCGTTAGAAAGAATTTCTTCGATGCGTTCTTTCAATTGCATCACATCGGGTGGCACATCTTCCCACCATTCTTGGCTCGCTTCATGACGATCGGAAGCTTCAGCATTGACATATTGACGCACCTTAATCGGGCTAGGTTGGGCGGCGATCGCCACAATATCCGTAGCTGCTAAAAAATGTTGGGTGCGTTCTTGCAGCTTAGCTAATACATGTTCGCGATCGCTTGGCAAATATAAGTCTGTCTTATTAAGCGCCAGAATTACGCGCTTACCCAATCCTGCAAGTCGATCAAGTTCGTGATATTCACTATTCGTTAAATCTCCAGCAGTCACAAAAATCATTAGATCGGCATTCTGGGCTATTTGCAGAGCTTCTAGTTCTCTCTGTTGACCCATTGCGCCCATTTCTTGCGTCCCTGAAGTATCCAGCAAAGAAATTTGACGCTTTACTTTGTTTTCACTATGAATCGGTGTAAGGCAAACGGGCGAAAAGTCGATCCCTTGATAAGTGTATTCTTGACGGGCGATCGTCGTGCCAATTGCTGCTCCAGTTTTACCTGCCTTACGTCCTAACAAAGCATTAATTACTGAGGTTTTGCCTGCGGAACCTGTCCCGAAAACAACGATCCGAAAATGATTTTTTTGCAAATTACCAGTAATTTGTTGCGCTTGCTCATCTAAAGTTTTGCGTTTACTGGGATCGGCAATTTTAGCGATCGCCTTTTGCGCTTGCTGCAATTCTTTAAATAAATAACTGCGATCGATTACTGCTGGCTGCTCTAAATCTGAAGCAAAGCTCTTTCGCACATTCGCAAACAAAAGTGTGCCACCGATCATCAGCGTGGTTATGCTCAGTAAATGCCAGTCATGTTCCAGAGCAAATAAACTATTTGCGATCGCGGAAACACTGACAACCCCTAAACCTAATAGCAAATTTTGGGGCAAATTTTTCGGCAAATTTTTGCGAGACAAGACTGTGCGATAGTTCAGCATTCACAACGTACTTTTGAAAATTTAATCTTAAATATCTTAAGCGTACAGTTTTACCATAATCGTCAAGATAGCAATAAAAATTTTATAGCAATCTCCGACCGAAAAAGCAGAAGTGCTAATTACAAACCCTGCTGCTGTGAGAACATTGCTTTAGGAGATTTCCAAAAGCAAATATACCCATGCGTAGGGGCAGGTTTTGCAATAAATCTATGGGGAAACCATTGACTTGTGGCTAAACCTGCCCCTACAGGGATTTTCTTTACTTTTACCCCATCACAAATTCTAGATACAGACAAATGCTCAACGGAACGAATATATTTTTGATTGGGATGATGGGTGCTGGTAAAAGCACTGTCGGTAAACACTTAGCCCAAAAATTAGGTTACAACTTCTTAGATACAGATCCACTGATTGAACAATGTGCGGGTAAGTCAATCCCTGAAATTTTTGCCAATGATGGTGAAGATACATTCCGCGATCTTGAACAGCAGGTACTTTCGCAGGTTTCCGCCCATACCCGTCTAGTTGTAGCCACTGGTGGCGGCATTGTCATGAGATCGCTTAATTGGTCACATTTGCACGATGGCATTGTTGTTTGGATTGATGTACCGACTGAGACTTTGCATAAGCGCCTCAAAACCGCGTCTGAGCCACGCCCACTTTTGCAAACCGCCGATCCATTGCAAACCCTCAATGATATCTATAGTCAACGACGCGATCGCTATGCTCAAGCTGACATTTCGATCATGGTCACGGCAAATGAATCAAGCGAAACTGTCTGCGATCGTTTATTTGAGATGATTCAAACTCGAATTACCCCAGATCGTCTTAAATAAATCAACAAGGTTGCGCCTCTGCGGGGCACAACCTTGTTGATTTTGGTTTGTAGGCGGTGATTCCCACCGTCTATAGTTTCTAGGTTTGCGATCGCAATCTTAGGAGTGCTAAGATAATTTTTTCAATTTGACAAAAATTGGCTTTGCATAAGCTCAAGAATAACTGTGCAAGTGGAACAAGAGTGATTCGATAAGCATCAACACTCTTAAAAAGTTGGGACTAACCGAAAATTTTAGTGCTGATATGACACCATCATCCCCTTCTCGCATACCATCCATGGATACCATCGCTACGATTGATGTAATTGCAGAGAGCGAATCTTCAAGTGAATTTCCGTCTGCCAAGCACAACAGTCCAGCCCCAGCTTTATCTAGTTTCCCAGATAGTTCTGACAGGAGTTCCAGTGCCTTAGCGGTGACCTCAGGAGGTAGTTTTGCTTCTGTGCTTGCGCCACTTACACCCGAAAAATTCAGTCAAGTTGTTAGTGATGTTGAGCAAAGATTGCGAATCGTCAATCAAACTCTTGGAATGCTTAACACCGACTTCGATGTCATTCTCGATGAAATGCTGCAAGCAATTCGCGGCAAGATTGGTGAACTACTTTCAGCCGATCGCACCACAATTTTTTTATTAGATGCCGATAAAATTCAATTATGGACAAATGTGCCTAGTGAAGATGGCAAAAATATTGAAATTCGTATTTCCACAGAGCCGACTAGCATCGCTGGTGAAGTAGCGACTTATGGTCACATCGTCAATATTCCCTTTGATTTTTTTGACGATCCGCGATCGACTCAAGCAAAAAGGCAATTTGAGCGTACAGGTTATCGCACCTACTCCATGCTCGCCATGCCACTTTTGAACGATGACGATCAACTAGTTGCGGTGGTGCAGTTAATCAATAAATTAAGAATTATCGATCCTTCTGTCGCCCTTGAAGATAGCGTTGATAGAATCGGGTTCACTGAAGAAGATCAAGCTCTATTTGCTCAGTTCGCTCCATCTATGCGCCTAATTTTAGAAAGCTCTCAGGCGTTTTATTCGGCAGCCCAAAAGCAACGCGCCGCCGATGCGCTAATGAAAGCAGCTATGTCTCTTGGGCAAAGTTTAGACTTAGAGACAACCCTTAAAAAGGTGATGGAAGAAGCCAAATTATTGATGAATGCCGATCGCAGTACGCTGTGGCTAATCGATCGCGATCGCAATGATCTCTGGACGCAAATTGTCAATCACGATGGCGCAACCAAAGAATTGCGCGTACCGATGGGCGTGGGATTTGCAGGGCGAGTTGCAACTACTGGGGAAGTCTTAAATATTCCCTTTGATCTTTACGAACACCCTGATGCTGCCAACTCCAAAAAATTCGATCAAGCAAATGGCTATCGTACCTGTAGTCTTCTTTGTATGCCGATTTTCAATTCTAATAAAGAGCTAATCGGTGTTACTCAATTAGTTAATAAAGTTCAGCGCGGCGATTTTCCTGAATACGATCCCAATACATGGCCAGCATCTCCTGAACGTTTCAAGGCAAGTTTTAATGGCAATGACGAAGAATTCATGAAAGTCTTCAATGTCCAAGCAGGTGTGGCGCTGGAAAATGCCAAGTTGTTTGCCAAGGTCAAGCAAGAACAGCAAATGCAAAAAGACATTTTGCGAAGTCTTTCTGATGGTGTGATCTCCACCGACAAACATGGCAAAATTATTGCCGCTAATGAACGCGCCTATGCTCTGCTTGGGGTTGGCGAAGCCTTGCTAGAAGGCAAATCTGTATATGAACTCATCAACATCGAGAAAGCTAACTTCACGAGATGGTTCGATAACAGCTTAGAAGGTAGTGATGAAAAAAGTCGTAAGCAATATTACCCCGATCAAACTCTGCGCTCTACCGATGGTGAACAGCACAGCATCAATATTTCGATCAATACAATGTCCGAAGGTGATGAAGGCGAAGGTGTGCATGGTGCACTAGTGGTGATGGAAGACATCAGTCAAGAGAAACGACTTAAGAGTACGATGTATCGCTACATGACCCAAGAGCTAGCCGAACAGCTTTTGGCAGGTGGTGATGCCAAGATGGGTGGCGATCGCAAAGAAGTTTCAGTTTTATTCTCAGATATTCGCAGCTATACCACGATTACCGAATCTCTCGCCGCCGAAGATGTGGTGATGATGCTGAATGAATATTTTGAAACGATGGTAGAAGCAGTATTTAACTATAAAGGCACGCTGGATAAATATATTGGTGATGCAATCATGGCGGTGTTTGGTTCACCTTTGCCAATTCCTGATCATGCATGGATGGCTGTCCAAACTGCGATCGATATGCGCCATCGTTTAAAAGAGTTTAATATCAAGCGCATCGAGCAACTAAAACCCAAAAATCAAAAAGAACTTGATATGGCAACGATCAGAATCGGTATTGGGATTAACTCCGATACGGTGATTAGCGGCAATATTGGTTCTACGAGACGGATGGAATTTACGGCGATCGGTGATGGTGTTAATCTGGGTTCACGGCTAGAGGGCGCAAGTAAACAATATGGAACAGATGCGATCATTAGCGAGACTACTTACAAATTTTGTAGCGATCGCATCTGGGTGCGTGAACTAGATTGCATTCAAGTCAAGGGAAAAAATCAACCCGTTAGTGTGTATGAATTAATCGGTTTAAAATCTGATCCTCTTAGTCCAATCCAGACTCAAATAATTGAGCATTACCATGCAGGTCGTGAACATTACCTAACACGCAAGTTCAGTAAAGCCGTTGCTGAGTTTGCAGAAGTCCTAGAGCTAGATCATCACAATAAAGCCGCAAGTATTCATATCACTCGTTGCAACCATTTTCTGACCAATCCGCCCGAAAACGAATGGGATGGAGTATGGAGAATGACTGAGAAATAAAATCCAAAAAAGAGAGGAGGTGCTTTGCACCTCCTCTCTTTTTTGGGTTTTATGTAATTCGTCAGACGGAAATTCACTATACGACTTGGTTTTGCTGTTACATTGTTTTCAAGTATCGTGATTATCTTGTACAGCATTCGTAGATTTTATGGCACAGCAAGGACAACAACAGTTAGATTTTAGATTGGAGTCTAACGGGGGAAATATCATACCGACCTCATTGCATACAGAAATGCAGCAATCGTACCTAGAGTATGCGATGAGCGTCATTGTCGGTCGTGCTTTGCCCGATGCCCGTGATGGACTTAAACCTGTGCATCGCAGGATTATCTATGCCATGCATGAGCTTGGACTCGTCCCAGAGCGTCCATTTCGTAAGTGCGCCCGTGTCGTCGGGGACGTATTGGGTAAGTATCACCCTCACGGCGATCAGTCGGTTTACGATGCCCTCGTGCGCTTGGTGCAAGACTTTTCGAGCCGATATCCGTTACTGGCGGGACATGGTAACTTTGGCTCCGTGGATAACGACCCTGCGGCTGCCATGCGTTATACCGAATGTCGATTGGCTGCGATCGGCAATGAGGCATTACTGAGCGAAATCGAAGAAGATGTTGTTGATTTTGTCGATAACTTTGATGGCTCGGAGCAAGAACCAGCCGTATTACCTGCCCAGTTACCGATGCTATTGCTCAATGGCTCCACAGGGATCGCTGTAGGCATGGCGACCAATATTCCGCCGCATAATTTGAGTGAAGTGGTCGATGGCGCGATCGCATTAATCGATAATCCTGATTTACCCGACGAGCAACTTCTCCGACTGATCCCAGCTCCCGACTTTCCCACAGGTGGGATCATCATGAATCAGGAAGGCGTGCGTGAGGCATACTTAACTGGGCGTGGTAGCGTCACAATTCGCGGTGTGGCTGCCGTTGAGCAATTTGGCGGTAAAGGTACAGGCAAACGTCAAAAACTGGCGATTATTATTACTGAATTGCCTTACCAAGTAAATAAATCGGCATGGATCGAGAAAATTGCTGAGTTGGTGAACAATGGCAAAATCGAGGGAATTTCGGATATTCGTGATGAAAGCGATCGCGCAGGAATGCGAGTTGTCATTGAACTAAAAAAAGATGTTGCACCTGAAGTAATTATCGAGCAGCTATATCGTCAAACCGCTCTGCAATCAAACTTTGGTGTAATTCTCTTAGCGCTCAAAGGTTCGCTACCAAAGCAGATGTGCTTGCGTGAGCTGTTGCAAGAATTTCTATCTTTTCGTGAAGAAACTCTCGCTAAGCGCTTCCGTTATGAACTGAAGAAGGCCGAGGAGAAATCGCATCTATTAGAAGGACTAGTAATTGTTCTCCAAGATATCGATCGCCTAATCAGGATTTTACGATTTGCAAATAATAGCGCTCTGGCTAAAACCGATCTACAAACAGAATTTGCTTTATCAGAAATCCAAGCTGAAGCCATTCTCTCCATGCCTTTGCGTCGGATCACTGCCATTGAGCAACAAAAGATTCGCGAAGAGTTAGAAGCTTTACAGCAACAAGTTACTCGGTTAGAGAGATTGCTAGGAGATCGCCGCGAGTTGATGAAATATCTCAAAAAAGAATTGCGCGATCACAAAAAAAGACATAGCGATCAGCGACGGACTCGTCTCGCATGGGAGCTGTTAGAAAATCAACAAACTATCAATGTTTCGCCAAGTGATGATCCAGAACCGCCAAAACAAACCTCTAAAAGAGCTAAATCCCAAAAGAATGAAGGAGATCTCCAGATTCAGCAAATACTTGAGACTGGGAACGTAACTGAGGAAATTACTGAAAAAACTACCCAAAAAACAAGCGATCGCAAATCCACTAAAGCAACAACTAATAAACGACCTCAACTTGTAGAAGTTCCTCTCATCTCGCTGACAACTGAGCTAAACATTCCTATTGCAGAACCGCAGGATATGACCGTTCAGATCACTCATAAGGGCTATATCAAAGGCTATGAGAGTAATTCTAGATCTGCACAATCTGCGGATTTAGGAGATGATGTCACCATCGCTTCCTATGACACCCGTAGCGATCGCGAAATGGTGGTTATGACTAGTTCAGGTAGAGTCTTTCCCCTTGCTCTTACGAATGTGCCAATTGTCAAAGGTAAAGGACGGGCTACTCCTTTAATTACGCTATTACCTGATAGCACCGATCGCATCGTGTCGCAGTTTGTCTGGGAAAAGAATGCTGAATCGACGGAAGGTTTAGTCTTGCTTTCTAATCAAGGCAAAATCAAGCGATCTCCACTTTCAGAATTTGCCGATATGACTGCAAGGGGATTAATTGCCGCCAAATTCAAAGATGATGATGCGCTGTTCTGGGCTGATATTGTCGGCTTAGAGCAAGAACTCGCGATCGCTACCTCCGCAGGTCGGATTTTGAGACTCAAAGCCGATGAAACTCAAATTCCTCCCGTAGGGCGATCTGCCGCAGGAAATATTGCTTTGCGTTTAGGAAGCTCGGAAACTCAAATTGGTGTAGCGGTTCTTGATTTACAAACTAATCCTAATTCTGAACTTATATTAATCACTGCCGAAGGTTTTGCCAAACGGATATCAGCAGCAAATATCAGATCGGCAGTTAGAGGTGCGATCGGTTCGCAATGCTTCAAGTTCCAATCACGAGCCGATAAATTAGTTAGCATGACTGCGATCGCCAAGCCACGCCTAGATCTACCTGTCACTTTTTTGATCGGTCAAGAAGGCGATATTGGTTTAAGAACGGTACAAATGCCTCTGGGCGCGATTCCTTTAGAATCGCAAAATAGTCAAGGACGTTCGATTTTTGCAGGTGAAAGTGATTTAGTGCGATCGGAAAAAGTAATTCGGGTAGTTGCCAAATAAGAACAAAAGCTTCGCTGCACGAGGCTTTTGTTCTTATTTGGCTTAAAGAGAGATTTCGCTTTGCGAAATCTCTCTTTAAATTGACTATGCAAGAAGCGCATCAAGCTTGCCCTTAGAGTCCAGAGCGTGTATAGCGTCACAGCCACCGATATGCTGATCGTTGATAAAAATCTGCGGGACAGAACGCTTGCCATCAGAACCTCTAGCTACCATTGCCGATCGCGCGGCATCGTCCCCATCGATCACATGTTCGGTATATTCTACGTTTTTCTTGTCGAGCAAATGCTTTGCCCTTATACAGAAAGGACACATACGCCATGTATAAATCTCAACCTTTGCCATTACAATTTCCTAAATTTGTTTAACCTACGACATTTTAACAAATCTTAAAACCCAAAAGGGATTTGCGGCGCAAAGCGCCGCTTTAGGTGGCTTGACAAAACCCACCCGTTTCAACGGGTTTTAGCTCTCAGCCCGCACTTGAGTGCAGGGCGTTCTTATGTGCGATCGCGAGGTGGGGTAGGTGCAGTGCTAGGAGAAGTATTTGGAGAAGGCTTTACATCTTGAGGTGATGGCGATGGTGCGGCTGTTGGCTCAGGTAAAATCGGGATCTTAGAGATAACTTCTTCAGGATGACTGGGCGGAATCCCTTCGCTGACAATAATGTCCTCGATTACTGTCTTGACAATTGGAGCTGCAACAGTAGAGCCAAAGGCATCTGCCCCAATAGGTTCATCAATCACCGCCAACACCACATAACGTGGCTCCTTGGAGGGGAAAATACCAACAAAGCTGGTGATTTTAGCATTGATATAACCGCCGCCAGTAGTTGAAGCCTTTTGAGCAGTACCAGTTTTGCCAGCAATCCGATAACCAGGAATACGTGCAGGTAAACCAGTCCCTTTCTCGACAACATTAGTCATCATTTCCAAAACTCTCTGAGCAGTGGCTGGCGAAATTACTTGTCGAGGCGTTGGTAATTTCGGTTGAAAATATTCTTCGCCTTCATCATTAATTAAACCTTTCACCACGTGAGGTGTGAGTAACTTACCACCACTAGCGAGTATGCCCTGCAATTGCACCATCTGAATTGGAGTGAGTGAGAAACCTTGACCAAAAGAAGCAGTTGCTGGCTCGATCACATATTCAATGAACTGCTCTTGCGGCTTGAGAGTACTGGAGGTTTCCGCAGGCAGATCAATGCCAGACATATCGCCCAGACCAATACGCTCTAGCCAACCGTAATACACCGATGGCTTCATGCGCTGGACGATATGCACCATGCCCACATTGCTCGATCGCTCTAGGATTTGGCTAATGCTGAGAGAACCAACCGCACCAGCTTGTTCGTAGTCAAAGTTAGCCACAGGCCAGCCGCCAATAGTCAGTGCTCCTTCATCATTAAATACAGTGTCTGGCTGAATCGCTCCTGCTTCGAGAGCGATCGCGACATTAAGCGGCTTAAATGTTGACCCTGGTTCATACAGGTCAGAAACAGCCCAATTTTTGAAGAGTTTGACATCGGATTCATAATAACGATTTGGATCGTAGGTTGGCTCAGTTACTAGTGATAGCAGCCCGCCATCCCTAGCATCCATGACAATCACCGAACCCCGCTTTGCGCCAAACTTGACCATCTGTTGCTTGAGAATCTGCCTAGCGGTGCGTTGAATGCGCGAATCAATCGTCATTTGTAAGCTAGTGCGATCGCTTTGCAGCATTCCCGCAGGAATACGGTTAGGAATTAACTTGCCATTACCATCTTGGGCAACTGATGGCGCTTGATCGGTGCGCTCTAATAATTTTTCTTGACTAAGTTCGATTCCAGCTTGACCACGATGATCGACATTCACATAGCCGAGTAGCTCCGCAGCCAGATCCTGTTGTGGATAGAGTCGATGCCGCTGTTGAATCAGATCTAAACCATCTAGACGCAAGTTAAAAATACGATCGGCATTTTCCTCAGATAGCCAATATTCCACTTGGGTAGAAGTAGTATCACGAGTGAGGACGCTGAGCAATTTATCCGCGGGTCGTCTGAGGATCGGCGCAAGTTTTTCGGCGATCGCCTCAGGCTTTTCTTTGTACAGATGAGGATGCGCAAATAATGTGAAGACAGGGCGATCTAGGGCTAAAACTACACCTTTGCGATCGGTAATGGTGCGACGGGGAATGAATGGTCGCAAAGTAAACATTTGCTGCCGTCGAGCCTTTTCGAGTAAATCAGGTGATGTGACAACCTGTAAATATACTAAGCGCACGATTAAACCAACCATCGACAGAGCCAGAATCATCCATATCAGCACTGTTCGACGTTTAAATAGATTAATAGTGGCAAGATCTCTGGGCTGAAGCGATGGGGTCATGACTATATTTTGGCAAAATTCTTAGCGAAATTCTTGACAAATCTCTTGGCAAAGTTGACGGAAGCGATCGCCGCGCTGCTCGAAGTTAGCAAACTGGTCAAAGCTAGCACATGCAGGCGAGAGTAGCACAGTTGGCAATGGCTGGCTAGGGTGATTGTGGGCGCGACTATGGGCGATATGAGCGGCTTGTTTGACTGCATTTTCAAGAGTTTCTACGATTTGATAATTTTTAAACCCTGCATCGTTGAGCATTTCCGCAAACAAGTTCGCAGCTTCACCAATCAATAATACCGCGATCGCTCTTTGACGAATTTGCTCGATCCATGCACTCGCATCACCTTGCTTCGGTTGACCACCTGCAATTAATACGACAGGTGGTTTTACCGCTCTTAATCCCACTTCGGCAGCATCATAATTTGTAGCTTTGCTGTCATTAATAAAAGCAATGCCTTCATAAAAGCAAATATGTTCAAGGCGATGCGGCACACCTTGAAAACTGGAAATGGCAATATCGATATGCTCAGAGTCAATTCCCGCTAGCTTTGCCGCCGCCACCGCCATCAATAGATTTTGGCGATTGTGCTTGCCCAAAAGTTGCCAATGGGAGATCTGAAAAATCGACTCACCCCGAAATTTCACCCAGCCATCATCAATACAAGCGCCATCAGCGATCGCCTCGACTACCTGCTGATCAAGCCCTGTCCAAATCGCTTTTGGCCACATCGCTGCCCCAAAATTCACTAAATATGGATCGTTGCCATTTATTACTATATGCGCCGACTGATCAATCAAGCTCGCCTTGATATCTCGATATGCCTCAAGGGTATAGTGGCGGTTAAGGTGGTCAGGAGTTAAGGTAGTCCAGACACCTATTTGTGGCTTTACCGTTTGGATGGATTCAATCTGATAGCTGCTCAGTTCGGCAATAATCCAATCGGGCTGAAGTTTTTGTTGCAACACCTGTAAAGCAATTTCGCAAGCGGGAAACCCAATATTGCCACAGGCGATCGCCTTTAGTCCTGCGGCTTGAAAAATAGCCGCTGTCAGCGATGTAACCGTAGTCTTTCCGTTAGTTCCTGTGATGCCGACCCAAGGAATATGTTTCAGATAGCGCCATGCAAGTTCGATCTCACCGATCGTATCAATACCTAGCGATCTCGCCTGTTCAACTTCTTGCCGATCCCAAGGCACACCTGGGCTAACAGCCACGAGGTCTACATTTTGCCCCGATTCAATTAATCTAGCAAAGTCAGGAAATCCTCCAAGCTCAACCGTAATTCCTTCCGACTCTAAAACTTGCTTACGTTGCTCTAAGCTGGAACTAGCACTACTATCACTAACTGTCACTTGCCAGCCATCAGCTTTAAGCAGTTTTGCCGCAGAAATTCCAGACTGTCCCAGTCCCAGTACATACGCTTGATGCATGGCGATCGCTTGATTGATAAATTTATTAAATTAAAAAGTTAATATCCAAGGATACAGGAACTTGCGTAAGTAGGTAGGCACAATTAAATATAAAACCTTAAAACCCATGTTGCCCGCTGCGCGGGCGGCATGGGTTGCGTCGGGCTTTGCCTGACGCAATAATTTTTATCTCCAACAGAGGGGGTGCGTAGCATCCTCTCTCTATTATTTTTGACATTGTTGCGAAGCACACTCAAGAGTCACAACAGGAAGCTGTATGTTGGTAATATCTTAAAGACAAGCTAATTTACGGGCTACTGAGAAGCAAACCGCAAATTATCCTGTTTTTGACATTTCTAAACTGTTGAATATGTTTACATATGGCGAATAAACCTCCCTTTTCAAGCAAAAAAACGAATGCAAAAAGAAAGAGGAAGGCTGCCGTTGCTGCTGCCCCTATATCCAGACAAGCCTCAAACAAGAGTAGTTGGTTAAATAATTTACCGATTAGCTCCAAAATCCTCTTTGCGATCGGTGCAACTAGCTTTTTATCGTTAGTTGGCTTTGCGATCGCCTCTTTGTATTTAAATAGTTACCTTTCGCAAATTGTTAACCAAGATGCTCAAAGGCAACTATCAGATGCCACATTATTTGTGTTCGGCTTAGGGACTATTTTGATTGTGGTTAGTTCATTCCTTGGCTTGTTTATTGGTCGTACCCTTAGCAAGAGAATTAAGGGTCTAGAAGCGATCGCTAGACAATATGCCTTAGGGAATTTTGAGACACCTGTAGAGCTTGGAGCACAAGATGAAATTGGTAAGTTAGCCGATGTTTTTAGTCAGATGACTTTTAACCTTGCTCAAAACAAGCAAGATCAATCTACGACCCAGATTGAAGCCGAAGCCCAAAACAATATTTTTCAAGATGAAATTTCACATTTGCTGGATGTGGTTTCGGAGCTAGAGATGGGTGATCTCACGGCTAAGGCAGAAGTCAGCCCTCATGCGACGGGTTTGATTGCAGATACTCTCAATCGTCTGTCAGAGCAGCTAGCCGAAGTACTTGCCGCAGTTTTGCAGACCGCACAGCAAGTAACTCTTCGTACTGATCGCCTTGAGAAATTAGCGATCGCCGTGTCGCAAAACGCTGAACAACAGGAAGCATTGGTAGTGCAAGCCCGTTTAGGAATTGAAGATGTAAACCAATTGGCTCAAGATGCGGCTCAACTTGCGATCGCGGCAAATAGAGCTGTGCAGAGGGTGAGATCGGCTGTGCGACAAGGGGAGGAGCAAATTATTTACTTGACTGCTTCGATTGAGTCTCTCCAAGCTGCGACTGTGCAGATGGTGCAAAGGATTAAAAATCTGGGCGAATTCGTGGCTCTTGCCAAACAATTTGTGTTAGATCAAAAGCGTCTTGCCTCTTTAACTCAGGTCTTAGCAACCAATGCCTCTATGGTGGCAGCACGGGCGTTAGAACAACGAGATCCTGAACAATTTGTCTCTGTGGCAAGAGAATTTGAAGCGATCGCCTCGCAGGTAAATAACTTGGCAACCCAAACTAATCAGGGGCTAGTAGCTTTGCAGCAACGGACAGGATTTGTTGATGTGGTCGTGTCGGGTATCGATCAAGACGTTCGCGATGTGAATAGCCTTGTGTCGGACTTCACCAATAGTGTGAATAGTTCAGAGCAGTCATTTACCAATATCGCAACGGTAACCGAGGAGTTATCTGAAATTGGCGTGGCAGTTAATGATTCTTCGCAATCAATCGCTGAAGCTGTAAAATTTAGCTTAGCCTCGATTCAAGATATTGAAGCGATCGCCGAACGTTCTGCTTCTCAAGCGCAGTTTACTCGCGATCAATCTGGCAAGATGGGAATGCTTGCCAGACAATTATTAGAAAGAGTGCAGTTTTTCCGTTTGCCGCCAATGATGGAAACTGAGGATACGGAAATTGACGAGATGGAGTTACTTGAAATTGAGGAATTTCAGGTTGTGAGCTGATGTTCGAGCGACAATCGTCATAATCACAAATTGATAGCAAATAGCAAAATAATGCCAAATTCTGAATTTGATGATATACAATTGCAAGAAGAACTGCGTAATCTATTTGAATTAGATACTCAGAAATATTTGCAATTATATGTGGATACTGTTCATCAGCTAAATGCTGACAATTGGCGTGAAGATATTCAGCAGCTATATCGTTGTGTCCATACGATTAAAGGGGGATCTGTAACCGTAGGATTTCAAGCTGTACTTCAAGTCTCGACCATATTAGAAGATGTACTTTCCGATCTTCGCTATCTTGATATTGCACCACCTTTAGCTGATGGAGAATTAGCAAAGGCTTTGCTCGAAGCTGGAGAGTTGTTGATTGGCTCAGTCCAGATGGGCGAAAAAAGCGATCCCGATGCAGCGGTGAACTATATTCAAACCCTGCGCGATCGCATTCAATCTGAATATTTGCCCGAATGGAACGAAATGCGCCAAGTTCAGCAAGAATTTGCTGATCAAGGTTTTGATTTAGTCATCCTTGAACTAGAAATGGCGATCGAAGATTTGCCGCCCACAGGTAACGTTCCGACTGAAACTGCTGAGATCGCTAAGCAAACTGTTGCTCAGTTACAGGAAATTGGTTCTGAGATTAATTTGGCGACAACTTGGCATAATTTTTTGCAAAAAGGTAGTGATTTATGCGATCGCCTAGATTGTGAGTTATGGCATACAGAATGGATGCCATTTCTGCAAAAGGTCAAAGAAAGCGCTCGTCAGGGTGGGATTTTTGAAATTGAGCCAGAATCAATTATTTCAACTTTAAATATAGAATCTGGATTAATTACTGGAAATGAGGTTACATCCTTCACCAACGCTCCAGTTTCTCCCACGGCAGACATTCAAATTCCTGTGCCCCTCGATCGACTGGAGCGCTCTTCCCAATATCTAGTTGAAACCTTAATGGCAACTCGGGCTACACAAGGGTTTTACCAATCTGTTTATGCAAACTTAATGCCGTTAGTCTCGCTTGCTCAGAATAGTGTGCAGTACATTACCCAACTGCGCGAAGTTCAAGATGATTATGCATTATTAGACGCTTCAGGAGAACAGGATGGGCTGAAAATTGAGCGCTATCGTCAAGGCTATACAGCAATTAACCGTTTATTGGAAATCAGTCTCCGTTTGATTGAGTTAGGCTCAGAAACAGGCGAATCGGCAAGGCGAACTGCTGATAGCATCCAAGTTCTCGATCGCAGCTTACGTAACCTCCAACAAACCATCGAAGAAAGCCGCCTTGTTCCATTCTCAACCCTAGCTTTTAGATCGAGAGGGATTTTACGAGATCTAATGACTCGCGTTGGTAAAGTTGTCCAGTTTACGATTATTGGTGAGCAACTGGAACTTGATGCAGGTACACTTCGCAGTTTAGAACCTGTGGTACTCCATTTGTTGCGCAATTCCTACGATCATGGAATTGAGGATCTACCTAAACGCGAGAAGTTGGGCAAATCTCTACAGGGAAAAATTGAGATGTCTCTAAAACGTCGTGGCAGTATGTTTGACCTTAGCATTCGCGATGATGGCAAGGGAATTGATCCCGATCGCATCAGCCAAATAGCCAAATCCAAAGGACTGCCACTTACAGATACCAGCACTTCTGATCGCCTCCTAAACGTTCTATGCCAATCGGGTTTTACGTCCACTACAGTCGTTAGCGACATTTCAGGTCGTGGCGTGGGGATGGATGTGGTGGCGAGTCAAGTTGCCCTCATGAATGGCAAGCTCAGCCTTGTCTCCCAAATTGATAAAGGTACAGCTTTCACAATTCAAATCCCCGTACCACACTTGTTTGTCCGATGTATGCTCTTGCAGGCAGGCGATCGCACTTTTGCGGTTCCAACTTCAGAAATTTACACCACCACCTTAGTGGAGGGGCTACTATGGCAAAAGGTAGAGCGCTCTGACTACACAATTGAAGTACAAGAAGAGTGTGGAAAAGTGCCTGCGATCGATCTTTATCAATATTGGCAAGGACAAACCGAAACCAGAACGATCCTGCCATCGGCGATCGCCGTGAGGACGAAAAAATCAGACAGCGATCGCGGTATTTGGTTGATAGCCGACACCTTGATTGGACAGAGTGATTTGCTAGTGAATCCAATTCCAGCGCCTTTGGTTGCGCCGATCGGCTTAATCGGGATGAGCTTGATGCCTGACGGAAAACTTATTCCTGTAATTGACGCACTTTCATTTGTGGAAGTCTTCTTCTCATCAGAGTCTGAACTCCTCACGATTTCTAGTTCTCAATCAAATGCTTCCTTCCTTGAACTATCTAGCGATCGCCAGATTTTAGTGGTCGATGATGCGGCTCTAATGCGGCGAAGAATTGAGAGCAGCTTATCGCCGCAAGGATATGAAATTACAACTTGCGATGATGGTATGGATGCATGGCAATGGCTGCAACGGCATGGTCAACCAGCGTTACTAATTACGGACATTGAGATGCCGCGTATGGATGGATTTACGTTAATCGATCGCTGTCGCCAAGCAGGATTTGATATGCCAATCCTTGTAATTTCATCACGTCTTGCGGAAGAATGGTCACGCGAGACCGCTCGCCTCGGTGCAACTGATTATCTCACTAAAGGTTTCTCGACATCGGAGTTAGTAAATAAAGTTAGCTCTCTACTCGAATTAAGAACCATTGCATAACACTTTAGAGAATTGCGGCGCGAAGTGCCGCATCTCATGCAGCAACCCAAAAGAGAATGGTGGCGCTTTGCGCCGCCATTCTCTTTTGGGCTGCACTATTGACGGACAGGTAAGCAGATTGTATTGGTGATTGTACAATTAATGCCTTTATATTTCTGGCAGACTTGTTTTGCGGTATTTTCGGCAGCAGTCATATCTTCTGCCCAGCCTGAGCCAGCCGCTCCATTAGAACTCTCCGCCAGAGATAGGCAGGCATTTTGCGCCCAGATTAACACTTGGCAATCTCCTGAAGCGGAAGAGCTTTCACATTCACTTAAAGCTCTAGTTTCGGCTGCTTTGCGAGAAGGATAGTTCCAAGAATATCCTTTGGCTTGAGTCGATGGGGAACGCGCGATCGCACCAAAACTTGGCTTAGTGGGATTGGTAGTTGCAACTACAGGCGGAGGCTCTGGAGCCAATGTCTCTGTTTCAGTCGGTTCTGGACTTGGTGAAATAGTTGGCGAAGCAGTAGGGGAACTTGTTGCTTCTTTTGTGACTTCAGTTTGAGGAGTATTATCGGCAGGGCGGTTAGTTAGTTTTGGGAGCAGAATTGCTGTGGCGATCGCTGCCGAAACTGATATCACTCCAGTTAAAATGATCCATACAAATGGTTGGAATCTTGAAAAAGCTGGATTAGGAGCCGTGACTGTGACATGGGGAGTTGTGACTGGAGCCTGAGGTGATGTTGGGACAGGAGGTTGGGGTGTAGTTGGAGCAGATACTGGAACAGTGACTCTGTTTGTATTCGTAATTATAGTTGGCGATGTATCTACTGAGGGTGCTGGATAAGCGATCGCTTCCGTTGGTGCAATATTATTACTGATGTTGGTGGCACAAAGAGATTGAATCGCCTGTAAAGCTTCGATCGCAGATTTATAACGCTGACTAAAATGATAAAACACCATGTTTTGTAATACTTCCGCAAAAGCATCGCTAACCTGTACGCGATCGCGCCACAAAATTTCGCCTGTATTGGCATCTTCTTGCAAGCTATCAGGAGCAATTCCTGTGAGCGCTTGAATTCCAATCATACCGACAGCATAAACATCACTGCTGAGTCGAGGTTTCCCCCTTGCTTGCTCGCTGGGCATATATCCTGGGGAGCCTATGCTTACCGTGACACCAGTATTTCCCTGCGTGTCAGTGCCTAAAGCGGTGATGTCTTTAACAGCACCAAAGTCAATGAGGACAATTTTGCCATCTTGCTGACGGCGCATAAGGTTCGCAAGTTTGATGTCGCGATGGATGACATTATTCTGATGGACAAAGGATAGAACTTCTAAAATTTCCAGCAATAAAGTAATCGTGGCACTTTCTGATAAGCGCTGCCCAATGGGAATCTCGGCAGAGAGGCTATGCCCTTCCACAAATTCTTGCACTAAAAAAAATTCATTGTTTTCTTCAAAGTGCGCAAATAGCTTAGGGATCTGTGGATGAGCATTTCCCAATTTGTAAAGATACTCCGCTTCTCGTTCAAATAGGCTTTTGGCGATCGGCAAAACATTTGGGCTAGTATCCTTGGGCTTGAGTTGCTTGACAACACAGGTGGGATGACCTGGCAGATCTGTGTCTTGAGCCAAGTAGGTATCGCCAAACCCTCCACTTCCGAGGACTTTGAGGATTTGGTAGCGATTCCTTAATGTTTTGCCTACGAACATAGTTACCTTCCAAGTTACAGATCTTTTAGACTGAGGCTTTTGTAGATAGATATGAGCAATTCATGAATTGCTCATATCTCTACAATCAAATGGGATTGCTATAACTTTAAGCTTAACAAACAGAGTTATGATTGAACCATAGCTTTAGCCATTCTTAAAACCAAAAGATGAGAGGCGGCGCATCGCGCCGCCTCTCATCTTTTGGGCTTTGATTTGTATTACAGCTATACTGTGCTGAATTAAATGCTGAATTTAGATATTGAATGCAAAATAAAAAAGCGATTGTATTAGGGGTCTCTGGGGCATCAGGCATGATTTATGCTGTGCGATCGCTCAAATTTTTATTGAATAATGATTACAACATCGATCTGGTGGCTTCTAAGGCGGCGATGATGGTTTGGCAATCAGAAAATGATATGGCGATGCCGAGTAATTTGCGATCGCAAGAACAATTTTGGCGCGATCGCAGTGAAACTAGCGATGGCAAGCTAATTTGTCATCAATTTGCCGATGTGGGAGCAACGATCGCTAGTGGTTCATTTCGGACATTAGGAATGTTGGTGATTCCTTGCAGCATGGCAACGGTTGCTAAAATTGCCCATGGACTAAGCTCAGATCTATTGGAACGAGCTGCCGATGTACATCTCAAGGAAGGAAGAAGATTGGTGATCGTGCCGCGTGAAACGCCATTAAGCTTGATCCATTTGCGAAATCTCACCACCTTAGCGGAAGCGGGAGCAAGAATCGTACCAGCAATTCCTGCTTGGTATCACAACCCTCAAACGATTGAGGATTTGGTAGACTTTGTGATCGCAAGGGCGCTGGATCAACTGGATATTGAAGCAGATTTAATCCAGCGGTGGCAAGGTAGAATGCCCTCAAATATTGTCATTGGAGAACCAGAACTATGACCAGATCGCGTTTTTCACAAACTACAAATGCTGCAAATAAGAAATCATCGGGCTTGCTCGCGATCGTACAGCTTCTGATCTTAGGGCTTGCGATCACCTTACTAGCGGCTGTCTTTGTCCAAAATTTACAACCTGCGGTGCAGATTTTCTTTTTAGGACAAAAGACGGTCGAGATTCCCTTAAGTGTTGCCATGTTAGCAGCATTTGTTGGCGGTGGATTTATAGCATTTGTGATTAATGCGATCGCCTCTTGGCGACAAAATTCATTAATTCGTCGGGCAGTGATTGCGTCGGGATCTGCTAATGACACAAGAGAACAGGTCAATGCCGAAAAATTCCAGCCCAAGGAAGAATTTGTTTCGGATGATTATGGGGAGGAAGAATACGAAGAGGAGGAGTATGAAGAAGAAGAGGAAGAGTACGAAAATGATGATCCTGACACAGTTCCCTACGGCAATCGCCCCAACATGAAATCTAAAAATTCTAATCAAATTAAGCGCGATCGACCTCCCCTTGACGCAAAATTCATCAAATAAACCAAACCCAAGATTTTTGTTGAGAATGCTGATTTGCAGCATTCTCAACAAAAATCTTGGGGCTTATTTCAGAGCAGAGCGCTGCAATTAAAGACTAATGAGCTTTTATCTACCAATATTTTTGCTGTTATTGATCGGATTGCGATGCATCTTTTGGCTATTTGCGCCGCCAAATCCCGATGAAGCTTACTATTGGTTGTGGGGGCAACATTTAGACTTCTCTTATTACGATCATCCACCTTTGCAGTCATGGTTACAGGGATGGATAACGTCATGGTTTGGCAAATCTCTACTTACATTGCGATCGCTAAATCTTGTTACTAACAGCGTCTTTTTTTATACCTATTACTGCATTCTCAAATATCTCTATGGAGATCTTGCACGGCGTTATATTTGGTGGGTGATTCTCGCCATCCTTGCTTCACCTTTATATAGCATCATGCTTTCTTTGGCATGGCATGACCATTTAGCGATCGCTCTTAGTCTGGTCGGTGCATACCTATGTATTCGCTTTCTTGATGAATATTTAGCAAATGGGAAGGGCGCAAACTGGCGGCTATATGGCAGTGCGATTGCTCTCTCCCTTGCCCATATTACTAAATATAATTCGCTGTTTATGACATTGGGTTTATTGACTGCGATCGCCACGCATTCTCAATTAAGAAGATTATTTCAAGATATACGATTGTGGTTATGTATTTGCCTTAGCGTAATTGCTTTTCTGCCTATATTTTATTGGAACTACAGCAATAATTTTTTGTCATTCCGTTTCTATGCAAATCGCAGTGTCGATAGTGGCACATTAATCATGCGATTGTTAGAACCATTGGGCTTTATTGGGATTTCACTATTAATGCTTTCGCCATTTGTCGCATGGCTGATGTGGGAAGGTTTTCGCAAGGTAAATGGACTATACAAAAGAGTTGCGTTGTGGACATTTATAATTCCCACAGGTTTATTGATGGTGATTTCTCTGTTTTCTACAGCCCTCTATTATTGGAATATTCATGCTTATTTACTTCTATTTCCCTTGTTCCCTTTAGCTTTAGCGGATTTCCCTCACCCCCCAGCCCCCTCTTCTAGTGGGATAGGGGGAGAGAATCTGAAAATTTTTTATGGAATGGGAGTCTTTGGACTATTATTTGCAACTCTATTTGTCTGGAACTCTTGTATATTCCCTATCAGTGCCGTATTTGGTCAAGATGGAGATCGAGATGGGCGGATGATTTATGGATGGCAAGAAGTTGCAACGGAAGTGCAGAAAATTAGCAAGACTTTACCAGAAACCCCCCTGTTAATCACCTCTGACTATCGCTCGGCGGCAGAGCTTGCCTATGAGATGCAAAACCCAATTGTGACCGCAATTTCTAAACGAATTAGTCAATTTACGATTTGGAACTTAGAGAATGCAGAGAAACAGAAGGGTAAAAATGCAATTTTGATTTCCGATCAATGGTATCCCCTTACCGATGAAGCGATCGCGCATTTCGATCGGGTCACCCCGATTAATAATGTGGCGATTTCTAGATTTGGAGTGTATCTGAAAACTTATGAAATTGCGATCGGGCAAAATTACAAACCATAAGAAAGGAGGTGACGCATTGCCCCGCCTCTTTTCTCTATGCTTAACCTGGCGGCCATGTAAAGGTGCGATCGCCTAAAACATGAATATGTAAATGGAAAACGCTTTGCCCTGCTGCTACGCCATTATTGGTAACTAGACGAAAATCAGTTAAGCCTTCTTGAGCCGCTACTTTACTGGCCACAAGCAATAAATGTCCTAGCAATGCTTGATCCTCAATTGTTGCTTCTGAAAGCTTAACAATGGGCTTTTTAGGAATGACTAGAAAATGTACAGGAGCTTGCGGATTGACATCGCGGAACGCAAGTGCGAGATCATCTTCATACAGAATACTTGCAGGGATTTCTCGCTTAATAATTTTGCTAAATATAGTTTCGCTCATTTTGAGAACCTCTAGTTTCTTATAGTTATTATGAGCGACGCTTTGTGCCGCCCATAATAATCTTGTTTTTTAGCGCTATTGTGACGCAAAGCGTCGCAATAGCCACAACTTATTTACAATTCGTTCTTTGCTGAGCCTGTAAATACAAGAGTTGCGGGGCCAGTCATCAAGATGCGATCGCTTTCGGCTGACCAGTTGATTTTGAGATCGCCTCCAGGCAGATTGACAGTACAAATGCGATCGCAAAGATCGTTTAAAACACCAGCAACCACCGTCGCACAAGCACCCGTACCACAAGCTAGAGTTGCTCCTGCGCCACGTTCCCATACACGCATTTTCACATAGCCGCGATTAACGACTTCCACAAATTCTGTATTTGTCCGTTTTGGAAATACAGGATGATGTTCAAAAAGAACGCCAATTTCAGCCAAAGGAATAGTATCGACATCATCAACAAAGGTCATGCAGTGAGGATTTCCCATACTCACCGTCGTGACATTCCAAGTCTTACCACCAACCTCAAGCGGAAGATTGACAACCTTGCGATCGCTTTCACCCAAAGTCGTAGGAATCTCGGCGGCGGTCAAAAATGGTTTGCCCATATCCACAGTTACCTGTCCATCCACATCCATTTGTGGCACGATCAAACCTGCACCAGTTTGGATCTGATACTTACCATCATTAGTTGGGATATCCAAATCCTGCATGAACTTAGCTAAGCAGCGAATTCCATTACCACACATCTCTGGCTCAGAGCCATCGGAGTTAAAAATCCGCATCCGATGTTCGCCATTTGCCTCAGTCAGCAGAAAAATGACTCCATCAGCCCCAATACCAAAATTGCGATCGCACCATTTGACAGCCTGCTCAGAGGTGAGAATTGGTTCGGCACTGTGACGGTTATCGATCAGGATAAAATCGTTACCTAAGCCATGATATTTACTAAATGCGATCGACATGGATTAATTCAATATATTTTTGAATATTATATCGATCTGCGCCGCAAATCTCTTGCTATAGCCACTTGTTTATTGGAAATGACTGCACTACGCGCCGCCATCTACTTTTTACAGTTTTCAGTTTGCCATGAACTGAATCAACGTAACTGATAATGTTACAAGAAGATTTTAGTGCTGATTTTTATCTCTAAGCATAGGCATTTTGTACCGATATATTACACAGAAAAACATTATGACAGTTGAATTTCCGTCCTTTACCAATACTTTATTAGCTGCCAAAAAATCTAAAGGCTTAAGCTTTGCTGACCTCGAAAAGTTAATTGGACATGATGAAGTTTGGATTGCTTCTCTTTTTTATGGTCAAAATAGCACTAGTGTTGAAGAAGCAACCACAATCGCTGATGCACTAGGTCTGGGTGAGGATATCGTAGCCGCTTTGAGTTCCTATCCTAGCAAAGGCTTAGGGGCAGTCGTGCCAACCGATCCATTGATCTACCGCTTCTATGAAATCATGCAGGTCTATGGCTATCCGATCAAAGAAATCATCCATGAGAAGTTTGGCGATGGCATCATGAGCGCTATTGATTTCACGCTGGACATTGAAAAAGTAGAAGATCCTAAAGGCGATCGCGTCAAAGTAACGATGAACGGCAAGTTCCTACCTTATAAAAAGTGGTAAAGAATAAAGAAGGCGGGCAAAGCCCGCCTTCTTTATTGCATTAATTCAATCGGTAATCCATCAGGATCAGCAATAAAAGCAACTTGATAGGTGCGATCGCCTATAGTTTGCTCTCTCGGCGGCAATAATAATTTGACTTTCCCTAACTTGTTAACAAGATCTTGCAAAAAAAGCTCCAAATCTTCCACATGAAACGATAGGTGATAGTAACCCACATAATGCTCATCACCAAAAGGATTAGGGGCATTCCTTGGCTCAGGAACTTGCATGAGTTCCAGATTAGTCCCAGCACCATGCATCCAACAAGCCAGCGTAATCCCCGCAGTAAAGCGCTCAGTTACTTCAAAGCCTAACGCTTCGTAAAAGGCGATCGCCTGAAAAATATCCGCAGTTTTAATCGAAGTATGGTGATGCTGCATAGTCTTCTTATCTGTAGGAGAGTGCAAAGCACTCTCCTACACTTTTTTGGGTTTGAATAAAGAATCTTTGGTGACGCACCAGACGAAATGAGGAAGCGAGAGCATTCTCTTCCATCGCCAAGGCTCTTGATAGAGACGATATAGCCACTCTAGATGATTTTTGCTAAACCACTCAGGAGCGCGAGTTTTTGTGCCAGCCCAAATATCAAAACTACCACCTACGCCAATCCACACCGCATTGGGACTAAGATGTCGATATTTCTGAATCCATAGCTCTTGGCGCGGTACACCTAAACCGACAAGAATCAGCTCTGGTTGAGAGCTTTGTAACTGCTCACAGACTTGCTGCTCAAGCACATCATCAAAATAACCATGATGGGTTCCCGCGATCGCAATATCAGCCCATTTTTGCTGCCAAATATCGACAACATTATCGACAACATTTGGAGCACCACCAAGCAAAAAGATCCGCCATTGTTTTTTAGCCGCAATCTCCACAACTTGCTCGGATAGCTCAATTCCCGGACAGCGATTAATTTTTTCACCTTGCGATCGCAGGTACAGCACAATACCAGCTCCATCTGGTACAACTAACTCAGCGTTTTGAATGACTTTAGCCAAATCAGAATTTTTACGAGCCTGCATTGTCATTTCTGCGTTCAACGTCACAACATGAGCGCCTTGATTAGCTTGTAATTTTTGGACAAGCCAGTCTCTATAGTTTTCATGGATATGAACGGGCATCCCAAGCACAGCAAACTCACGCAAAATAACTTTCTCCAAATACTGCGTAGTCATCAATTTATCATTTTATTACGACCGAATGTATAGCGGCTTTTATTTTGCCGTAGGCAAAATAAAAGCTTCAAACTCTTACAGCGCAAAGTGTTTTATGGTGTAGTCGTCACAGTCAAAACCTGTGGTGGGGTGGCATCAGCAGGATAGAGAAAATCAAACTGGACGACACGGCGATCGCTTGGGGGCATCGTCAAGGTCACCAAAGACTTCCCACGTTCCCCACGCCGCATCATTAAATGTACATAGCGCGATTGGGCTAAGCCTCTATCATCACGAAATCTGACCCGAACCGAACCTCGAAAAAACACATCATCAGGTAATGGCTCAAAAAATTGTAAACCACCAACAGGTTTATCATATTTGATCGGGTTTTGGAATGAGAGCGTGACCGTTTTCGTTTCGTTAGTTGGATTATGCAGAGGTAACGTCAAGTTATACTGCACGCCGTAATTACCATGAGCAGAATAGGCGGTGTCAGGATATCGCACTTTCAACGGCGCAGTTTGGACTTGACCTGTGCCCATAGTGCCGTACTGCAACAGACTCAAGCCGTAGGAATAGGATTCACCAGATTTAGGGATAGCAAGATCGTTACTATCTTTATCTGTTAAATTTCCAAACCATTGTGAACCAAGCTGAACACCAGCCACCCGACTATATTCAAAGGCTCCTTCCGTTAAATCTGGCGGTGTTGGCACAACATCACGCGGTTTAGAAAGGTCTCCATTCTTGAGGATGTTTTCCCATTCTTCGAGATTGGGAGCGCGTTCGGTTCCATCAGAGTTAAGTCGAGCATAGAGCGCTAGAGTTGCGACATAAACCTTGCCATTGCTACGTAAACGCGATAACCCCGATCGCCCATTTAATGGTGGATCTAATTCTTTTACAGGAATTGGGATATTCATCAGCATCCGACTCTGCTTAGGTGGAATCACAATTTGAGCAGGGAAAATATCCTGACGGCGACCACGCAAAATATCGAGCATGGCGCGATCGCCAGGCCCGCGATAGGTTTCGCCATTATTATTGAGACTGTAGTTGGGTGCATCGTAGAATGGTGCGTCGGGCTGACTGAGATAGCTGGCTCCCAGCAAGGTATCAATGGTTACTGGCTGATCGGTTGGGTTATAGGCGATCGCACCAATATATAAAGTTCTCAAATCGACTGGTGGTGGTGCTTTAGAAATATGGTGCGTGAATAAATCGAAGCGTCCTTGAAAGGGAAAGTTTAAATGCGCCTTGGGATGAGCCATGCCTTCAGGCGGAAATGCTGACAGTAAAATCCCTTCTGTTTGGACAATTTCAGGACTATTACTATTAAACATCGGTACATCGTCAAGCTTGCCCATCAGAGGACGCATTTCTTGCGGTTCTAAAATGATTTGGCGTTGGTTGGCAGCTTGGGCAACCTTGCTAGTTGCGGGTAAGACTGGTGCAATAGGGGTTAATAACGACATTAAAAAAGCTGTCAACATAGGCTTTTAGCATTCAAAGGTTGAGGCAAGTTTATATGATAAACGCGATGACAGATCATTACGGTAGGGGCAATTCATGAATTGCCCCTACCGTGATTGTTTCCAAAATATACGTCTTAGTCAAGCTTGCCAAATACTGAGAATGGCTGCTGCGATTTTCTTGACGGGATCGATGAGGTTGGCGGCTTTGCTAATTACGCCTGTGAAGGCATCTAGCAAAACTGGCAACATTCCTTTCTTTTGAGCAGGTTCTTTTACTGACATTTCGCCAATTTGGTTGAGATATTCGAGTGCTTTTTGCTTTTCGGGTTCACCTAGTTCTTCAGAACTTTCCACGACTTTTTGGAGTTGTTCTAGGAGATCGGATAGTTGTGGTGCATCGGGTTGGTTGGTTTCGCGGAGTTGTTGGATGGTGTTGGTGACAGTGCCGCTAATGTCGCGACCTGCTACGCCTTGTTGGTCTTTGCCGCTAACGCCTAAGTTGTCTCTACCAACATAGGAAATATCGCCGCCGCCTGATTGGATTGATTTGTCTGACATGGGATCACCAAATTGGGAGTTGAGTGCGTAAATGGATTTTTGTTGTCCGAGTTGAGTAGTTTGATAATAAACCAAATTTTGTAGATATTGAGAGGTGGGGCGTTCTTCAAGTTTGGCTATTGCTACGGCTAATTGCTTTTCTAGTTCAAATCTCTCTAGTTTGTTTTCTAAGTCGATGCGATCGAGTTTTTGTTGCAGTTCCCATACTTTGTTGCGTGAAGCTTCCAATTGTTTACGCATCTCCTCATATTCTTGAGTGAATTGGGCGTGCATTTCTGCTTTGGGTGCATCGGAAACTGTGTTAAAGCGAACTAGTCTATCGCCATCACCGAGATCATCTACACCTTTGAGAGAAAGTCCCATTTGTTCGTAATCTTCGATCAAATTATTGAGGGCAAAGTCGAAGGCTTGAGCGTCAATCCCATTGCGGAAGAGGAAATCTAAGGTTTTAGTGAACTGGATTACTAACTTCTCAAAGTCACCTTGCTCAAAGGAACCACTTGCAGGTTTGCGTTCTGTTCTGTCACTGTCAAGATAGATGTGACTGCAAATGGTATCGGTAAAAATGGTTTCGGAAGTAATTGCCCAATTTTCGATACAAGCTCCTGAGAGATTAGCTTTGGAGAAATCGGTTTGAATGGCTTGTACGTTCCAGAGATTGGTGTTTTCGAGATCGGCTTGAGTGAGATTTGTGCCATTGAGATTAGCACCAGCTAGGATTGCAGCACGAAGGTTTACCCTAATTAAGTTTAATACTGAAAGATCGCTAAAGCTAAAATCTTCATTTATACCAATGCGGGAGATGCAGAGTTCCCTTACTTTTTGATTAGCAAGGTTGTCTGAGAGCTTACACCTCTTAAGGTGGGCATGAGTCCAATCAGTTTGATACAGTCTCGCATTTGTAAAAGAGCAGTTTTTCAAGATTGCTCCCATGAACTTTGACTTGGCAAGCGTTGCTCCTCTAAAAGAAGTTCCTGTCATATTGCAAATCATTTCAATTGCTTGCATTAAAAAGAGATGTGATAGGGAAAAGAAATGGAGTGCAAGGAAAGAATATCCAATCCCTCCAACTATATTCCCATTTATAAAATTCGTACCCGCAACCACAAATGCAATCGCACCCGCAAATATACACATAACAGCAAACGTAACAGCAAACATAACTGCTAAATCGAGCGCAGCCTCACCATCCCCAAGTGTAGCAAACCCCGCAACCGCAACTCCACCCGCTAATAAACCCAAAACAGTAACCATAGCAATAACCGAAACTGCAACCGCATCTGTCGAGAATGCATCCGCTAACGTGCCTGCTAAGGCAATTGCGCCCGTAACTGAGCTCGCAAACGCAAACGTACCTGCTATCGTACCCGCTAAGGCTAATGCACACGCAAACGCAAACATGATAAATATTTGTTTGCCGCTCTGTCCTGCTGTTACCCCAGAAAAGTCTGCCCCCTCTAAATTAGTATCACTAAAGTCACATCCCCGTATATCAGCCTTCCGAAAATCCGCACCAGCAAGGTCTTCACGCCCCTTAAAAGAGCGATTTCGTAAATCCTGATTAGAAAAATCTAGCGGCTGGGGCATAAGTTCACGATATCTGCTCTACATCAACGCATCAGCAAACATCTAAAATATTAAGGCTAAGTCTCGGAATTCGCAAAATTACAATTCAAATGCTTGCCATTACTTGATTCATCGATAGCGAAATACTGGGAAAAATATCAGAGGCAATGCGATCGCCTTCTCTATATACCTTCTCAATATAGGTTCCATTTACCAAACTTAAAACCGAAAAAGTCCCCAACAAAAAGTCCACAATCCAATATTCAGGAATTCCAAACTCAGCATATTCCTGACGCTTCTCGACTGTATCCACCGAGCGACAAGTTGGACTCACAATCTCAATGACCAGCAAACATGGCTCATGCAAAATATCTGGCTGATTTCCCAAGCCTTTCTTCTGTGTAAGAGTCATCACCAAGACATCAGGACGGCGTGTTCTTTTACCATTAAATATTTCAGTACTATTGACACGAACACAGTATGGATGATGAGAGTTATTTGTTTCTGATTGCAAAAAGAATGCAAAGAACATCATCAAATCATTATGAAATACAGTTGCTGGAGTTATTACGACTAATTCTCCATCGTTAAATTCATAACGCTTGTCAGTACCATCTTCATAGCTGAGATATTCCTCAAATGTTATTCTTTGCGCAGTAGTGACGGTCATAGATTTCCATCCTTGCTCTTGATTTGTGATTATTAAAGCGATCTTCTTTCTAAATTCTAAATCATATCTAATTCCCGAAAATTTGTGTCGTCAAGATCTTTCCGACCCTTATTAGTACCTGCTACCTCCCATCAAGCGATACAATCATTTACATAGTAGGTAACGAATCGCAAAGTAAAATTCATATTAATTTATGGCAGTAATTATTGATGGCAAAGCTCTTGCTAAGAAAATGCAAAAGGCGATCGCAGAAGAGGTCGCACAACTACAAACTCAATATGGTCGTCCTCCGGGGCTAGCCGTGCTGATGGTTGGTGACAATCCTGCTAGTGCCGCTTATGTACGCAATAAAGAAACCGCCTGTCATAAATCAGGGATTATCTCCTTTGGCAAACATTTTCCTGCTAGCGTCACGCAAGCAGAATTAGAGCAAGTTATTGATGAGCTAAATGCTGACGATCGCGTAGATGGCATCTTGATCCAGTTACCTTTGCCCGCAAATTTAGATGCGATCGCACTCCTAAATCGCCTCGATCCCGATAAAGATGCCGATGGTTTGCACCCAAATAACCTCGGTAAATTAGCGAGAGGTGAAGTTGGCTTGCGGAGCTGCACACCTGCGGGAGTGATGGAGTTATTAGCCTCAGCCAAAATTGATATTGCTGGCAAAAATGCCGTGGTGATCGGGCGCAGTATTCTCGTCGGCAAGCCAGTGGCTCTGATGCTGCTCGAAGAAAATGCCACAGTAACGATCGCCCATTCACGCACTAAAAATCTCGCCGAAATTACCCGCAAAGCTGACATCTTAATTGCCGCGATCGGTAGACCTGAATTTGTAACTGCCGAGATGGTCAAGCCTAACGCCGTGGTAATTGATGTTGGTATTAACCGCATTACCGACTACGAAGGCAAATCTCGACTAGTCGGCGATGTGGACTATGTTAGCGTTAGCGAAGTTGCTTCACACATTACACCTGTTCCTGGCGGTGTTGGGCCCATGACTGTGACGATGCTCTTGCATAATACGGTTTGGAGCTACAAGCAAAAGTTTGCCACTGTCTAAGATAGGCTCAATAGGCGATTCGGGGAGGTAAGGAAAGTAGGGAGTCCAGCAAAGTACTCAGCAAAGCTTTACCCCTCGTCTTAGCATTATGGACAAACTCAAAGAAGCTCAAATACAAAGGTAGCTTTTCTTGAGATATACCGCGATGAGGTCGTAGCCAAGAGCGCAAAAGCGACCAAAAGCCTTCCATCGTATTGACATGAACTTCACAAAAGCCATCATCATCTTCATCTCTGGCATATTCTCCCGCACCATGACAAACAGATTTGTGAGCATAGCCCCAATCTTGTAAAGGGTTGTAGATAGCATATTCGTCAGTGTAAACCATAGTACCAAGAGTAATCGTAGCTTTAATCAGAGGCTCAATAGTTCGTTGTTGCACGTTTTCTAACATGCGAATTACCACTTCACCACCGCGCTGAATCATGCCGAAGATGGGTGGTTTTTCTTTTTCAAGTGTGTCCCCCGCCCCCGAACCCCCTTGAGGCGATTACGCCTTCCTTTGCGCCCTTTTTTTTAACTTCTTCGGGTTTGCCTTTGTGTCCTGCTGTCACATATACCTCGTCACACTCGACTGAGCCAGATAAGTTTACTTCAGGCTTGCCTTGGTCAATACCTTCTCGCAATTGGGTGGTCATATCTTGCACCACATCCTTGTCTAGGTCTAGTTCTTGGGCAATTTGTCGATTCGAGAGATTTAATCCCATCAAATACAGACACAATATCCACATCCGTAGTGGTTGATGATGTCCTGCGAATATTGTGTCGGTTAGATCGTCAAAGTTGGCATTGCAAGTTTTACACTGGTAACGTTGGCGGGCAGGTTGCGTTTCATCTTTCCCACGCTTGATCACCTCTGAGCTTTTACATTTTGGACAGCATACTCCTCTTGTCCATCGCGTCTGACGCACTGTTTCGTAACATTTTTCATCATCGATTAGATGGGTTAAGTTCACACTCAGCATAGTGATCGCTTCTTTTGGTTTTCGCTACAATATTATCAATTTATTCCTTTCTTTC
>NZ_BBJB01000010.1 GCF_016584665.1 Pseudanabaena sp. lw0831
GAAAGAAAGGAATAAATTGATAATATTGTAGCGAAAACCAAAAGAAGCGATCACTATGCTGAGTGTGAACTTAACCCATCTAATCGATGATGAAAAATGTTACGAAACAGTGCGTCAGACGCGATGGACAAGAGGAGTATGCTGTCCAAAATGTAAAAGCTCAGAGGTGATCAAGCGTGGGAAAGATGAAACGCAACCTGCCCGCCAACGTTACCAGTGTAAAACTTGCAATGCCAACTTTGACGATCTAACCGACACAATATTCGCAGGACATCATCAACCACTACGGATGTGGATATTGTGTCTGTATTTGATGGGATTAAATCTCTCGAATCGACAAATTGCCCAAGAACTAGACCTAGACAAGGATGTGGTGCAAGATATGACCACCCAATTGCGAGAAGGTATTGACCAAGGCAAGCCTGAAGTAAACTTATCTGGCTCAGTCGAGTGTGACGAGGTATATGTGACAGCAGGACACAAAGGCAAACCCGAAGAAGTTAAAAAAAAGGGCGCAAAGGAAGGCGTAATCGCCTCAAGGGGGTTCGGGGGCGGGGGACACACTTGAAAAAGAAAAACCACCCATCTTCGGCATGATTCAGCGCGGTGGTGAAGTGGTAATTCGCATGTTAGAAAACGTGCAACAACGAACTATTGAGCCTCTGATTAAAGCTACGATTACTCTTGGTACTATGGTTTACACTGACGAATATGCTATCTACAACCCTTTACAAGATTGGGGCTATGCTCACAAATCTGTTTGTCATGGTGCGGGAGAATATGCCAGAGATGAAGATGATGATGGCTTTTGTGAAGTTCATGTCAATACGATGGAAGGCTTTTGGTCGCTTTTGCGCTCTTGGCTACGACCTCATCGCGGTATATCTCAAGAAAAGCTACCTTTGTATTTGAGCTTCTTTGAGTTTGTCCATAATGCTAAGACGAGGGGTAAAGCTTTGCTGAGTACTTTGCTGGACTCCCTACTTTCCTTACCTCCCCGAATCGCCTATTGAGCCAAAAACTTTATAAAAATCTAGTCCACTAATCCCGATCGCAATGCTAGGACAGCCGCTTGCACGCGATCGTTGACCAATAGCTTATTCAAACTAAGAGGGTAAATACCCCACCGCTCTGCGGTGTGAGTAATTCTAGTAAAAAAGAATTCGATACCCTGTCCGCTTGCGGCGGGGTTATTCATTCAGATTTGGGTTTGAGCGCAAAGCGCTACAAACTATTGCGCGATTATGCTTCACAATGTAGTATACATACTACATTGTGAAGTCAAGATTATGCCCTATCAACAGTTAAATATCTCAACGCCCAAGCCTGTCTTGTCTTGGGCAGATCATGACCTTGGTCATGAAGAAACTAAAATGGCTAAAAATGTCGCTTCTTTACCATTTGTGTTTAAACATGTAGCCCTAATGCCCGATGTCCATCTCGGCAAAGGCGCTCTCGTCGGTTCTGTGGTTGCGACGAAAGAAGCGATCGTCCCTGCGGCGGTGGGTGTAGACATTGGTTGTGGCATGGCAGCTATCAAAACTCCATTTCGCCATGAGCAGTTAGAAGGTAAGCTCAAGCAAATTCGTCTCGAAATTGAAGCTGCAATTCCTGTGGGCTTTAATGACAACAAAGAAGTCGAAAAGCCAGTATTCAATTGGCAAGGATGGCGAGAATTTGGTGATTTACATGATGGTGTCCAGCACCTTGAAGGTAAAGCCATGAAGCAAATGGGATCTCTCGGTGGTGGCAATCACTTCATAGAGGTTTGCATAGATACAGATAATCAGGTGTGGCTGATGCTGCATTCTGGTTCTCGAAATATTGGCAATATGCTTGCTCAAAGACATATCGAGACCGCTAAGGAACTAGCCAGATTAGCAGGGACTTCTCTACCAGATAAGGATCTTGCCTATTTTGTGGCTGGTACTTCTGAATTTGCCGCCTACTGGCGCGATTTGCAATGGGCGCAGGAATATGCACGTTTTAATCGCGATGTGATGATGGCAAGATTTAAGAAGATTATCGAGAAGTATGCTAGCGGTGGTAAGCCTGTAAAGCCATTACTAACTGTAAATTGTCATCATAACTATGCAGAAAAGGAAGTTCACTTTGGTGAGGATGTATATGTCACTCGCAAAGGTGCAGTAAGGGCAAGAATAGAAGACTATGGCATTATCCCTGGTTCAATGGGAGCAAAGTCTTTCATTGTCAAAGGAAAGGGAAATGCCGAAAGTTATTGTTCCTGTTCTCATGGGGCTGGGCGATTACTATCGCGGAGTAAGGCGAAGGATCAATTTACATTAGATGACTTAATTCAACAGACTCAAGGAATTGAGTGTCGAAAGGATACAGGCATCATTGACGAGATTCCTGCGGCTTATAAACCAATTGAGCAAGTGATGCACCAGCAATCCGATCTAGTGGAAGTAGTCGCTACTTTGAAGCAGATTATTTGTGTAAAAGGCTAATGCTTACAGCAAATATATTAAAAAAAAAGCCACGCGGAGCGTGGCTTTTTTAACCTAAGGCGTTAAGGCGCGTTGCAACCGTGACAATGCTAAACCTTTGCGATGAAGTAAGACAAAGGTCGGCAAGATTTCGGGGCCATGTAAATCGCCTGTGAGCGCTGCCCGTAGTGACTTCATCACTACTCCTTTTTTGACACCCTGAGACTTCATGACCGTTTTAATTACTTCTCCCGCAATATCAGTATCTAGGTCTGAAGTTGCTTTTAGCTCCTCGATTAGTGCTGTGATAATACCTGCGATCGCATCGCCTTGGAGAGTTGCTTTTGCCTCATCGGTATAGTCTTCAAACTCCGTGAAGAAGAACTTGCTAATTGTCGCGGCATCGGTCAGCAGCGTTAAGCTTGGTGCAATTAGTTTGGTGAGATCGAGCAACCATTGGCGATCAACTGATTCCAAATCATAACCAGCTTCCTTGAGGAATGGTGTGATGCGATCGCAAACATCTTCGGTCGGCAATGAGTGCAAATATTGGCTATTGATCCAATTTAGTTTGTCCCAATCAAACTTTGCGCCTGCTTTATTTACGCGATCGAAGCTAAAGATTTCAGTGGCTTCCTGCAATGTGAATAGTTCTTTGCCATCGCTAGGCGACCATCCCAACAGCGCCATGTAGTTATTAAAAGCTTCAGGAATATAACCCATATTCCGAAATTCCCAAACGGAAGTTGCGCCATCGCGTTTAGAAATTTTTGCGCCTAGTTGATTGAGAATCAGTGGCGTATGTCCGAACTGCGGTGGTGTTGCGCCTAGGGCTTCATAAATCAAAATTTGCTTGGCGGTGTTGGCAATATGATCTTCACCACGAATGACTTGGGTGATCTCCATATCGATGTCATCGATAACTACGGCAAAGTTATATAGAGGTAAGCCAATGTTGCCCTGTTCATCGACGCGGGCGATTACCATGTCACCGCCGAGGTCGCTGCTGCTCCATGAGACAGTGCCGCGTACTAGGTCATTCCATGCAACGGTGCGTGGCTCATCGATGATGAAGCGAACTACGGGGCGACGACCTTCGGCTGCAAAGGCTTGGCGTTGCTCGTCGGTAAGGTGGCGATGGCGATTGTCATAGCGTGGGGCTTGTTTGTTGGCTTTTTGCGTTTCCCGCATTGTCTCTAGTTCAGCTTCTGTGCAGTAGCAAAAATATGCTTTTTTCTCGGCTAGGAGCTTCTGTACGGTGGCAATATAGCGATCGCTGCGTTGTGTTTGAAAAAATGGCCCCTCATCAAAGTCGATCCCCAGCCAAGCCAAGCCTTCTAATATATTTTGGGTATACTCGTCTTTAGAGCGTTCGCGATCGGTGTCTTCGACTCTAAGGATAAATGTCCCTTTATTGTGACGGGCATACAGCCAGTTAAATACGGCGGTACGGGCTGTGCCGATATGTAGGTTACCCGTGGGGCTTGGTGCAATACGAACTCGAACAGACATGAATTTGTAAACGTTATAAAATCCAATTATCCTTCATATCACGTTACTGTGTCGAAAAAAGCTGAAAGTGAAGTTTAAACCGAGTTAGCTAAATTTCTTGTAAAATGTTTGCAGTATGTTTTTCGAGTGATCCACATGGAAGCTGTTGCTGAAGATCTTTATACTGTGCAGAAAATTGAGGCGATCTTACAAAGGCTTTCACCTGAGCGATTGCGGGTGGCGGCGGATTTTTTGGCTTATCTTGATGAAAGAGAAAGCAATGATGCAACAGAAGAGTTGTTGAGTATTCCTAATTTTAAGGAAGATTTTCAAGAGGCTTTGCAAGATTTTGAAAATGGCGATGTTGTTTCTTTCAAGAGTATTCGCCGCCATGTATGAAAAAGCTAATGAGCAGAAATATAATCAATTTTTGTTATCATAACAAATGTCTAAGGTCGGAAACTGGGAGATTAGGTAAATGACATCTGCAACATCAATTGTTCAGGGAACTAATAGCAAGCCAGCATCAAGTGGGCGACTGGTAAAGTTCTTCTCTTCTCTAGAAAATGGAGATGGAGAATTATTTATTGGCTATCCTATTATTGCTAGTCCTAGCCCTGAGGGAAGTTTCCCTATTGATGCTGTGTGGGTGTCTCCTAGTAAAGGAATAGTTGTTTTTGATCTGATTGAAGGTTCAGATGTTTCGGGATTTGAAGAGCGTCAAGATGATTTGGCTAATAAACTTGAATCTCGCCTCAAAAATTACAAAGAATTAATGAATCGGCGAGATCTTGTGGTAACGATTCACACAATTTCTTTTGCTCCAGGATTAGCTTCAACAGATTTTACAGACGAATCTGAATATAGTCTTGTAAATGAAGATTCTTTACCTACCGCATTAAACGAATTTAGTTGGGATAAAGGCAACCTCACATACTATAGATTAACACTTTCTGCATTGCAGAATATATCGACGATTCGTAAAAGTAAAGCCCGCAGATCTATCACGAAGTTAAATTCACGTGGCGCTAAGTTAAAGAAACTAGAGGATTCGATCTCGACGTTGGACAATTCACAAAACAAAGCAGTTATTGAAACTGTGCAAGGTGTTCAACGTATACGAGGACTTGCAGGCTCAGGGAAAACAATTGTACTTGCTTTAAAAGCAGCATATTTACACTCTCAACATCCAGAGTGGCAAATAGCAGTTACTTTCAATACAAGGGCTTTAAAGGGGCAATTAAAGAGACTAATTGATACATTCTTAATACAAACAGGAAATGGGTCTGATTGGGAACAACAAATAAAAATATTAAATGCATGGGGAGCACCTGGTGGTGGCGAACGAGACGGAATTTATCATCAGTTTTGTCGTTCTGTAGATGCTCCATATTTTGATTTCCCTTCTGCTACAAGAAATTTCAATAGTGGCAATGTATTTGATGCTGTATGTAAAAACGCATTAACACACTCTCACAAAGCCAAGAAATTATATGATGTAATTCTGGTTGATGAAGCTCAAGATTTTCCATCTTCATTCTTACGTCTGTGCTATGAGATTCTTGATGATCCCAAAAGGCTTGTCTATGCCTATGACGAGTTACAGAATCTTTCGGGAACTTCAGTCGCAACTCCTGAAGAAATATTTGGTAACCACCCTGATGGAGCACCTCGCGTTACTTTTCCCGCCCCAACACCTGACAAACCTAGAAGTGATATTATTCTAGACATCTGCTATCGAAACTCTCGTCCTGTATTGGTTACTGCTCATTCGCTAGGCTTCGGGATTTATCGTCAGCCGCCAGCAAATCGAAAAACAGGACTAGTGCAAATGTTTGGGGAATCTAGACTCTGGAGAGAAATTGGGTATGAGGCTAAGGAAGGCGACTTGCAGGACGGCTCTAACGTAGTTCTCCAGAGAACACCTGCGGCAAGCCCAGAATTTTTGGAGGAGCAATTTCAAATTGATGACTTAATTCAGTTTATTGTTTTCAAGAATGAAGAAGAACAGAGTAATTGGGTTGTCAATGAAATAAAGAAAAACTTACAGCAAGAAGAACTTTCTTATGACGATATTGTCGTCATTAATCCAGATCCATTAACAACTAGGGAAAAAGTTGGCTCAATTCGCAAAAAATTGTTAGAAAGTGAAATAAATTCACACTTAGCTGGAGTAGATACTGATCCAGATATATTTTTTAAATCTGACATACCATCGATTACATTTACAGGCATCTATCGCGCTAAGGGTAATGAAGCAGGGATGGTCTATATCATCAATGCTCAAGACTGTAATTCAACCTCTGCAAATCTTGCAACTCTTCGGAATCGACTGTTTACAGCAATTACACGCAGCAAAGCATGGGTTAGGGTTCTTGGAATCGGTGCAGGGATGCAGAGTTTAATAGATGAATATAAGTCTCTGCAAAGCAAAAATTATGAATTACATTTTCGATATCCCACACAAGCTGAACGAGAGCAGATGAGTATTGTTCATCGTGATATATCCCCAGCAGAACGCAATCAAAGGAACAAAGAGGACAAGAAATTTGTAGAACTTCTTGAGAATATTAAAGCAGGAAAATTAGAAGAGGAAAAAATTACTGCGCTCAAAGAATCATTAGGATTATTTACTAATGCTTAGCCCTCAAGAGGTTTGTACGCATATTAAGCAGTTACTTGGCTACTTGGTTGAAGTTGGTTTGTCAAGTGATCAGAACTATCCCTTTGTGAGAAAGGGAAATAATAATATAGTAGAGGTTACTTTTCCTCAATCGGAGTATTTATCAATCGCGTTAAAAAACTTTAGTTATGCAGAAATTTATGAAAATCTTGCCTCTGAACGGGCTTATATTACAAAGTTGCCAGATGGAGCCTTAGTCACAATGCGTTACTTATACAATGCTAAAGGATTAGAACGTCATTCTCTTGGCTTTTATCCATCACCTAACCTAGAAGAGTTTCAAAATTCTCCTGACATATATTTAGAAGACGTTGTGTATGCAGATGTCATTGCACGAAATATTGTGCCATTTCCAATTCGTTTTGATTTTGACTGTCGAGAAGAAGTTTTTGTCCCAGTAGAGCATCCAAAATCTCATTTAACTTTGGGACAGTACAAAAATTGTAGGATACCGATTGCCGCCCCTCTGACACCTTACTGTTTTATCTCTTTTTTACTGCGAAATTTTTACAATACAGCTTTTAAGAAGTACTCAGATCAGCTACCATTTTTTTCTGAAGAGTTTGAGAACTCAATTCATCCTGAAGAGTTGAAAATTGTACATTTTCAGGTTCCTGTAAAGAGGTTGTCTTCTCTAAATACTAAGTAGTTTAGCGATCACCCTTTATGGCAAAAGTGTTAATGAGGCGATTAATCAACTCTGCCAAAGCCTATCACCAATCCAAACAAGCCTATTCACAGGAGAACAAACCACCCAACAACTCATCGCTAAAATCAATGCTTGGCTATGGGAAATGTAAGACAGGAGAGAAATCATGATATAAGCAAAAAACGGAAACTGCTAGAAAAAATATTGACAGGAACTAAAAACGTCTCCTTTGACGACATGGTTACACTCATCGAAGCCTTTGGATTTAGACTATCGCGCATCAACGGAAGTCACCATATTTTTATCCGTTCCGACATTCCCGAACCAATCAACATCCAAAACATGGGCGGCAAAGCCAAACCCTATCAAGTAAAACAGTTTTTACAAATCATCGAACAGTACAACCTACAACTAGGAGAATAACCATGAAAGACTATCACATCAACATTTTTTACAGCGAAGAAGATGAGGCATATATTGCCGATATCCCTGATTTAAAATATTGCTCAGCGATCGGTGAAACTCCACAACAAGCGCTCAATGAAGTAATTCTTGCTAAAACTGCATGGTTAGAAGCAGCAAAGGCAGAAAACAAAACAATTCCAAACCCACGTTATCGCCCCGTAATTTATCAAATCGTTGCATAATTCAAAATAAATTTAGGAAGACAAACCCATGAACACAGCCAAACTCAGAATGCAAGGCAACGAACAACTAGCCATATTGCCAGACGGATTTCAACTAGTTGGCGAAGAAGTGTATATCAAAAAAGTCGGCAACGCGATCATTCTCATCCCAAAAAATAACCCTTGGCAAACCCTCTGGAATAGCATCGATCGCTTCTCAGATGACTTCATGGAAACGAGAGAGCAACCTCCATTACTCGAATCTTCATTATCAAAAGATTGGCTTAGTGAAGAAGAAAATGAAGCGTGGAAAGACTTAACCTGAAATATTGCTCAGCCCCTAAAAGTTCATTACCACACAATCACATCAATTAAATAGAGAAATACAATGGATTACTTACTACTTCAAGAAGCAACAGCCAACTTTAATAACTTGATTAATCAAGTCAGCACAAACCATAAACCAGTCATGATTAAAGGCTCAGAAAATGACGTGGTTGTGATTTCTAAAGAAGACTGGGCAGCGATCGAAGAGACTATCTATCTTAACTCCATACATGGATATATTGACTCGCTCAAAGAGGTCATGACCAGCCCCAGAAGTGAATGGGTAAACGCTCAAGAGCTAGGATTGTAACAATGTGGGAAGTTATCCTCAGTAAAAAAGCCCAAGAAGATTTAAAAAAATTGAAAAGTATTGGGCTATTTGAGAAAACTAAAGAACTAGTTGCCATACTCAGAGAAAATCCATTTACAAATCCACCACCTTACGAGAAATTAGTCGGAAATTTACAAGGATTTTATTCGAGACGTATAAATATCAAGCATCGCTTGGTTTATCGCGTGCTTAAAGAAAGCAATACTGTGGAAATCATGCGAATGTGGTCACATTATGAATAAGTTCAAATAGCAACGATCCGAAATCCTTACTAACGAGTTAAGATAACCTTCTATTAATATTCATGGTTTATGATTAAGCTTTTGGCGAATTTATTAGATTGAGAATGTGAATAAAGAATGCGATCGCTTGTACCCCTTATCAAAACTTGCTTACTTGACCTAGAAATCAAAGTAAATGTCACAGTCAGGCAAAAGCGCAAAGAATTACATATCTTGCTTGAGTCCACAAATTTTGGCGATCGCCAATTGTTAGTAGAGGCGATCGCCAAATGTTGCTATGACTATGAAGACCGAAATTTTAAGGCGGCGCGAATTTATGCATTCTGGTTTGGGCAGCCATTACCACTATGGATCGAAAGAATTGAGTTCGAGCAAGAGCAAGTATCGATAAACAGCGCAGAGAAAGAGCTACAAAAGCCAGCTATAAATTTAGACTCAGATCACGAGAGCGCATACGATCGCTTTATCGTTTGTGGATTGGGCAGCCTCGGACAGCACTCTGTATTTAACTTAAAGAAATTTGCCTATCGCGAATATGAAGTGAAAATTTGTGCAATCGATCGAATCCAGCCAGAGATCATGGAATTCGATAACTTCTCAGAATTGCTCGATCAACCCATAATTGTAGGTGATTGTCGCCGTTCTGAAGTATTGATCAAAGCAGGAATCGATCGCTGTCGAGGGATTTTGCTAGTTACTAGCAACGAGAATGTAAATATTGAAACTGCGATCGCTGCTCGTCGCCTCAACCCCAATGTGCATATTGTCGTGCGCTCTTCTCGTCAAAATCTCAATCAGTTACTTAAAGATCAACTAGGAAACTTTGTTGCCCTCGATCCTGTGGATCTTCCTGCGGCTGCTTTTGCGGTAGCAGGCTTGGGCGAAGGCACATTAGGACTATTTCAATTAGGCGATCGCAAATTACGGGTAGTAGAACGCTCTATAGAGTCAGACGACTATCGTTTTTTGAGAACGCCTGCTTATCTGTTACACAAGAAAAATTCTCGGCTTTTGAGTATTGCCGATCCTAATTCCGAGCGCCTATTCTTTCAATGGGAACCTGATACAATTGTCCAAGTTAGCGATAAAGTCGCATTCATTGAATTTGTCGAAAATGATTTCTCCACGACTAGCCGACAATATTCAGAACTAACTGAGCGTCCTTTACACAAGGGTTCTTCCTCTTTTCAGAAAATCGATCAACTCCTGCAAAAAATCTCAGGCTCAGTCTTTTGGAAGTCAAAATGGCATCAGCTTGTCGCTTGGTTTCAAGCAGTGCGATCGCGCCGCCTGATTCTATGGGGCACTATTACCGCAATTGTACTTTGGGGCATTAGCTCAGTAGTTTTATTCTTTAATGTGCCGAATATTTCATGGCAAAAGGCAATTTCTGCAAGCATGATTTTGTTGTTAGGCGGATTTGGAGATGTCTTTGGTGGACTAGGTGAAGACCAAGTGCCTTTGTGGGTGGTGATATTTTGCTTATCGATAACTCTGATTAGCTTACTCTTCGTTTTGGGTGTAGTCGGATTGATTGCCGATAGCATTCTCAGTGCCAAGTTTGAATTTTTTAAGCGATCGCTACCTTTGCCCGCCCGCGATCATATTGTCCTAATTGGGTTTGGGCGGCTGGGACAGAGAATCGCCGATCTTCTATTCAAATTGAAAATTCCATTTGTGATCGTCAGTGAAAACCCTCACGACTGCGATCTTGCCGACAAAGTGCCTTGGTTCACTGGCAATATCATCGAAGAATTATCGAAAACAAATCTGGCAAAAGCGAAAAGTATTCTTTCCGTCACCGACGATCAAATGCTCAATCTCGAAGCAGCTTTATTAGCTCGTGATGCAGCCAAAAAAATCAATCGGCAAATGAACCTCGCGATCCGCACCTACGATCGCTATTTCAGCGAGAACTTAGCGGGACTTTTGCCAAGTTCTCAATCTTTTTGCGCCTATGCCCTTTCTGCCGAAGCCTTTGCAGGAGCAGCTTTTGGCGAAAACATGTTAAGTCTGTTTCGACTGAATCATCGCACAGTTTTAGTCGCCGAATATATCATTGTGGAGAATGACACCTTGATCGGCAAAAATCTCTCGCAAATTGCCTATGGCTATACAGTTGTGCCAGTATATCTCAAGACTAGCGCATCAAAAGTCGATGGGCATAGAGAGTTTTATATGCCATCTGATGATGAGGTGATGAAAGTAGGCGATCGCCTGACGCTATTAGCTTCCATCTCAGGACTAAGGCGCATCGAGTTAGGCAATCTCCATTTGCCAAAAAGTTGGCAGTTACGCGCCAAGCCTCCTCTCAATTCCAGTGTGTTGCTTGATGCTGGAAATAAGCTAAAAAATATTTCAGGTTGCGATCTAGAGCTTGCTCGACGCTTTATGCAAAGTCTCCCTGCTGCAATCGAGCTACCGATGTATGATACGCAAGCCTATCGCTTAGGGCAAGCACTCATGCGACTCCTCCCAATTAAAATCTATCCTTTGTAAAACCAAAAGAGAATTGCACTAGATCCCCCCAGCCCTGCCCTTTTTAAGGGGGATTGAGGGGGATCTCTTAGAGCTTTTGACCGCAGCAAGTAATTCTTAAATGGTTTCTAAGCCCCAAAAGACAAGCGCCCACACTTGTCTTTTGGGGCTTGTTATAAGGCTTCAATTTGGAAATTTTCGAGAGCGATCGCTAGATGCGTCCAATGTGTCCCACCTTGCAGAAATACCGTATAAGGCTCACGTAAGGGGCCATCTGCCGAGAGTTCTAAGGTGCTGCCATCGATAAAAGTTCCGCCTGCCATAACTAACTGGCTGACATATCCTGGCATTTCTCCAGGGATAGGATCGACGTAAGAATCAATGGGAGAAAAACGTTGGAGATTGCGACAGAATTCAATCAGCTTTTTTGGATCGCCAAGTTGAATCGCTTGAATAATATCGTGGCGTGGCTCAAATGGTAGTGGTTTGACTTTGTAGCCTAGTCGATCAAACACATAGGCGGCGAGGTGGCTACTTTTCATCGCTTCACCGACCATTTGTGGCGCAAGAAATAGCCCTTGAAAGAGCAAACGATTGAGATCGAAAGTTGCACCGCCTTCGCGTCCAATCCCAGGAGCCGTTAAGCGTTGGGCTGCTAGCTCGACATATTCAGTTTTACCAGCTATATATCCACCAGCAGTAGCGATCGTGCCACCAGGATTTTTAATTAAAGAACCTGCGATAATATCAGCTCCGATCGCAGTTGGTTCGCGATCGCTAATAAATTCACCATAACAGTTATCCACAAAGCAGACAGTATTGGGGTTTTGCTGTTTTACTAATTGAATGATGCGTTCTATATCGGCAATGGATAAACTCTCTCGCCATGCATAGCCACACGATCGCTGAATCAAGACCATGCGAGTCTGTGGTTTGACGGCTGTTGCCAAGGCTTCCCAATTTATACTTCCTGTGGGAGTTAGATCCACTTGTCGATAGGTGATTCCAAAGTCTTTGAGGGAGCCTGCATAAGCTGTTCCTTGACTATCAGATGTGAGGGGATAGCCGATTACTTCTTCGAGAGTGTCGTAGGGTGCACCAGCAACTGATAAAAGTTCGTCAAGGGGGCGTAAAATTCCAAATAAACAACAGGCGATCGCGTGGGTTCCTGAGACAAATTGCACGCGCACGGCGGCAGATTCTGCGCCCATTATTTGCGCAAACACCTCATCTAAAACATCACGTCCCATATCGCCATGTCCATATCCTGATACGCTGGCAAAATGATGCGCCCCCACACGGCGATCGCGAAAAGCCTGCAAAACCCTTTCGAGATTTTTCTTTACATGGAGATCTATTTGGGTAAATGTCGGTGCAAGGGCGGTAACGGCTTCTGCAACCAGCAACTTCATTTTGTCAGAGGTCATTTATGCTTAGGATTTTTTGACGGTTTATGATCCTACGCGAATATGAGTGATTTTGTCTAGCAAAGGTAAATAGGCAAAAGAGACAAATAACGTCATTTTTGCTTTCTAGGCTTGAATTTGTTCTAGTATCATATAAGCATAAATACATCGCAGTCCTATTTGATTTCAGTAGAAAAAAGCTTCTCACATAAAGCAATCCTAATTCATTTGTGAGATTACGGCACTTTCCGCTCACACCCGAACAAAAAACTTTTTGTGGATCGTTTGATCGAAAATCGCTTTAAATGGCTTGT
>NZ_BBJB01000011.1 GCF_016584665.1 Pseudanabaena sp. lw0831
CTTTCTGACAAGCCATTTGGGATTGCTATAGATGATCTAGGATTGCTATAGATAATTTTTAAATATTTTGAGGAAAAAGTTTTGCCTACACTCGGAGTAAATATCGACCATATTGCCACCATTCGCCAAGCTCGTCGAGGAACTGAACCAGATCCAGTTGCAGCCGCCGTGATTGCCGAGTTAGCTGGCGCTGATGGGATTACAGTCCATTTACGAGAAGATCGTCGGCATATCCAAGAGCGTGATGTACGCTTGCTGAGACAAACCTTGCGGACTCGCCTTAATTTGGAAATGGCAGCAACTCCCGAAATGGTGGCGATCGCGCTTGATGTTAAACCCGACTATATTACGCTCGTGCCCGAACGCCGCGAAGAAGTTACGACTGAAGGTGGCTTGAATGTAAAGGCTCAATGCGATCGCTTAGGTAAATTTGTTCATCAATTACAAGGCGCAGGTATTCCTGTAAGTCTATTTGTCGATGCAGAAACGGAGCAAATTCAGGCTTCGGCGCGAACTGGTGCAAAATTTGTGGAGTTGCACACAGGAACTTATGCCAATGCCAAAAATGACGAAGAGCTGAAACGTGAGTTGGCAGCCTTAACTAAAAGTGGAGCTTTAGCGATCGAGCTAGGATTAAGACTTAATTCTGGACATGGTTTAACCTATTGGAATACCCGTGCCGTTGCTCAAATTGCTGGAATGGAGGAGCTAAACATTGGACATAGCATTATCAGCCGTGCTGTACTAGTTGGTTTAGAAAGAGCAATTCGCGAAATGAAAGAATTAATAAATCCATAAAAGAAAGAGCGCTTTGCGCTCCTTCTTTTATGGATTTATCCCAATCTTCATCCGCTCTTCGATATTCTTGATAACGATGTAAAGAATCGGAACGATGAACAGGCTCAAAAATGTCGCTACACACATGCCACCCATGACCGCAGTACCAATCGACTGACGCGCCGCCGCTCCTGCTCCTGTGGCAATCACAAGCGGGAAAATCCCGATAATGGTCGAGAAGGCTGTCATCAGAATTGGACGCAACCGTTGCTGTGAAGCCTCGATAACAGCTTTAGTAATACTTAAACCCCGTTCTCTCAATTGATTGGCAAATTCCACAATCAAAATTGCATTCTTACTTGCCATCCCAATCAGCATCACCAAGCCAATTTGGGTATAGACATCATTGGCGAAACTGGGATTGAATAGCCCGCGAAACATTACTGCCAACAGAGCGCCCAATACCGCCAGCGGCACGGTCAGCATAATGATGATAGGATCTATATAATTCTCGTACTGAGCAGCGAGAACTAGGAATACGAATACTACTCCTAGTCCGAAGATAAAGAAGGCACTGTTACCAGAGCCAATTTCTTCGAGGGATAATCCCGCCCACTCATAACCAAAGCTCTTAGGCAGAACTTCGCTGGTAATCTTACCAATTGCATCGATCGCTTGTCCAGAACTGACCCCAGGGGCAGTGTTACCTGTGATTTGGACAGAGCGGAAAAGATTGTAGTGATTGATGATCGAGGGACCAACGGTTTGGGTAACTTTTACCAAATTACTGAGCGCAATGATCTGCCCTGTTTGCGATCGCACATAGAGCTTATTGATATCGTCAGGATTGGAACGGAACTTAGCATCGGCTTGAACATAAACTCGATAAGTTCGCCCAAAGGTATTGAAATCATTGACATATTGCGAACCAAGCAAGGTCTGCAAAGTACTGTAAATATCTTGTAAAGAGACTTGTAAAGCATTGGCTCTAACGCGATCGACTTCCACCGTCAACTGTGGCGTATTGCCATTGAAGTTAGGCCGCAATCCTGCCAAAATCGGACGGCTAGGATCGGGATAGGTACTTGCTTTGCCTAGCAAGGCTCCCATTGTCTGTTCGATCGCGGGGAAACCTTGATTTGCCTTGTCCTGCAATTGGAACTCAAAACCACCATAGTTACTTAATCCTTGAATCGCTGGTGGAGGAAATGGAATCACAAACGCCTCCTTAATAGAAAGCAATTCAGGCATCAAACCAAAAGGCTTAGGAGCCATTCCACCGATCAGACTGTCTGCCGATCGCGATCTTTCTTTCCAAGGCTTTAAGGTTGCAAATACAATCCCGTTGTTGGGAGTGTTACCGCTAAAGCTAAATCCACCAATTGCAAAGATATTAGCAATTTCAGAATAAACGGGTTCACCCTTTTCATCCTTACGCCGCATAATTCCTTCAATATTTTCTAGCACCTTTTCGGTGTAATTAAGGGATACACCTTCGGGAGCCTGAACAATAGTAATAAAATAACCTTGATCTTCCTGTGGCAGGAAGCCTCTAGGCACGCTTGTGTATACCCAATAGGTCATGAAGAGTGAAATCCCAAATAGGATTATCAAAATCCCTTTGAAGTTAGTTGATTTAGTCACTAGCCACTGATAGTTGTGCCTTGTCCCATCAATTACCCAATTCACCCGATCAAAAAACCAATTGCTATGTGGCTGTTCTTGCTTGAGAAGCAGTGCGGCTAGGGTTGGCGAAAGTGTTAACGCATTAAAAGTAGAAACTGTAATCGAAAAGGCAATCGTCAACGCAAATTGTTTATACAATTGCCCAGTTGTCCCAGGGAAAAAAGCAACAGGGACAAATACAGCAATCAGCACCATAGAACTAGCGATTACTGCTCCCTGCAATTCATTCATGGCTGCGATCGCAGCTTGCACTGGATTCTCACCTTTTTCTTGAATACGGCGGCTAATATCTTCAACCACAACGATCGCGTCATCCACTACTAGCCCAGTTGCAAGCGTCAGCCCAAACAGAGTCAGGGTATTGATATTAAAATTGAGGAGTTTGATAAAAATGAATGTACCAATTAGAGCAACTGGAATTGCGATCGCAGGAATTAAGGTTGAACGCCAATTTTGCAGGAATAAAAAGATAATTACGATAACTAAAACTATCGCAATCAAAAGTGAAATAATTACCTCTTCAGTTCCAGCCTCAATGAAAGTAGTTGTATCAAAGGCGACCTCATAATTTAACCCAGGAGGAAAGCTTGGCTTTAGTTCTTGCAATACCTTCTTAACTGCATGCGCCACATCTAAGGCATTCGCATCAGGCAACTGAGACACACCTAAGCCAATCCCTCTAGTTCCATTAAATCGTAGTGATGAGCCATAATTTTCTGCTCCTAATTCTACTCGCCCGACATCACGAAGCTTGATCGGTGAACCATCACTAACAGTTCTAATTACGATTTCAGCAAACTCTTCTGTACTTTTTAATCTTCCACTTGCTGAAATCGAAAGTTGATATTGTTGATCGGGCAAGTTGGGCTGTTGCCCAATTTGACCCACACCCACCTGTAAGTTTTGTTGCTGAATTGCGGATACGACATCTTGAGCCGTTAATCCTCTTGCCGACAAGCGATTGGGATCTAGCCAAACACGCATAGCATACTTACGTTCGCCAAAAATAATAACGTTGCCGACACCCTTGACTTTCTTAATCGCATCAACAATATAAAGATCGGCGTAGTTACTCAAATACAGATCGTCATACTCTCCCTTTTCAGAATATACACCGATCGCAAATAGAAATCCTGAAGATTCTTTACTAACACGTACTCCAGTTTGCTGCACTGGTCCTGGCAACTGCGACTCTACCGTAGAGACGCGATTTTGGACATCAACTGCGGCAATATCTTTGTCTTTCCCTAGATCAAAAACCAAATCAACGGTACTAGTTCCATTATTAGAGCTAGTTGAAGTAAGATATCGAACCCCTTCAATTCCATTGAGTTCTCTTTCAAGAATATTTGTAACTGTGGACTCTACAACTTCTGCGTTTGCGCCAACATAGTTGGCGGTAACAGTGACTTTAGGTGGCGTAATTTCAGGATATTGGGCAACGGGCAACAGGAAGATACAAGCCGTTCCCAATAAGGTGATCACAACAGAACAAACTGTGGCAAATACAGGTCGTCTGATGAAAAAGTCAGAGATTGATAGCAGCATGGGCAGAGATATAGGAATTAAGTGTTTCGGAAATAAGCCTAGCCACTGACTGCACAAGGAACCAATTTTTTATGGCGCAGCTCCGCCGCGCCATAAAAAATTGGTTCCTTAATAAAAATACTCTCAAAATAATGCTTTCAAAATATTTGGCAATAATAGCACGCCCGCAATTAGCAAAGCTGCCAGAGCCGCAATTAGCACTGCACCAGCCGCGCAATCCTTGGCAATTTTGGCTAACTGATGAAACTCGCGCCCCACAGTCAGATCAACCACAGCTTCCAAAGCTGTATTCAATAATTCCAGTACTAGTACTAGGGCGATCGTCAAACTAATAATCGAGCAAGCGACGGCTGACAGGCGAAAATAAAGACTTAGAGACAATGCGATCGCGCCAATGATCAGATGAATCCGAAAATTGCGCTGTGTCCTAAAAGCGTAGCTAACACCCTGACCAGCATATTTGAAACTAAGTAGCAAATTTGTGGCAATTTGAAAAGAATCGTTACGTTGGGCTGCACTCTGTTCAGATGTTTCTAAGTTATCAGTCTTTGTCATTTGCTGGGATAAAGAAGTCGATTTAAACAAAAATAGTCTTGATGGCGATAAATCATTGTTCATGGATATTATTTCCCAAGAGACTTTGCTACGCAGTTGCCAAAAACTTTAAAGATTCTAACGCTAGTAAATCAGTTTACTCAAATTACACACAAAATAATTAAGTTATTGCTTGCTAATTTTTGCACTGATTGTCTACACTTTGCAGTGAAGTAAGCACTTCGGCATAATTGAAAAACCATAGCCACACACTATACTGCCCGCACAGCAGGCGGTATAGTGTGTGAAACCAATTTTGAGGCTTTCTTCGCCATTGGCGAAGAAAGCCTCAAAATTGGTTTCATAATGAGAATTACTGGATTTAAAGCCTGTATTGACATCGCAGTGGGCGGCAAAGGTTTTATACTTATTTGTCTACCTACAATATATGAGGACGCACTTCGTGCATCCACATATGATTACAGTGAAATTAGCTGCAACATTAGGTCTTGCTGTTTTAGCATTGCCTCTAAACTCTCTTCGTCAGGGTGATCCCAGCCTAATAAATGCAATAAACCGTGAGCCGCTAGCCAAGCTAATTCATAGGTTAATGAATGACTGCGTTCCTCAGCTTGACTAATTGCAGTGGTTTGAGAAATGATGATATCGCCCAAATAAGTTGGCTCAATATAATCAGAGTCGTCACTGGGAATCTCTGGCACATCTGACTCTAAAGCTGCAAAAGATAAAACATCAGTCGGGCGATCTAGTTGCCGATATTGCAAATTTAATTTTTGAATTGTTAAATCATCGGTAATGGCAAGTGATAGCTCGTATTCTCCATCTGCGATCGCCTGTTCAGACTGGAGATATATCTCCCACTTTTCAAACCATTCTTGCCATTGCTCCATTGCGATCGGGTGGCGATCGGCAACTTCAGAATAGATTTCACAGTACAAATCAATACTCAATGTTTTACAACCCCATAAGCTAAACGATAAAAGCTGACAAAAAACCAGCAATTTGGGACATTTTTGATTTAAGAATTAATTAAATTTATCAGCAAAAGCTAACAATAATTACAATGATTTTTATTTTTATTATTAGCCTTTTATGGTTTCCCTAAGCCGCTCAATATAGTAAAAAGACTGAGCTAAAAATCTTCTTAGTCACTACGTGGGTAAAAGAAAAATTGGAGTTTTAAATTTAATTGTTTCTACCAGCTTAAAAGACAAGTTTGATTTACAATCCACAAAGGTTGTTGTATGAATCCTAAATGAGTTGTCATGCAATTTAATAACAAGGGGCTTAAGCCTCTTGTCTTTCTTACAAATGGTTTATGATTGCTATAGTAGTTTTAAATAATCTAACAATCAAAGTCTAGAGATTAGAAGAAGATCAAAGCAATTCTTATGCTCTCTTGGATTTGCATTATTAATGTTTTTGCGATCGCTAACCTAATGAAAGACGATCGCTAATCCTAGTAACGCTCCTATTACCCCAAAGACCGTAAGCGCGAGATGAAATAGAGATACACTTCCTTTTTCAACCATATTTCGCATGGCAAGTTTCACAAAACTATCTTGCTCTTTTGGCTTATTGCTAGTTGCAGTTAGTTTGTTAGGATCAATGCTATTACTGTTATTTAAATCGGAATTGGATGAAGTGTTGGGATCGCTATTCATAGTTTTCTAGATAATCGGCATAAATTTAACAGTAACTTTAAAGTAAATCAAAAAAGATCTAAATCTTAAAAGGATGTAATCTCCTATACATAAGTCAATATAATATGATGATTCATCTTGGTTGGATCGGTGATTTCGGGAATCGATCATCATCGATAATTCACAGAAAAATATTTATGTCTTGATTGTTGTCTCCTTAAGGAAAGTTTATCATCAACATTCGTCATACCCTATAGAATTAAAAATGTAATCTTTACTAGATGATGCAAAATAAGTATAAGTAATTTTGCTGTTGTATAGTACAGTTTGCAAAGGCAGAATTTATATGCCTAACATAGTTAGCTCAAGGAGAATATTACTGTGGCAGTTGAAAAAGTCAACTCTTCCTCTAGTCTAGCGGAAGTGATCGATCGCATTTTGGATAAGGGCATCGTTATTGATGCATGGGTAAGAGTCTCTCTAGTGGGAATCGAACTATTGTCAATCGAAGCTCGTGTTGTTATCGCCTCTGTGGATACATATCTCAAATATGCTGAAGCAATTGGTCTCACGGCATCGGCGGCTACACCTGCTGTAATCGTATCGTAATCGCCTCTGTGGATACATATCTCAAATATGCTGAAGCAATTGGTCTCAAGGCATCGGCGGCTATACTTGTTATTTAGTTAAATTATTTAGTTAAATATTTACGATTAACTATGCTAGTAGTAAATTATTAACTAAATAGATCATCTAGATCATCAGCCTACCGATTTCTTTTCTACTCCCTTCCGCCTAAAACACTATCTTGTTGGTTTAGTGCTGACAAAGCAGTTAGCAGTTAATTTTGGCAAGGTAGTTACTAGGGCGGGAAGGGAGATTAATGGAAAAGTTTGAAGCAATTTAAAAGTGATTTAAAAAAGAGAATTTGAGGTTACTGCTATGGCTTCTTTGATGCAAGAATTTGCAGAAGCAAGAAAACGACGCTTGCTTGAAAGAACGAGTTTTTTGGTTGATTGTCAGTTAGCTTCAGAAGCTCGACAAGAAGAAATTCAAAATCGATCCAACCAAGTGTCGCAATACTTGCAGGAGCTATCCATTGCCCGTGGCGATCAAGCTATTGAAGATAGTGCTGAGCGTGCTCAAGATGTCAGAACTCGGACTTTCAAAACGAGATCGCTACTGAAACATATTCACAAAGCACGTATTCGGGCAAGTAATGCTGACCGTATGCAAAGGCTACAGGTTGAATCTACTCGGCTTGCTGAAGCTGAATCTGACCGTATGCAACGGCTACAAGTTGAATCTACTCGGCTTGCTGAAGCTGAATCTGACCGTATGCAACGTCAACAACTAGTGAAGGAGAGAGCCGCTTTTACTCAAATACAAATAGAAGAATTTACTGAAACTCGTCTCGCTAACGGAACTCTTGCAGCACAACAAAGAGCGCAGGTTGAAGCTAATCGCCTCGCTGATGCTCAAGATCGAGCTTTGAGATTAAGTGCTTTTCGCTCTCAATTAAAGAATTCGGTTTGGGGAAGTTCAAACTCATTAGCAGCAACTGATTTTGTTGCGAAAATGCCTGCTAAGTCATCTCCAGATATCTCGGACAAATTGAACGCAAATCCAAAAACGAAAGTTGCTGTTCAAGTCTCAGAATTGGCAGTGAGTAAACCTGCCGAGGTGAAGCACACTCTTAAAGAAATACCTAAAGCTTCAGGCAAAATCGAGCAATTTGTGGTTGACTATGTCGCTCAATTATCGACAAACTCAAGCTTGTTAGAGGTCGTCAACGATCGCGATACAGTGAGAGATTTGCTCGCTCAAGGTGCAAACACGCTCAAGGTCGATCCTTCTGATATTCTAAATACGCTGCTTCAGATGGCAGAAGGCTCCAAAACATGACTACAGTACTTCATGCTAATGCACGGCAGTTCATTAGCACTGACTTCACAAAACAAATAGTTCGTCGCGCCTTACGGTATTTACAATCAGGCTTTGCGATTCATTTGCGTGGGCCTGCGGGTACTGGCAAAACTACTTTAGCGATGCATCTTGCTGGTTTAGTCGGGCGACCCATGGTGTTGATTTATGGTGACGAAGATCTGCGATCGTCACAACTGATCGGCTCTAACTCAGGCTATACCCGCAAAAAAGTTGTGGATAACTACATCCACTCGGTCTTGAAGGTAGAAGACGACTTGCGTCAAAGCTGGACAGACTCGCGCCTTACCTTAGCGGCGAAAGAAGGGTTTACTCTGATTTATGATGAGTTCAACCGATCTCGCCCAGAAGTTAATAACGTTCTGCTCAGCGCCCTTGAAGAAAAGCTGATTGTGCTACCTCCCGATAGTTCTCAGACAGAGTATGTGCGCGTACATCCGATGTTTCGAGCGATCTTTACTTCTAATCCTGAAGAATATGCGGGTGTGCATCCGACTCAAGATGCATTGCTCGATCGCATGATCACGATTAACATTGGCGAAGCCGATCTGGAAACCGAAAAGCAGATTTTGGTAAATCGGGTTGGGCTAGAGCGTACTGAGGCTCTAAAACTAATCAATTTGATCCGAGGATTTCGCCGTCAAATTCAGTGTAGTAAGGCTTCGAGTTTAAGAGCTTGTCTGCTGATTGGCAAAATTTGTCATGAGCATGAAATTGCTATCTCTGGGAAAAATGATGATTTTCGCGATCTATGCTTTGATGTACTGATTTCTCGCTATGGTAGTGGTGATCCCGAGTCAGAACTCGGACTCGCAAAATTATTGGATCAAATACCATAATGTCTCAAGCCATAAGACCGCAAGCAATAAAGACCAGCACGACCACGGCTGGCTCCTCCCTTGCGGATATTCTAGAGCGAGTATTAGATAAGGGAATTGTCATTGCAGGTGATATCACTGTTTCTGTGGGCAGTGTGGAGTTACTGAGCATCAGGATTCGTTTGCTAGTTGCATCTGTGGATAAAGCCAAGGAAATCGGAATTAACTGGTGGGAGTCCGATCCCTATTTGTCTTCGAGAACTCAGGAGTTACTTGCGTCTAATCAACAGTTACTAGAGCGAGTAAATCTTTTAGAAAGAGAGTTAGCCGCGACAAAGCAGCTAACCGAGAATTAGCTAATGGATGCGCGAAGCGCCTCCATTAGTTTTTTATAGTTTTGGCAAACTTTTTGAGACTGATAAAGGCGATCACTAAAGCAAAAAGGCTTAACAGAGATCCATTCATGGATGAGATTTCGCCTTGAGTTATGACTAATGCGGCAACCAAGGCGGTCGCCATGCCATTACCACCAAAATATAAGCCTGTCCCAAATCCTGCTTGATTTGAAGGAACCATCGCTAAAGCTAGAGGAATAGTATTTGTCAAAACTAGACCTAGTGCAATCGCCGCGATCGCACTAATCAATATCAAATAAATACCATTTTGACTTAATGCTGTAAGAGTAAGACAACCTGCGATCGCCGCTAGTCCCAAACCCATTCCAAATGCTACTTTCTGTCTGGGAAATAGCGATCTTAGTAGCGATCGCAAAGGTAATGTAGAAATCCCTGCAACTAATAGAATCGCTGATTGGATATATTCAATGGAAAGATTCATATTCGCTTGGAAAAGATGACTTGGGAGAATATGAAGCAGCAAATTAATTTCTAACCCAGATCCTAAGCCTACGACGAAAGGCAAAGCATACATGATTAGCGACTTTGTGGTTAGTTTTGTGGTTGAGACTTCTGGACTTGTTGCTGTGACTAGATGGCGTGGCATCGAGCCCCATAGCAGAACCGAACCAATTAATAAAGCGATCGCCCCTAAGATAAAAGTCATGGATGCGCCAATCTGTTTGAGTATTAAGCCTAATATTGGGCTGGTGGCGCTAGTGATTGCCAATACAAGCGCCAAAATGGCATTAGCTTGAGGCAACTGGCTAGTTGGCGCAAATCCTTGGAGCAGAGCGATCGCTGGCCCTCGAAAAATAATCATCGCAATTACCCACATCGTCATCATCACAGGGACAATCCAGCGCATTCCCTCCGCAAGCTGCGTTTCGACCAGCCACGAAGCGATCACAAAAATTAGTCCCGCAAGGGTCACCCCTACGACAATCTGTGGCAATCGACTGCCAAATCGACTAAGAACGCGATCGGAAAACCAACCTACAATTGGCTCCACGATCGCGCCGAGCAGCCCCTGAAAAATCCCTAGCCAGATCGCTAAATCAACAAAGCCAATCCGCGCCAAAATTCTTGGCTGATAAAATCCATAAGCAATCCAGCTAAAGGTAATTGCAGCTAACAGTGCTGCCAATCCCCCAACCTGCAGCCACAGAATTTTTGTAGGGGCATTTGGGAAAGAATTAGTTTGAGCATCAGTCACGACATTCATTGCTTGATTAAAGAGCGAAGATAAAAACAACATGTAAAAAGCCTTGCAAAGCAAGGCTTTTTACATGTTAATTAGACTTTGAGAATCCAAACATCGCGGGTGTCTTTGCTGACAAAAGCAGCAGGAACCACATTCAGAGCAACGCCCAAGGATTGGAACGCGGCTCGAATTACAGTGGCATGGGAAGCTTCAGTGGAACCAATACTTGCACCTGCGGTAATCAGATCAGGGCTTTTGAGAGTTGCGACCTCACGTCCATAGGCGATCGCTGCATCTACCTCTAACGCAAGGGCAAGCTTGGCAATATTCACATCTGAGTCGAGATTGCCTTCTCCCTTTTCGATATAGGGTGTGACTGTCTTGAGATATTCAGTCTTTGCCATTACAGGGCTACCACCGAGTTTCTTCACTACCGCAGTCAGCAAATCACGATGTGCTTTGTGATCAGCTTGATTGGCTAAGGCGATCGCCAAAACAGCTTTACCAACATTGCTAGATGAGAGTTTACCTGCCGCAAACCCATAAGCCCAGATTGCTTGATGCTCATAGAACAAAGCATTATTAAGAACCTTGATGTCATTCATAACATCGTTTTTCTTGGGCATAGCCATGACTTCAGGGACAACTGCGACACTTGCAATTCCCATAGCCCCAAATAAGCCCGCTTTAATTAATTCGCGGCGCGAAGCGGAACGAGAAAATCTTTCTGCTCTAGACATGGTTTTTACCAGATGATATATAGTTGAAAATCAGTTGTGGCTGGTCAGCGATCGCAAATGCAAATGATCTTAAGTAGCTAGGCATAATTACAAAACCAGAACCAAAAACTGTGCCGCCCGCTGTGCGGGCGGCACAGTTTTTGGGGTTTTATATTTAATTGTGACTAGCTACTTGGAGATTATTGAAGTCGCTGATTTAAATAGGAATACGAAGAGGATCTGATCTTGGATTCATGCGATCGCAAAGTTCTTAAAATTGACAGTGACAGTAAGGTTGATGAAATTTCACTAATTAGCCGAATTGCGGAAATGGATCAAACTGCCCTGTCGTTGCTCTACGATCGCTATTCCAGAGTGATTTATACGATCGCCTATAAAATTCTTAATTCGTCTGAAGAATCCGAAGAGATCGTTTTAGACGTATTTACTCAAGTATGGAGAATTGCTAAAAATTACAATTCCCAAAAAGGTAGAGTAGATACATGGCTGTTCATGATCACCCGCAGTCGGGCCTTAGATCGCTTACGCAGTCATACAAGGTTTGGCAAAGCTGTTGCTGCTTCAGAAGATGTGCTAAAAATGCATTCGCATACCGATAGTCCAGAAAAAGATGTGCTAATGCAAGAGCGAAGCTCCTATGTTAAGGCTTGTCTCAATAAACTTCCCGACGAGCAACGTTTAGCTTTAGAACTTGCTTATTTCAGTGGACTTAGCCATAGTGAAATTGCTGCCAAAACAGGGCTTTCCCTTGGCACTGTAAAAACTCGCATTCGGCTTGGGTTAAAAAAATTACGAGAAGCGATTGGCGATGAGTGGTTTAGTTTTTAGGGAATGCTAGTAACAGCCAACAACAAAAATTAAAATCCAAACGTTAAATAAGGGAAGCTAAAAGCTAAAAAATCAGGATCTAAACTGCATGAATCAAGAAGAAATTAATAACCTATTAGCATTAACAGCCATTGACGCGATTACGCCTGACGAGATTCAATCCGTAGAAGAACTTGCAAGTTCCTCACCAGAAATAGAGAAAGAATTGCGATCGCTACGTGACACTGCGGCAACTCTTGCCTATACTGAGCCATCCTTAGATGTTCCTGCTGGTCTCAAACAGAGGCTCTTTAAGCGCATTCAACAAGAAACAGAAGCTAGGGATTTTGTAGCCTTGCGATCGGGAGAACTTCAGTGGAAACCGCATCCTGTTAAAGGATTAATGATGGCAGTATTAAAAGTTGATCGCGAAAATAGAGAGATATCAGCATTAATTCGTGCTGAGGTGACTGTTGATTATCCATCCCATCGACATGCTACGGGGGAAGAAATTTTTATGCTTGAAGGTGAGTTAATCGATCGCGGTGTTACTTATAAAGCAGGGGACTATCTCTACTCTAAGGCTGGATCTGTTCATACACCAGTTGCGATCGCTGGCTGTATGTTTTTTGTGAAAACATCTCTAGATGATAATTTTCTTTAAAAGTGCTAGCTCTAAGCCCTTTTAAAGAAAATCAACAAGCCCAATACTTGATCGCGAGTGTCTCATTTTAATTTACGCAATTCTTTAAGCTGATCGTCAATACGACGCAAAACACCATTAATAAATCGATAGCCATCTTCGCTGCTGTAGCGCTTGGCTAGTTCTACCGCCTCATCGATCGCAACCTTGCTAGCCACACTCATAAACATCATCTCCGCAGTAGCAATCCGCAAAATATCTTTATCTACTTGAGCAAGGCGATCGATTTGCCAATTAACTAGAGCGCTACTAATCATTTCATCGATCTCAGTGCGCTTGCCATTCACAGTTTTGAGGATATCGATCGCATAGTTACGCACTTCGGCACGTTGTGCCAATACCAACGTAACGGGAAATTCTAAAGCTGCACCAATATTATTAATCGCGTTTTTTGTTAATTCGATCGCTTCACGCACCATGCCTTCAACAGCTTGGATATCTTGACGAACGTCACCAGTGCGGGTTTCGCTAGCAGATACACGCTCTTGCCCACGCTGTAGCTCAGCGCTGGCGGTTTGTAATAGCTCTTTGGTCTCATCGTGCAGCGATCGTACAACTGCCGTAACAATGTCATCTAAAGTTTTCGTTTCTAGTTTTTGAGGTTGACTAGGTAATTGGTTGATGCTAAAGAGTGCGAGTTCGCGGGCGATGTGACGGGGTTGCATAGGAGGAGATAAAATTAAGCCAATTGAACATCGTATCATTCTCTTTGCACAATCATTAAATTGGTAAGCTATGGCGCAACGCTCAACGCCATATCTAAGCAAACTACCAGAACCTAAAAAAAACGTACCGCCCACTGCGCGGGCGGTACGTTTTTTTGGGATTTATAAACAACAACCAACTAAATTTGTAGAAAAATGACTCAGACTTTTACAGCCACACTTCATCATCAAGGGCAAACTTTTACAGTGTCTGTCCCTGAAAATCAATCGATCCTTGATGCTGCGATCGAGCAAGGGCTAGATTTGCCATGTTCTTGCTATGCAGGTGTATGTACGACTTGTGCATCTCAAATTGTCAAAGGTGAAGTCGATCAAAGCCAAGGTATGGGCATTGGCGGCATGGGCGAAGAGCTAGATGCCAAGGGCTATATCCTTTTATGTGTATCGCACCCTAAGTCCGATGTCGAAATCTACACCGACAAAGAGCAAGACGTATATGCGATTCGCTTTGGACATAGCTCCTAAAATTTTTGCAACAAGAGGGCGCAATGCGCCCTCTTGTTGCAAAAATCGATGACTAAAATTAATTGGGAGGATGCCAACCAGCCTGCACCCAGTTTTTCCGCACAATAACAGCCAAATTATTATTTAACCTCAAAGCTCCTATCGTGGCACGACCGCAAGCTGTTATCCCAATAATTTCTATTCCCTCTGGACTCCAATTAAAATGCTCTCTCCATCTCTGGTTCCGAGGATTAAACAAGGGAACTACTTCGCCAGATTCAGGATCTAAACCGACTGTTTGCTTCCATTTGTATTGATTGCATAATTCACAGGCTAAGCATAAGTTGTCTTCTGTGTTCAGCCCACCTACAGCTAGAGGCTGGATATGATCGATTTGCAGTCTGCCTAAAATGTAGTCTTGGTGGCTAAGGCAATATTCACATCGATTTGCAGCTCGTAGTCTAACTCTTTCCCGTACAAGTTCCGAGAGAAAACTCATGGCAATAAAGGGTCTCTCAATCCTCGTCTAACGGCTTCAGCTAGTGCCATTGATTTTTTCAATTGTCCCATTTGGTAAATTGATATTAAAACCAACAATTCATAGCCTTCGGCTTCTGTGAATCCAGTATTTTTGCCCTTAGCTTGTAGTTCTCCCAAACGTTGATTTTGAAATGCATCCATTTTTAAGTTAGCTAATTCTATAATTTCGGGATCTAAAAGATGGGAAATCTCGGTGCGATCGCTAATTTCAGAAAGGTTATTAAAAACAGGCAAAATGATTTCTAGGGTATCTGTTAGAAGCCCTGATAGATCCCGCGCCGTAGCTTTTCCTAGTCGTTGGGCAGATTCGACTAAATTTTCAGGTAAATCAACAGTAATTTGAGTCATCTGTCATGTATTGGTTAATTTAGCTTTACCCAGATTATAGCTTAGGCTTTTTTAGTGATTCTTGGTGTTTAACGAGGCGATCTCATCTCATTGGCAATCAATAAAAAATCGATAAAAGCAATATTAGCAATAGTAAGTTCCTAGAAAAAAGCAGCGCTTTGCGCCGCTTTTTTCTTAGGTGAGGCTGGCAATAAAGAGGCTGCCTATACATGCCATACTGACTCCCCACATTGGCGATCGCAACCAAGGTAAATCGAGAATGTAAAACAAGCTAAATAAAAATCTTGCTGCCAAAAAAGCAAGGACATAAAGAGAAGTTTGATCAGACGCGACATTGCTAACATAGGCGGTAAGCGCTGCTGCTGCGAAGAGTGCGAATACTTCAAAGGAGTTTTGGTGTGCCCATGTGGCCCTTTTAGCATAGTCTGGCAAGCGATCGAACATCGCTCTTGGTGAGTTCATATCATAGCCAATACTCACCCGCCCAAAGGCAACAACTATATATGGCAAATATACAAGCCCCGCCGCGATCGCAATACCATAAAGCAATATCTGTGAAGGAGAAAAAGTCAAATTCATTGTGCGTTTGATCAACCAATCTAAAACCTTTTCTATTTTAGAGCTATAGCAATGCAAGATCCCAAAAGATAAGTGGCGGCGCAATGCGCCACCACTTATCTTTTGGCATATAAGCTAAAGCTTATGCTATAAAACAGCTAGGAAATAGCGACTTTGCGAGGAGTATCCCATGATTGTTACAGAGCGATCGCTGTTAGATAGTCTTCAAGCCTATGTGAATCGCTTTGAAACGCCTAATTCTCGCGAAGATCTCCTTGCGATCGCGAGTTCAATTTTGACATTTCAGCAAAAACAGGGAAGCATTGCGATCGTGCCAAATCAGGCTGAAGCTTTAATCCAGCAGGTCGTCGATAAGTTTAAAGCAGAAACTGGAGCTTCTGTTATTGAAGCAACTACTGATTCGTTGGTTCAAGAAGTAAAGCAATGGCGGCAGTCATTAGAAAATCAGGTTCTCAATACGCTCAATGCCTACGCGCAAAAGGCGCAGCCAGAGAAATTGTTGAATTTATTACCAGACACGATTTTATCTATTCTCCCTTTAGTGGAGAGCACCCAACTGCGTAAGTCAGAGGCCAAGTATTTAATTCAGCAGATAAAATCAAAATTTAATTTGACTAATGCGTTAGCGCAGGTCATTGATCCTAAATCTCTAGCAAATGCTGAGAAATTAGTGCAATTACTAAAGTTTGAAAACCTAGAGCAACTATTGCAAGACTCGCTTTTAGGAAATCAGGATTTAATCAATCACACCCTTGAGAATGTAACCGAATCTCTCGTGGAAAATGAACTCACCAAAATCCTCGGCAGTGATGCAGTAAACCTTGATATTGACCTTGATGCGCAGCAACTTATGATCAAACAGGTAACTCTCAAGCTCAATGTGATGCAGTCTTCTGCTCTACCTTTAAAAAGTAATGAGGAAATCTCTGCACAAATGGATGATGAAATCGAGCGTTTTAAATCCTCCCGACCAATTCCATTTCGTTTATTTTAGCTGAATAATTATTCAAAGTGAGTATTTACAATCTATGACTCAAGTTCAATTTGCGATCCGCCCTGCGACTATTGCTGATACTCCTGCCATTTTTTCGTTAATTGTCGCGCTCGCCGACTATGAAAATCTCTCTGATAAAGTCACAGGTAATATTGAATCCTTACAAAAAGATTTGTTTGGTGCAAAACCTTGTATCGAAGCGATCGTAGCAGAGATAGAACCGAATCAACAGATTGTCGAATTTGCGCTATTTTTTACGAGCTATTCCACTTTCTTAACTCGTCGCGGTATCTATTTAGAAGATCTTTTTGTGCTGTCGGAATATCGCGGTATGGGGCTTGGCAAAGCATTAATTACCAATCTGGCTCAAATTGCTGTAGCGCGAGAATATGGGCGTTTTGAGTGGTCGGTTTTAGATTGGAACGAACCTGCGATCGCATTTTATACTAGCATTGGTGCAGAAATCCTCCCAGATTGGCGCATCTGTCGAGTTAATGGTGATGCATTAGAAAGACTGGCTAATCAATAAAAGCGGCGCTTTGCGCCGCTTTATTTAACAATCGCGATTTGAAATTAATCCATTCGATAAAACTGTCTTACATAGCTTTGCATTAACTAACTGTGCTTCTGAAATATTGGCACTAGTGAGATCGGCTTCAGTAAGATCAGCTTTATCTAAGATGGCGTTGGTAAAGTTGGCTAGCAAAATCTTTGTGTGCTTGAAGTTGACATAGCTGAGATTTGCACCAGTGAGATTGGCGCGGCTCAGATTTGAGAAGGTGATACTTGCGCCTACTAAGTTGGCCCGACTGAGATCGGAGGCAAGTAGATAGGTATAGTCTAAGCTACTAACTGGAAGGTAAGCTCCAGTCAAATCGCAGACTTGACAACTTTTTGTGGTTTGCAATTGGACAACTTGGCTAGGATTTGCAGCCCATGCTGTCAAGGGGAACAAAAACAATATAAGTAGCACGATCGCTAAAAAAATACGGTATTTCATAGTTCAGAATTTTTATCTATACTATAGTGAATAATTAGTGATGTACGGCTTCGCCGCGCATCACTAATTATTCACTGAGAAGGGAGTAACTAATCAATTGTCACAATTACAGGAGTGTGATCGCTGGGTTGAGTGAGCTTCCGAGGCTCAGGATCGATCGCACAGGCTGTAGCTCTTTCATAGAGAGCTTCTGTCAAAAAATGATAATCAATCCGCCAACCACGATTGCGTTGAAAACCTCCAGAACGATAATCCCACCAACTATAGTACCCGCCGTCAGATTCAAACTTCCGAAATATATCTTTAAACCCAAGATTTAAGACTTCGGCAAGAGCCTCACGCTCAATATCTGTGGACATCACTTTGTTTTCGCGACCCTTAGGATCATAAATATCCAGATCGGCGATCGCGACATTAAAGTCGCCACAAATCAACACGTTGGTGTTTTTTGCCAACAATGCTTGCAAATATGATTTTAATAATTTCAGCCAGCGCAACTTGTATTCATATTTCTCGCTGCCCACTTCTGAGCCATTGGGCACATACATATTCACGATTTGGGTATCGCCAAATCTACAGGTGATCAAGCGTTTTTGGTCATCTAGGCTGGGTTCTGAGATGTCGCCTAATACTGAGGCAAAACCAGTTTGTATATCCTCAACAGGCGATCGCGCAATAATTGCTACGCCGTTATAGGATTTCTGACCATAAATGTGAGTCTGGTAGCCTAAATCTGTAAATGGTGTATGCGGAAAGTCAGCATCTACGACTTTTGTTTCTTGTAAACACAACAGATCGACTTCAGGATTTGCTTGTAGCCAATCACAAACATGGGTAATCCTTGTACGTACTGAGTTTACATTCCAAGTTGCGATTTTCATTAAATCTTTATTTCAAAAATAAGTTAAGATAGGCGGCGCTTTGCGCCATCCATCCTATCATTGTCGGCTGGTTTTTCTACTCTCTTGATATGGCACAATGTGAAAAGCCCAATTAGATTTTTGTACATTTTGAGTTTGTCCAGCATGATTTCCCATAATAATATTGCCGAATTAATTAGCGCTGCTTTGCCTAACGCCAAAGTTCAAGTTGAAGATCCTAATCAGGATGGTCAACACTTTTCTGCGATCGTAGTTGCGGAGCAGTTTGAAGGCTTATCGATGATTAAGCAACACAAATTGGTATATGGCGCAATTCAGGAGCATCTCGATACGGGTGCAATCCATGCATTGCAACTAAAAACTTACAGCCTTTCTCAATGGCAAAGTATGCAGGTTCAGGTTAACTAAATTCAGTTCGGAATAATTTCGAGAGGATTCACTATGCGAACCCTCTCGCAGAAATATATTTATCACTATTCTTGTTAGGACATAAAACCCAAAAAGAGAAAGGCGGAGCGAAGCTCCGCCTTTCTCTTTTTGGGTTTTGCCGTTCACAAATTTATACCAATTCACAAAAGTGTTGTTACACTTTTGTGAATTAAAAACCAACCCAGTGAGAGTTTTAAAAGCACAAAATGGCGTAGCCATTTTGTGCTTTTGTATTACAAGGATTTAGCACTAGTTTTAAGTTGCTTCCAAACTGAGACTACGGACTGGAGTTTATTCGGCAGTCCATTTTGAGAAATGTCGTTGTATTGAAACGTCCCTTCTTTACTTGTAAGAGTATAGGTAATGTAATCAGCAGCACCTCTAGGTGCTGGATAGCTGAGATTGTTGTATTTAGCGATTTTATGTTTATACAACACTTTCTCAAACTGTTTTACTTGCTCTAAAGTGACTCTACGAATACTACGTTCAGAATCGTTAATATCACCAATACGCACACGAATTAATGTGCCATTATTGAGTAAAACTGTTTGATAGGTTGCTCCAGTAATGCCACCACTAGAAATCTCCCGAAATACTACATTCTGATCTAAAGGTGGCGGCAACTGATTTTTAGGGATTACTACAGGTTTAATTTTAATGTTTTGGGCATGTTCAATGTTGACCGAATCAGCAAAAGCAGCAGAGTTATGGAACCGATTCAATCCACCAGCTATAGATAGCAAGGTGCTTAACATCAAGGAAGCGAAGATTCTCTTTTGAGTAATATTGATTTTTATATTAGAGAAGTTTTGCATGTTTATCTTGACTACATTAATGATTTTAGTAATCCTATCTAGTTCCTAATCAATAGCAAATCTAGCGATTAGAAACTAGATAGTAATCATTTTGATGACGTTGGATTTTTTGTAATGTTTCCAAGAACATGTCCTCTAGAGAGTAGAAGACAATCCCAAATTTGGCTCGTTTTTAGCAGAAAGTTGCCCCATTCGGGGATTTTCAAATCCTTGCTTTTACAAAAAACTGCTCAGTAGTCACTGCCAAATATGGGAATAACTCATCGGTTAATAGACGATCGCCTTGATAAGTCTCTGGAGGGCGATCGGGATAGAATACAGTGAAAGTTCTGTTAATCGGATCGATAACCCATACTCGTAATATCCCAGCCTTCAAATAATCACCAGCCTTCGCCACAAATTCCTTAAAAGTCTGTCCCTCTGACATAATCTCAATCACTAACTCAGGCGGTATTGGACCCATTTCATTCCCGACATCACTAGGCAATCGTTCTATCGAAATATAGGTCAAATCAGGCACGGGACACCAATCTTGTCCATTGCGTGTTAGCACTATCCCCCATTCAGGATAAACATAACCTTTACCCTCAAACAAATCCCCCAAGTACCGATACAAAACACCCTGAAGGGTAGCATGAAATCTTTTTGGCGACATCTTTCTTATGGCTTGACCGTCGATAAATTCATAATTCTGATCCGACTCAGGGCTTGTCAAAAATTCTGCCAATGTCATTCGCTGTGATGTGACTGTCTCTATCACTGGCGATTGAATCACTGTAGTCATTTTAGTACTCCTTTTTTGCAAAAAAGTTGATGCGTTCCTAATTTATTGAGGATATTCTCGCAATTATGCCAACTGAGCCTCAGCTATATTTTATCAGAAGGTTTGTTTTACAGTTTTTAGACGATCGCCTTTTCGAGTGAGTAAGAAATCAACAAAAAAGCAGCCTGTTTGACAGACTGCTTTTTTGTGAGGCGTAAGCCTCCTCTAGCGAGTAAGGGATACTGATCGTCGCTATCAAATTTCGTAAACACATCGAAAAATCTCCACTATAATCAAAACAATCCAAACACCAGTTCAGGAGACAACCATCATGGTCAGTCAAATCAGCAAACCTGAAATCATCTACCCTGACAGCGATGGTAAGCCAATGGCAGACAATACCAAACAGTTTGAACTCATCGTTGAAATCAAAAAAGGTTTAGATCTACTCTATATCAACGAACCTAACGTCTTCATTGCAGGCGACCTTTTCTGGTATCCCGTTCAAGGACAGTCCAAAATTGTCACTGCCCCTGATGTCATGGCGGTTTTCGGTCGTCCCAAAGGCGAATCGCCAGAGGCGACGCTAAGCGAGCGCGGTTCCTATCGCCAATGGGAAGAAGACAACATCGCCCCTCAAGTCGTCTTTGAGATTCTCTCTCCCAGTAACGATCGCCTTGAAATGAGTAAAAAGCTTCTCTTCTTCGATCGCCACAAGGTTGAAGAATATTATCTCTACGATCCTGAAACCAATCTTCTCGACATCTGGATTCGCACTAGCGAAGGACTAGAACCGATCGCTCAATCCGAAAACTGGATAAGCCCCCGCCTCGGAGTCCGCTTTGACACATCTACAGATCGCCTTCAACTCTACAAACCTGATGGTACAAAATTTTACTCATACATTGAGGTCAATCAATTACTAGAGCAAGAACGCGATCGCGCCAACCAAGTGACTCAAAAACTCGCTGAAGCCCAAGCTTTATTACAGCAATATCGCGATCGCTTCGGTGAATTGCCTAGTGGCTGATAGTTTTAATGGGAATAAATTTTCTCATTGTAATAAAAATTGTAAGTTGTTTTCAAGCGATCGCCTGTTCGAGTGGGTAAGCAATCAACAAAAAAGCAGCCTGTTTGACGGACTGCTTTTTTGTTTAGGCGATCGCCTTAATGTTTAATGTCTTGCCACAGTTACCTGAGAACAAGCCACTAGGCGATCGCTTCCTCTAGTGATTAGGAGATTTAGCGCTGGCAAAAATTTCAAAGATAAGGTCGCTTAATGTTTCTAAATGCTCGCATTCTCTAGCAAGTAAAAGAAAAGAAGAAAACTCCAATACAAAGTAAATCTTGGAGTTCCTAATTAATCTTGGTATCTAGAGCGTAGAGGAATCAATGCATTTTCCCTTGGTAAGAGAAAGGTTAGTTTTCAATCGATTACATTCTATAGAATCCAAATTCAGATTATAAGGCAACTTTGTCAGAACATAAACGAGTATCTAGGCTTAGGAAGGTGATTTAATTCGGGTTTATTGTTTGGCAATCTCTTTGGCTTCCTCGCATTTTTCACCTTTCCAATCCAGATAAACGCCTGGTATATCAAAAGGAGAACCAGAACTCAGACCTTGATCCAGACGTTTGATACAGGTAGCAAGAATTTTAATCCGATCCTGAGCAATACTTAACTGATTGGCATTCCACCAAGCAAATCCAAATAAGCTCAAAAATGTCACAGATCCAATCCCAATGGCTACTCTCAATGTTCTATTATCCATAAGTTCTCAAGATGTTGTTGATGCATAACAAAGATTATTCTTTTCAGTTGTTGAGAGGTTTAATTAACTTAAAACTGTCAACTCATCGCTTTTCGTTCTAGGGTTTTAATTGATCCAGACTCTTAGCGGTTAGGAGATACAGTATGTAAACCTGCTAAAAATTATACATTATACTCATCGATTTCCAATCGATCGCATCCCCTAACAAGTAGGAGAACTAACGCTAACCAAGGGGTATGTGATGTTATGCAACCGTTTCCAATCGATCGCGTCCCCTAGCGAGTAGGAGACTCAAGAGATCAAAATCATGACACTTTCTAACAATGCTGTTTCCAATCGATCGCATCCCCTAGCGAGTAGGAGAAACAACAAGGAGTTTCACGTATTCTGTCCAAAAGTCGTGTTTCCAATCGATCGCGTCCCCTAGCGAGTAGGGGACAGATATCAAGCGCTTTACACTTTCCCTAATGGGAATACGTTTCCAATTGATCGCGTCTCCTAGCGAGTAGGAGACAATTACCTCGGCTTTACTATAAGCGGTACTATTTTATGTTTCCAATCGATCGCTTCCCCTAATAAGTAGGAGACCAAATTTTGCAGCTTTTCAAAATGTGAAGTGCGAGCTATTTCTAATCGATCGCGTCCCCTAGCGAGTAGGAGACACCTTTCTGGAATGCTTCAAAGGAAGAGAAGAAGGTGTTGTTTCCAATCGATCGCGTCCCCTAGCGAGTAGGAGAGTTGATACCAAGAAAGTATCGGCACTGATTGATGAGGCGTTTCCAATCGATCGCATCCCCTAGCGAGTAGGAGAGGACAATTTTCAGGCTCAAGAAGCATGGACATAGATGTTTCCAATCGATCTCATCCCCTAACAAGTAGGAGATTATCGTCCAGACCACTGCGTAATTGTACACACAGCTTTTCCAATCGATCGCGTCCCCTAGCGAGTAGGGGAGCAAAATTGCAGTGCCAGCAAAGATGTGGAAAGTAATGTTTCCAAGCGATCACGTCCCCTAGCGAGTAGGAGAAATCAAAGAAAGGTTGTTAGGTTTCAATTAAGGTAGTTTTGTTTCCAATCGATCGCGTCCCCTAGCGAGTAGGGGAACCTGACACAATGGTACAAGTCATCGTGTTTAAGCCTGAGTTTCCAATTGATCGCTTCCCCTAGCGAGTAGGAGAATGATCTGCCTGAAATCTATTGCTCAGATGTGTCCCAGTTTCCAATTGATCGCTTCCCCTAGCGAGTAGGGGAGACTATTTGCAGGAGTTAATGGCTTCATCAAAAATTTGCTTACTGGGGGTGGATTCCGTTGCCGTGGACAGCTTGGTAAGCTCAATAGATGAATATTTACCCACCAGATAGGTACTCACGCAATCGCATTTAGACTTTGCTTTGTCCTCCTTGAGACCGCCCTTCATGGCACTCTGGGTGCAGGATTTGTCAAAGCTTGTCTTGAAAGAGTCTTTAAAACTCTTTTCATAGGCTTCTTTGCTCTTAGCGCACCCAGCCAGCATCAGCAGCGCCATGCAACAAACAATCAGTGTACCGACTCTCATAAAATCCTCCTCAAAATGACGTAGTGCGTACAACTGTAACCCAGTTTTTCAGTTTCCAATCGATCGCGTCCCCTAACGAGTAGGAGATACTTCACAGACAAGATTAATGAGTCTTGGTTTGATAAGTTTCCAATCGATCGCGTCCCCTAGCGAGTAGGGGATTTCCTGAACGAAACACCTGACTTCATGAAACTGGCGTTTCCAATTGATCGCATCCCCTAGCGAGTAGGAGACCCATTAGCTAGGCTATCTAGCCAGCATGAAGTAAAGTTTCCAATCGATCGCGTCCCCTAGCGAGTAGGAGAGATATTTGAACTCAGTCGCGACTATGCAAGAGCGTGGTTTCCAATCGATCGCGTCCCCTAGCGAGTAGGGGATTATACTTATGTAAGTCCTGCGACTGAGACATATTAGTTTCCAATCAATCGCGTCCCCTAGCGAGTAGGGGATGTAATCAAGCACTTTGATACCCGTCAAGCAGTAGCGTTTCCAATCAATCGCGTCCCCTAGCGAGTAGGAGATTTGTGAACGGAAATACAGGATTTATTACGTTTACTGTTTCGTTTCCAATTGATCGCATCCCCTAGCGAGTAGGAGTTTCATACGTTTGCGGTGATGACATGGGCTACCTAATAGGGTTTTCAATCGATCGCGCCCCCAGCAAGTAGGGGATTTCAGGCTCACGCTTGGGGATTCAAAGCCGAGGACATCTTTCAAATCGATCGTATCCCCTAGCGAGTAGGAGAAGAAGACAGTTACCGCACACAAGCTGAAATCAATATAACGTTTCCAATCGATCGCGTCCCCTAGCGAGTAGGGGATGCACAGTACCTCAAAGGACAGTCCAAAATCCACTCATGTTTCCAATCGATCGCGTCCCCTAGCGAGTAGGGAAATACATTGCACGGTATGTAATCCAGCCGCAGATTGTGTTTCCAATCGATCACGTCACCTAGCGAGTAGGGGAATTGGTGAACGTACCATCACTACAGTCCAGTCTATTGCGTCTCCAATCGATCGCATCCCCTAGCGAGTAGGGGGCAAAGCTTTCCCAGAGCAAACCGCAGGGCTTTATGCGTTTCCAATCGATCGCGTCCCCTAGCGAGTAGGAGAAATCATGTGCCTACGCTGTTACTCACTCTGTCTGTTGGTTTCCAATCGATCGCGTCCCCTAGAGAGTAGGGTACATATGAGGATGAGGAAAATCATCGAGCTTGCTTTCTGTTTCCAATCGATCGCGTCCCCCAGCGAGTAGGGGAATGCATTGAATGTCGGGAGAAAACTGGCGATCGCAAGTTTCCAATCGATCGCGTCCCCTAGCGAGTAGGAGAATTTTGATTCTAGATCTAAAATTTTCAATTCTGAATCGTTTCCAATGGATCGCGTCCCCTAGCGTGTAGGAGACTAATTTTGATACTGCCAAAACTGGCAACAACTCATCAGCTAATAAGAAGCGATCGCCTTAATCACCTCCTCCAAATCCTTATACACCTGTGACATCAAACTAGCAGATTTTAAGGACACAAAAGACTGACCAGCAACTAAATTTAAACAATCAAGTAAAACCTTTGTCCATTGCTCTTGATTACCTTTACCCCAAGCCTCATAAACCTCTTGAGGAGTCATTCCCCTCAACCGATGAAATAACTCGTTGCGTTCATCCGCTAACTGTTCCCAAACAATCGAAATTGGATGACCTGTTAACCGTGAATTCGGTTCAAAAGTAGATTCAAATAGCGTATAGAGAACTCGCCCATACAAACCAAGCCTATTACGGCTTAAATCATCTTTCTGATTTTGATACCTCAGAGCATTTTCAAATCTAGAATCAATAGTACGTTTTGCAATTGGTGAGCCTTCTTTATCACCACGATAACGACTAGAATCATATTCTCGAATTTTACTACCTCTTGGATCAAGCGCAGGATTACCATTACGATCCAATTTAATGAAACTGTAGTGAATATTAGAAGCATGAGTTGCGATCGCCCATTCACAAATCAACCCCTCGATCGCTCTCACACTATGAAAAAGCGCCTCAGTCGGATCGCCATTTTTCATCCTCACCACAGCCAAATAAGCCATCTCATAACCCTTCCACCACCATTCCCTAACTCGGCTAGGTGTCACCAATCCCATCCTGTTCGCAAACTCATCAAACTTAGCCGCACTCCACAACTTCGCCAGTTCGAGCAAATGATCCAACTTCACCTTTAGCACAGAGTCTTCTAAACCCAGACTGTCCACAACACTAGCCACCCCAGCATAATCATCCCTTGCCAGCAAATCCTCTAACTTCTTAAATTGCAAGGTCTCAAAATAGGAGGAACCCTTTAAAAACTTCGTCTTATCTGGATCTAACTCGCTGCTAACCAGAAATTCCACCTTTTTACCAAAGCGAATCAAACAAGTTAGCTGCACCGCCGAAGAAATAGCAGGAGTCCCCGCCTGATGACTCACAATCACGCGATCGCTCTTAGAAATCCACTTGTTTTCTTCCCACCTCGTCAACTCCGCCTTTACTAGCGTCAACGTCGCATCCCAATCATCTAACCCATCCGTCCTCTGTTGCGGCTTCAAAACCGAAAATTCAAGCTTTTCATTAGCAAACTTTTCACCAAACACCTGCGTAAAATAATGCTTCAAAATTGGCTGAAGCGTATATGTATCCTGCCAATAAGGACAAGCAGCATCACCGCGACTATAAGCATCAAAAATCGCCTCCTGATCGGTCAGCAAAACAATAATGCGATCGGGCTTATTCTTTTTATCAGTCTTAAACTCCTGACAAAAGCCATCCAACAAAGGAAAAGTCAAACGATCCCAATATGTCTCAATTGCATCACCATAGACAATTCCTAATACTCTTGCAGACAAAGCCAACAAATCACTATTACTCTCTTCTGTTGGAGCAAATTCATTCTCACAGGGATATAACTGCTCCATTTTTTTAATCCGCAAAGCACCCCAGCCAGTATCATCTGTCAGCTTGACATCACTATTACCCGTCGTCACAATCCAAACTACAGACATCTTGCTTAAGCTCCAAGATTTACAAAAAAACTACAGTCAACCGTAGGATGGGTTAGCGACAGCGTAACCCATCATCTTCATCAACTAGATTCGTTACGTTGCACTAACACATCCTACAAAAATTAAGCCTTCCTACTTATGCCCAACTCTATTCTATTTCTTCCCAAGGCTTGCCCCATAGCTGTTCAAACTGTTGGCGATCAGCAAGAAAATCCAGAAAATTAGTACATTCATCTGAATCGTTAGGAAAAATCGTTAACAGTTCCATATATTGCTTTGTCTTCTTTATAATCTTCTTGGTTGCATCATTAGGATCGGTACTTATTTTCACCACAGGATACATCCGATGCCATAGCCGCCCAATCTGTCCAATCTTCCCCGTCACAGAAGATCCCTTAATCTGTAGTTTATCAATACGCGCTCTAGCATCTTTCTCCTGATAAGGTCTATGCAACCAATGAATCGCTTCAGAACTATCATTGTCATCCGCAAGCTTGCCCCAAACCTGCACATTATCAACGTGCCATGACTCTCGCCAATTATCTGCATAGCTTGTCCCAACTTTTACGCCTTGCAGTTTTAGCCAGATTTTAGCTACACTTTGCAACCGCTTTAAAAAAGAAGAAATATGATCAAGGTCATCAACCTGAACATCACGGAGATAACGCCCTTTCCATTGCCAATGACAACCAATTAACGGCTTCCTGTAGTTAGTCTCTTCGTAATATTCCTCATAAAACAAATGATGATCGGCTCTGCGCCATGACTTCCCGAAACCACCAAAAATCATCGCAAACTGATTCAGATGCAAAATCAGATTTTTTAAAGCCGCCTTATGTTCTTCTGAAATATCTTGCGACAATAGCCAACCGAGTTCGCCTTCTACCTTATAGCTAGGCACTTCCCATTGACCATTACCAAATAATTTCTCATCAAGGCTGGTTGTGACAAAGTTCATCATCAATAAGCCCCATACACCATGCCCTGAAACACCACCAAAAATTCTCTCGACTTCACTCTTTGCTGTCTCTGCATCCGTCAAACCACCAAAAATCCGCAACGCATGACCACGAATCGCCGCCCGAAAAATATTGGGACGAAACTCGCCAGATTCATCTAAACGCTTTGATGCCATCCCCTGTCCTTTCAATAGATGCGGCGGATACAACAACTCACCCTTTAATTGATCGCGATGACCATAACCTGCGGAAACCCGACAACCAATCCCACGACCCATTGCCGCTTCCCAAATTTGCCAGATCTCATCCCACTCAGACTCCTCAAGCTCCTCCGAAGCCGAAATCCCAAACTGAATTGTCGGTTGATAGAGCGAAATCTGGATAAAAGCACTGCTTTTGGCAGTACTACTCATAACTTGGCGTTCTTGCTGTGGGTGAACCAAATCAACCAACCCATCACACCAACTATCGTCTGTAGGATAACCACCATGAAATCGCAAAATCCCTGGGGAGAAGTCTCCTTTAGAAATCTCCTGACCACAATATTTACCAAGGCGATCGCTAAATAACCGCTTGCAAGCCTGACGAAAAGCCCCCTTCATACTCGAACCTGGGTAAAAGGGATAGCCAGACGCACCAATAACAGGACGAATCACGCCATCATCCTGACCTGAATTCGTCACAAATCGCCAACTAATCGTATATTCCTGCGTTTTGACTGGCTCATCAAATATCGGCGCAACAGGATAAGTTTCACTTGTCCACTCTTCACACCAGATCTCAGCATCTTGCGAATCGCCATCCTTTTTGCGCTCTGGATCAAGACGTTGCAACTGACAGCGCCCATTCGTTTGCGCCTGAAACATCATCGGCACTTTTCTATAAGCATCGGGAATATTTGACATTTTTTTAGTCCCTAAAAACTATTTTTTCTTATAGCGCTGAGTCCACCAAACCAGACAGTCACAAAGTTGCGTCAGCACAGCCATCGCCACCCGTTGATCTTGGATGTCTATTTCCCACAGTTTTTCTGCCATAGCTCGGACAGCCTTAGCATCTTCTGCCTTTACAGGATCGTTAGGAATTTTCACTCCTGCTTTTACCATCACCGCCACAAGCTGATTCCATGTCTCGTTCCAATACTTAGCTTTTTTCGGCTCTTTATCTTGCAAGCGCAAATGCTCACCCCAGAAACGCTCTAAGCCATAAGCCACAGCTACACGCATCTTAAAGGCTTGCCCCAAAGAATCTTTGTCACGTTCTTTCGCATCTAGAACCAGCTTCTGAGCAATGCGATCCAAATCATAGGTTTTCCAAGCCATTACTGATACTCTCCTGCAAGTGTGACATTACAACGACCAAAGCCAACCGACTCCAAACCACCAAAATACATATCCTGTGAATCACCATTAACAAAAGGTTTCCAGCCTGACTGCTTCAAAGCGATCGGAAATATTAAAACGCTTCCCTCTGGCAAAGCCTCAACATTAAAAAAGGCTCCTCCATCCACCTTTTTCATATCGTCCATCATCTTGATGCGACTCTGGCGATACAAAGCCATGTCATGCAACATCGCAATATCGTTATCGCCAACCACCACCAAACTCTCAACCGCCAAATCTGCACCAGTAGGAATCCATTTCTGCATTGCTTCGGCTTCGATTTGCTGCTCGATTTCCATAAATCCAAGGTTGAAAAATAGGATTTGTTTAGCAGTACCGCGATCGCTAATTTGACGACCCCGCAGAGTTTTCGCCGATGTGTAAGGTTTTGGAATAACGTCTGTAGATCCCGTAATCAGTTTGTAGCGCTTGAGCAATCTTGGGCAACTAATCCAAACTACAGGCTGTCCGGGACAAAATACAGGCAACCAAACCAGCGAAGCATATTCAAATTTGACGATCGCTTCCGTAGTCCCGCCATCAGGTCTACCCTCTACAGATTCATGTCCGTACCATGTATTCTCTGAACCCTTATCCGTCTCGCGCATATCCGCCCGAAAGCGTCCCCGAATTGAACTCCCTGCAATAATCCCTGTCTGCGTAAATTGATCGCGAAAAATCAAATTGAGATTACCAGACTCCTCACCTGCGGCAGCGCCAACATGCAAAGGCGCAAGGGTTTCAATAATTCCATAGGCTTTTTTGTACATTAATCCTCTCCTTTTTGTTTAATTTTTTGGTCAACTCTAGGCTCAGCTTTAGGTTCGATTTTGATTTCCACAGGTAAACACAAACCACAACCAAACTGCCGCAACGGTAGCCCCTCACCCGATGCAACCCACTCAGGCGGGAATTCCCACCAAGTGAGATCGAGGGGATGTTTGACCACATAAACCGTTCCCGCAGGCACAGCATAGCGACCAATGCTCAGCCTACTGGCGGGTTTATTTTGCGCCTCGCCTTTACCCACGCGATAACGCCAAGGCTCAGGGCGATCAGTCAGCATCTCAGGACGCTTGTTGCTAAAGCGCACATCGTTAGGATAGCGAGTTGATAGATTGTTGCTTCCCCACACCGCAGGCGTAATCAGCGCAAAACTCCGCCCGATTTTTTGCTTCAGTAGTTTGCAGATCGAACTATGCTCTGTAATTGCCTGACTGGTGATTTCGACAATGTGATTTTCACCACCAAAGCGATACCAACCGTCAGGCAGTTTATGCGTCGAGAGATAAACCAAACAGCTATCTTCACGCATCTGCACAGCATTCTCTAAAAACAATCCATCGCGATCGCGCACATGTTTCTCATCATCCTTGAGATAGGGATGCAAAATCGGCATGAATTCCCAAGGAGTTTTGCCAACATCATTCAACTTGCCTTTTTCAGGGCGCTTTAGCTGTGGGGTTTGCTTGTGCCAAGAATTAATACTCTGCCATTGATATTCAGGATCGAGATCAGGATGTTGACGCTCCCATTTGTTATTGGTTAGCGCCCATTCATCAAAATCCTTATTCTTCTCACCCACAATGCGCGATCGCGGAATTGGCACAAAGAAGTTTTCAGGATAATCTGACTCTGCCCAAAATGCTCCAGCCACAGCCAGATTAGTTTTTAGCTCTTGATGATCGGTAAACCTCTGCTCCTGATTCGTTGCCAAAATCAATCCCGAAAGCGTCCCCGCATCAGGTGGAAATTTTGCACCAGAGCGTCCAACTAAGTTTTCAGGAGATAGAAATGCGCCAGCACTGCCATAGAGCAAGCCCAACGGACGAATCACAATTAAGAATTTGAACATAACTGCCACCCTACTTTAATCATGCCATCAATCCATTCGATCATCGATTTGGGATCTTCAGACCCAGTGATTTGTCCGCGTTGTTGAGAGAGCATTTCCTGATTACCTTTACCGAAATACAATCCAAATAAATTAAGCGCGATCGCATCATTAACTGTTTCAGCAGTAGCAGGTGGAATCGCATGACGAGCTTTGAGTTGCGCCAGATCGGTATATAAGTAGTTAAGCAAAATTAATTACATATTTTGAACCAAACTCTCGAAGAACTTTTTCAACATATGAGACTAAACTTTCCCAAGATTCATATGCATTTAGTTCAATCCACTCATATTTCATAAACCGCCATAAAATTTCAATCAAGTTTAACTGGGGACTATAAGGAGGCAACAGAAAAATCTCGACTTGCTGACTTTTCCACTCCTCCAGTTTTTCATTAATCATTTGACTGGTGTGAATAGAGGCTTTATCCATAACAATCACAGTAGGCTTGGTAGATTGGCGAGCAAAGTCATCAATACAAGCGAGAATGACTGCACTGGTGATACTACGTTCAAAAACATAAGCAGATAAGTCATTGTTTCGATTCATCAACCCCACGACATTTAACCGCTTACTACGTTGACTGGGTAGGCTTAAACCCAGTCCTTTCTCTTGCCAAGCATAGGGAATCGGTGGAGTCAAAGAAAAGCCACTTTCATCAAGATATCGCAAATCGATTTTGCCCTGCATTTCCTGTTCAAGCAATTCGGTGAGTTGTTGCTGTTTCTCTCTAT
>NZ_BBJB01000012.1 GCF_016584665.1 Pseudanabaena sp. lw0831
CTTGGTTGAATTAATTCAAATTGCGGCAGTTGAAGGTGAAGTTGTACAGGAGAGTAATACGAAATTTGGTAAGGAATATAAAGTAGATTGGGAAATCCCTAATACAGGAGGTACTGAACTGAGAACTATTTGGGAAGTTAGTATTGAGGCTGGTTATCCGCGTTTGATTAGTGCTTTTTTGAAGAGAGAAAAATAATGAAAACTCCACAGTTACTTGATACGATCGCTATTCTAAAACCAATTTCTATAGATAGGCTTTCACTGATGGAAGCAGAATATGATTTTAATTCAGCTTTGCCAGTGGGTTTGGTGGGTACGATTGTGGATATTCATCAGGATAATCAGGGAATTGACTATCTGGTGGAGTTTGCAGATTCTGATGGGTGTGAGTTTGCGATCGCCTATTTGAAATCTAATGAATTTCTTACTTTGCAGTACGAGCTTGTGGCGGCTTAAGGTTTTTACGAGATCGCCACTCATCACCCACAAACCCGATCTCCTATTCCCTCAAATCAACCAGCGATCGCCCCTTATTACCAATACACCCGATCCCCTATTCTCTAACATCAAGCAGAGATCGCCTACAGCAAAACCTTTAGGAGATAGATCGTTAAGGCGATCACGTTTGACTTAGAGTATGATCTACGATAATTTGTTCTTAACCTCAAAATTAAACCTTAGTTGCATTATGGCTCGTAGACTTTCTTCAAGTAAATCTTATGTACGCAAATAAATACGGAAAAACAATAAAACTTTTTTTAATGGATTCAGACCCAGATGGAAGGATAATATGTGAATTATCTAATTGGACAGGAAAAGCTTACAGAATTCCTAGAGGCAAAGTAAAAGATTGCTCTGACAGAGAGGATCTTAGAAGCACAACAGTTTACTTGTTGTTTGGAAGACCTGAAACGTCAACAGATAAGGCGAAAGTTTACATTGGTGAGGCTGAGAATGCTTATTCTAGACTTGTTTACCATGTTTCAGAAAAAGAATTTTGGAATGAAGCGGTCGTATTTATTAGTAAAGACGAGAACCTTAATAAAGCACATATAAAATATCTAGAGTCCAGGTTATTTGAAATTGCGAATATGGCATCTAGGTATGAGGTGCAAAACAGCAACATTCCAACAAAAAGCTCCATTTCAGAGTCTGATAAAGCAGAAATGGAGGAGTTTATTGAGTATATCAAAATTCTCATAAATACGATGGGCTTTAAGGTTTTCGAGCCTCTTATAAAGCAAGAGCTAGCCAATAGCAATAATGATGAAAAACTATACATAAATGCAACTAGAGGTGCTAACGCAAAAGGCAAAAGAGCATCGGATGGATTTGTTGTTTTTCGCAATTCTGAGATTGCGACCGATACGGTTAAGTCATATCGTGAGAAAGGGCTTAACAAGTTGAGGGATGAACTTATTGAGAATGAAATTATTGTTAAAGTCGAAGATAAACTTGTTTTTAAATCCGATTATTTGTTTAGTAGTCCATCAGCAGCAGCAATGGTAATAATGGGACGTAGTGCAAACGGTCTATTGGAATGGAAAGACTCTTCTGGCAAAGCATTGCGCGATATTGAGAAGCAAGAAATATCAAAAGCCAACAAACAAATTCAACTAGTAGATTCTTGACCTTGCTAACAGACATCATCGCTAAACTTTCATTATGCTAACCTAAAAATACTTTGCATTCAGGAATGATAAAGATGTCCACTAATAACCCAAGCATATTTGTAGAAGAATTAGCCAATGAGCTAGACAAAATCCCTGAGCAATATTGGTCAAACCTTTTGCAGATTATCCGTTTGTTTCGAGAAAGCGTTACGCCAGTGTCAGAAATCCATTCTCAAGATCCTGCAATTGTCGAAGCGATTGAAGATTTAGGGCTTGTCCATGCCATGCGAGAAGTCAAGGATGAAGAGCCTCTTAGTCTCCAAGAAGCACTTGCCGAACTGGAAAGAGAATGAACGTTAATTATCTTCCAAGTTTTCTGAAAGAACTTAAAGCTCTCAGAAGTACCCCTTACTTCAAACCCATCAACAACCTTGTATTTGAGGAAATTCCCAAACTTGCTGGGTTGGCAGATATCAAAAATGTCAAAAAGCTACAGGGGTATGAAAATGCGTATCGAATCAAAGTAGGAGATTATCGAATTGGCGTGATCTTTGAAAACGAAACTGTTACATTTTGCAGAGTACTGCATCGCAAAGAAATTTATCGTTATTTCCCATAAGCTAACTCTCCCACCACTGATTCTCAAGAAATTGGCTGCTCTCCTAACCTTTCTGACTCAGCGATCGCCTCTAGAGCATCTTGCAAATCTAAACGATCTTCTAAATCAGTTTCTTCTAAAAATCCACCAATTCTCTAGGCGTAGTATCCAGAATCTTTGCCAGCGTGAAAATAGAAATCTGCGGCGTATCGTTGAAATAGAGCAAACTATGCAAATCTTCGCGCTTTAACCATGCCAAAAAGCGATCGGGCGTAGTTCCCAATACATCTGCTGAAGTTTCTAAATCAACAGTTAACATTGCCATAATTTTACTCAACGGGAAAAAGGTAAGGGGCATGAGTGCCATCTAGGTTTAATTTTACTCTAAACCTTCATCATCATCGCCACGCACGAAAAAACGATCGCCTATCAAACCTTCAACCTACAAATTCTCGTACAAATCAGCAATGACGATATCAGAAAATAACCAACCATCGGGAGAAACTAACATAATACGAACATCCTCAGACTGTTCCACAAACCTGACCCAATCCTTCTCACGATAGCGATCGAGAATCTGCAAGGCGCGATCGCATAGTTCTTTCCCATAGGCTACTTGCAAAGCCTTCAAGCTCAAACCTTCCGCTAATCGTAAACCCTGCATGAGTGAATCCATTAACTCCTCCGCAGGTTCAATGATCGGAGCCGAAAAGCCAATTCCTGCACTTTGCCAGAGCGCGATCGCATCGAGATATTGGCGCATCTTTTGAGGGCGATCGATTCTTTGGCGATCGATGTAACTAGTTGCGCCCATACCCATTCCATAAAAAGGCTGATTGTGCCAATAGGTCAAATTATGTCTTGACTGATAACCAAATTGAGCATAATTCGAGATTTCATAATGTTCATAACCCGCAGATGGAAGTAACTCATGGGCGGATGTATACATCTCGACTGTATGGGATTCTGTTGGTAATGGATTGTCACCTGCTTGATAGCGCTTATTAAACGCAGTTCCCTCTTCAATCGTGAGGTCATAAATCGATAGATGTTTAGGTGCTAATGCGATCGCCTTCTGAAGCGAATCTTGCCAATCTGCCATCGATTGATGGGGTAGCCCTGCAATCAAATCTAAACTGAAGTTCTCAAAGCCAGCATTCTTAATTGCATCCACAGCTTCATAGATATCAGCAACGCTATGACCGCGCCCACAGACATCTAATAACTCTTGCTGAAAAGCCTGTGCACCCAGACTAATCCGATTTACACCCAAACTGCGATAACCTTGCAAACTCTCCAGACTCACTGTTCCTGCATTCGCTTCGAGAGAGATATCAACATTAGGAGCGATCGCGAAATTTTTTGCGATCGCTTCTAGAATTTGCTCAAGCTGCTTTACCGATAGCAAAGATGGCGTACCACCACCAAAAAAGATCGTTTGCAAAGCTTCCAATGGTGGAATCTCAGCGACAGTGAGCGCAATTTCTTGACATAACACATCCACATATTGCTGCTTAAGATTCTCACCGCCAGTAGTAATCGCGAAGTCACAATAAAAACAGCGTCGCTTGCAAAAGGGAATATGTATATATAGCGATTTAGGAAAGGTTTGGCTCAAGGTATCGATGCGGTAATTAATCAAAGGTTGGCGCTTCGCGCCAACCTTTGATTATTGGATAAAGAGATTATATAATTAGATTTAGCTGCTTGGCGATCGCGAATTTATCAACCCCAAATACCGATCAAAAACTATGACCAACACAATCTCCAAATTAGAAATCATCTATCCTAGTAGCGATGGGCAACCAAGTGCCGAAAGTACCGAGCATTATCAATGGATTGTCACGATTGAGGGTGGATTAGAGGCTCTTTTTAAAGACGACAATGATGTATTCATCGCGGGAGATTTGCTTTGGTATCCTGTAGAAGGAAAGTCAGAAATTCGTCGCGCTCCTGATGTGATGGTCGTTTTTGGTAGACCAAAGGGCGCAAGAGGTTCTTACATTCAACACCTCGAAGAAGGAATTGCCCCTCAAGTAGTATTTGAGGTGTTATCTAGGGGGAATCGAATTTCGGAGATGGCGCGAAAGTTTGAGTTCTATCAAACCTATGGTGTTGAGGAATACTATGTTTACGATCATCTCGCCAATGATTTGGTAGGTTGGTTAAGAAATCATGACGATCATCATCTCGAACCAATTGCCGATATTCAAAATTGGACAAGTCCTCGCTTAGGAATTCGTTTTGAACTCACCGATGAAACTCTCAAGATTTTTCAGCCTGATGGCACTAGGTTTTTAACTTATCTCGAACAAGCTGAACAAGCTGCTACCGAAAAAATCGCCAAAGAACAAGCTCTAGATACGATCGCAAAATTTGCAGCTAAGCTCAGAGAAATGGGTGTTGATCCAGAAAATCTTTAACAAAAAATGAGATCAGACGCTTTGCGTCTCATCTCATTTTTTCATTTGAGTAATTCTACTCATTGAAAAATCTAGTTGAAAATTTTGCAAAACAACTGAAAAGAGTTGGCTTGCATCGGCTTTAATTAAAGGAGCGATCGCAAAAAAACAAAGGAATTCACGGCGGAAATATGGGGATTGCGCGGCGACAATTCTTACAAGCAGGACTGACTAGTCTGATCGGATGGCAATTTTTTACCCGCGATCGCGTGGCATTTGCCGCCGAGCAATATGTGCGTCAAACGACTGCATCAACACAACGTAAACGAGCGCTATTGATAGGGATTAATCAATATGACGCTAAAGAGGAAACGCAAAATTTATTGTCAGCAACTGCGAATGGATGGTTGCCTTTACATGGTTGCGTCAATGACGTGGAGTTACAAAAGGAATTACTAATTCATCGCTTTGGCTTTGCGACCCAAGATATCGTGACGCTGACCGATCTCGACGCTACTCGCAGTAATATTGCCGATGCGATCGCGACCCATTTAGTTGCCCAGACTTTACCAGATGATTTGGTGATCGTGCACTTTAGCGGACATGGTTCGCGTCTCGGCAATTACAATACGCTTGTGCCTGTAGATAGTGGCTTGCCTCAAAATTTGGAAAACCTACTGGACATTACGGAACAGGAATGGCAGGGGTGGCTGCAAGAGATCGCCACGGATCGGATTTTGAATATCATCGATGCAGGCTTTTACTATCCGAATGTATCGGCAATTGGCAATTTCCGTTTGCGATCGCGAGTTGGACTGAAAAACTGGCAACCACCGACTGTCAGTGAACCGAGCGAACAACCCATTGATCAGAAACTAATTGGCACAACCCTACGCGCAGCATCGGGCGATATGCTCTGTGCCGATGCGCAGTGGTCGGGCTTTAGTAGTGGCGCATTTACCTACGCCCTAGTGCAGCAACTCTGGCAGAGCGTTCCTGCGACGAAGATCAATGTGGTGATGAGTGACTTGGCAACTACCCTCGATCGCCGTGCTTTGCACAATGACAATCTCACGATCGAGAAACAAGTTACGAATATGTGGGAAGTTGAAGCGGCGAAACAAAAGGCGATCGCTACTAGTACATTTGCCGAGATGTTACCAATTCCTGACTTTGGTTCCGATGGTGTGATTATTAATAGCAGTAGCGATCGCCATACGGCGGATGTCTATCTGGCGGGTTTACCAATCGCCGTTTTGAGTAATTACGCGGCTGGTGCAATTTTGAATGTGGTGGCAGTCGCAAGCACTTCGACGACTTCTAATAAACCAGAAACAGAGTCTGTTCTCAAATCGATTCCAGCTAACCCACAAGCAACAGTTCAACTCAAATCGCGCAATGGATTTAACGGCAAAATTGAAGTTTTAACCGAGCACAGCATCAATCCCAAATTAGAAACAGGGCAATTACTTCAGGAAGTAATGCGAGCAATTTCGCACAATGTCAAATTAGCGATCGCCCTTGATGTCGGCTTGAGCAAAATTGAGCGCGTTGATGCCACCAGTGCCTTCTCGACTTTGCCGAATATGTTTGGCGTAAATGCCAATGAACAATGCGCTGATTGTCTATTTGGAGTGCAGTCGGCAAGCTATGGTTTATTTACAGTCGGACATACACCGATTCTTGGCTCCTTTGGTTCCGTGGGTGAGTCGGTAGGTGTGGCGATTAAGCGCTTACAACCCTTCCTTGAAAGCCTACTCGCGGCAAAGCTAATCCGTACTACTGAAAATCAAGCCGCAACCCATCTCGATGTGCGTGTCACGCTCAAAGCGATGATCGGTGTCGATGAACGAGCTGTCACTGTGGCTAGTAAATTTGCGGCGCGGGCGGCGCTAATTCCAGTCAATGCCGCCAGCAATACAGTGCACACTAAACCCATTAATATCGGAGATCGCCTCGAATGTGAGATCGAAAACTTTAGCGATCGGCCTCTCTATATGCGAATTTTTTGCCTCGATCCGCGCAGTAAGATTCTCACACCTAACTTTATTGCCACTCCCTACGCCAACGATGGCATCATTCCACCATCGGAAATTCTAACTATTCCCTATCCCAAAGCACCAATGAATTGGGCTGTCTCTGCTCCAAAAGGCATGGTCGATGTATATATTGTGATTAGCCGATCGCCACTTTTACAGGTTGCCAAAATTTTAGAAGCTTCTCAACGCCAAGCCTCATCTCTGAATGGATTAATTTCTATTCCCAATCCATTACAAGTCGCGCAATCTCTACTAGATGATCTCGATCGCGCAGGCAAGCCTTCAGAGTTTGGTAATGCCGCTAATATAAATGACACATGGATGTTAGATGTCCAACAATGGGCAACCTTTAACTTTAACTATCAAGTTGCATAATTTTTAATTCAGTTGGTGAACGCAATGCCAAACAAATTGCCTACGGATCGAGCAAGCAATCCATCCAAGTATCTATTAGCTACCAGAAATTTGTTTTGGGGTTTGGCGATCGCTTTAGTGGGCATATCTAGCGGTGGCTTTTGGGCTTTCCAATGGTTTGGGGCGCAAATACAACGAAATACTGAAGAAAATTTATTGGCGATCGCCAAATTAAAATCACAGCAAATTGAACAATGGCTAAAGGAGCGCAAAGCCGATGTGAAGATTTTTGCTGGCAGACCAACGGTGCGAATCACCATAGAGGCGAATGTAAATCCTATTCAAGATGAAGCATCAAGAGTCTTTGCTGCCAACCTACAGCCTGCAATTATGTCTACAAAAACAGCCTATGGTTATCAAAAAATCATCTTGCTCGATCGCCAAGGCAGGACAGTTTGGAAGGCAGAATCGGATGAAAATTTACCTGAAACCGTAGCCAATACCTTTGCCCAAAAAATCAAATCTGTTCCTGATTTCATCGAGCCTGAATTGATTGATATCAATATGATCGAGACTAGCAAGGGCAAAAAAGTTGTCTATGGCATATTAGCTCCCGTCTACGATCAAAAAAAAGCTCTAATAGGAGCAGTTTACTTTGAGGCTGACCCGAATAATTATTTGATTCCGTTGCTAGATTCTTGGCCAACATCTAGTCGCACTGCCGAAACTTTCCTAGTTAGGCAAGAAGATAATTTACTACGCTATCTCACTGCTCTACGTCACGACAATAGAATTGTGTTGGAAGCTACGATATCCCTAGATAAATCTGATGTTTTTGCCGTACAGGCTATCAAATCTCAGGACTCGCCCTTCATCGCAAAATCCCTAGACTACCGAAATGAGCCTGTAATTGCCGCAGCCCTCCGAGTCAATGGTACGCCTTGGTTAATGATTTCCAAAATTGACGTTAGCGAAGCAGATGCACATCTACAACAATTAGCAATTACGATTAGCAGTCTTACGGTTATATTAATAGGATTTTTGCTGTATGTTACTTACCAAGTTAAAAAATCAGGGAAATTAGCCCTTAAATCCTTAGAACAAAGTTCAGAAGTGGAAAGATTAGCAATAATTGCCGAAAATACCTCACTTTATGCCACGGCGATCGACACTTCCCTTGATGGCTATGCCATGATTGATAGCGATGGTAAATTTCTGGAAGTAAATGATTCCTTTGGGGCGATCTCAGGTTACAGTACCGATGAGTTATTGTCTTTGACTGTTTTTGATTTGGTCATTGGTGATGACTTTAAGCCTGAAGAATTTGTCGCCAATATCCTCGGCATGAAAAAACAGCGCTTACAGCAAAAATGGGAGCGTAAGAATGGCGATATTATTGACGTGCAACTCGGTGTTTCGTATTTTGCCAAAAAAAATAATGGATGTTTTTTCATATTCGTTCAAAACTTAACGACTCTGTTCAAGATCCAATATCAACTCGAACGCTCCACCAAACTCTATACCATTTTAAGTAAGGCTAATGAAGCGATCGTTCGCATTCAAGATATACAACAGCTATTGTCTGAAATTTGCCAAATTGCGATCGACTATGGTGGATTTCAATTAGCTTGGGTGGGTATTCCTAATCCTGAAACTCAGATCGTGGAAGTGGTAGCAGCCGCAGGTGAAGCGATCGCCTATACCAAGGAAATTCAAATCTCTATCGATCCAACCTTGCCCATTGCTCACGGCCCAACAGGGCTTGCCATTAGAGAGAATAGAGTTGTCATCACTAATGACTATGCAAATAGTGAATGCACTTTGCCTTGGCAAGCGATCGTCCAAAAATATAATATTAAAGCTAATGCAACATTACCTTTATCACCTGAAGGTAAACCCATTGGTGCAATTATGTTTTATTCTGCTGGAGTAGGATTCTTTGATGATGATGTCGTAAAACTACTAGTCGAATTAACCGATGATATCTGTTTAGCACTCCGCCTTGCTGAGTCCGAGAAACGTCGCAAACAAGCAGAAGCGACTCTATTGCAAAGTGAGGAGAGATTTCGCTTAGCGATCGTGAATGCACCATTTCCGATCGTTCTCTATTCAGGCAGTCTTAAGCCTTTGCAAATTAATCGCGCTTGGGTCGATCGCGCGGGATTCGCCGATCGCGACATTAGAGAAATAACTGCATGGACAGATCGATTCTGCAAGGAAAAATTACCAGCACTTAAGCCATTTGATGATAGTAATAGAATTAGCATAGAAGCAAAGGACATTGAGATTACCGTCGCAGATGGATCGTCGCACATTTGGAAGTTTGACTCGGCACTACTCTCACATATTAGCGATACGAAACAGATGTTCATTGGTATGGCTATGGATGTCACTGAACAAAAAAAGATGGAACTAGACCTCCAAGAAAGTGAAGAGAGAATGCGTAGAACCATTATTTCTGCTCCTTTTCCGATCATGGTTCATGCTGAAGGTGGACAGGTATTACAAATCAACGAGGCTTGGACTGAGTTGAGTGGCTATAGTATTGAAGATATCCCCACGATTGAAAACTGGACTTTTAAAGCCTATGAAAGCCAGCAATCAGATGTCCAAGATTACATCAATACTCTCTACGCTATGAATAAAAAGCATAAGGAAGGTGAATATAAAATCAAAGCAAAGGACGGATCTAAGAGGATTTGGGATTTTGCTTCGGCTCCTCTAGGACGGATTGCTGATGGCAGACGTACTGTCATCTCAATGGCAATGGATATCACCGATCGCAAAGCTAACGAGATTGCCCTTGCCAAAGCTAAGAAACAAGCAGAAGCTGCCAACCAAGCGAAAAGTGAATTTTTAGCTAGCATGAGCCATGAATTGCGGACACCCCTAAACGGCATCTTGGGCTATGCTCAGATTCTGCAACGAGATCCTGATGCAACCGCCAAACAAATTGACGGCTTTAATGTCATTCAACAATGTGGTTCGCATTTACTAGATTTAATTGCCGAGATTCTGGATTTATCAAAAATTGAGGCGAAAAAACTCGATCTTTTCCCCAAAGCGATCTTCTTGCCAAATCTGTTACTAGGAGTTGCCCAAATCTGCCGCATCAAAGCTGAAGAAAAGGATTTGATGTTTTTGTATGAATTTGCCGATCTCATTCCGACCCATGTTCTTGCCGACGAGCAAAGGTTGCGTCAAATCTTGCTAAATCTTTTAGGAAATGCGATCAAATTTACCGATAGCGGTCATGTGAAATTAAAAGTGGATTTAGTCCCAGCAAGCGCTCCATTAGAGTCAGATAGTGTCGATGATGACACATTACCTAGATCGCCAAAAATTCGTTTTGCGATTACCGATACTGGCAAAGGTATTGCCCCCCAACATCTAAAAAAGATATTTCTTCCCTTTGAGCAGGTAGGCGATCGCAAAAACCGTCCTGAAGGCACTGGTTTGGGCTTAGCGATTTCTCAAAAATTAGTAGCAATGATGGGTTCTACTCTCCAAGTCAAAAGTGAGCTAAATCAAGGGAGTTACTTTTGGTTTGATCTAGAGCTACCTGAAGTCGAGGCCATAAATTCTCCAATGAATAATGGCAATACACCTAGCGATAGTTACGAACGAATTACAGGTTATCAAGGTCGAAAGTTAACAATTTTAACAGTCGATGATCGCTGGATCAATCGTGTCGTAATCAAGCATTTACTAGAGCCATTAGGCTTTATCGTCCTAGAAGCAGATAATGGTTATAGTGGTATAGAGATGGCGCAAACAAACTCTGTAGATGCGATCATTACCGACTTAGTAATGCCTGAACTTGACGGGTTTGAAATGACGCGGAGATTAAGGATAATGACTGAATTTCAACACATCCCCATCATTGCTATCTCTGCTAGCGTTTTAGAGACAGAGAGGCTAAAAAGTAATGAAGCTGGTTGCAATGAATTTTTAGCAAAACCTATTGATTCAATTATTCTCTTAGATAAGCTGAAAGAACATCTGCAACTATCTTGGATTTGTGAGCATTCACTAACAATGTTGAATCCAGTCGTTAATAGTGATGATCACCTAGTGATACCACCAAACGCAGAGCTAGGAGAAATTTTTAAGGCTTTGGATGTTGGTGATTTCAATGCGATCGAGCAAGAAGCTCAGAGAATTAGCCAACTCGATCCTCAATACCAAGGTTTTGCGTATAGATTACTAGACCTAGCACAAGCCTTTGACGAACAGAGTATTTTGAAATTGTTAGGACTTACGCAAAACTGACCTGAAAACCCTATTTTACCGTGGGGGCAATTCATGAATTGACCCTACATTTCGTTTTTTTTTCGTAAGTACTAATTGTTATAGAAATCAGCAAATAACCATCTTTATAGCTCTATAATTGCGATTATGTATAGGCTCATCAAGACCACTCTCAAGATTTAGATATGTCAATCTCAAAGCCACCAATTATCTTTATCGTTGATGATAATCCTGCAAATGTTAAGGTTTTAACCCATACCCTAGCATCGTTTGGTTATAAAACTTTGGTGGCAATGGATGGACTGAGTGGAATTCAGAAAATCACCAAATCCCTGCCAGATCTAATCTTGCTAGACATTCTCATGCCCGATCTAGACGGGTTTGAGACTTGCCAACAGCTCAAGCAATCGGAAATTACTCGCGATATTCCGATTATCTTTATGACAGCTCTCGCTAGTACCGCAGACAAAGTTAAAGGACTGAGCTTAGGAGCCGTAGACTATATTACCAAACCATTCCAAGAAGAGGAATTGATCGCCAGATTAGAGTTGCATTTAAGACTGCGTCGTCTCAGCCAAGATTTAGCCTCACAAAATCAACAACTTCAAATCGAAATCGCCCAACGTGAAAAAGCGGAGGAACAACTCCAAATCCTTTCTAAGGTGTCAGAGCAAAGCCCTGCATCTATTATGATTACAAATATGCAAGGCAATATTGAATATGTAAACCCTAAATTTGAAGAATTGACAGGCTATAGCCTAGAAGATGTAATTGGTCAAAATCCCCGTATTCTCCAATCTGGCAATACACCCGAACAGGAATATACACATCTCTGGGAAAATCTCACTAAAGGTCAAGAATGGTATGGCGAGTTTCACAATAAAAAGCGAGATGGCTCACTCTATTGGGAACTAGCTTCCATTTCACCAATCAGAAATGCTAAAAACGAAATCACCCATTTTGTTGCTGTCAAAGAAGATATTACGCTCCGTAAGCAAAATGAATTGGAATTACATCAGCAGTTAGAGCGCGAAAAAATCGTAGCTAGTCTGACCCTAAATATTCGCCAGTCCCTTGATCTGTCAGCAATCTTAAATACAGCAGTTACAGAACTAAGAAAGACTTTAAATGTAGATCGCATCTTGGCTTATCAAATATTTGCCGATGGCAGCGGTAAGGCAGTGGCGGAATCGGTGGATGATCAATTAAATAAAATATTAGAGATTCAATTCCCTTTAGAAATATTTCCCCGTGAGATTTATCAAAGCTACATTCAAGGCAAAGTCTATCTTGTCGATGATTGTGATCTCGATGAAATAACACCTTGCCTCAGAGATTTTCTGCACAGCCTTGGAGTCAGATCTAAACTGGTTGCGCCAATTATTGAAAATGAACGCCTCTGGGGTTTACTAGTTGCTCATAACCATAATCCACATTCTTGGCAGCCATGGGAATCTGATCTGTTTCATCAGGTTAGTAATCAGATGGCGATCGCGATTTTTCAAGCTAATCTCTATCAACAGTTACAAGTAGAACTAGCAGAAAAAATACAAGTAGAAAAAGCCCTACAAGTTCTAAATCAAGAATTAGAAGATCGGGTGGCACAGCGCACAGCCGACCTCAAACAAAGCGAGTTACAGGTACAAATAGAACTAATAGAGCGCAAACAAATCGAATTACAACTGCAAAAAAACAACGAACAGTTAGCACTCACAAATATCGAATTAGCAAGAGCCACTCGCCTCAAGGACGAGTTTTTGGCAAATATGAGCCATGAATTACGCACCCCTCTCAATGCAATTTTAGGCATGTCAGAGACATTGCAAGAAGAGATTTTAGGGAAATTGAGCGATCGGCAAAAGAAAGCAATTACGATGATCGAAAATGGTGGGCAGCATTTACTTGCCCTAATTACCGATATTCTCGATCTTGCCAAAATTGAATCTGGCAAACTAGAGTTACACATCGAAAACATAGAGATCAAGAAACTCTGTAACGATAGTCTCATTTTTGTTAGGCAACTAGCACTCAAAAAAAATATTCAACTCATCTTCAATATTTCCGATCAGTTAAAGCAACCTCAATTTGCCTATATCCAAGTTGATGAATTACGAATACGTCAAGCACTAATCAATTTACTCACCAATGCCGTAAAGTTCACTAACGATGGCGGCATGGTCACCTTAGAGGCTCAAATATCCGAAATTAGTCATGAAGAGACACAATCTAAGTTTTATATTGATTTTTTGGTGACCGATACAGGTATTGGTATTGCTCAAGAAGATGTCGGTAAGATGTTCCAAACCTTTGTCCAAATTGACAGCGCCCTCAATCGTAAATATGCAGGTACGGGTTTAGGCTTATCTTTGGTGAAAAAGATTGCCGAAATGCATGGAGGCTCAGTTGATTTTGAAAGTGAATTGGGAAAAGGTAGCAAGTTTCGGATTAGGCTTCCCTATCAGCATGATCTAACTGCCAATGATAATCTTGAGAATCTATCCCCTGCAATGTCCAATAAAGTTATAGACATTGCAGCGAGAGATACTCCTTACACAGTTCTCATCGCTGAAGACGATCCCGCAAATATCGAAGCCATGCAGAGCTATCTGGAAAGTCGGGGATATAAACTGTTGCTAGCTTCAAATGGCAAAATAGCTGTGGATATGGCGATCGCGCAAAAGCCCGATATTATTTTGATGGATATTCAAATGCCTGAAGTGGATGGACTGACAGCAATAAAACTAATTCGTGCTAATCCAGAAATACATAACATTCCGATTATTGCACTGACGGCTCTCGCCATGAGGGGCGATCGGGAAAAATGTATAGAAGCAGGTGCTGATGAATATGCTAGCAAACCAGTGCGCCTAAGCAAGCTCACTGTGATTATTCAACAACTTTTGCAAGAAATAGCTAGCACATAAAACCCAAATAAATAAAGGGCGGTGCGAAGCGCCGCCCTTCATTTATTTGGGTTTTGATTTTTCCTAATATATAGCAATGTAAGAGATATATAGGAAAAATCAAAACCCAAAAGATGAGTGACGGTGCGAAGCACCGCCACTCATCTTTTGGGTTTTATGTCCTAAGCAAAGCTTAAATTGCTATAAATATTCCTAGTGATTCAGGCGGCTATCCCTACGTTTTCAGTCTAGCGCTCGTAAACCATCATTTCTATAACGACCTTAGCAACAAATCTTAAAGTATAAAAAAATGGCTGTAAAAAAAGAAGACCCCAAGCGATCGCGTGCTCGTTTATCAAGTCGCATGAAATATAGCTGTAGTCACTCTAGTTAAGAAAAAAAGAGAGCTGCGGTGCTTCGCACCGCAGCTCTCTTTTTTTCTTAACCTACTGCAAACTCGGTATCAGCACGCACTCTAAGAGGCTGAAATCCTAATACAATATCTTCCCTTGGTACGCCTAGCTTCAATAGTTCATAGGCAATACCACCCTCAGTCCCATCGTATTGAATCCAAATCTTTTCATCTTTGATATCTAGATGTAACAAACATCCATAATCTCTTATATCATTATGTTTCCAACCTACATAAACTAACTGATAATGATCGCGCTCCACATCAAAAATAGTCTGAGCCTCGACTTCCTTTGAAGATTGCATAGATCGATGCGCTCTTGCTTGCATTAGTTGTTGAATATATTGCCTATAGACATTTACTTTATCCATTGTTCAATAATCTCCTTCTCTAAGTCATAAACCAAAAGCTTAAGTTGACTGCGCTGCACAACTCTATACATTTCAACTCCACCTACACGCAATTCATAGGGATCATGAGTTATTTCCCACCCATCTTTCTCAAGGGCGTGTTTAACGAGATCGTGATATAAATCTTTTGTCATACATAATTATTTCATATCAAATCGTAGATAACTAAAAAGTCGCACAAGGCGCTGCTTTTTGGTGTTTATCTTCCTAGCGATACAGGCGGCTATCCCTACGTTTTCAGTCTAGCGCGAGTAAACCATCATTTCTATAATGACTTCAGCAACAAATCTTAAAGTATAAAAAAATGGCTGTAAAAAAAGAAGACCCCAAGCGATCGCGCGCTCGTTTGATTGGCAATGTCCTATTGCTGATCGGTGCAGGATTGCTCATTATAAATATATTTTTACCAAACTTATTTGCACCTCCAGTGGCGCGTGTTCCCTATAGCCTCTTCGTGCATGAAATCGAAGAAGGACATGTAGCGCGTGTATATATCGGGCAAGACCAAATCACCTATCAATTAAAAGGTGTCACCCCTGATATCCTTGGTGATGTGATTTCCACCACCCCAATTTTTGACTTAAATCTTCCCGAACGCCTCGAAAAGAGTGGTGTAGAATTTGCAGCCGCGCCTGTACAGAAATCGGGCTGGTTCGGTACATTGCTTAGCTGGGTAATTCCCCCATTAATCTTTGTGGGTATCTTCCAACTCTTTAGTCGTAACGGTGGCGGTGGCGGTGCACCTGGTGGCTTGCAAATTGGTAAGAGCAAAGCCAAGGTCTATGTCGAAGGCGAAGCGACCAAAACTATGTTTACCGATGTTGCAGGTGTCGATGAAGCGAAACTAGAACTCCAAGAAATTGTGCAGTTCCTCAAGACTCCAGAGAAGTACACCAAAATCGGCGCAAGGATTCCTAAAGGCGTATTGCTCGTTGGCCCCCCAGGTACTGGTAAAACTTTGCTGGCTAAGGCAGTTGCTGGTGAAGCAGGTGTTCCCTTCTTCAGCATTTCTGGTTCTGAATTTGTGGAACTCTTTGTCGGTGTTGGTTCTTCACGAGTACGCGATTTGTTTGAGCAAGCCAAAAAACAATCGCCTTGTATCATTTTTATCGATGAACTTGATGCGATCGGTAAGGCTCGCTCTAGCGGCGGTATGTATGGCGGTAACGATGAACGCGAACAAACTCTCAATCAGTTGCTCACGGAAATGGATGGCTTTGGTGTTGATGGAACGACAGTGATCGTTCTCGCTGCAACTAACCGCCCAGAGACCCTTGACCAAGCACTATTACGTCCAGGTCGTTTCGATCGCCAAGTCCTAGTCGATCGCCCTGACAAGAGCGGACGCTTAGAAATTCTTAAAATCCACGCTGCGAAAGTCACTCTCGACAAGAGTGTTGACCTAGAGACGATCGCAACACGTACTTCAGGTTTTGCGGGTGCTGACCTTGCTAACCTCGTGAATGAAGCGGCGCTACTTGCGGCTCGTGCTGGACGTGAAACTGTCTTGCTTGAAGACTTTGCCGAAGCTGTAGAACGGGTTGTCGCGGGTCTAGAAAAGAAGAGTCGCGTTCTCAATGAGAACGAGAAGCGGATTGTTGCCTATCACGAAGTTGGTCATGCTCTAGTAGGAGCGCTTAACTCTAGTAGCGGTAAAGTTGAGAAAATCTCCATCGTGCCTCGCGGTATGGCAGCTCTCGGTTACACCTTGCAACTCCCAACAGAAGATCGCTTCTTGTTGAGCAAAGAAGAAATCGAAGCCCAAATTGCGACTCTACTCGGTGGGCGATCGGCGGAAGAAATCATCTTTGGTAGCATCACCACTGGTGCATCCAATGACCTCCAACGCGCTACTGATCTCGCTGACAAGATGGTGACTAGCTACGGCATGAGTAAAGTTTTGGGGCCACTTGCCTACCAAAAGCAACAAAATCAATTCCTCGGCGGTATGGAGATGGCTCGCAATGTTAGCCCTGCCACTTCGGAAGCGATCGACAAGGAAATCAAAAGCATTGTCGAGAATGCCCATGCAAAGGCGCTAGCGATTCTCAATGCTAATCGCGATCTACTAGAGTCGATCTCTGAGAAGCTTTTAGAAACAGAAGTTATCGAGGGTGATTTCCTGACTGGTTTGCTATCTCAAGTCAAGCCTGCTGAAGTTAACGTATAAAAATCTCGTTACATCACCAAAAAGCCGCGCAATGCGCGGCTTTTTGGTTTCTTAAAGACTTTGTAACCGCTTTACTGCTTAGCAAATGGTGCTGATCGCGCAGACCCTTTCCACAGGCAAAGTCAAGCGAAATATGCCTGATCCCATTCCTGTGATGATTATTGGACGTTTAGCAGTCGATCTCAATTGGCAGGGTAAGAGAATTGGCAAAGCCTTACTAAGGGATGCGATACTTCGCACTTTACAGGCTTCTGAAATTGCGAGAATTAGAGCGATTTTAGTGGAAGCAATTTCTGAAGAGGCAAAGCAATTTTATGAGAAGTGTGGTTTTACGGTTTCGCCTATTGCGCCGATGACCGTGATGATTACGATCAACGATGCAATTTCATCTTTAACGTAAATAAATCAAGCAATTTTGGGATATTACTGACCTATCTTAAACTGGTATATAGATAAACATCATCCATTTCCCTGTGTTAGACTTTGACTAGCTTATTGCTTAAAAAGAGGCAAATATGAACTACCGAAACATTATTACAATTGAGGCGGATAAACGAGGTGGTAAGCCTTGTATTCGTCGAATGCGTATTACTGTATATGATGTTTTGGGTTGGTTAGCATCTGGAATGTCTCATGCTGAAATCTTAGATGATTTCCCAGAATTGACAGAGCAAGATATCAGGGCTTGTTTGGAGTTTGCTGCTGATCGAGAACATAGATTGATGGCTGTTGTGGGTGCTGCGTGAGATTACTATTCGATCAAAACTTGAGTCGTAAGCTCGTGGGGAGATTGGTCGATCTTTTCCCAAACTGTAGCCATGTTCAGTTTCATGATTTGGCAGATAAAACTGATACGGAGATATGGGAGTTTGCAAAGAATAGTGGTTTCTGCATTGTGACTCAAGATGCAGATTTTGCGGAGAGAAGTCGTTTGTATGGTTCTCCTCCTAAAGTGATTTGGTTGCGCTGTGGAAATGTTCCCACAAGCCAGATTGAGAAAATACTACGTTCTGGATTAGAAGTAATTCAGGAATTAAGAAACAGTTCAAATATAGATTGCCTTGAGATTTATTAGATCCGATCACTCAGTTTCTAAATCTGATCACTCAACACACTAAAAATCCAATAAATTTATTCATTGTAAATAAAATAATAACTCAGTAAGTTTTTCATTAGAAAACTATTGACAATAAGCTTGCTCATGTTATAGTCAAATTATGCAAGCGAATATCAGTAGCTTGGGTGTACGTCTTAAGTACACTACGCGCATTTCTCGGTTTAACGCATGGTTTATGTTTTGAACTAGCATTTCTGAGGAATCGGTAGTCTACTATTCTTAAAGCGATATTGATTCAATGCATAGAATATGCGTTAAATCCAGAGGTTCGCGTAGTGTTCTTAAGACGTTTACCAACATGCATAATTGCTCTTTCTACATTTGTTGGAAGGAATATTTTGCATAACTAAACTGATATTTTGCTGCTAATTAAACACTAGCTAACAAAATAAACAAATTATGAATAAGAAAAAAATGCGTCGTGAAATTGCCCACCGTGACGGTTCTTGTTGTTGTTATTGTGGTTGGTTTCTACCTACTCATGGAACCATTGAGCATTACTTTGTGCCTAAAAGTTTAGGTGGAACTGACCATATCGACAATTTGAAAATTGCTTGTAAGCCATGTAATCACGATCGTGGTAATAACCCCGTACCACCACCACTAAAGAAGCCATCTAGTTTCCCTCAAGGCAATAGTTCATTCCCTGCCCCACAAAAGTATAGAAATTCCTCTTTAAATAACTCTGGCAAATAGCTTTTGCTCAACTAAAATCTAGATTTTATATTTAGGTTTTAGTTGATTTAAACAACTATATTTCTAACAAATAAACCCAATAAAAATGCATAAACTTTTGATTTTTAATGACGAAAAATTACTTCGTCGTGCGCTTACTCATCGCTCTTTTGTTAATGAAAACTTTGATGAATCTGGACATAATGAAAGACTAGAATTTCTTGGCGATGCCATTCTCAATTTCATTAGTGGGGAGTACCTTTATGGACAAAATCCTGAAATGGCTGAAGATGAAATGACTCGAAGACGTTCTGCACTTGTGGATGAAAAGCAACTCGCTCGTTTTGCTACTGAAGTTGGACTAGATTTTAGAATCCGCTTGGGAGAAGGGGCAAAAAGAGAAGGCGGTTTTACCAATCCAAATATTCTGAGCAGTACATTTGAAGCAGTTGTTGGTGCTTATTACTTAGATAATAATCGTAATATCGAAACACTTCGTCCTTTGATAGAGCAACTGTTTGAGTCTGTACCAAAAGATGTCATGGTTGTTCGCTCAAGTATAGATTCCAAAAATAAACTTCAGGAATTTGTGCAAGCAAATGGAGCAACGACTCCTCCAACGTATGACACTGAACAGGTTGGCGGAATGTCTCATACTCCAGAATTTCTAGCAAAAGTCTACGTTAATGGCAAAATTTGTGGTGAAGGCAAAGGTCGTAACAAGAAAGATGCCGAAAAAGAAGCTGCTGCTGATGCACTGGCTAAACTGAAAAAACGAGGATTGCTTTAAATCCTCAATTCCAAACACAATTGGCATTTTGATTGACTTGAGTATCTTGGCGATCGCTTTTACTTCGTTAACCTATAGTAGACTAAGGCAATAAGCTGAAAGCAATTTAGGCAAATCAAGATAAGCGAGTTAGTCAAAAATGATTAGAGAATTTAACGTAGTCATCGAAAAGGACTCTGACGGGTATTTTGTCGCCTCGATTCCTAACTTAAAAGGCTGCCATACCCAAGCAAAATCTCTTGATATTCTCATGGTACGCATTCAAGAGGCAGCAGAAATATGCCTAGAATTTGAGAATCAAGACAGTCCATCCACAGAATTTGTAGGCATACAGAAAATTGTAGTAGAAGTATGAGCAAGCTACCAAGTTTGACAGGAAACCAACTAATCAAAGCTCTACAGAAAATTGGCTTTGATGTGGCGTGAGTAAAAGGTAGTCATCATATTCTTATTCATGCTGATGGTAGACGCACAGTAGTTCCAGTTCATTCTGGTGAAGATATTGGAACTGGACTACTTTCACAAATTATAAGAGATTGTCAGATCACAAGAGATGAACTTAGAGACTTGCTGTAAATCGCTGTTTTGAATTTTGCGATCGCAATTGGTTATTGGATGGGGAAATTCGATCTTATGCAGCGCTAGCCATTAGCCTTATTGCAGGTCTATCCGCACGAGTTGGCAAACGGAAATAACTCATCGGCAAAGTGACAACTGAAACTGTATTACCAAGCATATCGAAAAACTCAACACTATAACCAGTTTCCAAACCAATTACATCATGCCGTTCTACCACCGTTCCAATATCCCCAGCATAAATACATTCTTCAGGTAGATTAGTTAATAGAATGACATCCGAGTAAAGTGAAAAATTCATAGCAGCCTCCAAATATTGCTAATCGGGAACCAAAGTAATTAAGCGAGCAAAATCTGTACCTTTATCGATTTGCCAGACTGTCTTAACAAATAACTGCCTGTTTATCGGAGTCAGCAGATTTGCGCTGATTTCATATCTCACACCATATATAGTTTCTTTAACTACATTAGCATCTACAACAAGATGAAATCTACGAATATCTGATTCTAACTGTTGCCAATTTTCTATTGAATATCCATACTGAATCAACAATTTAGCTTTTGAACCACCTCGCTTATGCTCACTATTGAGTAGATATTCAGTGATCTTTGACGGCTCAATAACTGCACGATCGCTATTCGGGATTTTCATATGCTTCAGCGTCTATCACTTTATTTGAGCCTAGCATAATCAATGTGTATCAATGTGTGCGATCGCAATTGGTTATTGGATGGGAAATGCGATCGCAGTTTTGAGTGACTTGAGGATTTTTGCGATCATTTGTCTAATCATAAATTTCCCTGCGATGTCCAATCTGATGGATCGTGACGCTTTTTTGTGATTGTGCGATCGCGTAAATAACTCGATAATCTCCAACACGCAGCTTAAAAAAGCTTGATAAATTGCCAGTAAGCGATAGAGGCGTAATTTGTTCAAAATTTTCACCTAACCACTTGATTTTACGGGCTATCCGTATTTGATTGGTGCGATCAATTTTCGCAAGATCGGCGATCGCCTCAGAAGTAAAATCAATGCTATAGCTCATCCCAATTAAGCCCTAATGCTTGCATAGCTTGACCAGCAGGGATAACAATTGATTGCTGTTGTTGTCGCAATAAACGTTCCACAACTGCTTTTTTTAACTTCTTCCCTTCATCTAGATCAATATATTCTTCTAGTACTTCAATCACAGCTTCACGAACCAGCAAGCGAAACTGTTCGGTAGTGAGTTCTTTTATTTGCATAACATTACGTCTCTACTACTTGTTTTTAATTAATTCTAACGTAGTCGTCAATATAAATTAGTAAGGCGATCGCAGTTTTGATTAACTTGAAACTTTTCGCGATCGCAATCGGAACAAAAACAAACCTTGGTTAGTCTATCTAGATAGAACTTATGGGCATCCCCTGAGGCATTTATGAATGCTAAACATATTTCAAAATTAGCAGCTATTTCGTCGGTAAGTATGGCAATTAGCATAGCTGCCACTTCTTTGCTAATTGCGAGTCCAAGTGTCGCATCTTCAAGGCGATCGCAGGATAAGTCTCAAGCAAAGATAACCCAAACCAGATTTTCTAATCCTCAAGCTGAACAAACTCAAGCTCCTCAAAACCAAGTTGCTCAATTGTTTCGCTCGACTTTGAGTTTACCTGCTGGTCAAGCGATCGCTACCAAAATTAATCGCCAAGATACCCTTTACATTGCCAAGGGCGAAACTGTCGCGGCAAGTCTCTTAGTTGCTCAAGATATCGCCGCAAACAATGGCACAGTGTTGATTCCTGCGGGGGCAGTGATCGAGGGACAATTTGTACCTGCGGAAGGTGGTTCTAGGTTTGTCGCCCAAAAGTTTACCAGTCGTGGTGCGACCGTTAGGCTTCAAGCTGAATCTGATTTGATTAATGACATCAAAGATCCTCGCGAAACTGGTGTAGGTGCAATTTTGACTGATGCTGGTATCGGTGGAGCCGCAGGAGCTGTCCTCGGTGGTGTACTGCGTGGCAATGTCCAGATTATCGATATTCTTGGTGGTGCGGCTGCCTCAGTGTTAGTTGGTAACGTGACAGCTCCACAGGTGACCGTGATTGAACCCAATACTGTAATTAATGTAGTGACGAAGCAAACGATTACGTTTGCTGTTAGAGACGATTATTAGATATTCGATAAAGAGCAAAAAGGGGGCGCGAAGCGCCCCCTTTTTGCTCTGTTTATGATAACCATAGAGAAAAAATGATAGCTTTGCCTATTTTCATTTAGAGATATCTTTGCAATAATCATAGAAATTTAATTATGATCTTTTGTAAATAGATAGACTTAATATGATAAATAACTGGCTGGATACGATCTGGCTGATTCCCTGCTATTCCCTGATAGGAGCAATGCTATCGATCATCTGGTTTCCCAGCATCACGCGCAAAACGGGACCCAGACCAGCAGGCTACATCAATATTTTCATGACTCTCTGCTCATTAGTTCATGCGATCGCCGCTTTGACTGTAGCTTGGGGACAGCCAGCACATTTATTATCTTTTCCTTGGCTAACGGTCGGAGGTCTAGACTTTACAATCGACCTACAGGTTTCAGCGATCACTATTGGTGCGATCGTTTTGATCTCTGGGATTAACCTGCTCGCCGAGATTTATGCTGTCGGTTACATGGAAATGGATTGGGGCTGGGGGCGCTTTTATGCACTACTAGCAATGTTTGAAGCAGGGATGTGTTCCTTGGTTCTATGTGATTCCCTATTTTTTAGCTATGTCATTCTTGAAATTTTGACTCTTGGAACTTACCTGCTTGTAGGAATTTGGTACAACCAATCGTTAGTAGTGACAGGGGCGCGAGATGCTTTTTTGACTAAGCGAGTTGGAGATTTATTCTTATTAGTAGGCGTAGTTGGTTTACTGCCCTTAGCTGGGTCTTGGAATTTTACTGAGCTAGCCGAATGGGCTGAGACTACAGATGTTAACCCAACGACCATAACCCTAGTCACCCTAGCTCTGATGGTTGGTCCGATGGGGAAATGCGCCCAATTCCCCTTACATCTTTGGTTAGATGAGGCGATGGAAGGCCCCCTGCCAAGTACTGTCTTGCGTAATTCGGTAGTTGTCGCCACAGGTGCTTGGGTGCTGATAAAGTTACAGCCTCTTTTTGCGCTTTCACCCTTCACACAGCAGGTAATCATTGCAGTCGGTGCGGCAACAGCATTAGGTGCAACCCTAATTGCGATCGCGCAGATTGACGTGAAGCGATCGCTGTCTTATCTAACCAGCGCATTTATGGGGCTAATCTTTATCGCCGTTGGTACTGGCGATACTCATAGTGCCTATATTTTGATTTTGTCTCATGCTTTAGCGATCGCCTTATTGCTCATGTCTGTGGGTAGCATAATTTCCAATAGCGTCAGCCAAGACTTGACCCTAATGGGCGGTTTATGGAGCCGTCGTCCGATTTCGGGAATCTGCTTTTTAGTAGGTGCAATTGGATTGATTGGATTTCCACCCTTGGGTGGATTCTGGGCTATGGTCGATTTGATTTCCTATCTCTGGCAAGACAATCCCGCTTTAGCCGAATTGCTGCTATTGATTAATGGCTTGATGGCGTTCAGTCTGATGCGTGTGTTCGGATTGATTTGGGGTGGTAAACCCAAGCAAATGACGGAAAGATCCGTAGAACCTCTATGGCTGATTGTCTTACCAATGACCGTAATGGCAGGTGTAGTCTTGCATGTTCCTCAAATGCTGATCGCTTGGGGAGTTATCTCTGATTGGGCGCTGATATTTAGTCCTGATGCGCTGATTCTAGGCGGTTCAAGTTTTGCAGGGCTTGCTACAGGTGGATATCTATACCTCAATCAGCAAGTTCCTAAACCTGTAACTCTTCCTTGGCAGGGCTTACAAAAATTCTTCGCCAATGATTTCTACACACCAAAACTCTACAAAGTCACGATTGTGGGACTAGTGGATGGTGTATCGAGAGGGATGTGTTGGTTTGATCGCTTTTTTGTTGATGGCGTTGGCAATTTCTTTGGATTAGCGACTCTATTTAGCGGTCAAAATCTCCGCTACAGCACCTTTGGTCAGTTACAACTCTATACCCTGACGATCATGGTCGGCATTGGAGTTCTACTTTTATTACTGTTCAATCAGACATTATAAAAACCCTAACCCCCCAGCCCCCTCTCCCATAGGGAGAGGGGGAGTAAGAAAATCTTGTTCCCCTCTCCCATAGGGAGAGGGGCTAGGGATGAGGGCATAACCTTTAATTTAGAAAAAAACTATGCTCAGTGCTTTAATTTGGTTGCCAGTGATCGGGGCTTTAGCGATCGCATTTCTGCCGCAAACTCAAGTCAAAAAAGGATCGGCGATTATTGCGACGGCGATCTTAATTCTTGATTTCATCCTCTTGCGTCAATTCGATATCAAGATTTCCACTTTCCAATTATCTGAGAATCTACCTTGGTTGGAAAATCTGGGCTTAAACTATAGCCTCGGTGTGGATGGTTTATCTCTGCCCCTCGTAGTTCTCAATGGTTTACTCACTTGGTTGATCGTTTGTTTTTGCGATCGGCAAATCAAAGAGCGCAATACACTTTTTCATATATTAATGCTCTTGATTCATGCTGGTGTAAGTGGCGCAATTCTCTCCACTAATACGCTGCTATTTGTACTTTTTTATGAAATAGAACTCATTCCCCTCTATCTAGTCATAGCAGTTTGGGGTGGCGCACAACGCAGTTATGCAGCGACGAAGTTCTTGATTTTCACTGCCATTTCAGGAATTCTCGTTTTAGTCGGATTCCTTGCCTTAGGATGGCTCACGGCAAACCCTACGCCAGTTTTTGACTACGATACCTTGCGAACTCTTTCATTGCCGATTGAGGTTCAATTCACGCTTCTAGTTGTATTGCTCCTAGGCTTTACGATTAAAGCTCCTTTCGTACCATTCCACACATGGCTCCCAGATGCCTATGTAGAATCGACAACCCCAACGGTAATGATGCTCGGAGGCATTGTTGCCAAATTAGGAACCTACGGTTTATTTCGCTTTTGTGTAGGTTTATTCACCGATGCTTGGGCTTTACTCTCACCTTGGATTGCAGTTTGGGCAGGCTTAGGAATTCTCTATGGCGCAATGGTTGCGATCGCGCAAAAGGATATCAAACGCATGGTCGCCTATAGCTCCATCGGTCATATGAGCTATATTCTCCTTGCCGCTGCTGCCGCTACACCTCTGAGCATGGTTGGCGGTATCATTCAAATGGTGAGTCATGGCTTAGTGCTGGCGCTACTGTTCTATTTGGTCGGCGTGATCGAAGAGAAAGTCGGCACAAGAGATTTAGATGTTCTGAATGGCTTACTTAATCCCATACGCGGTTTGCCTTCTACCAGTGCCTTACTAATCTTAGGCGGTATGGCGAGTGCGGGTATTCCTGGGTTGGTTGGGTTCATTTCTGAATTCTTGATTTTCCAAGGTAGCTTTAGTAAGTTCCCAATCCCCACAATCTTCTCGATTATCGGTACGGGACTTACCGCCGTTTATTTCGTGATTCTACTCAATCGGACTTGTTTCGGTAAGTTGGATAACAAAACCGCTTACTATCCTAAAGTTAGTGGGCTAGAGCAATTGCCAGCGTTGATTTTGACAGCATTAATTGTGATTTTAGGTGTGCAGCCATCGTGGTTAGTGCGTTGGAGTGAAGTAAGTGCGATTCAGATTATTGCCCGCGTTCCTGAAACTGCGATCGTCGCAAGTCTGAGCAATTACGAAGATGTTGCCTTGCCAGAAACAAATTCAGAATTAGATACAGAGGAATAAATAATGACCGCCACTTTAATCGCACCATCTACCAAATTACCGCCTTCCACGCATCCTTATGCGGAGGTGATCCATCGACTCGAAGCAGGTGGCTCTATGCTGCCTGATACGCCCGAAAATCTCATGCAGATCATTGGACTTTATAAAGCATATGCTGTACCAATGGATTTCTATTGGAGGGATTTACTATACATAGCTGAACAAGTATTTTTAGAGCCAATTCCTGCCTTTAAATATTTTCTTCCTCAAGAGTATTTAGACTTGCCTAATCACTATGCTGGAGATGATGCCGATTTGCGGCTCTGGCGTGGTTATGCAACGGCGCATCAGGAATTATTAGACTTCATGGATAAAGGGGAACTCAAAGCGAAAATCCCTAAGATTTTCCATCATCTCTATCACGATCGCATCAATATGGAGTTCGCGGAAGAATGTATGCGGGCGATGCTCTGGCATCGTGGCATGGGCGGCGAGTTAGAGCCTTACATGGATTCTGAGGAATACAAGCAGAATGCCGATCGCGCCATTCGCGCTTTCTTTAAAAATAATCCTGTGATGTTGGGACTATATAAGCTTTTTCCCGATCTGTTCTTAGAGCAATGTCGTCAGTCAACTATGACTTCGGTGCTTGGGCTATTTTGGGAAGTCATGGCTCCCGTATTCTTTGAGATGTCCGATATTTACGATGAGGGTGGCTTTAAGGGCGTTCCCGATGCGATGGACTTTTTGGTGAATGGTATCTTTGCGATCGCAGGTCGTCCCATTTATCACCGCGTGAAGATTGGCGATGAATGGATTGATATTGTTCCTAAATCCAAGGGATTTACTTGGCTCTATGAAGCCGCTTTCCCCTATGTGGAGGCTGTGTTTTACCGCACTTCGCCTTTCCGTGGCACAAAGTCCTACAATGCCCAAGCCCACGAAATTCCTAACGATCAGAATGATTTTCACTATGGAATTTTATATGCGGATAAGTTCCCTGTTGGTTCCGCAGGTATTCCGCCCACATTGCTGCATCAAGACATGTACCACTTCTTGCCGCAATATCTCGTTGACTATTACAAGCAGCATTGTCGCGGTGAAGATGACATGCTAATTCAGTTAGCTGTCAGTTTTCAGCGATCGATGTACAACGTTACCTCGGCAGTAATTCAGGCAGGAAGGGCTGCGTTACTCTATCCATTAGATGATCCTAATCCTAAGCATCTTTTGGCAAATCGCCATTATTTTGAAGGTCAATTGAATCGCTTCTGTAATCCAAAATATGGCATGGATAAAGCTGCGAGACTAGCCATGATTCAGGATCAGAATTATCGGTGATCACCTACTGTGAATTTGTAGGGGCAATTCATGAATTGCCCCTACAAAATTATTCTTTAAAATACTCGCTTTGAAAAATCTTATAACAAATAAAAGAACCAACCATGACCACAATTGTTGATATTGCCGTTAGTAACGAATCATTCTCCACACTAGTCACCGCTGTCTCTGCTGCGAGCTTAGTGGAAGCCTTACAAAGTTCAGGTCCTTTTACTGTGTTTGCACCCACTAATGATGCTTTTGCTAAATTACCTGATGGGACAATTACCACATTAGTCCAAAATATTCCTCAACTAGCAAGGATCTTGATCTTCCATGTTGTCTCAGGAAAATATAAAAAAGAAGATTTAATTGGTGTGAAATCTTTAATTTCTCTGGAAGGTACACAAATTGATATTTATGTCTCTGAGGATAGCTTTGAGGCAAATAATGCCACGGTGATTGCTGCCGATATTGAAGCTGATAATGGGGTGATTCATGTAATTGATAACGTCATGCTGATGCGTCCTCATTGGTTTTATCCAATTATGGAATCTGGCAAAGTCGGTGTAGTGTGAACGCAAAAACAAGTTACAAATCTTGCTCAGCATGATTTGTAACTTGTTTTTGCTGGAATCTAACTTCACTTACAGAAACCTGCAAAAAACTTACGTGCGATCGCTATATCTTTTAGAATTGCAGACTTTACCGACACAATCATACAGATAAGTTCAAATAAAATCTAGAAATGAGAAGCGGCGCATCGCGCCGCTTCTCATTTCTGGGTTTAATCTGTAGTCAGACCTTCGGGAATTAGTATAACTAGGCAGCCAGATCGCAGTTAATCATCCATGGAGTACCAAAGCGATCGACAAGCATCCCAAAACGAGCAGCCCAGAAGGTTTCTTGGATTGGCATTTGCACTGTTCCATTTTCTGCCAAAGCATTAAAAATCCGCTCTGCTTCATCAGGATCGTTTAATACGAGCGATACAGAGAAACCCTGTGGTTTTTCAAAGTAATTAGGTGGAGCATCGGAACCCATTAGTACCGTATCACCCACGGTCAGGGAGGCATGCATGATTTTATCAAGCTTTTCAGGTGGCGTTTGCTCCGCCATAGGCGAATCTCCGTAGGTCATCATCGCGTCGATTTTGCCATCTAGGCACTGTTCGTAGAACTTAAACGCAGCTTCGCATTCATCGTTGAAAGAGAGATATGGACTTAATTTCATGATGGACTCCTTTGTTTTATTTGTTAATTTTTCTGTGGAGTTGAGATCCCAAGCAAGATTTCGGTTTAGCTAACCAAGTTTTAATCATCGCTCAACAATCTAGTCGAACTGGAGTTTGTGCGATCGACAGCTAGAATAAACTGTTTCTATGAATTTGTATGTATTGATCGCACATGGATTTCTTGAAATACACACTTTAGGAATTCTTGATTTTCTCAGCCTCAGCACGGATGCGTTCTTCCTGCTCTCTAAGTTCAGGTGTAAATTCGTCGCCAAAGTCTGATGCCTCAAAGAGTGGACGAATCTCAATCTCTGACTCTGATGGCATTGGATTAGGACAGCGTTTGACCCATGCGATCGCCTCTTCCATCGACTGTACTTGCCAGATCCAGAAGCCCGCAACCAGTTCTTTTGTTTCTGTGAAAGGACCATCAATTACGCTGCGCGAAGTTCCTGAGAATCTCACCCGCACTCCTTTTGAACTAGGATGTAGACCCTCTCCAGCCAGTAAAATACCAGCTTTGACCAGTTCTTCGTTGAAGTTACCCATATCAGTCATCAGTTGCTCGCTAGGCATCACACCAGCCTCTGAGTCTACGGTCGCTTTGACCATCACAATCACTTTCATCTTTCAACCTCCTTTTATAAATAATTCCTGAAATACTATCCAGCATAAGCCCGTTCTAGTTCAGCGATGTCAATCTTCTTCATTTGCAGCATTGTTGAGAAAACCCTTTGAGATTTTTCATGCTCGGAATCGATCATCATCTCCATCAAAACGCGGGGAATAATTTGCCATGAAGCACCGAATTTATCCTTGAGCCAACCGCACTGCTGAGCCTTTTCATCTCCGTTCTCAGACAGTTTCTCCCAGAAATAGTCTACTTCTGCCTGTGTCTCGCAAGTGACTTGGAATGAAATCGCCTCGTTGAATTTGAAGATTGGACCTCCGTTGAGTGCCGTAAACTTCTGCCCATCAAGCTCAAATGCTACGGTCATTACCGTTCCCGATGCTTTTCCGTGAGTTTCATATCCAGCCTCTCCATAGCGGGCAATGTTTAAGATCTTTGAATTCTTAAAAATAGCTGTATAAAACTCAGCAGCCTGTTCTGCTTGATCATCAAACCACAAACACGGGGTAATTTTTTGCATATATACTCCTTTAGTTTTTTGTCAAAGGGTTCTGTTCTAAGCAGGATTTCGGTTTTAGTTAACCGAGTTTAAATCCTCGCTCTACATATTTAGTCGAACTGATGTTCATGAGATCGACAGGTTTAACAAACTTTTTCTGGAATTTTTTGTAAGTGTCGATCTCATCATTCATGCTATAGGCGCTATCGATCGCAACTATTTGTCAGCTGGCAGACCTGATAGCTCTAGAATCGGGCGAATTTCAACTGTGCCTTTGTGGACTGTGGGAATACGTTCGGCGATCGCGATCGCTTCATCGAGGTTTATAGCGTCGATTAAAAAGTAGCCGCCAAGTTGTTCCCTTGTTTCAGCAAAGGGACCATCGGTTACTAGTCGTTTGCCGTCACGAATCCTCACACTAGTTGCTTTGGCAACAGATTGTAGTGGTGAAGCGCCCAAGTATTGACCTTTTGAGTTTAGATCTTGGGTGAGCTGCACCGACTTTGCATAACAATCTTCCATCTCGCCCTCAGTCCATGCATTCTCATCGCTGTAAATGAGCAACATATATTTCATGATTGATCCTCTAGAGTTATGATTATTGCACGGTAATCATAACTCAATCTATAAATGAGCTACATATTATTTCAGGATCGATCGCGAAATATTTGCTACGAGCTAATGATTGCGACGATAATGCGCTGTCATAAACTGCTGCCAGTTGCCATCATCACCAAGAATCTGCGATCGCATGATCCGATGGTCATCACTAACAAACTCTATGATGTCCTGATACTTGGCGATCGCACTCTGGCTAAAGTTTAGTCCTTCAGTGTCTAATGTGAGAATCTTTTCAGACTCATCAAGAGCGCCATTGTAAATCCAGAGATGCGTCATCATTGAGCCGATAAACGTTCCCACATACCGATTGATTTTTGGGTCATAGCCCAACGTCATGATGGTCTTGCCACGATTACCATCTGGCATCTCACACTCACCTTCTGCCAACACCCAAAGCCCGCCAAGCGATCGTACTATTTCAGTTCCTTGTGTCTTCGATGGTGGTTGGTCAGCGCCCATAATACATTCGACTTCAGAAATCCATTCGCCAACAAATTTATCGAGCCAATGATGTTCTTTTTGAGGTTCAGCGTCCATGTTTTTCTCCTAAATGGTTAATCAAGTTTTTCAAGTCTTCACTTACAGATCTCTCGCGGCAACCATTGCGTTGATCTGCTCATCAGCGCCTCGAATCTCAAAAGGTCCGTTGCGAACTCCAGGATGTTGGGACATCAACTGAATCGCGTGGTTCAGATCTCTAGCTTCGAGAAATAGGATGCCGCCCAGATGTTCCTTCGTTTCAGCGTAGGGGCCATCTGTAATCGTGACCTTACCGTTTTGATAGCGCAGTGTTGCTGCATTGCGGATGCTTTGAAGGGCTTCGCCACCAACAAAATGTCCACCTCGGCGTAGTTCGTCGTCATAGGCGAAACATTCCTCCATCAGCGCTGTGCGATCGCTTGCGGTCATCTGATCCCATTGCGCCTCATCCATGTATCCAAGGCATATAAATTTCATGGTTGCCTCCAGAGTTTAATATAAAATTAGTTGCCTTTATCTAGTAGTCGTTCGGTGAAGCGGTAAATCGACAACGCGGTAAAATATTTTTTTGTTTGATCTGATGTTACGTGGAACCCTCATCCCCCAACCCCTTCTCCCGCAGGAGAAGGGGAGCAAAACCAATATTTTTTCTTATCCCCCTCTCCTGCGGGAGCTACCGTGTACACACAAGTCATAAAACCCAGTCAAGTCAACAATTAATCGCCCCCTAGCCCCCAATTCTGGGGGAACAAGAAAATAAAACTCTTTCAAAGTCCCCCAGAATTGGGGGATTTAGGGGGCTTAGAAAAATCGAAACGTAGACAGTTAGACTTGTGTGTACACGGTAGCCTGCGGGAGTGGGGCTAGGGGTGAGGGCTGTAGAAACCCACGTATCACCAGTTAGATATCTAGAGGTGGCGCAAAGCGCCGCCTCTAGATATCTTTTTGATTTAGTGCTTGGAGGCGCTTTTCGAGAAATCGACGCTCTGGTTCTTGCTTCACGAGTGCAAGGGCGCGTTGGTAGGATTCTCTTGCCTCGGTTACTCTGCCCAAGCGCCGACAGAGATCGGCTTTTGCAGCATGGGCTAAGTGGTAATCAGCTAAATCACCTTGCGATAAAATGGTATCGATCCGTTGCAATCCCGCCAGAAATCCATCGCGCATCGCTACTGCCACGGCTCTATTTAAATCAACCACTGGTGATGGCTCTGCGCGCATGAGTAGGTCATACAAGGCGACAATCTGTGGCCAGTCCGTTGCCTCAGCACTTGTGGCTTCAGAATGCACTGCGGCGATCGCCGCCTGAATTGTGTAAGAGCCGAACTGTAGAGATGATAGCGCTTGCCGCACAAGTACCCTGCCTTCCGCAATATATGCTTGGTTCCAGAGCGATCGATCCTGATCTTCTAGAAGAATTAGATCGCCTGTAAGAGATGTACGAGCAGTACGTCGCGATTCTTGCATGAGCATCATTGCTAACAATCCGATCGCTTCCGCATCGGGTAATAGCTCCACTACTAGTCGCCCTAAGCGAATTGCTTCTTCTGAAAGCTCGGTTCTTGTCAGTACTGTCCCTGATGAAGCGGCGTATCCTTCGTTAAACACTAAGTAGATCGTTTGCAGTACGGTGTCTAAGCGATAGGGTAGTTCGGCGATCTCTGGCACTTGATAGGGAATCCGTGCATCGCGGATCTTGGCTTTGGCGCGGACAATTCGCTGTGCCAATGTGGGAGGCGCGATCAGAAAAGCGCTGGCAATTTCTTCGGTGGTGAGTCCGCAGACCTCCCTTAGTGTCAATGCTACTTGTGCTTCTCGCGATAGAGATGGATGGCAGCAGGTGAAAATCAGGCGGAGGCGATCGTCTTCGACATCTTCCTCTTCTGTAATGTTGGTATCGCTTGTGTTGAGATGTTGAGACAGTTCTGCTAAAGATGCATCGAAGCGAGTACGGCGGCGGATTGTATCAATTGCTTTGAAGCGTCCAACTGAAACAAGCCACGCTTTAGGATTGGCGGGTATGCCATCACGAAGCCATTGCTTTATAGCCACGGCAAAGGCTTCATGCATTGCCTCTTCTGCGAGATCAAAGTCTCCGATTAAGCGAATCAGGGTGGCGAAAATACTACGCGATTCTTTACAGTAAATATCGTTAACGAGATCGCGGATCTGGCTGGCAATGTTCTCATTCATGGAGCGCGATTGTAATTGCTGCTGATGCTAAAAGTGCTGATATAGTCCGAATATGGTTCCACATTGTCCAGTTGGTAAGATAGCTAGCCCATAGACTCTCACCGTTAGCACTATCTGGAGCGGCGATCGCTAGCGCATCATTTAGAGGCACATTGAACATAATTGTCACGCCCAATGTACCAACAAGATAGAACAGACTCCCGATGAGAAGGTAAACTGCACGGGGTTGATACCAATCTAACAGAGAAGATCCAGCTAGAAAGACACAAGCCGCAGCTGTTCCTAAAAATATTCCCATAAATAAAGGATTGATAGCCGTAATATTTATGGATTGCATAGCGGTAATACCCTGCTTTGGGTGGAGTCTGGCAAGAGCATTCATTACAAAAGTTGAGAAAGCGAAGAAGACTCCAGCTATCAGTCCGCAGCCCAGTGCTGAGAAAAGCTTTAAAGCGAAATAATGTTGTTGAGTGAATTGCAGCATTATCCTACGTTCCAATCAGTTAAGCGATTTTATCCCAATTTTGAAAATGGCAACGCCATTTTCAAAATTGGGATAAAATCGCCAATCAAGTCGGAAAACAAAACCCAAAAGAGAGTTGTGGCGCTTTGCGCCGCAACTCTCTTTTGGGTTTTGTTTTTATCTGGCTATAGCTATATAAAGCGCTTGAAAGGCTACCCCTCTCAACTTGGCTTTGCACTGTTTATACTAGATGTTGAATGCAAATACTCTCTCACTTCAGAGCTATATGGATACGATTCAGCAGCCTCGACCCAAGATCGGTGCATTTGATAAATTGCGAAAAGCTTCAGAATTTACGATCGCGGGAGTTGAAGATTCGATTCCGTTGCGAGTATTGGTGCAAATCTTTGTATTTATAAGTATTGGGGCGATGGACTCAGTGGCGAGTTCGGGGAATAGTGCTTGGGCAATTCCGCTAAGCGCGATCGCAGGAGTCTGGGCATGGTATGCGCGACGCAAACGCAATGTGATCGTGAAATTATTCATCGCGATCGCGATGATTGGCATGTTGGTCGTATTCCTTAGAGATCTGGTGGGGAATACGGAGGAAACGCGGCTATTACTAGCGAGATTGTTGATTCAGCTACAGGTTTTGCATAGTTTTGACTTACCGCGCCGCAAAGATTTGGGCTATTCGATTGTGATCGGATTGATCTTGATGGCTTTGGCAGCGACTTTAAGCCAAACCATGGTTTTCGCACTGTGGCTGATCGCCTTTTTATTGGTGGGGATTCCGATTTTATTACTCGACCACCGCTCTCGTCTGGGTGTGCAAACTAGCGGGTTTCAACCAGAAAAAATGGGTATCTCGCTGATACCTCTGTCAGGACTACTAGCGATCGTGTTGGTATTAGGGCTGACGATTTTTGCCTTTTTGCCCCGCTTACCAGGTTTTCAGCTACGCAACTTTCCTGTCAGCGTAAATCTCTCAGTGAAGCGAGAGATGTCCAAAGGCGATATTTTAACGCGGCAGCAACAAAGTCAGCAGCAACAGGCTGGCACAAATGGCACTGGTGCAAATGGTACTGGTGCAAATAGTGGTAATAAAGAGCAAGAAACCTTGCCGCCATTGTTTGCGCCTGAGATTGACACGGTTTCTGGGACTAAACAGAATAATCAGCGCAAACCTGAATTGGTGATGCGGGTGCGATCGCAAGCAGAGCTATTTTGGCGTGTAATGGCATATGACGAATTTACAGGAAAGGGCTGGCGTATTTCTCGCAATGATCCCAAACAAATCCGCACAATTAAACGTAACCCGCTCAATTATGAATTTTTTGTTGCAATGCCGCCCTATGCATCGATTGGCTTCACTAAAAAAATACAGCCCATTGAGAGCCGAGAGGTAGTCCAGACCTATACGATTACATCGCCTAACTTTCCTAACCTTGTACCTGCGGCATCTTTACCGAAACAGATCTTTTTTCCTAGTGAAGAGTTGGATATTGATCCAGAAGGGATGATTCGTGGACCTGGCCCTTTACCCGAAGATCTTACCTATACAGTGATTTCCAGCGTGGTTGCCCGCAATCCTCAACAACTGCGGCAAATGCCCAACCAATACCCGAAATCAGTTCGGGATTATTATTTGCAAGTTCCGACTAATTTATCGTCTGAAGTTCGCAGTACAGCAATAAGTCTGGTTTCCAGTGCCAAAGATATTAACGGCAAGTTGATCGCTCTCGATAATGTCTACGATGTCGTGATACAAATCGCCCAGAGCATCAAGCAAAACTACGCTATTAAACCGCTAAAGTTTGATGAGTCTAAGGGCGATCTCGTATCACAGTTTATTGAGCAAGGCGGCGGTGAAGAGAGCCATTTTGTCTCAACGATGGCGGTGATGCTGCGATCGCTGGGCATTCCTACTCGCTACGTGGTTGGTTTTGCCCCTGGCAAATTCAACCCATTTACAGGGTTGTACGAGGTTCAGAACATTGATACACAGTCAATGGTCGAAGTTTTCTTCCCTGCCTATGGTTGGGTTGCCTTTGATCCTGTGCCAAATCGTCCTCTGTTTCCACCATCGATTGAGGAAAATCGGACATTTGGCGTGATGCAGACCTTTTGGAATTGGATCGCGCAATTTTTGCCGAGTCCTGTCAATAACTTTTTTGCATCGCTATTTGACAGTATTGGTAAGTTTGTGGGCGATTTGGTGAATTGGCTGATTGAAATGGGCTGGATTGGTATTGCTTTTGGCTTAGCGATCTCCTTTGGCTTTTGCCTCGGTGGCTGGGCGTTGTGGCAATTTGCGATCTGGTGGTGGCAATTGCAACGCTTGCAAAAAATGCCGATCCCGCAGCGCACCTATCAGCAAATGTTGCAATGGCTATCAGAACAAGGAAAACCTAAACCTTCTTGCCAAACCCCTCAAGAATATGTAGCTAGTCTGGGTGATCGCGTCTCCGAGAAACAAGCATCTGCGATCGCTCAAATTACGCAGATCTATCAAGACTGGCGCTATGGCGATCGGGCGATCGGCTATAGCCTTGCCACAGAGTTAAAAATGTTGCTCAAGCAGCTAAAAGCCAAAATATAAAGCCCAAAAAACTGTACCACCCGCGCAGCGGGCGGTACAGTTTTTTGGGCTTTATATTTAATTGGGCTTAGATACTTAACCGAAAAATAGAGTTGCGCCGCAACTCTATTTTTCGGTTGTGATTGTAAAGATTTGTGATTTTATTACAAATTCTTGGCGGATTCACCGCTTTTGGTAGACTAGATGGCGAATATATTAAATTTTTTATTTTAATTATGAGTGTAGTTAGTCAAGTTTTAGAAAGAGCCGACGAAGAACTCCGCTATCCCAGCATTTCTGAGTTGCAAAGTGTGCAAAACTTTCTCGCCACTGGTGCTCAAAGGGTTCGCATTGCCACAGTATTGGCCGAAAGCGAAGATAAAATCGTCAAGAAAGCCACCGAAGAACTATTTAGAATTCATCCTGATTACATCTCCCCAGGTGGTAATGCCTATGGTCAAAAGCAACGCAGCCAATGTCTAAGAGATTTCACATGGTACGTTCGCCTCACGACCTACGGAGTATTGGCAGGCGATAAAGACCCAATCGAAAAAATCGGCATCATCGGTGTCCGTGAAATGTACAGCTCCCTTGGTGTGCCTTTGGTAGGTATGGCTGATGCAGTTCGCTGCCTCAAGAATGCATCTTTAGCATTACTCAGCAAGGATGATGCGGCGACCACTGAGCCTTACTTTGATTACATCATTCAAGCAATGTCTTAGGAAATAGAAGGGGGCGCATCGCGCCCCCTTCTATTTATTGGATTTGTAGCTCTAAAAATTCCCGAATTCGTTTGATTTGAAACTCGCGATCATAGTCTGATTGGAATTAAATGCAGGATAGGTTAGCGATCTCGTAACCCATAATTTTCGACTAATTGATGCGTTACGTTGCACTAACGCATCCTACAAAACTTAAGCCTTCCTACTTATAATTGATGATAGTTGTTGAAGTTGAAATCTATGACACTAACAATTGCAGTTGAATCTGCACCCTTAGAGACTGATTTTGATGGTATTGTCCGAGTTGGCAAAACTCGCGTAACCCTAGATACGGTTGTTACAGCTTTTCTTGAAGGTGCAACAGTAGAGGAAATAGGGGCGCAGTACACATCGCTTGAACTTTCTGATATTTATTCAGCTATTGGCTATTACTTGAAACATAAAGTTGAGGTTGATGCATATCTTTTGGAACGCCAACTAAAATCTGCATTGATTCGTCAGCAAGTGGAGCAACGTTTTAATCCAGTGGGGATACGTGAGCGGTTATTGGCTAGACGAGATGGGCGTGGGTAATTAAGCATGACCCGATTTCTTGCTGATGAGAATTTTAATAATCACATTGTGCGTGGTATTTTACAGCAAAGTCGTGATGTCGATATTTTGCGCGTTCAAGATGTTGGCTTGTCAGGAAAAGATGACCCGACTGTTTTAGAATGGGCTGCACAGCATGGGCGAGTGGTATTAACTCATGATGTTGCAACGATGATCACCTTTGCTTACAAACGAATTGAAGCAGAGTTGACTATGACTGGATTGTTTGAAGTGAGTCGTCGAGTTGCAGTAGGTTTAGCGATCGAGGAAATTATACTGATTGCTGAGTGTAGTCTTGAGGGGGAGTGGGAAGGGCAAGTAAGGTTTCTTCCTCTACGATAATTTAAGTGTTAATTATAGTATTAGACTAAAAATTATGCTAAAATTCCCTGTCTATGGGATTCTAGAAATTCGCGAATCCGTTTGATTTGAAACTCACGGGCATAGTCTAGTACTTGATTTGCAAAGGGGCTAAACGTGGAATCAGTTTCTTGTAGAAGTACGACTTCATCTTGAATCGCGATAATATCCCCCATCTTTGCAAGTTGTAGCAATCTCTCGACCGTAAAGCTTGGTGGCGCAATCATAGGTTGTGCGATCGCATCTATCTTGACATTGCTAATACTTATGTCAGTATCATCGTAGATATTACTATCATCGTATTCCCATTCCAAATTGAGTAGCGATCGCATTGTATAAAACAAGGTGTCAGGAGCAATTGGCTTAGCGATAAAATCATTACATCCAACAGCGATGCTCAGACTGCGATCTTGATTGAACGCACTGGCGGAAACCATGACGATCGCCGTTTTCTGAAACATCGGTAACTGACGTAACTGCTTTGTGGTTTCATGCCCATCTAGTTGTGGCATGACCATATCCAGTAAAATTAAATCTGGCTCAAAGCTTTGGGCTTGAGTGAGACAATCATATCCATCGATCGCTTCCGCAACAATAAAGCCGAGCGGTGTGAGTAAATCATTCAATACCATGCGATTTTCGGTCTTGTCATCGACAATCAAAATTTTGCGTCGATCCCCTAAGTAACCTGTAATCGTACGACTATCGATCAATATCGGTTGAATATGATTAGGAACTTCAGTTAACTCAATTTCAAACCAGAAAGTACTGCCTTCAGTTAATCTACTCTCCACATGCAGTTGTCCTCCCATCATCTCCACAATCTTTTGACAGATCGGCAAGCCCAAACCTGTACCAGAATAGCGACGAGCGCGATCACCAGCCTGCTGAAATGGTAAAAAGATATCTTCTAATTTGTCGGGATCGATGCCTACGCCCGTATCAGTGATCGCAAACCGAACTTTGTAGTTGTGGTTAGGTTCACATGGTTTAACATTGACGGTCAGAGATACACTGCCGCGATCTGTAAACTTCACAGCATTCCCAAACAAATTAATCAGCACTTGGCGCAGACGTTTTTCATCACCATACATAGTCGTAGGTAATGTGGTCAGAGGTTGATAGATTAACTCAACATCCTTAGCACGTACTTGCAATTGGAAAATATCTGTAATGCTCTGCAACAGCTTGGGAAGATCAAATTCACTAGGATTGAGTTCTAGCTTTTTAGCTTCAATTTTAGAAAGATCGAGAATGTCATTGAGTAAGGTCAGCAAATGTTCGCCACTACGCTGAATGATTTCTAAGCCTGCTTTATGCTTGTCGGGGTCGTAACTGCGCTTGAGGATTTGAGCATAGCCAAGGATGCCATTTAAGGGAGTGCGTAACTCATGACTCATGTTTGCAAGAAATTCACTTTTAGCGCGGTTAGCCGTATCGGCAACTTCTTTAGCTGATTGTAGTTCCTTTTCGGCTTGTTTGCGATCGGTGATATCTGTCCCTACCGACAGAATTTCGATTAACTTTCCTTGATCGTCATAAATCGGCTTGTTTGACCAAGTCACCCATACACGCCGACCATCTTTGCAGATATTCTCATTCTCATTGAGTTGATATTTTTCGGGAGCACAACATATTTCGGCAATCATGTTGCGGAGGTCTTCTCCTGATACATCTTTGGTTGAGACAACTGTATCTAATACATAGGAGCCAATGATATCTTCTACTTGATAGCCAAAAAACCTCAATCCATAATCATTCAAGAAACAAATTCGACCTTGTGTATCCCAACGGAGAATGATGCAGTTGGCTGATTCCACTAGATCTCGATATTTCTTTTCACTCTTTTTAATATTTTCTTCGATGATTTTGCGATCGCTAATATCTTTGACAGCGTAGATCGCAAAAACATTACCGCCAAACTCAATCGTTTCGGAAGAGATTAACCCCGTGAATTTTTTCCCTTCCTTAGTCACAAAGTTCGCTTCGTAGTTAAATACTCGCCCTTCAACCGCTAAAATCGCTAACATGCGATCTCGTTCTTCTAAATCAACCCACAGATTTAAATCTGAAGGAGCTGCCCCGATCGCTTCTTCACGGCTATAGCCCGTAATTTCTGTCCATTTATTATTGACATCAATATGTTTATATGTGTCATTGGACAGCAAAGCCATCCCGTCAGGACTTGAACGAAAGGCTTTAGCGAATTTTTCTTCCGATTCTCGCAGAGCCGCTTCAGTGAATTCATGTTCAAGAATTTCCTGTTGTAATGCATAGGTACGTTCATCTACTTTCTCCACCAAAAGCTGTGAATATTCCTCTAGCCGCGTATGGGATCTTTTCATCTGTCGGCTCATCTGATTAAACGAATTCGCCAAAATCGCTAATTCTTCAATCGCACAAGAATATTCCACTTTTTGATCGAGATTACCATTTGCGATCGATTGACTTGCTTGACTCAGTTGGGCGATGGGGCGACTGATGCGGCGGGCGGCGATGATTCCCAAGATGGCATTCAATCCAAGGGCGATCAGACATAGCATCCCCGTTGACATTGTATTTTCTTTAATCTGCAACATAAAGTCAGATGCAGGTACAGCAACAACAACGCGCCAATTTAAGCCACTTAACCCAGAGTCATTTTTCAATTCTCCAACTTGGAGAAAGTATTGCTCCCCCTCAAAATTGATTCTTGACTGCTGAATTTCATTGTTATTCTCTACAGGCTGAGATTTCAGCCATTCAGCCACGGTGCGAGTTAATTTGTCCTGACTTTGGGTTGCGAAAATTCGCTCTGATTTATTCCCCTGAGCAGAGATTTCTACATCTGAGTTAGAAGTGGCTACTAATTTACCAGAAGGTTCAACAATGAATGTTTTTCCATGTTCGCTAACTTTTGTGTTCTGCAAAAACTGATTGATGTCACCCAAAAGCATTGATATGCCTAGAACCCCTTGGAGATCACCATTCTCTTTATAAATAGGTCTAATCGCAGTGATGGCTGGCTCTTCGGTCATTGAATCTGTATATACTTCAGTCCAAATACTTTGTCTGGTCTCAACTACAGTTTTATACCAAGGGCGATCGCTTAAATTAAAGCTATTTTTTGCCATCAATAATGTTTGAGGTCGCCCAAAATTATCGGTCATAAAAGTCGAGTTGGAATTTTCGATCGCAAATCGATCTTTGATTCGTCTTACTCCACAGTATTTGCCAGAAGTAGTAGCAACATAAATATTACTGATACGGGGGAAGTTTTGCAGTTGTTTCCAAAAGTGAGCTTGAACCCTTATTTCATCATTTGGCTCTATTTGCCCTAATTCAATGCTATTGGCATTAAGTTGATTAAGAGTATAGGGAAGCTCTAAATAGGAATGTAGACGATCTTGAACTTGTTCGGTAACTTTGCGATGGAACTGATTAGCGAGCAAAAGAATTGCATGATGTCCATTCCGAAAGGATAACCACCCGATCAAGCCAACGATGCCAAAGGTGTTTAACAAAAACGGTACAGTAATCAATAAGCTTAGAGGTATTCTAAAGCCTTTGCTTTTACAACGATTTGTTGGCGTAGGAATGAATCCTGTTGATACAGTGTCTACGTTAGTGGCAGGATGATTGATCGGTGGTGTGGTCATGGGCTTTTTGTTCTGTTGCATTCATAAGCTTTAATCAAAACCAAGTCTTCTCAACGCAATTTTACGATTTTGCCAAACCTGTGTTTCTTGTGGTGATATCTGGATTGCTTGATCGTAGGCGGCGATCGCTTCTTCGAGCATTCCTAGTCCGCTGAGGGCATTGCCACGACTATACCAAGCAAAATGATCGTCAGGATTGATTTCTAAGGCTCGATCGTGACTAGCGATCGCATCTTCATAAAGTTCTAGTTTGCTCAGGGCAAGACCACGATTGTTCCATGCGTAATAGTCATCGGGGCGTAGTTCTATAGCTTGATCGTAACTGGCGATCGCTTCGGTATAATTTCCCCATTGCTCAAGAGCTTTGGCGCGGCTATACCAAATTTGATGATCGAGAGGCTTGTACTCTAAGGCGCGATCGTAACTTGCTACGGCTTCTGCATATTTTCCGAGGCTTTCGAGGGCATAGGCGCGACTAAACCAACCCTGTACATAGTCAGGTCTAATGGCTAGTGCTTTTTCACAATGATCGATCGCTTCTTCATATTTGCCGAGCACACCACAAACTAAGCCTTTGCCACCGTAGGAATAATAATAATCAGGTTTGTGTTTGAGGGCGAGATTGTAGCTATTGATCGCTTCTTCGTAGCGTCCTAACATGCTCAATGAAGTGCCAAGATTGTGCCAAGCCGCATAAAAATCTTCTTTATAGGCGATCGCTTGACGATAATTTTGCACAGCCTCTTCATGATGACTGGATAGGTCTAAAGCCACGGCGCGGTTATACAAAGCCAAATGATTGTCGGCACGAATTTGCAAAGCAAGATCGCAATTGGCGATCGCCTCTTGGCAACGATTGCCAGCTACTAATAATCCCCCTTGCTCTAGCAATAGCTCAACGCGGCGCTCAGAAATTAAGGGCTGAGCGGCGATGAGTTTTTGCAGATCCTCATATTTGCGATCGCGTTCTTCTTCACTGATTTGAGCATAGGCTTCATAGCGATCGCCACTGACCCAGCGAAAAGTCTCTTGTCGCATCAACTCCATGTCAGTGGGAAACTCAAATACCTCAACGTTGTCGTTAAAAAATTCGGGATAGCTGTCAATAAAAAATTTGAGTGCAAATAATGGCAGTAAAAATACAAAACAGATCGGAAAACTCTCTTTGAGTTTAGATTGCAGCAGGATCAGGTGGGCGAGTGGACGTGGAATATGGGTCAACTTTTCGCCTAAATCACGATCAGCGAGATCGATGATCTTATTTTCTAAAAATTCTTCTATGCCTGTTATAAACAGTAGGTTTGCTTCGTGTAAATCTGCCTCGTTTACTAACATTTCATAAAAATCGACAATCGGGCGGTCTAGCCTTAATACACGAATTATTCGATTCGATGCATCAGCCTTTGTCCTTTTAATAATCTGCTCGCCTTCCGAAGGCGAACAACGCACAAACAGCATTTCAAAATCTTTCTTGGTTCTTAATAAACCCAATAGGTGCTGATATTCTGTCTCTGGATTTTTTAGAGCGTCTTTATCCCAAACGTTTCCAGTGTGTTGCATGGTTCTCCCATATTGACTGAATACTCAAACCAATCATACCAAAATTGTAAAATTCTGTTCAACCCCATCAAAATTATACCAATTCTCAAAATGGCGTTATTTTCATCTCACATAAGACGTAATGACAAACATCGTGCCGCAAGCACTCGATAACAACCAAGGAGGATGGGAAAAGTTAGAAAGCTGAAAGCTCGTAAGTTGGCTAACCAAGGCAAAGAACTCTATTATAGTTGCAGGTGGCTTTGGCACTGGTGGCGAAGGCAGCAATATTGCTGTTTCTCAGTTGAGGGCAAAATCACTGTACCTGAAACCATGTGGAAAGTAATCTTCTTTCTTGACGACCCCACAAAAGGTTTAGCAGGTGTAACCGCTAGCACTCGCACGATCGCTGTGCTTATGCCGAACAAGTAAGGACGCAACAATAAGTGGCAAGATTTTTGCTTGTCGGTTGATGATGTTGAAAAATTAACAGGCGATGACTTTTTTCCAATGTGCCGCCTGATATTCAAGAGCTGATAGAGTCAAAGAAAGGTTGTTAGGTTTCAATAACTTTAATTTTTAATCCAACAAGGTCTTGTCCGATCTCGCCAACAATAAAAACGTCGATCTCGACTTTGCCAAGGGGAAATACTTGGGCATTTTCTAAGGTAGCGATCGCAGTTTGAAGATCACGAAAGCGTTGAGCAATTTCACGATCTTCATCTTCAAACCATTCTTCATCGGTGACAATGGGCGCAAAAAATTCTTCTAAGGCGATCTCTTCGATCGGTGTTTTCGCGGGTTTACCCGCTTGGGGCAGGATGGTTTTACGATTTAGGGTTGTCGATTTCCAAGTGAAAGGCTCTAGAGGATATTCGGACTCACTTGGAAATAGCAAACCTGTGGAGAGTTTAGTGATGAGATCGGTAATTTCTTTAACAGTCATCGGTGTAGTTAATTTCGTATGCTAGGACATACTGCGATTTTTGGATCTGGTGGTGTTACAAAGTGCGATCGCACACATGAATATCGAGATCGTTGTTTAGTATAGAAAATTATTGGAAGAATCTGCTGCGCGGACTCTATAGAGGGAGCTTAATTCTTCTACTACCAAGTCATTTCATTGAAAGTGAATAGACAAAACATATCAAGTAAAAGTTAGTGTCTTTAATTTTTTGCCACTTGCAAAATGCCATTTTGGAAGGCTCTTGCTGTAAGGCTTTAAAAAATCGAGTTTCTTGGTGGCGAATAAATAATGAAACTAACAAGTAAAACGTTTATGACACATAAACAGTAGCTTCTAAACCTACGCCTCCAAAGAAAAAACTACATCTTAATTTTGTAGAGACTTTGGGTGAATTTGCAAGAATTCGTAAACTTTGCAAATACTGTCTCAATAAGCTGGAAAATGCTTTATCTTAGAGGATCGCGCTTTATCAAATGATTTGAAGCGGCGATCTTGATCTCGAATAACTGCCCAAAATAAAAACTTGTAATTGATAGAATAATCCCACCGATGACATCAGGGGTATGATGTTGCTTGATAAGAACAGTGGATAGAATAATCAGGAAAACGAAAGTCCCCATTATGATTTTTACTTTAGGAAAACTTTTTTGCCAAAGTAGAAAAGAAAGGATAGACAGAGAAACGTGGAGACTCGGAAAACAATTATAGGGCTTATCATTTGCATAGATAAACAAAACAACATTTGAAAAAAAATCTATTTCTGTAATACTGGGTCTAATGATAGTTGTTTGGTAAAAAGCATAGAATAAAAAAGATATCAGAAAACAAAATACAAAAGAAAAACCTGCATGACTAAAGTTTCTACTAAAAAACATGAAATACAATAAAGTTACAAAAAGAAACGGAATATAAAGAATATAGAAGATACTAAAAAATGGGATGAAAGGAATCCAGCTATCAATAGATAATTTGAGTATATGAATTACTTGATTTCCTTGATTTAAGACAGGGTACAAAAAAAAGCAAGTATTAATACAGAGGAAATAAAAAAATCTTCTAGCTACATTTAAATTCATATCTAAAATTTGTTGGAGACAATGACAAAAATAACTACAATCAGTCTACTACAAACACTTTGATGAGAAATGAAGCAATCAAATAATTTTCTAACTGTAATTTTTTTGTTTAGCTTAATTGCTGTATTACTAATTTCAACAATTAATACTGAACGATACTACAGCATTCCATATAAAAGTGATATGACTGAAGGACCGAAATGGGAGGAAGTAAAAAACAGATCTGAGCAGAACATATACAAACATATACGATATATCTATGTTTATGCTTCAACCTCAACTGGTCTACCATATGAATGTTGTGCCGATGCAAAAGAGTTAGACGAAATAGCACAAACTCATATAAGAGAAGAGAAACGAAGTCATTATGGACAGAGGAAATGGTATTGGAAGTCTTTACCTGTTAGCAAAAATGAATATGTAATATTAATCTGGTATGATCTTAAGCAAAAAAATTATGACTGGATTGCTGTTAAGGATACTCCTGCTTTTTGGTACACGATCAGAAAAGATGGAAAGAAAAATCTGGTGATAGATGGACAACAATTAGTTTGTTCATGGTACTCCAACAAAAAATATATAGAGATAAGGGTGAAAAATCCTCTGAATATAAAAGGAACGACTCCATTAGATTTTTGGTATAGTTTTGCGGATGATGACATCAAATTCACCAATAAGCAAATAGGCTCAGTCTCATGGATATCCGATTTCATTGACAATACTTGTCATGCTGAAGCAGGTCATGAATTTGAAGAAAGGTTAACAAAATGATCGTCCTAACCTATGTGATCAAATATGTTCAAGTATAAAGATTTTTCTAATCAAAATATTCAAGGGCGTTCCTTCAAAGGCGAAAATCTCTTTCATGCGAATTTTAGTAATGCCAATGTTCGAGGTGCGAATTTTAGTAATGCCGATATTCGAGGTACGAATTTTAGTAATGCAAATCTAACTGATACAAAATTCATAAGTTCTAAGGCTGGTTTACAACAGAAATGGATTGTTGTCTTAACAGTCGTTGCGTTATTTTTGTCATCATTATCAGGATTCTGTTCAGCAGTTGCGGGCGCTTGGACTGGGTTCTTACTTACTTCCATTTCTAACAACCTAGTCGCAGTATTAATTATAATAACAAGCTTTTTAACTTTCATTGCAATTATTTTAGATCATGGGATTTTAGCAGTTCCCAAAGCTTTGGGAACTGCTGGAGTAATTGTTGGGATTCTTGCTTTAGTTGGGGCAATTACTGGTAACATCTCACTGTCTGTATCTGTAATGGCAGGCTTGTCTGGAGTTATCGTCGGAACCTTGGGTGGGATTGCCACAATGGTTTTGACTCTAGTCGTGATTACGAGCAATGCAATTTTTGTTGCTTGGGCTGGGGCTGTTGCTGGGGGGGTGATTTTAGCTTTAGCTGTAAGTATATCTGTTACAGCATCCGTAATTGGTTCTTTTTCAGTTGATTTCTTAGTCGGAACGGGAGGTTTTGGTATAGCCTTAATTACGGGAGTAATGAGTGCTTATATAGGTCAGCAAGCCATAGATGGCAATGAGAAATATGCTTTTATTCTTGAAATAGCTGTTGACTTTGCGACTATAGGTGGAACTAGGTTTTGTGGGGCTAACTTGACTGATGCAGACTTCACTAAGGCTATGCTCAAAAGTATTGACTTTAGGCAAGCTAACTTGACCCGTATCCGCCTATACGATTCCTTAATGCTAGATCGCGTTAGATCGGAAACGACATACCTAAAAAATGCACAAGTTAGACAATTGCTTACTACAAGACAGGGGCAGGGATTGAACTTTGATCATCAAGATCTTCGGGGGATCAACTTGCAAGAAGCTAACCTGTCAGATGCTAGCTTCATTGGTGCTGACCTCAGTTACGCTGATCTCCGAAATGCCATTTTAGTAAGATCTAAGCTTATACAAACTCAACTAGATGGTTGTAATTTGACTCAAGCGAACTTGACAGGGGCATTTATTCAGGATTGGGGAATTACCGCCAAAACTGAGTTTGAGAACGTTCAATGTGAATATGTTTTCATGCGCTTACCGACAAAAGAAAATCCCAACCCTTTAAGGAAACCAGATAATCTGAGAGAAACTTTTGCTGATGGAGAATTCTCTGATTTTGTCAAGCCTTTTATCGATACACTGGATTTATACCACAGACAAGATTTTGACCCTCGTGCAATTTCAATTGCCCTCAAGAATCTATCAGCCAACCATCCAGATGAGGAGCTGAAGTTTGTAGCAATTGAGCGGCGTGGGGATAATGGGTTGAATTTAAGGTACATAACTGCACAGAGTGCAAACAAATCTGAGTTAAGTAATGAATACTTTACCGATTACGATCGAATTAGGAGAGAATTACCAATGTCCTTTCAGATGAAGCTAGCTGAGAAGGATGCTGAAATTCGCTCCATGCAGGGTATGATAGAAAAATTTATCCAGACTGGAATACATAATACAACAGTTAGAGCGGACATCATTCACGTTATTCAAGCAGGAGCGATCATGACAGAGAATAAGGGCATCAATATTAATGCAAGTGGTAACATTGGTGATATCAGTGGCTTAGTAGGTGGGGATGTGAGTGGGGTTGTTAACCTTGGCTCTATTAATGGAAATGTAACTAATGCGATTAATCAGTTGCCAGATACTACTAAATCAGATGAACCTAGTCTTAAAGAACTTTTGACTCAACTACAACAAGCTATTCAAAACGATAAGGAACTGCCTGACCCAGACAAAGCTGATTTGCTAGAGCAAGTTCAAGCCCTAGCTGAGGCAAAACATGTTGAGGAACCTACAAAAAAAGAAGGATTAACACGAAAGGCAATGAAAATGTTCAGTGCAACTCTAAAAAGCCTTCCTGACACTGCAAAGATAGTAGATTCGTGTAGTAAGCTACTACCATTGGTATTGAAGGCTTTAGGTTTTGCTAGTTAACATTTTATTTATATTCTATAAACAGAATTCCGCGATCGCCTATCTTTACAAGTGGATTGGTTATCGTGACAAATCATAAAACCAATACTCAAAATGCCTGACTGCGATCAATGCCTTAATGTCCATTACGCCTAATGTGATTCTGATTGATCACTATCGGTTACAAAATGCAATCGCTAGAATTAGTTATTGTATTCTGCTGAAACCAAACAAACAAAAGCTTTGCTCAGCAAAGCTTTTGTTTGTTATTACTGTAAACCGATCGCTGATTACTTAGTTGCAGCAGCTTTTTTGGTAGTTGTCGCCTTTTTAGTTGTTTTTGCGGCGGTTTTGGTTGTTGCGGCTTTAGTTGCTGTGGATTTTTTCGTGGTGGTTTTCTTGGTGTCACTAGAAGTTGACTTAGTGCGCTTACTAGTACTTTTGCCAGACTTACTTGCCAACATCGACAGAGCCTCCTCTAAGGTCAGCCCTTCGACGGTCTGCTCCTTAGTTAGCGACACATTTACCTTGCCATGCTTCACGTATGCGCCATACTTACCATCGAGAATCTCGATCGCATCATCATCATCGGGATGTTTGCCGAGGGATTTCAAAACCTTGGCAGCGGAGGCTCCACGTAGAGTTTTGGGTTGGGCGAGCAATTCTAAACCACGTTCAAAGGTGATCGTGTAGGGATCATCAGTGGACTTTAGCGATCTATTGTCGTCCTTGTCTCCGTTGCCTTTGGTATGGCAAACATAGGGGCCAAATCTACCCGTATTTACAAACACGCGATTACCAGTATCGGGATGAGCGCCCAAAGTGCGCGGCAAAGCTAGTAACTTGACCGCAATATCGACGGTGACATTTTCTGGCTGCATTCCCTTTGGCAATGAAGCGCGTTTAGGTTTGGGAACAGCATCCGTGGCTTGACCTAACTGCACATAGGGGCCATATTGACCCATCATCATGAAGATTGGCTCATTCAGTTCTGGATGGATACCAACTTGATCTGGCCCTTCGAGCTTCTGTTTGAGCAGAAGTTCAATCTTTTCGGGAACTAGATCGGAAGGAGTCAGGTTTTGAGGAATGGAAGAATTAACCGTGCGATCGCCTTCTCCAACTTGGATATATGCGCCGAACTTACCGATTTTAACCTTGACATCATCATCTAAACCTTCTAGCCGCACAGTTCTTGCTGATTCTCCATCGATCAGACTATCGCGAGACTTCACCTGTCCGCTCAATCCCTGCTCTCCTGAGTAGAATTTCTTGAGGTAGGGAAGCCATTCCACCGTACCCATCGAAATGTCATCAAGGGTTTGTTCCATTTTGGAAGTGAAACTAGGATCGACGAGATTGGGGAAATGCTCTTCTAATAAACTGGTGACCGCAAAAGCAGTAAAGCTAGGAATTAGGGCATTATTTACAAGCTGCACATAGCCGCGATCGCAGATTGTGCCGATAATGCTGGCATAGGTACTGGGGCGACCAATGCCTTCACTTTCGAGCATCTTCACAAGAGCCGCTTCGGTAAATCGCGCAGGCGGTTGAGTTTCATGTCCGACCGTATTTAATTCACGGCAGACTGGATGATCCCCAACTTTGAGCGGAGGCAACATTACCTCTTTTTCTTCAAGCGCTGCATCGGGATCATCGGAGCCTTCAACATAGGCGCGGAAAAATCCTGCGAAATCAATACGCTTGCCCGATGCACGGAATAAAGCATCCTCAACGGTCAATTGCACGCTAAGCATCGTCAGTCGAGCATCCTCCATCTGTGAGGCAACGGTACGCTTCCAAATCAGGTCATAGAGTGCTAACTCACGTCCTGACAGCCCTGTGGCTTGAGGAGTGCGGAAAGTCTCACCTGCGGGACGGATTGCCTCGTGGGCTTCCTGTGCGCCCTTGGATTTGGTCACATATTGGCGTGGCTCTTTGCTGAGGAAGTTATTGCCATACATACTTGTCACGCATTGACGCGCCGCCGTGATCGCCTGTTGCGACAGATGCACCGAGTCAGTCCGCATATAGGTAATAAAGCCCTGCTCGTACAAAGCTTGCGCCACACGCATCGAATCCCGTGCCGACAAGCGCAGTTTGCGGTTAGCTTCTTGTTGCAATGTCGAGGTGGTGAAAGGTGGGGATGGTTTGCGGATGGTGGGGCGTTCATCAAGATTGCTCACAGACCAGACTTTGCCATTTAGTTTTTGTTGCAGTGCGATCGCTGCTGTTTCATCCAACAATAAAACTTTGCGTCCTTTGGCAATTTTGCCCGTCGCCTCATCAAAATCTTTGCCAGTGGCAACATTCACGCCGCCAACTGAGACTAGCTGCACAGGAAATTCTTGTTTTGGCGCAAACAAATTTGCTTTCAAGTCCCAATAACTACCAGATTTAAAAGCACGGCGTTCACGTTCACGGTTGACGATTACGCGCACGGCTACGGACTGGACTCGTCCAGCTGACAAGCCCCATGCAATTTTTTTCCAAAGCAGAGGCGAAAGCGTGTAACCCACAAGGCGATCAAGTATGCGGCGGGTTTCTTGGGCATGGACTAGGCGATCGTCGATTTGGCGGCAATCTTTTAGCGCCGCTTTGATCGCCTCAGAGGTGATCTCATGGAATACCATGCGTTTGATCGGCACTTTTGGCTGCAAGATTTGCAACAAATGCCAAGAAATACTCTCGCCTTCACGGTCTTCGTCAGTCGCTAGTATCAGTTCCTTAACACCTTTTAGCGCTGACTTCAGTTCCCGGACGATCTTTTTCTTGTCGTCTGGTACGATGTACAGTGGCTCAAAGTCAGCATCAACATTTACGCCGAGCTTCGCCCATTCCGTACCCTTTAGTTCGGCAGGAATATCACTAGCTGATTGTGGCAAATCGCGCACATGCCCCATTGATGCCTCTACTCGATATCCAGCAGGCAAAAAATTCCGAATGGTGCGTGCCTTAGTGGGCGATTCGACAATGACAAGAGTAGACATATTAGCCTGCAAGGTTCGCGGTAATCAAAAGAAACTGGAAGATTAATAAGCGCAAAATCAAGGGCTTATTAAATACCTTCTTAACCTATATACAATGTTTATGCAGAAAATTACTATTTTTTAGTAGGACGGTAACTACACTAACAAGTTTCCCGAAACTACTAGTTGCAAATTTAGCTATTTAGTGCATTGGACTCAATTAATGCATGTAAAGCCAGATCACGCAAGATCAAAAGAGTTTAAGGTGGCGCTTCGCGCCGCCTTAAACTCTTTTCCAGCATACTTACAAGTTGCCACGATATTTTGAGAAGTTAGCAATGCTCTCTAGGGAGTGATTTCCTGGATAGAGTTTGCCGTTGATCTCCCATGTGGGATAAGCTCGCACTTTCTTGTCGCGGCAAAGTTGGGTTTGAGGATTGACACCGCGCTGATCGCATTCAACCACTTCTAACTGTTTTACAGCCTCCTTCCCAAAGCGCTGTTTTTGGCTATGACAATGGGGACACCAATAGGCGGTGTATAGCTTTGCTCCTATTTTACGCAAATGCTTGGCTAAGGTGATCTCTTTAGCGCTTGATGTAGTCGTGACATCTGGTGCAGCGTCTTGGGCGATCGCAGTCTCAGTCATGTGCGGAAAAATTGTTAATGCTGAGAGGCTGGCAAGACTAGCGATCGCTAGCCCCAAAGAGGCTAATGTAGAAGCAGTTCGGTGAAACTTCATAAATCAGGTGAGTTCAACGTTGCTATTTTAACCATAATTCTCTCTGCGCCAAATACTCTAAAATCAGTATTTTTTCTTTACCCTGACATACAATACAAATTATAGTCATCTTACTAAAACGCGATGAACGCCATCAAATACAAAGCCATAGTAAAAAATGGCAGACTAGATATGCCGATCATCAATCTTCCTGAAGGAACTATTGTGGAAGCTATCTTGTTAATTGAGCAAGAATCACAAATAGATATTGACGAAACAGCATATTTACTCTCCACAGAAGCTAATCGCCGCAATCTAATTGAAGGCTTGGAAGAATTAAAACAACCACAGAACTATATCTACGTTGACATTGCTGCATTATGAGAAAAGTAGCATTTTTAGCTCGTGGATTCGATGAATTTAACCAATGGGCAACGCAAGACAAGAAAATTTACAGCAAAATCGTCACTCTCATCAAAGATATCCATCGCGATCCTTTCACTGGATTAGGTAAGCCCGAAGCATTAAAGCATGAGCTGTCAGGCTTGTGGTCGAGACGCATTACAGATGAACATCGCCTAGTGTATAGGGTAACAGACGAGGAGATCGCCATTATATCTTGTAAGTTTCACTATTAAACAACATAGCTATAGCCACTTATGTTAGGACAAGATAAAAGCTCAAAAGAGAGTTGCGGCGCTTTGCGCCGCAACTCTCTTTTGAGCTTTTTATCTTTATATCAAAACAATCTTCGTGAAAACTGTGAATTTGGTCTTAACTTAATCATGTCAGAACTCGAACATTTACGAATTGCGATCGTCCATGAATGGTTTGTGACCTATGCAGGATCGGAGCGCGTAGTTGAGCAAATTTTAAATTTATTTCCCCATGCCGATCTGTTTGCGATCGTGGATTTTCTCAATGATTCTCAACGGGGCTTTATTCAAAACAAAAAAGTTACAACTACTTTTATTCAAAAGCTTCCTTTCGCCAAAACGAAGTTTCGCCAATATTTGCCGCTTATGCCCTTAGCGATCGAGCAGCTAGATTTGTCAGCATATGACCTCATTATTTCTAGTTCCCATGCTGTAGCTAAAGGAGTTCTGACAGCACCGCATCAATTACATATTTCCTATGTGCATTCACCAATTCGCTATGCTTGGGATTTGCAACATCAATATTTAAAAGAGTCAAATTTAGAACGAGGTATTAAAAGCTGGATTGCGAGATGGATTTTGCATCAAATTAGGATGTGGGATACACGCACAGCCAACGGTGTTGATCTATTTATTGCTAATTCCAAATTTATTGCTCGTCGGATTCAGAAAGTCTATCGACGATCTTCAGAAGTAATCTATCCACCCGTGGATTTGCAAAATTATACACTTTGCGAACAAAAGCAGGATTTCTATCTCACCGCTTCACGGTTAGTTCCCTATAAACGGATTGATCTAATTGTGGAAGCATTTTCGCAAATGGGCGATCGCCAATTAATTGTGATTGGTGATGGCGAACAGATGGCAAAAATTCGCGCCAAATCAAGCAGTAATATCAAGTTCCTTGGGCATTTAGAGCCAGATTTATTACGTGGATACATGCAAAATGCTAAAGCCTTTGTATTTGCGTCCGAGGAGGATTTTGGGATTACGCCCGTAGAAGCTCAAGCTTGCGGTACGCCTGTAATTGCCTATGGTCGAGGTGGCGTGAGCGAATCAGTACGTGGCTTAGACTACGATCGCCCTACAGGTGTATTTTTTGCAGAACAGACGGTGATAAGTATCCGTGAAGCCGTGCTTGAGTTTGAAGAAAATAGCGATCTCATTTTACCTGCGACTTGTCACGAAAATGCGATGCGCTTCTCAACGGAGAAATTTCAAACAGAGTTTTTAGAATTTGTAGAACAGGCTTGGTGCGATCGCTCATAAAAAAGGGCGCATTGCGCCCCTTTTTATCTATGATTTCAGCTTTTTCGATTCAATCAGCATTGAATCGATGAGTGGCTGGAGAATCAACTCCATCGCAAAGCCCATTTTGCCGCCAGGGACAACCAAAGTCGTATGACGAGACATAAATGAATCATGGATCATATCGAGTAAGTATGGGAAATCAATCTTGAACTTCTCATGGAAGCAACGATTGGTATGGATGATCACGAAGCTTTCATCAAGGGTAGGAATATCGCGGCAGATGAAAGGATTGGAAGTATCAACGGTCGGAACACGCTGGAAGTTGATATGAGTATTGGAGAACTGAGGCGCGATGTAGTTTACATAATCGGGCATCCGGCGCAAAATCGTATCAACGATCGCTTCTGCACTATAGCCACGTTCAGCATTATCACGATGAATTTTTTGAATCCATTCCAAATTCACAATGGGAACTACACCCACCAATAAATCAACATACTTAGATACGTCAATATCTTTGGCAGCGATACCACCATGCAAACCTTCATAGAAAAGCATGTCTGTGCCAGATTCGATGCTTTCCCAAGGCGTGAATTCCCCAGGTTTTGCCTCAGTACCTAAACGACCATTGTGATGCTCGGCTTCCTCGGTACTGTGGAGGTAGTAACGTCTTTGACCATTACCTGTCTCGCCATATTCTTTGAAGAGTGCTTCTAGTTTATCTAACACATTTGCTTCTAAGCCGAAGTGACTCATGTTGCGCCCTTCAGCCGCAGCTTTTTTCATGACTTCACGCATCTCTAGACGGTTATATTTGTGATAGCTATCGCCTTCCACGATCGCTGCCTTAATATTTTCCAGCAAGAAGATATGTTCAAAAGCACGTTTAACGGTACTAGTACCAGCCCCTGACGAGCCTGTTACAGAAATAACTGGATGTTTTTTAGACAAATTTTTTCTCCTTAATTTTATTTGATTTATGTGCTTTTTTATTAGCGTGAGTGCGATCGCTCGTAGACGAAGAGTCACAAAAAATCTTAAAACTACTATACCTTTGTATATAGCGCCCAAGAAAGCAAAAAATGATCAACTTTTAGGGCAAAATTTGCAGACATGATTTCTGGTCTATCAAAATTACCGCAAAAATATGCTGAACCTTTAACTGTTGGCAATGTCATCCTCAAAAGTCGGGTGCTGCAATCGCCATTGTCAGGGGTGACGGATTTGGTATTTCGGCGGTTAGTAAGACGCTATGCTCCCGATTCAATGCTATATACCGAGATGATCAGCGCTACGGATTTGCATCACAGGTCGGCTTTGCCAAAATTGATGGAAATCGATCGCCATGAAACACCAATTAGCATTCAGCTTTTTGATTGTCGCCCTGATTTCTTAGCAGAGGCGGCGCAAAAGGCAGTTGCCGAGGGTGCAGACACCGTAGACATTAATATGGGTTGCCCCGTCAATAAAATTACCAAAAAGGGCGGTGGCTCGTCTTTATTGCGTCAGCCTGAACTTGCCGCCCAAATTGTGCGATCGGTAGTTGGGGCTGTCGATATTCCTGTCACTGTAAAAACTCGTATCGGTTGGGACGATGCCGAAATTACGATTTTGGATTTTGCTAAGCGGATGGAGGATGCAGGTGCAAAGATGATCACTGTCCACGCGAGGACGCGATCGCAGGGCTATACAGGTAACGCCAAGTGGGAATGGATTCGTAAGGTTAAAGAGGTACTGACGATTCCTGTAATTGCCAATGGTGATATTTTTTCAGTGGAGGCTGCGATCGCTTGTTTAGTGCAGACGGGCGCGGATGGGGTGATGTGTTCGCGGGGGACTTTGGGCTATCCGTTTTTGGTCGGCGAGGTCGATCATTTTTTGAAAACGGGTGAATATTTGCCGAAGCCAACTGCGATCAAATGTTTACAAGTGGCTAAAGAACATTTACAGGGGCTTTGGGACTACAAAGGTATACGCGGTATTCGTCAATCCCGTAAGCATATGACTTGGTATGCGAAGGGTTTTGTCGGTGCGGCGGCTTTGCGCGATCGCCTTTGTCGGATTGAGTCGGTGCAGGATGGCTTTGATTGTCTTGATGCTGCGATCGAGCAAATTGCTAATTTTCAAGGTGAGTTTCAGGCGATCTCACCTGAAGATATGGCAGAAATGATCGCCATGCAGCAATAATAAAAATCAAGAATCATTTTTTGTGAGGGCGGCTTTGCCGCCCTTACAAAAAATGGATTCTTTCACTGTGCGAAGCACGGCGCAAATCACCTAACTTTATCAAGAAGCATCATGCAACAAATATTTAGCCGTCGTAATTTGCGCCTGTTTATCACCATCTTTGTAGCAACAGTGCTGTTGTTTGCGTTGGGATGGTTTATATTTTTGCGACCCTCCGTCACAAGCCTCAATAAAACTGCTCAAACGGCTGGTTCTAGCCTTCAGAATATTACCCTCACTGAATTTGATGCTAATGGGAAGCTGCTCTGGGAAATTCAAGCTAAACGTGCTACCTATCGAGAAGATCGCAAAATTGCTGATGTCGAAGATGTAAAAGGGAAATTTTATCGTGATGGTGAACCACTTATGGAAGCAACTGGCAATAAAGGCACTATTGACCAAGCCAGTAAAGCAATTTCGCTTGAGGGAAATATTAGGGCGATCGCAGTTCAAGAAAAGATCAATATGAAAGCCGATCGCATGGTCTGGCAATCAGAGGAAGATCTGCTCAAGGCTACTGGCAATATCCAAATTGATAAACCTGAAGACAAGCTGACCATGACGGGCAAGGAATTAACAGCTAAACCCAGTGTCAATCTGTATAGCATGGAGAAGCAAGTAGTTGTGGTTGCGGTAGAGCCACCTTTAGAAATGAAGAGTGAGAAAGTTACTTGGGATGCGAAGCGCGATCGCGTGTTTACTGATGTTCCTATTTCTGTGATCCAAGTCAAAGATAAATTGCAACTAACTGCAAAAAAAGGTGATTGGGATATTCAGAAAAAGGAAGTTACTTTCACTGGTGATATCAAAGCCAAAGATCCAAAACTAGATGTTGACCTTGAGGCTGCTCAGGCAGTTTGGAATCTTGAGAAAAAGTTGGTAACTCTACCAGTTCCTTTTACAGGAACGAGTAAGAGTCGTGGGATTGTCGTCAAGGCTCAGAAAGGAGAAGCCCAAGTAGAAAAAGAGCAGATTAATCTCATCGGGGAAGTATCTGCAAGTTTTAGTTCTACTCAAGGTGTGGTTAATGCCGATAAGGTGGAATGGTTGATTCCGACGAAAATGATTACGGCTAATGGCAATATCGTCTATCAACAGCCCGATAAAAATCTCAATGTGAGAGGCGATCGCGCTGTAGCAAATCTCGAATTGCAGACTGTCACGGTCACAGGAGCAAATGTCCTTTCAACATTAAATCCTTAAGAAACATTTACAGCGATTTGCTACGATCCTCCCAGCCCTTACAGCGCTTTGCGCTCAAACCCAGACCAAAATCTCTTGTGGTTCGTTTAACCACGCCCCTACAAAATCGTTTCAACGTCATTATCTGTAGACTCAACTCCTAATTGACGCAACTTTTCGGCGAGGCGATCGGCTCTGGCTTTTTCCACTTGCGCCCTTTGCTCGGCTTCTTGAGCTTGTTTATTGGCTTCTTTAGCTTGTTTAGTTGCTTCCTGCGAAGCTAGTAGTAACTCATCAGGAGTGAGCAATTTTTGATTGTTATCTAATCGATAAATGCCGATCAAATAGCCTTCTGCTTGAAATCGCAACTGTAGAACTTCGCTACAATTATCTGTAATCGGTCTATATAAGCCTTCGTCACTGAGTCGATAGCCACGCAACTGTTCAGCAATCCAATCGCCATAGGGGTCAAACATCCAATATTCCTTGACTCCTAGCTGCTCATACAACATCTTTTTAAAGTTCCAATCAGTTTCTTTAGTACCTGCGGAGGTCATCTCAAAAATGATGGCAGGAGTTTGTTGACCTTCCCATAGTTTGTAGTTGCCATAGAGCTTTACTGGAATGTCGAAGACCACCATCACATCAGGCGCGACTCTCGCCATGGGCTTTTTTTCGATGTAATAAAAAAACTGATTCGCAAAAACAACAGCTTGTTTGCCTGTCAGATATTGCGAGAAAATACTCAGGGTAGTTAAGATTGCCCAAATATGTTCCTGTGTTTCTGCCAAGGGTTCACCGTCTGATGTGGGATAGGTTATCTCTGCGTCTATTGATTTGGCAAGCGATCTCTGCTCTGTGATGGCTACCATGGTTATTGCCTCAATGAGGATGTACTAGGATTATAGGCTATTAGCTTTTCACTTTGAGGAGATTAGGAGTTTCTTTCTGCATTTCTGCCGCGCACCGCTAATTATTAGCTCGACAACACCTATTCATCTGGTGGGAAGGGAATAACCTCTATCTGTCTACAGTCCATTCCCGATCGCAAAAAATGCTGACCAGTAGAAAGGATGATTATATTGGGGTGATTTGATCAGAGCAACTTGCGCTCTATGTAGAGCCTCAGTGGATGTAACATCGCCTTTTTTGAGTTCATCATAAAAAGCTGCCATTAATGCTTGAGTTCCATCATCATCAACTTTCCAAAGAGAGGCGATCGCATTTTTTGCTCCTGCTTTCTGGACTTGATAGCCAAATCCCAATATTTCTACTCCATCGCCAAGCTTACCAACTCCAGTCTCACAAGCACTCAACATAATCAAATCTATATTCGGAATCTGCCATTCAGAAATTTCATTGAGCTTGATTTTGTCGCCATTGCCAAAAATGATGAATGAATTGTCGGGTGTACCTGTGTTAAACGATGCATGGGTAGCAAGGTGAAGAATATTATGATTTTTGAATTGAGATTCGATCTCTTGGCGACTAAAACCTTCTTCGGTTAAGATGACTGAGTTTTGAAATGAATTTGCGATCGCTTGAACTTCTATAAGTGTGGCAGGTAAGGGCTTTTGTCGAAACTTTTCCTCGCCTGCTTTGCCGCCAAATGCTCCTGCGAGGATGTTGGGTTGAGTATTTAGCTTTGGTGAAAAGTCGAAGAGGCTGTAGGCGATCAGATTACTAATGCGGTATTTCTCTGCTAGCCATTGTTTCCCGTCATAGAGTGCGGCAAGGGGAATATAGCGCAAGATGCCATCGGGTGCGTAGAGAATTGTGGTAGTTTTGGCTTGGGTGAGGTCGGCTTCGATGGGTTTAATCAGCAATTTGTAGAGTTGCGTCGCAGGTTCTTTGACATCTTCGGAACCAGCATCAAGGAGTCCAGATCTAAAATCAATCACTGGGGTTTCTAGTTCTTTTTGCGAGATTTTGACGGTGCGGCTGATGGGGATGGTGTTGGGTGAGAAGAGGATGATTTCTATGCGATCGCTAAGAATCAACGGATAAAGTAAGACTGTTCCTTGAGGGATTTTTTGGAGATAGTCGGGTACTTTATTGATTTCAGATTTGGGAAGTTGTTGTATCTGCTTAGCAAGTTGGCTGTTAATTTCAGGGCTATTCTCAAAGTTAACTGCTAACAGCTTATCGCTAATAGATTTCTCTGGTTCTAAAAGTCGGACACCTTGCGCCGATCTCTCACTGCCTTTGATGTTTTTGAGATAGTCTTCGAGTTCTTGGACTTTGAGGAGATCGAGGACTTGCAGGGCTTCGATGATGCGGTCTTGTTGGAGGAGGAGGTTTGCGAGGTTGCGATAGCGTTTTGCTACGGTATCTAAATAGGATTTTTGTTCTTCTTTGTTAAGTCCGCGTATGTCTTTGCGGATGGATTCAGTAACGTTGATGGATTGTTTGTAAGAGAGAATAGCTAGTTCGGGTTGGTTAAGTTTATTAAAGGATATGCCCAGATTATTGAGCGATATTGCTTCACCACTGCGATCACCGATTTGCTTTGTGATCGCTAAGGATTGCTGATAGAAATTAATGGCTCTTTGGGACTGTCCGAGTTTTCTGTATACGCTACCCAGATTATTGAGTGACCTTGCTTCAACATTGCGATCTCCGATTTGCTTTAGAATTACTAAAGACTTCTGATAGAGATCAATGGCTTTCTGGTAGTGTCCGAGACTATCGTATGCACTTCCCAGATTATTGAGAGATGTAGCTTCACCATTGCGATCGCCGATTTGTTTTTTGATCGCTAAGGATTGCTGATAGAAATCAATGGCTTTCTGGTACTGTCCGAGGCTGTCGTATGCAAGTCCCAAATTATTGAGTGATCTTGCTTCACCATTGCGATCACCGATTTGCTTTTGGATTGCTAAGGATTGCTGATAGAAATCAATGGCTTTCTGGTACTGTCCGAGACTGTCGTATGTAAGTCCTAAATTATTGAGTGATTTTGCTTCACCATTGCGATCGCCGATTTGCTTTTGGATTGCTAAGGATTGCTGATAGAAATCAATTGCCTTCTGATACTGTCCAAGATTGTTGTATGCACCACCCAGACTATTGAGCGATGTAGCTTCACCATTACGATCGCCAATTTGCTTTTGGAGCGCTAAGGATTGCTGATAGAAATCAATTGCCTTCTGGTACTGGCCAAGGCTGTTGTATGCAAGTCCCAAATTATTGAGAGATGTAGCTTCACCATTGCGATTACCGATTTGCTTTGTGAGCACTAAGGATTGCTGATAGAAATCAATAGCTTTCTGGTACTGTCCGAGAGCGCTGTATGCAGCACCCAGATTATTGAGTGACGATGCTTCACCATTGAGATCGCCGATTTGCTTTTTGATCGCTAAGGATTGCTGATAGAAATCAATTGCTTTCTGGTACTGTCCGAGATTATCGTATGCATTCCCCAGATTATTGATTGATGTAGCTTCACCATTGCGATCGCCGATTTGTATTTTGAGCACTAAGGATTGCTGATAGAAATCAATTGCTTTCTGGTATTGTCCAAGATAGTTGTATGCAAGTCCTAGATTATTGAGCGACGTAGCTTCACCATTGCGGTTACCGATTTGCTTTAGGATCGCTAAGGATTGCTGATAGAAATCAATTGCCTTCTGGTACTGTCCGAGATTCCTGTATGCAAGTCCCAAATTATTGAGCGACGTAGCTTCACCATTGCGGTTACCGATTTGCTTTAGGATCGCTAAGGATTGCTGATAGAAATCAATTGCTTTCTGGTACTGTCCAAGACTGCCGTATACAGCACCCAAATTATTGAGTGACCCTGCTTCACCATTGCGATCACCGATTTGCTTTGTGATCACTAAAGATTGCTGATAGAGGTCAATTGCTTTCTGATACCCTCCAAGACTGTCGTATACACTTCCTAAATTATTGAGTAACGTTGTCTCACCATTGCGATCTTTAATTTCTCGATAAATTTGTAAGGCTTGCTCCAATGATTGAAAGGCTTCTCTATATTGACTCTTGTAATATTGCTGATTCCCTAACTTCATTAGCCGATCTGCTTCTGCTTTACGGGCTTGTGTTGTTTGCGCTTGGACGCTATCACTCATCACTATCTGCACTTGCCCACAAGCCAAAAAAGTCAACATCGCAATACCGACAACCTTATTCATCGCCCAAACCTCACATTTACATCAAAACCCGCAGTTACCTACCAGCCAGAATAAAGCGATATTCCCTAAAACAGGGACTCGTTTCAAAAAATATAACCAAATATTCACCAATTCCCCGTAGGGGTGTAGCATTTCCGCCACCATTTACGCATATCGACGCAATTAGCGATCGGTATTGCGATCGCTCAAACCTCACATTTACATCAAAATCCGCAATGACATACCAGCCAGAATAAAGCAATATTCCCCAAACAGGTATTCGGTACAAAAAGCATAACCAACCCAAAATGATATATTCATTTGAAATGATCAAACCCAGCAATGATCGATAACGTCTGTAAATTCCTCGCAGAGAGCTACTCCAGCGACTTTGCCAGTTGGCTACTAGGCAAACCCATCACCCTAACCAAAATCGAACAATCAGAACTCGCAGTCGAGCCAATTCGTGCCGACTCCGTGATATTTCTCGAATCAGTCGAAATCATCCTGCACATCGAATTTCAGACCGAACCCAATCAAAACATCCCCTTCCGCATGACCGACTATCGACTGCGGCTATATCGTAAATACCCCGAAAGAAAAGTCCATCAAGTCGTCATCTATCTCAGCCCCTCGAGATCTCAGCTAGTTCATGAAACCACATTTAACCTTGGAGAATTAATCCATAACTTCAACGTGATCAGGCTATGGGAGCAGCCAACAGAAATATTTCAGCAATATCAAGGACTATTACCCTTTGCCACCCTATCTCAAACCAACGCCCCAGAAGAAACCTTAAGACAAGTGGCGAGGCAAATCGAAAATATTGCCGACAAGCAACTCCAAAGTAACGTAGCCGCCTCGACCGCTATAATATCTGGTATAGCCCTAAGCAAAGAAATCATCAAAAGATTACTCAGGAGCGACATCATGAAAGAATCAGTAATTTATCAAGAAATATTACACGAAGGCTTAGCTGAAGGTGAAGCTAGAGGTTTAGCCAAAGGCAAAGCTGAAGGTTTAGCCAAAGGCAAAGCTGAAGAAAGAAATCAAATTGCTCTCAATATGCTGCGTTCTAACATTTCTGTAGATGTCGTAGCACAACTGACTGGATTAACAGCTAAGCAAGTGCAAAAACTGCAAAATTTATTTGCGAAAAAGTCCCAGAAGCCGAAAAAGTAGTAGCGATCGCATTATTCATCGTCCAAATCTTCACATTTACATCAAAACCCGTGTAGCGGCGCAGCATTACCGCCACCATTTATGCATATCACTGCGATCGCAAAACGGTAATCCTGCGCCCCTACCTCACAACGCGATCGCAAAGGAACCAATTTTTGTGGCGCGGCTTCGCCGCGCCACAAAAATTGGTTCCCTTTTCCTTGTCAAGGATGAACTTGCCCTAAGATTGCACCGAGGCGATCGTAGTCATCTTTTAATAAAATGCTGAGCTTGCGTCCAGCTTGAACTAACCAATTGCGATCGCATTTTCTCACTTGATAGACATTGCGTAATACTGCCGCAATTAGCTCATCCACAGGTGCATTGGTCATCTGGACTAAAGTTCTGATAAAATTTAACTCTTCTGTAAAGTTCTCAATTTCTGAGTCTTCACAGCCATATACGGCTTGATGGATTTGAGGAGGTTGTGAAGGTAGATGTTGATAGATATTGCCAACAGAACTAAAGCCTAGTAGTACAACTTTAATTTCAGAACGGAGCATTGCGAAAATTTGGGGCTGTTGTTCGCGTAACTCTTGTAGGCTCAAACCTAGAGCCACCGCACGATGAACAGAATCAATCGGGGCTGTTGTCGCATGATAGACCACACCATAGGCAATAACCTCGCTGTTCTCATCCTGTTGAGACTTTACCCAACTACCAAAAGCTGGCATCAATGGAAAATCTAAATTGTCAGGTTCAAGACATTGAGCAAGAAACTCAGTCGTGGAAGTTGCTATAACTTCAGCAAGATGTTTGGGATGGCGATCGCGGCTAGATGGAGCCAAAGGTAAAAACATGAACTGGTAGTCTCTTAAATATCAAACAGACCATCTGCGGCTCTGCGTCCACCCCAGCGTTGCACGATCAGATCGTCATAGCGATCGGCACTTTCTAGCACTTCAGTCAGAGCAAGTTTAAATTCATTTTGTTGGCAAGAAGTACCCAGCAAAGTTACATGAAACCTGATATCTCCGTCATCAACCATGCTAAAGCCGCCAAAACGGAAAACATCATTTTGTTTGAGCAAATAGAGCATTAGTTCATCACTAACTTCTACATCTGTCGCCACATATGCCCAAATATAAATAACGGATTCTGATTCACGAAAGGGTCTGATCTCCACAAGCACAGTTGCGGAGCCGAACTGCAAACTAAAGATTGGGTTGCCAGCAACAGGATTGGAAATGCGATCGCAAATATCGGGCAGCCAATTAGCTACTTTTTGATAACAGTTTTGTTGTGCTTCTGATTGAAAATTCACGACTGCAAATTACCATTTACTTAAAACCTCTAAGAGTTTACCGCATAATTTACAGACTTCGCTCTAAAGCTCTCTCGCCGCCCCATGCTGCCACGATCGCATCGTCGTATTTATCAGCGGTCTGGAGGACTGAGGATACTGAGGTTTGTAATTCGTCGCGATCGCAAGTGGAGCCAACTAAGGTTGTATGAAAACGAATATCACCATCATCATCAATACTGAAGACCCCAAATTGCATCTCAGAATTTTTTTTGAGTAAGAATTTCAGCAGATCTTGAGTGATTTCTGCTCCTGTAACTACATAAGACCAAGTCGAAATGATTGCCTCTGTATTTCCCCAAGGTAAAACTTCAACAGTTGCTGTTGCCGATCCGAGGGGTAAGACAAATACAGGCATATCGTAGGGCGGCGAATAGACATTTTCGTACAAGTCATTTAGCCAAGGCTGAATCTTTTCGTAACAAGCTTGTTGGATGGGTGTCTCGAATTTCATTTCCTGCGATCCTATTTTTTATCTTCTATCTTCTGTCCAATTTAGTGAAGACTAATGGCATTTGAATTCAAAATTTTGGATTTATTTAACAATTGTGTTACTAAATATTAATTTTTTCCGTATTCTACGTTACGAGCTTATGGTTGGAGCTAATTTTGTCAGGACATATAGCTATACCAAAACCCATTCATAGAGTTGCGGCG